>CASFSL010000040.1 GCA_949297365.1 uncultured Bacteroidales bacterium | reverse complement strand
TATGAATCATGCGCTCTAACCAGCTGAGCTATCTCGCCATCATTTTGTTGAGCTACCAGGAGTCGAACCTAGATTTACAGAGCCAGAATCTGTCGTGCTGCCATTACACCATAGCTCAATTGGAATCGGAGCGCAAAGGTATATAATTTTTGGAAAATACAAAAATTTTTTGCGCAAACCGATTATGCCTGTAGGCAGGGGCTATTCCCGGATGACCTGAACCTCGTTGTGCAGGCCGAGCTTAATGATGGAAGAGGCCTTGCCGGTGGCGTTCTGCTCGCAGGAGGGATCGACGGCGAAGTCCACTGCGGTCTTGATGTCATCGGTGATATCAGCGTATCTCTTTGCTGCGGGAGTGCCGGAGACATTGGCAGATGTGGAAACTATGGGCTTGCGGAAGGCGCGGAGCAGTTCAAGACAGAATTCGTTTTTGGGAATCCTGATGGCAATGCTTCCGTCCTCTGCCGTTACGTTGGAAGCCAGGTTGATGCCTTCCGGGTAGATGATGGTCAGGGGCTTGTCGCTCAGGGACTCGACGGTGACGGCCATCTCGGGAATCTCCCGGACGTAACGGCCTACCATGTTCATATCCCCGGCCAGGATAATCAGGCTCTTGGAGTCTGATCTCTGCTTGAGTGCGAAGACTTTTTCTACGGCAGCTTCATTGGTGGCATCACAACCGATGCCCCAGATGGTGTCGGTGGGGTAGAGTATGACACCTCCGGCTTTCAGTACGGCAACTGCTTTTTCAATCTGTTCTTTCTGTATCATAGTTCTTGTGTTATTCATTCATACTTATCTCCGCTATTACCGGATAATGGTCCGAGCAGTCCAGGCGTAGTGTCCTGTGTGCCAATACACCGGCGCTTTCTGGAACAAATACGTAATCAATTCTCAGCAGGGGCCAGAGTATGCGGTAGGTGGCACCGAAGCCTTTGCCTGCTTCCCGGAAAGTGTCCTTGCGCCCGTGTCTGAGGCTGCGGAAACAATAGGAAACGGGGGTGTCATTGACGTCTCCGCATATTACGGCCGGTAATCCGCTCTCTGAAATATTGTCAAGCAAAGCCCGTACCTGACTGCCTCTGCGGGAAGAAGATTTTTTGACTTTTTCGTGAGCCTGGGCAAATTCGTGCGAGAATTCGTCATATCCTCGTCCGATTTTCTTTATGATGGATACGATGGAGATGTTGTTGGACTCCAGATGTACGTTGTACAGACGGAACATGCTGCCGGACAGCTCCATGTCCGCATACAGTGCCATATTGGTGCTTCGGGGAAAATATATGTGCCCGCTTTCTCTCATGGGCAGGGTGCTGAGGGTTACGTTACCGACGAAATCTCCGTTGTGCAGACGGTAGAAATGATGCGTGCGGTACCGGTATCCGGGGAAGATTTCAGGAATCGAAGCGGTGTCCCGGATGCGGAATTCCTGAAGGGACACTATCAGCGGCATCTCGGTCTCAATCAGCGAGACGACATCCGCCATGTTCTGTCGGGAAGTGCCGTCTCCGGCTCTGAAACCGCCCACGTTCCAGGTCAGGACTTTAATGCCGTCGGTGTCCGTGATATCCGGTTCATGCCCGCCTATGCGGAAAAATGAGCCGGCGAAGACAAATGCCGGTGCTATGGCCGCCAGGGATATCCATGCGGAGGAGGACCGTCTCAGCAGGGCGATAATCAGCAGCAGGATGTTGATCAGCAGTACCGGTATGAAGTAAAGTCCGAAGAAACCGGCTATGGGCAGGACCGCCGGGTCTACAAGCACCGAGGCGTAACTCAGATACAGCAGCAGGCAGAATACTGTCGCCACTACTTTGTAAGAGATGCTGAAAAATTTTATTCTCCCCTTTTTCATCAGGAGTACAGCCTGTTCTGTTTTTTCCAGATCAGTATCATTATGATGCCGAAGAGCATACCTCCAAGGTGGGCGAAATGGGCAACGTTGCCGCCTCTGCCGGTAAGACCGGACAGAAGCTCAATGGCACCGAAGATAATCACCATCCATTTGGCTTTCAGTGCGATGGGAGGGAAGATGAACTGCAGCACATTGTTCGGGAACATCATGCCGTAGGCCAGCAGCAGGCCGTATATGGCACCTGAGGCACCCACGGTGGGTACTCTGTTGATGGCGGCTTCTACAAGGCCAGGAGTTTCTGCGAAAGCAATCTGCAGGTACATCACCAGTTCATTGATGAGTCCGGCTCCTATGCCGCAGACCATATAATACAGGAAGAATTTCTTTCCGCCCCAGTAGTTCTCCAGTACGCTTCCGAACATGTACAGGGAGAACATATTGAAGAATATGTGCCAGAATCCTCCGTGCATGAACATATATGTAATCAGCTGGAACGGCTTGAAGAACGGTGACGTGAAATAGAACAGCGAGAATGTCTGGTACATGAACTGCTGTGCGAACATGGTCACGACAAACACTATCGCATTGATGATTATAAGGTTCTTGACTACGAAAGGCAGTCCGGGCCGGTAGTATCCGTAATTGCTCATAAAAGTTTCTCTATATCTTCTTCAGTCAATACTGACATGCATTTTTTGCCTCCAGGCGAGGTCTCCGGCTCAGCGCAGGAGAATAAAGTATCTACCAAAAGTCGTGCCTCGTCTGCTGTGAGCCTGCCGTTTCCTGCCGATGTGGCAGCCGCTGAGGCGAGTCTGCGGGCCATGGCCTCTCTCCGGTCGGCTTTCATCAGGTCTATCGAGCCGGTCTCTGTCAAGGAAGCCAGCAGGTCGTCCACCGCTGCCCGGACCGAGTCATCGTCTGTTCCGAACTCTTCGGGAAGTCCGTTGACGGAGATGGAGAAGTCCTCTCCTGGCTCAATGTCGAATCCCAGCATTCTGAGCTGCTCTCTGTTCTCGGTCAGCAGGGAGATTTTCTCAGGGGAGAGCTGCATGATACAGGGAAAGAGTACCTGATGCGAGATAGGGGAGGAATTGTCCAGCTGCCGCAGGTATTTTTCATAGAAAATCCTCTCTCTGGCCCTTCGGATATCCACTACCATCATGCCGGAGCGGAGGGTGGTGACGAGATATCTTCCCGATATCTGCAGAATCCCGCTGCCGGAGGAGGATGTGCCGCTGTCTCCGAAGATATCTCCGTAGCCGTTGACTGCGGGAGATGGACTGTCCGGGGAGTCCATGGAGGAATAGTGTCTGGAAGCACTCATGTCCGGCGGCAGAATGGTTTCGTAGGGTATGTGCTGCGGTCTGGGTGCCTGCGGCCGGCTGTAGCCTCCGGTGTAGTTGAATCTCGACGGAGCCGGGATGTCCGGCAGGGTGTCGTGGTCGAAATCAATCGTAGGTATGAATGAGTTCCGTCCCAGGGATTCTTTCACGGCGGCGGTGAGAATCTCGAATATCTCGGTCTCGTTCTCGAACTTCACTTCGGTCTTGGCCGGATGTATGTTGACGTCCACATTCTCGGGAGAGGTCTCGAAAAAGATGTAGTACGACGGATAGGCACCTTCCGGTATCAGGCTGTCATAGGCCTTCATCAGGGCTTTGTGGAAATAGGGGGAGCGGAAGTATCTGCCGTTGACGAAGAAGAACTGGTTGCCGGCGCTCTTGCGGGCATCCGAGGGATTGCCGACGAAGCCTGAGATGTTGATGATTCTGGTGGAAGTCCTGACATCTATCAGCTCCTTCACCATGTCTTTTCCCTCAATCTCCAGTATCCTCTGCTTTAAAGTGTTGGCTTTTTTGAGGTTGTATATGTCCTTGCCGTTGTGGACCAGCCTGACGCCGATCTCGGGACGGCAAAGGGCCACGTGGGAGAACTCCGAGACTATCTGCCGGAACTCGGTGCTGTCGGACTTGAGGAACTTTCTTCTGGCCGGCAGGCTGTAGAATATGTTCCTTACCGCGATGTTGGTGCCCTCGGGCATGGCCGCCTCCTCCTGGCCGACGAATCCGGACGGGGTGAAGACGGTCTCTGAACCGGTCTCTGAACCCCTTTTACGGGTCCGGAGAGTGACTTCGGCCACGGATGCGATGGACGGCAGGGCCTCTCCCCTGAAACCGTAGGTCATGATGGCTGACAGGTCGGCGGCTTCCGATATCTTGGAGGTGGCGTGTCTCTCGAAGCACAGCCTGGCCTCATCGGGGGTCATGCCGCAGCCGTCGTCGATGACCTGGATCAGGGTCTTTCCCGAATCCTCGATGATGACGCTGATATTGCCGGCCCCGGCATCGACGGCATTCTCCAGCAGTTCCTTGACGGCTGACGCAGGTCTCTGTACGACCTCACCTGCCGCGATAAGGTTTGATATGTTTGGGGGTAGAATCTTAAGCATCAGTAAGAACTAGCGCATTGACTCCATGAATACAGTGAAGTATTTGGCAAAATAGATCAGGAAAGCCAGGAATATCGCGACGGATACCAGGCCTATGATGCGGGTCAGGTTCTTGCTGAGGGAGCCTCTTCTGCTGTTGCGGGCCTGCTCCTGCAGTCTTCCTTTTATATATCTCCCAGGCTGATAGCTTTCGTCCTTCCATTCCTTACCCTCTTTCAGTGCCTTTTCCCTGAGTGCCTCCTGTCTGACCTGCTCGCGCCTCTCCTTTCTCTCGTCCCAGTAGCGGGGCTCGTAGTGGAAGACGCGGTGGCTCGGTGTCTTGAAAAAACTTATATTCATAATACGCAAAAATAATAAAAATGCCGTATTTGCAATTCCGGGACTTGTAAAAAAGAAGAATTGTCGCTATTTTGCGGTAAAATTAGAAAATATGAGAATCAGAAACTATCTGTGCGTACTGGTCTGCGCAGCGGCGGTGTCAGTCACGGGCTGTGATTCCGGCGGCACTGCGGACAGGCCTGACGTGGATGAACCAGTGATAACGGATACGACGGTTGTCGCTGATACGGCGGATGTGGAATTTCAGGCCAAGGCTTTTTCCGGGATGTATTACGGGAACTCCTACGGTCAGAACGGGGAGTATTGTTTCAATGCATATCTTCTGGACACTCCTATGACGGACATGCAGCTTGCTCCTGGCTCGACGGCCTATCTTTTCGATTTTTTCACAGGTGAGCCGGAGGATAAGTCGAAACCTGTACCGCAGCCCGGGCATTATACTCTGGGAGAGGCCGGTGCTACGGCCGCGATGACATTTACCCCGGAACTTTCATGTATTCTGTACCAGGAGGCCGACGGCACTGTGCGGAGGACTTATTTTTCAGAGGGAACTCTGGATATAAGCGAGAATGGAGAGAATACGGTATTCGAGGCTTTCCTGACTGATACGGACGGCAGGACGCATCATGTTACGTACACCGGTCCTGCGGAATATATCTCGGAGGGCGGCTCCGGTTATGAACTGCTTCCTCTGGAGAAGGATCTGGACTTCACAGCGGTGACAGTGGACGCGCTGTGGCTGGCGGACATGGGGGACGGTGTCATGGAAGTCAATCTGGTGTTCACTGATATGTTTACTGATGAGGCCGGATATGTGATTCCGCCGGGTTCCATCCTGTATGTGGACGCATTCATGCCGTTTGACGAAGACGGTGCGCTGACTCCCGGTACGTATACTGTCACCTCCCAGGCGGCTGCGCCGGGCACTCTGTTTCCCGGAACCTTGATGGAAATGGCGGAGGGGGTACTGTTTCCAGCCGGAACTTTCGTGGACTGGATGGATGAGTCTGAAACGGCTTATACCGGCTTGATTGACAGCGGTGTCATGACCATTAGCGGAGGTCCGGGAGATTACTCCGTGAACTGTGAATTTACTACAGAGGAAGGTTTCAGTATCAAGTGCGTGTATGACGGAGACATGACAGTCAAGATGGCACCCCAAAAGGGCTTAATAAAGAATCCCTGCCGTAGTCATTGATGGCTGCTCAGGCAGGGATTCTTGCAATACTCCGTGTGCTGCGGGGTTATTTTATCCGCAGTGATAGTAGCGTCTTACCAGTTCCATCATCAGACCCTTGTCGCGCTTTACCTCCTCGCGGATGTTGGCATCGTTGTATGCACGCAGCATGGCTATGCGTCCGTCGATCATGCTCTTGGAGAACACGCCCTTGGCCTCGTACAGTGCCCTGTTTTTCTCCAGTTCGTCGGCTGACTCGGCACATGAAGTCGGCAACTGTGCCAGTGAGTTGAGTACGGCTGCATTCTTGGCATCGTGGATATTGACATCGACGTAGGTCTTCCTGGCAATCTCAAGCGCGTCGGGCATCTCGAATCCGATGCGTGCGGCTGTTACCAGTCCGGCGAGCATCAGGTGGATGTCGGCCGAGCCGTCGCCTGAGCGGAGTTCTACGGTCTGCTTGTCGGGCATTACGATGTCGGGATTCTGGGGCAGTCCGTTGGCGATGGCGGACATGTCGCTCCTGCCTGTCCATCCGAGGGGTACGCGCACGAGTACGGAACGGTTGCGGTCTCCCCAGCAGATGCTTGTGGGAGCCTCCTGATGAGGCACCAGACGGAAGTACGATGTCGGGTTGGCGTTGCCGAATGCGGTCAGGGATGACGCGCAGGTCATATAGCCGGCAATAGCCTTTTTGGCCTCGTCAGAGAGATGTCCGTCCTTAAGCATGACGGAATGCTCTCCGTTCATGATGCGGGTATGGAAATGCAGTCCGCTTCCGGCCTTTCCCTCTGTAATCTTTGGTGCGAAAGTGATGTCGAAACCGTACTGCCATGCCAGGGTGCGGAGGATCCATTTGGCCATTACCAGCTGGTCTGCCGCAGACTCGACTGGCGATACAAGGAACTCTATCTCGTTCTGCTCGTACACTTTTCCGTCCAGAGTGAAGTTGCCGACCTCTGAGTGGGCGTACTTGATGTTTCCACCGACCTGCGAGATGAGTTTCATGGCCTCGGTGCGGAAAGCCTCGACCTTGGTGAAAGGAGTGGACTCGTGATAACCGCGCTGGTTCTCCGAGGGGAAGCAGTTGTCATCGTCGTAGATGACGTAGAACTCCAGCTCGCCCATGGCCTCGAAGGTGTAGCCTGTGGTTTTCTTGAATTCCTCGTGTGCCTTGCGGAGGGTGTACTCCGGAGAGCTTTCCAGAGGCAGTCCGTCCTTGGTGAAGTAGGAGCAGAGCAGGCCCAGGGTAGGAATCTCGGCAAACGGATCTATGTAGGCCGTGGAGAAACGGGGAATGACATAGAGGTCACTCGATCCGGCCTCGATATACGAGAAGAGGCTGGAGCCGTCCACTCTCTCTCCGAACGAGAGAATCAGATCCAGGTACTGAAGGCTGCTGACCGGGAAGTTGAGGGTCTTCAGCCTGCCGTCTCCCGCGATATAGCGGAAGTTCACGACACGTATGTCGTTGGTTGTGATGAAATTGATTATGTCCTCCTTGGTGAACTCCTCGGGCATCTTGCCGATTGCGCTGACCAGGGGATTGATGTTGTACTGTAATGCTGTGCTCATAATTGCATCTAATATTTTTAGAATCGGCAGCAAATTAGTGCAATTTTTTTAACTATTCCAATTATTTCCTATTAAAAGTTATCTTTGCGATAGTTTTATATGAAAACCGATATGAATTACTTGAAAAAATTCTTGATTGTCTGTGTTCAGATGGTTCTCACGCTTCCTGTATGGGGAGGAAATACAGAGGCTAAAGACCCGATAATCAACCCGACACCGCATGAGGTGGAGATGCTTTCAGATGAGGAGGCTCTGGATGTGTCCGGAGGGGTGCGTCTTATGGACAGGAGCGGAAGATTCGCGGATGCGGTGGATTTTCTGCCGGCGGGGGATAAGAAAGCGGTCAGGCTGACCGTGGATTTCGGACAGAAAAAAGCGGTCAAGGCAGGAGTCCGGGAGTTGTCCGGCGCTTACCGGCTTACGATAGACGGAAAGGGTATCTCTATACTAGGCTATGATGAGCGGGGTGTCTTCTACGGCTTGCAGACCCTGCGTCAGATAGCGGCTCAGTCCGGGAACGGGCTTCTGCCGTGCATGAGTGTCAATGACTGGCCGGATTTGCCGGCGAGAGGGGTGGTCGAGGGATTCTACGGCACTCCATGGTCGCATGAAGCCCGCCTTTCGCTGATAGACTTTTACGGCAGATACAAGATGAATACCTATATATACGGTCCCAAGGACGACCCGTATCACAGCTCGCCTGACTGGAGAAAGCCTTACCCGGAGGACGAGGCCGCTGATATAAAGGAACTGGTAGAGGCCTGCCGGGCCAATTATGTGGATTTCGTCTGGGCCATACATCCTGGTCAGGACATAAAGTGGAATGAGGAGGACTATGCGGCTCTCGTCGCCAAGTTTGAGGATATGTATGCGCTGGGCGTAAGGGCATTCGCTATATTCTTTGACGACATATCCGGAGACGGGGCCAATCCATACCGTCAGGTTGAGCTGCTCAACCGCCTGGGAGAGGAGTTCGTGAAGGTCAAGGGCGATGTGGCTCCGCTTATCATCTGTCCTACTGATTACAACCGTTCCTGGGCCAATCCTACCGAGCGCGGCAGTCTGGCTGTCTACGGCAGGGAACTGGATCCTTCTGTACGGGTATTCTGGACCGGGGACTATGTGTGCAGCGACCTTACTCCGGCTACTTTGGAGTGGGTGGGTACCAGAATACAGCGTCCGGCCCTGTACTGGTGGAATTTCCCGGTTACGGACTACTGCCGCCATATCGTCATGCAGGGTCCCGTATACGGCCTGGACCAGACGCTTACGGCTGAGAACCTTTGCGGCTTCGTAAGCAATCCCATGGAACATGCCGAGGCCTCCAAACTGGCCTTGTACGGTGTGGCTGATTATACCTGGAACATTGAGGACTATGATCCTCATGCCAACTGGGAGCGCGGCCTCGGTGTACTGGCCGGAGAAGATGCCGGGGAGGCTTACCGGACATTCGCCATACATTCATGCGACACGGAGTCCGGCTACCGCCGCGATGAGTCCTGGGAGACGGAGGTTTTTGACTTTGACGACTATACTCAGCAGCAGTACGACGCTCTGCTGGAGGAGTTCCGCAGGGTGGAGGCCGCTCCGGAAGAGATGGCCGAGAACTGTTCCAATGAAGCCCTTATGCGCGAGCTTTCTCCCTGGCTGGAGGAGTTCGGCAAGCTGGGTGCCAGAGGTGTCCGGACTCTTGAACTGATTAAGGTGTTTGAGAGCGGAGATGATGCTGCTTTCTGGTCGGCTTATACGGCCAACTTGATGAGCCCTGAGGAGAAAGCGGCCTATGAGGCGCACAAGTCCGGCTCAATGAAGCTCAATCCGTTCTGCGAGAGGGCTATGGACGGGATGGCGGCCGAGTTCTACCGCAGAGTGGCCGGCCGGAGTCCCTATTCGTATACGGCCATAGGCTCATTTGCCAATTCCGGCACCGTCTCGGGCAAACTGATGTTCGATGACGATTCTACGACATTCTATACCTCTGCATACGCCCAGCAGACCGATGACTGGATAGGGGTGGATCTCGGTCTGGTAAGGGGCCTGAGAGAGATAGAGATACTCCAGGGACGCAATTCGGTGGACGATGTGGATTATTTTGACCGGACTGTGCTGGAGGCATCCAAGGACGGGCAGATATGGTTCCATGTGACAGCGGATACTTTGGAAAGGCAGTACATCATCAGGTGGCAGGGCCGCGGGGTGGATGCGCGGTATGTGCGTCTGCGCAAGATTGAGTCGGACAAGACCAACTGGGCCGCCGTGCGCACGTTCAGTGTCAACCCTGTCCGTCCGGACAGCCTCGGCTTCGACATGCAGGCCCAGGACAGGGACAGGGCGGTGTATGCCTTTGACAACAACCCTTATACTTATTATGCTCTGGACGGAGATCTGTCGTTCGGCATCATCCGTGAGGACAGCATCGGGGCGGATGTGGAGAAAGTCCTGCTGCTCCGGCCGCGTTCGGAAGTGACGGTAACTCAATATGCCGCTGACGGTTCCGTTGCCGGCCGTCTCAGCACGGAGGAGCCTTATTGCAGACTGACGCTGAGCCCGGATGCGGTGCGTGTCAGGATTGAGGGAGATACGGATATTTTTGAGATATTGTAAACAGCTGCCTTATGAAAAGAATACTGTCATTGTGCCTGATGCTCTCCGCCGCAGTGGCCCTGTCAGCGCAGACCTATTGCAATCTGGTGCCTCAGCCGCTGAAAGTGACTCCTGAGGACGGTGTGTTCATGATGGAGAAGGGGCTTTCGGTGTGCGCGTCCGATGAGCTGGAGTTTGAACGGAACTACCTTAAGGAGCATCTGGAGAATGTGTTTGCCTTTGAGGTGCCGGTTAACGGTGTGCCGACATATAACGGCATCATTCTCAGTCTGACCGAAGGAATGGAGAGCGAGGCCTACAGGCTGGAAGTGGGCAATGATCGTGTCGTCATAGAGGCATCGGACCGTGCCGGGATATTCTACGGCATCCAGACCCTGCTGCAGATGATGCCGCCAGCTGTTTATGGAGGAGACTGTCCGGAACTTACCCGCTGGGTGCTGGACGGAGTGACGGTGGATGACTCTCCCAGATATGCCTACAGAGGTACGATGCTGGATGTCTCCCGGACATTTTTCGACGTGGAGCATGTCCTGAGGCTGCTGGACTGGATGGCTTACCACAAGCTCAACAGCTTCCACTGGCATCTGGCCGACGACAACGGCTGGCGGATAGAGATACGCAAATATCCGCAACTGACGGAGAAAGGCGCATGGAGGGGCGACGATGAGGTTAGCCCGGCTGCCTACGGTCAGGGCCATGACCGCTACGGTGGATATTATACCCAGAAGGAGATACGCAAGGTCGTGAAGTACGCTGCCGAGCGTCATATCGAGATTATCCCGGAGATAGACCTGCCCGGTCACAGCCGTTCGCTCGTCGGTGTCTTTCCGGAGATGGCCTGCGACATGGATGTGCCTTATATCAGTGTCAACGGGGAGACCGACAACGTCCTCTGTGTGGCTCGGGAGGAGAATTACAGGATACTGTCCAACATATTCAAGGAGATAGCCTCTCTCTTTCCTTCGGAGTACATCCATATCGGAGGCGATGAGGTGGACCATACCTCGTGGAACAACTGCCCGCACTGTCAGGCTCTGATGAAAGAGCACGGTCTGGACGGACCGGAGGAACTGCACAGCCTGTTTGTGTATAGGATGCAGGATATACTGGCCCGGTGCGGCAGGAAGATGGCCGGTTGGGACGAGATAGTGAATACCGATGCCCGTTATGATGCGGGTACGATGGTGTATGCCTGGAGGAGCGTGGAGAGCGGACGTATGTCGGTGGAAAAGGGGTACCGTACTGTGGTGCAGATAGGAGAATATTGTTATCTGGATATGAAACAGTCTCCTGCGGAGAGAGGACACAGCTGGGCCGGGATAGTACCTTTGTCCAAGACCTATTCCCTGGAACCGGATGAGATACTGGTGGGCTCTCCTGCGGACAGTGCTCTGATAGTCGGAGTACAGGCCGGACTGTGGACAGAACTTCTGGCCTGGCCGCCCCGTCTGATGGAGTATCAGTATTTCCCGCGTCTGTGCGCTCTGGCCGAGGTGGGCTGGAGCAGCAAAGCGGACCGCGATTTCGAGGACTTTGAAAATAGACTGTACAATGCGCATTTCCAGAGACTCTACCGTATGGGCATAGCGTTCCGTGTAGCTCCGCCGGAGGTGACGTTTGACTCTCAGGTACTGCGGGTGCGGCCGCCTCATCCTTCCGCTGTGGTGCGTTACAGCATGGATGCAACGGCTCCGACGGCCTCATCTCCCATATGTCGCGGAGAGATAGTCACGGACAGGCCGGAGGACTTCCGTTTCGCCACATTCTTCGCCGACGATCTCAGCAGCATCGCGGTAGGGGCCTCCAATATCGAATTGTATGATTACCTAGAGCCGGAAATGACGGTGGAGAGCAATTTCCCCCTGTCTGACGGCAACAAGCGGAGTCTGGCCGGAAGGGAGGGCGTCGGATATTCGGGCCGGGTGCTTCAGGCCGGGGACACGCTGTCCTTTGTAATGGCTCAGCCGGTGGAGTGCAGCCGTATTACAGTCACATCCGGAGCTCCGTCATCCGGTATGTTCTATGTGACTGATGCTTACGTGGAGTATGTGACGGCTGACGGCGAGACTGTCAGAGCCGGTGAACTCTATCACGGAGAGCTGGTCTTCGAGCCGCTGTCTCCGGTGAAGGAGGTACGTATGGTCATGACGGACTCCAACGACGGATATACTGCGGTGTTAAGAGGTTTGACGATTGAAAGATAATATAGTATGAAAGCTCAAAAATTTAAATTGATTCTGCTCAGTTTCCTGCAGTTCGCAGTGTGGGGAGCGTATCTGACGAGCCAGGGCCGTTATCTTGCGGAGGTTGGTTTCGGAAGCCGTATCGGATGGTTCTATTCCGTTCAGGGTATTGTGTCCATCTTCATGCCTGCGATCATGGGTATCATAGCCGACAAGTGGATTCAGGCGCAGAGGCTGCTCGGTCTGTGTCATGCGGTGGCCGGAGCGGCTATGATCGGAGCCGGCATATACGGGGTGTCAGCCGGAGCGGACGTGGAGTTCGGAGTTCTCTTCGGCCTTTACACTCTTAGCATAGCATTCTTCATGCCTACGATAGCCATATCCAATTCGGTATCGTATACGGTTCTGGAAAAGTCCGGACTGGATCCGGTTAAGGACTTTCCGCCTATCAGAGTATGGGGTACGGTGGGCTTCATCTGCTCCATGTGGTTCGTGGATCTGGTAAAAGTCGGCGGGGCGGCCATGCAGGAGACATCCATGCAGTATGTGGTATCGGGTGCTCTGAGTATCATCCTGGCTCTGTACACCCTGACACTGCCCGAGTGCCCGGTGAATAAGACGATGCATAGGAAGTCATTGGTGGACGCTATGGGTCTCAGGGCATTTACCCTGTTCAGACAGAGAAAGATGGCCGTATTTTTCATCTTCTCCATGCTGCTCGGAGTCGCATTGCAGATTACCAACGGTTTTGCCAATCCCTTCCTGGCGGACTTCGGCAACCTGGCCGAATATCAGGGAACGTTCGGTGTCGAGCATTCCAATATGCTGATATCCCTGTCCCAGATATCGGAGACCCTTTGTATCCTGCTGATACCGTTCTTCCTCAGACGCTATGGTATAAAGAACGTGATGCTCATAGCCATGCTGGCGTGGGTGCTGCGTTTCGGATTCTTCGCCATCGGCAATCCAGGCAGCGGCGTATGGCTGATTGTCCTGTCCATGATAGTGTACGGAGTGGCCTTCGACTTCTTCAACATCTCGGGCTCGCTCTTTGTCAATCAGACTACGGACAACTCTATCCGCTCCAGTGCCCAGGGACTCTTCATGCTGATGACCAACGGTGTGGGAGCGGCAGCCGGCACTATCGGGGCCCAGGCTGTCGTCAATGCCCTGGTGAACTCGCATAAGATACCCGGAGCCGACGGAGTCATTGACTGGCATACCGTGATGACAGGCTGGAGTCATGCCTGGTGGCTCTTCGCAGCCTACGCCCTGGTGGTAGCCATATTGTTCGCCCTGATGTTCCAGCACAAGCACGACAGCAAGGCCGCTGCGTAGTCCGGAATCAAAAAGAGCGTCACAAGGCGGAGATATTTACATTAACCTGAAAACATTAAACTTATCAGATATGAAAAAGAAATTTATAGTAATGTGTGCGGCATTTCTGCCGCTGGCATCCTGCGGCCTTCTGGATGATGATAAAGAGATTACTTCCTCTGGGGACGATAATTATGTGTCTGTCTCAGTCTCGGATGTGAAGGACGGATATTTCAAGCTTGATTTTGAGTGCGGAGAAGGTACTCAGACCATTGAGTATGCGGTATGCCGCGCCGTGAACATGAAGACCGACTCTGTGGCGTTCAAGGCCGGAGAGCTGGACGGAGTTCAGCGTATCGAGCTTTCGGACAGCGTGACAGTTGCGACAGTGGAGTACGACTGCTCCGAACCTCTGGATTTCGGACCATATACGGTATATGCCCGTGCGGTATCTTCAACGGGCGAGGTATCCGCTCCGGTCAAGGCTCAGGTCTGCGCCCTCACCACCGGCCTTACCGTAGATTATATGAGCAATGCGTGGTTTCAGCTCGCTGCATCATATTATGGCAATGAACATATATGTGCTGTGTTTCAAGGATCAAAGCAAGACATTCTGTCATCGTATGGAGACATGGATGCCTTTGTGGAGTATATGAGGGACTATGAGCATGACTTGACTCCTTATATGTCTGGAGATGGTGTGTATAGGGCCCCGTTTAAGTATAGTTATGATACCTATGGCGGTACGACCGGATTGGATAATCAGGTAGTGGGATTTGTAACAAGTGACGGATTTGAAATCACTGGAGTACATGTCATTGAATTGCCGCTACAGGAAAAAGATCCGTCGGTCGCATTGCCGGACAGTCTGAAGGTGACTATAGACTGGTCTGCTCCCAAACTTGATGAAAACGGCAATAAATATCTGACTTGCAATGTGGCAATGGATGAGAACACAGATGTTTATTTTTGGATAAGATTCGGGATGTCAGAAGATGAGTTGTGGGCATTTGGAGAAGAATTGCTTTCTATGTATTATCCGGCAGTAACGACAGCGGAGGAGGCTGTAAGATGGAATGTAATATCGGGATTGTTTTCATATGGGAGTATCTTCTATATAGTGGATATTGAGGATCCGATATATTTTCATGCGGTGGGAGAAGACGGAACAGTGTATGATACAAAGCAGTGTGTCGCTGTCGGCTGCCCGGTCAACAGCAATGGAGAGCCCGGCCCTCTAAGTGTTATAGAAATCAATATCCCGGATGAGTGGTTTGAGGACGGTGAGCCGGCGGCAGTCAACCGGGTACAGGCTTCAGGTAGGACAGAAGTGTCACAGCCCGTCGCAATACTGTCAGAGTCTAAGTAAAAATTGTTACTTTCGCGCTGTAAAGTGCGATTATGAGAAAGACAGTATATATTTTGGTGGTATTCCTGGCAGTGGCGGCGGTGTCACTGCCGGGATGTAAGAAGCCGACGGCCGGATGGGGCAGTCTGAGCGGACATGTGACATCATCCGTGTCCGGGGAGCCGATGGAAGGAGTATCGGTACTCTACGGAGACTCGGCAGTGCTGACAGACGCAGCCGGTGCGTATTTTTATAAGAATCTACCCGACGGCCTGCAGGGGTTCCGCTATAGGATGGACGGGTACTATCCTGTTATGAAGCAGGTTAATATAACAGCCGGCGGAGAGGCTGTCTGCGATGTCGTTATGGATATTATAACTGCCGGTTGGGCTGCGGGAACAGGAGACAGCGGTTACGGCACAATTCTGTATTCGCCTGATGCCGGACAGTCCTGGGTGCGGCAGGGTTCCCCTTCTATGATTCCGGACGTGCGGCTGAAAGATGTCTTTGCGGTGAATGACCAGATCTGCTGGATTGCCGGAGAGGCGGATACGCTGCGGGGTACGACGGTGATTCTGTATACGAAGGACGGCGGTGCGACATGGAGCAATCAGGGCTCGTCGCTGAGAACCTCGCGTCCGGTGTCTATCGCTGCGATTGTGGCTCACGATAAGGATACGGCCTGGGCTGTGACATCAGATACCTGTATGGTTATTAAGACAGTCAACGGCGGAGGCTCGTGGTCTGTGTGCCGGGAGTCACCATCCGTAGTCTCGTATTCGGCCCTGGCAGTAGCGGACGGCAGGAATGTCTGGTGCTGTGGACAGGCCGCGGACGGAAATGCTGTTGTGGAGTATTCTCCGGATGGCGGAACTACATGGTCGGAGATGCCTGTTGGCACGGCTTCGTCTTCTCAGCGTCCTACTGATATCTATGCGGCACCCGGCCCGGTGCTCTATCTGTCCGGTACAGGACCAATGGGTGTCCTGCGCTCTGTGGACGGAGGCTGGACTTGGGAGCAGGCATTGAGCTCTGATGTCGACGTCAATGCCCTGGACGCTTGCTTTGACAACTATGTCTGGGCCGCAGGAAGTGACGGAGTCATGTACGTGTCCGCGGACTGTCTTGCCACAAGTGACGAGATCCATCCTGCCGATGGAGGGTATTCTTCCGGAACTCTCTCATCGGTGGCTTTTCTCAGGGATGCCTTACGGGGAGCCTGCTCCGTAATGTCTTCCACGGGAGAGAGCGGTACCATATATTATACAGTGGACGGAGGCCTGTCATGGAATCAAAGTTCGGTACCTTTTGAATTCGGTGTAGAATCTGTGGATTTTGTTGGAGGGAGCAACTAGTTTGGCACGGAGTTTGTAATAGAAATAAGCGATAGTTTTTTCATAGGTTAAGTTTTAGGTTAAGTTAAGCAGCACACCCTAAGTCGTGAGATTGGGGTGTGTTATTTTATTCGTATGACCAGTTCCTGAAGGCTGCGTTTTGGAACATGATGCGTCTCATCGGCGTCTCTCCAGTATTTGTAGTCTCCATCTCTCATGTCTTCCAGCACGACTGTCTCCTTCGGCTTGCCGAGGGCTATCACATTCATGACCGAGAATCTGTCATCGAGTTCCAGCACAGCGTGGAGCTCTTTTCTCCTGACAGCCGCAATTATGCATCCTCCGTAGCCGAGGGCCGTGGCCTGCAGTAGTATGCTTTGGGCAGTAATGCCACAGTCCTCGGACATAATGTTCGGCGTGAGGCTTTTATCCAACAACTGTATTATGTATGCGTAAGGGCGTTCTCCCTCTTCCGGACCCGGCCATTCGGTCAGATATCCCGCCCATGCCAGGGTGGGGAAAATCCGGCTGTTCAGATGCTGATTGCTGGATATTAGGAATTTGAGAGCCTGAATGTTGCGGCCGGAGGGAGACAGACGGGCAGCATCGGCAATGGTCATCAGGTCGTTTTCTGGTATGATGTAATCTTGGTAGAAACGTCTGCGGCTCCTGTTTCTGAGGAGTGCTTCCCGGACATCCATTGTGCTGTACCGTTATATGATAGGCATGATTGAAATGATTCTTATGTCATTGACAGGACAGTCCCGGGAGTCTTTCTGTGCAGATGCAATGCGGTCTATGACATCAAAGCCGTCCAGGGTCTCGCCGAATACGGTGTATTGCCCGTCAAGATGGGAGCAGCCATCCGGATTGTGGACGATGTAGAACTGGGAGCCGGATGATTCTCTTTGCGGATTGGCGGTGTCGCCCTTTCTGGCTGCGGCAAGGGCTCCTTTCTTGTGGGTATGGTTCGGCAGAATTTCGGCCGGGATGGTGTAGCCGGGGCCGCCGGTGCCATAGAAGGACTTGTTGGCCGGATCTTTTGTGAGGGGATCTCCGGTCTGAATCATGAAATTATATATGACTCTGTGAAAGAGCAGGCTGTCGTAGAATCTTTCTGAGGCCAGTTTTACGAAGTTGTCTCTGTGAAGTGGGGTGTCCTTGTACAGCATGATAGTTATGGTACCCTCGGTCGTGTAGATCTCGAAGAGGGGCTCTTCAGGAAGGTCATTCGGGTTGAATGCGAGAGTAGAGTCAATGGGGGGAACCTGTGTCGTATCCTGATCGTGATTGCCGTTCCCGTTCTGGCCGGAATTGTCTGATTGATAGTTGCTTCTGTCGTTGCATGAGAAAAGGGCCAATATGGCGGCGGCTGTCATAATAAAAATTTTTGATTTCATGATGATGTTTCTATATCTTTGAATGAATTTTACAAAGATAATGATGAACATCCGAATTATCCCAATATTTTTGCTTTTATTTCATTCCGTGGCGATATTGCCGGCGTCGGGACAGTCTGTCGGACTTGTTCTCAGCGGTGGAGGAGCGAAGGGCCTTTCCCATATCGGCGTGATAAAGGCATTGGAGGAGAACGGCATCCCTATAGACTACATATCAGGGACTTCCATAGGCTCCATAGTGGGCGGCCTTTATGCCGTGGGACTGTCTCCGGATGACATCATATCCCTTATGAAGACCGAGAAGTTCCGGACGTGGTATACCGGGGAGGGGGAAAGGGAGTTCTTTACTCATCTCTATTCAGGATATCCCACGCCCTCCATGATTACCGTCAATATGAAGTGGGACGAGAAGGAACTTGAAAAAGGCAGGCGTAAGGTCAAGCTCTCTCTGCCGACATCGCTCGTGTCTCCGTTCCCTATGGATATCGCGTTTGTGCAGATTTTCGCCAATGCCTCGGCGGCCGCGGATTATGATTTTGACAATCTTATGATTCCGTTCTTCTGTGTCTCGGCGGATGTGATGAAGAAGCAGCCGTATGTGTCGGACAGCGGGGACTTGGGGACGGCTATACGGGCTTCGATGACTTTTCCTGCGTATTTCAAGCCTGTGATGCTGGACTCGCTGCTGCTTTTTGACGGAGGTTTCTACAATAACTTTCCCTGGGAGATTATGCGTGACAAGTATCATCCCGATGTCATAATAGGAGCCAAGTGCGTCAAGGGTGAGCCGATCAGTGCGGATCAGGATGACCTATACAAGCAGTTGGAGACTGTCATGACAGTGGATACGGATTACGACATACCGGAAAGCGAGGGCATACTGATATCCGGAGTGTATGATTATTCCCTTCTTGAGTTTGACAAGATAGATGAGCTGGTGCAGAAGGGTTATGATACGGCGATGCTCTATATGGACGAGATCAGGGAGAGAGTCCACAGGCGCAGGGACATCCCGCAGGTGGATTCTATGCGTATCGCTTTCCGCAAACGTTGTCTGGACCTGAAATTTGACTCGGTGTCGGTGGAGGGTAAACTGACAGAGGACCAGAAGCGGTATATAAGCGCCACGATTACGGACAAGAAGAAGGAATTTTCATTCGAGCAGGCAAAGAGGGGATATTACAGGGTACTCTCGACAAATGCCATACAGTCATTCTATCCGACAGCGGTGCTGGGACAGGATTCGCTTTTCACTCTCCGCCTGCAGACTGCGCCGAAGAATGTGCTGTCCCTTTCAGTAGGCGGAAACATCTCGTCGTCGTCCCTGATGCAGGGATATGTAGGACTGTCCCACATTCATTTCTCCAAGCACCCGTGGAATGCGGCCATCAATCTGGACATAGGTCAGTTTTTCACCGGAGCGGGACTGTATTTCAGGCAGCACATAGGTATTAAGCCGCTGTTTCTGTATGAGGTGATGCTGAATGCGCAGTCTTTCGATTACTTCAGGAGCAGCCAGGGAATACTGCAGTCCAATTCGCTGGCCAAGAATATCCGCGAGACCGAGTATTTCCTGACGCTGAACATGGGTACTCCGATCTCCTACAACAGCAATATACTGCTGGAGTTCGGAGCTACGGCCGGTGTCAACAGATATGATTATTTCCCGGCAGACAACTATACCCAGTATGACAAGAAGGACAGGACGTATCTGTCCTATCTCACAGCCAGGCTCAAGATGGCCCAGACTACTCTGGATTACAATATGTATCCGTCTTCAGGGCGGCACCGTCTTCTGGAGTTCCGCTATATACTCAGCCATGAGGGGCACGTTGAGGGGACTATGTATGCGGACGGCACGTCAGTAACCCGGCCGCTGAAGAGCACTCTTCTGGCGCGGCTCAATCTGGAGGATTATTATGACCTGGGCAGATGGTTCTCGCTGGGTTACAATCTGGACATTACGGTGTCCACTCCGCTTGATCTCTGTGATTATACATCCACGATGATGGCCATGCCGGCTTTTCAGCCTACAATACACAGCAGGACCCTGATGCTGGAGGCTTACCGGGCTCCGATATATGTCGGTTTTACCGTAAATCCTGTAATAAAGTTTACAAAGACAGTATTCCTGCATCTGTCCGGAGGTTATTTCCAGCCATATAAAGAACTGTTGGAGACGGCAAGTGGAGGATATACTTATTCGCAGCCTCTTCCCCGTGGCGGTTTTGTAGGCAATGCCGCTATTGTATGGCAGTCTCCGATAGGACCGATATCGCTTTCCTGCGCCTATTATGAGAAGGCGGAAAAAGCCAAGTGGTATCCTTCGTTCAACATAGGTTTTCTGATATTCAGGGAGCACGGTCTTAGAAATTAAATGTTGCGGACTATGGGAATGAGACAGATATTGGGCAAACTGGCCGGGCAGACGGCAATCTACGGGACGAGCACCATCGTGGCCCGTTTCCTGAACTACATGCTGCTGCCTCTGTACACCTATACGCTTTCCACATCGGATTACGGAGTCCTGACGGAGTTTATGTCCTATATCGCTGTATTTCAGGTGCTTCTGACCCTTGGACTGGAGACCGGCTGCTTCCGTTTCGCCAACAAGGAAGGCTATGAGCCGCGGAAGGTCTTCTCGGGAGCTCTTCTGGCCGTGTCTGCCGTGTCTGCGGTATTCCTGCTGCTGATGATTCTGTTCGGCAGGAGCCTTGCCGTGCGTATGGGTTACGGAGGATATTGGAATATCTATATCTATATAGGTGTCATCCTGTTCGCCGATTGTTTCACGGCTATTCTGTTCGCCAAGCTCCGGTGTGAGTCCAGGGCCTGGAGATTCGCCGTTTTCAAGACGGTAAAGATTCTGACGGAAGCGGGGACCAATCTGCTGCTGTTCCTGTGGTATCCAGGATATGCGGCGGCTCATCCGGACAATCTGCTTTCGGGGCTGATTCCGGCAGTGCCGGATTTCTCGTATCCGATATTCGCCATAGTCGTGAGCTGCGTGGTGTGCTTCCTGCTTTTTATCCCTGATCTGCTCAGGCTGCATCTGTCTCCCGACAGCGGCACTCTTAAGAAGATGCTGCGTTATTCCCTGCCGCTGATGGTAGCCGGTCTGCCGGGGGTGATGAATGACTTTCTGGACAGGATTCTGTTTCGCTTTTTCAATGTGGACGATTCGCTGTGGAGGGCTGACCTGGGTGTCTACCAGGCGGGAGTAAAGGTGGCTGTCATCATGTCCCTGTTCGTGCAGATGTTCCGTTTCGCCGCCGAGCCGTTTTTCTTCTCCAATACCGGGCAGAAGGACTTCAAGCGGGTATATGCCTCCGTCATGGAGTATTTCGTGATGTTCTGTATGCTCATTTTCCTGGGCGTCGTATTCTATCTTGATGTCATAGAACTGATTGTGGGCCGCGATTTCCGGGCAGGCATGGATATCGTTCCAGTGATGCTGCTGGCTTATATGATGATGGGGATGCTGTTCAATGTCTCTATGTGGTACAAACTCTCGGACCGCTCCTCGTTTGCCATATACATCACTCTGGCCGGACTGGTGGTGACGGCAGTCATCAATATCTGTTTTTTGCCGGTGTATTCCTATCACGCCGCGGCGTGGGGACATTTCGCAAGCTATCTGATTATGTTGGTGCTCAGTGCAGTGCTGGGCAGCAAATATTACCCCATACCGTACCGCTGGGGACGGATACTCTCGGTAATAGCTTTCGCGCTGCTGCTGTACGGGGCTGCCATGGCCATGCCTGGCTCCATCCCATATGGTTGGACTCTCGCATTGCGCACTCTTCTTATTGGAGTGTACCTGGGCGGACTTTATTTTTCAGAAATATATTTAAAACGATATAAGCGACATGAAAGTAAAGATAGTCAATAACTCCCCATTCGGGCTGCCTTCCTATTCAACTCCCCTTTCAGCGGGGATGGACCTTCGGGCAGCTCTCTCTGAGCCGGTGACTCTTAAGCCGCTGGAGAGGATGCTTGTCCCTACCGGACTGCATATCGAATTGCCTGCAGGTTATGAGGCTCAGGTAAGGCCGCGCAGCGGACTGGCTGCAAAGCACGGTATCTCAATTGTCAATTCACCGGGAACGATAGACGCCGATTACCGTGGGGAGATCAAGGTGATACTTGTGAACCTTTCGACAGAGGATTTTGTAATCAATCCTGGAGAGCGCATAGCCCAGATGGTGGTGGCCCGTCACGAGAGAGTGGAGTGGGAAGAGGCGGATGAACTGGAGGCGAGCGAAAGAGGGGTGGGAGGCTTTGGCTCTACTGGAAGAAAATGATAATGAATATGGATAGAAAATTGGAAAACAGGCTGTACGATGCTTTTGCATCCAGTACCGGTGTGTCTACCGACAGCCGCAGGATAGAGAGAGGAGTGATGTTTTTCGCTCTACGGGGGGATAAATTTGACGGCAACCGTTTCGCTCAGGCGGCCTTGGACAAGGGAGCGTCGTATGCCGTGGTGTCCAGGGACAGCGGTTTTGCTGATGGCGGTAAGTATATAGTAGTTGATGATACCCTGGAGGCGTTGCAGGCTCTGGCGCGGATGCACCGCTCCCGTTTCCGCATACCGGTTATAGGTCTGACAGGAACTAACGGCAAGACCACTACGAAAGAGCTTCTTTGTTCAGTGCTTTCGTCAAGGTACAGTGTTACCGCTACTTCCGGCAATCTAAACAATCACATTGGAGTGCCGCTTACTCTGCTGCGTATCACGGATCAGACAGAGATGGCGGTGGTGGAGATGGGTGCCAATCATCCCGGAGAGATCGCCGCTCTTGCTTCGATTGCGCTTCCGGATTACGGGCTTGTAACCAATGTGGGCAAGGCGCATATTGAGGGATTCGGTTCCTTTGAAGGGGTGAAAAAGACCAAGGGAGAACTGTACGATTATCTGCAGAGGACAGCTGATACCGCTTTTCTCAATGTGGATGATGACAATCTCTGCGGGATGGCCTCACAGCGGCCTGACCTGCGGATTGTCCGTTACGGAGTGGAGTCGGCCGGGGTGGAGATACTGCCTGTTACTGTGGATGAGCCGTATCTGAGGCTGGATGTGCCGGACGGAGACGGAATACTGAGGGTGAGCACCCGGCTTATAGGATCATACAATGCTCCAAACGTCATGGCGGCCCTGTGTGTGGGGCAGTATTTCGGTATAGCCCTGAAGGATGCCGTTGCGGCTGTGGAGGCTTACGTCCCGGCCAACCTCCGCTCACAGCTGGAAAGGACAGGCCGTAACCTGCTGGTGCTGGACACATATAATGCGAATCCTTCCAGCATGAAGGCCTCGCTGGACAATTTCTCCGCCTCCCGTTTTCCTCACAAGATGGTGATTCTCGGGCAGATGCTGGAACTCGGTCCGGATTCAACGGAAGAGCACCGGAAGGTTATGGAGAAAGTAGCGGCCATGAAGGACTGCGAGAGAGCTGTCTTCGTAGGGGAGGAGTTTGAGAAAGCGCTGGCTGTATTCCCCGTGGCGGAGGATGTGCGTTTCAGATTCTGCCACGATGTCGCTGCTGCCCGTGAGGCTCTCGGGAAAGAGCCGGCGGGAGGAATGTCAATATTGATGAAAGGCTCCAACGCAGTCGGCCTGCCGTCCCTGAGAGATTTGTTGTAAATACAGCGTGCTATGTCTTCAACTGCGGTTGTTATATTGAACTGGAACGGAAAGGCTTTCATGCAGAAGTTCATTCCGTTCATACTTTCCCGTACAGACTTCTCCGGCGGCTCGGCTCTATATGTGGCGGACAACGGATCTCAGGACGGATCCGTGGAGTGGCTCAGGGCAACGTGGCCGGACGGAGAGGTGAGGCTTATCCGCCTGGACCGCAACTATGGGTTCACTGGAGGTTACAACCGTGCTTTTGCTGAGATAGAAAGGTCAGGAGAACTGTTTGATTACTATCTGCTGCTCAATTCGGACATAGAGGTTACGGGCGGATGGCTCGGGGAACTGGAGAGGTTTATGGACTCGCATCCCCGTTGCGGAGCATGTGCTCCGAAGATTCTGAGTTATGACCGCAGGACGATGTTCGAGCACGCGGGAGCCTGCGGCGGATACGTGGACAGGTGGTATTTCCCATACTGTAGGGGACGTATCCTGTCCAGGGTTGAGGAGGACAGGGGACAGTACGATACTCCGTGCCGGGTGTTCTGGGCCTCCGGGGCCGCTCTTATGGTACGCTCCGGGTTGTGGAGACAGGCGGGAGGACTGGATGAGGTGTTTTTTGCCCATATGGAGGAGATAGATTTTTGCTGGAGGGCCATGCTCTCCGGCTGGGAGATATGGGCGGTACCTTCTTCCAGGGTCTATCATGTCGGGGGAGGGACTTTGCCCAACAACTCGCCCCGCAAGCTGTACCTCAATTTCCGCAACAACCTGCTGATGATGTACAAGAATCTTCCGGACGCGGGCCGTGACCGAATTGTTTTCTTCCGTATGTGCATTGACGGTATGATAGGCTGCGTGTATCTGCTTACCGGCAGAACCTCTTTTTTCAAGGCGGTGATACGTGCTCACAGGGATTTCCGGAGCATGCGCCGCAGTACGGTCAGGACGTTGGCATCGTGTCCTGTGCCGCGTCCTAGAGTCACTATGGTGGCCCTGGCTTTGAACGGGTTCAGATATCCTGACGGAAAAGTTGGAGATTGAGGATATTATATTACTTTTGCAGCATTTTTGTAACAACTTATAACTATTTATGGCTTTTACTAACAATGTAATGATTGTGCGCCACAAACTGCTGGCGATGATGGTTAATAAATGGAAACAGGACAAACTCTGCACAGATATAGACCGACTGCCTATAGAGCTGAGTCCGCGCAGGTCTGAGGTGTTGGGCAGATGCTGTGTGCATAAGGAGCGGGCAGTCTGGAAATATAAGATGTTCCCCCTGCTGGGTTATGACATGGATGACGAGAAGGATGAGTTGACCCCTCTGTCGGACTATGCCCGCCGGGTGGTCAATAGGGAGAGGGAGCCGAAGGACAACATCATGTGCGTCATAGATGAGGCGTGCTCCTCATGCGTTAAGACCAACTATGAGATAACCAATCTCTGTCGTGGCTGTGTGGCCCGCAGCTGTTCCATGAACTGCCCCAAGCATGCCATCACACACGACAAGAAGAACCACGGACAGGCTGTGATAGACCACGATCTATGCATCAACTGCGGAAAATGCTACCAGAGCTGTCCCTACCATGCTATAGTATACGTGCCGGTACCCTGTGAGGAGGCCTGCCCGGTAAAGGCTATTTCCAAGGATGAGTACGGAGTGGAGCATATCGATGAGAGCAAGTGCATCTACTGCGGCAAATGTCTGAACGCGTGCCCTTTCGGCGCTATATTCGAGATATCCCAGGTGTTTGACGTGCTGAATAGCATTCAGGCCGGTGAGTCTGTAGTGGCTATGGTGGCTCCATCCATCCTCGGTCAGTTCAACACCACGAAGGAAAAGCTCTACGGTGCCATCAAGGCTATCGGGTTCTCCGCCGTGGTCGAGGTTGCCGAAGGAGCGATGCTTACGGTCTCCAATGAGGCGGTTGAGCTGAAGGAGAAGCTGCAGGAAGGTCAGCCTTTCATGACTACCAGCTGCTGCCCTTCATATATCCAGCTCGTCAGGAAGCATATTCCGGACATGGCTCCGTTCGTGTCGGCATCCGGCTCTCCGATGTACTACAGTGCCCAGGTCATCAAGGAAAAATACCCCGATGCCAAGCAGGTGTTCATCGGCCCGTGCATAGCAAAGCGTAAGGAGGCCAAGGAGAATCCCAATGTGGATTACGTCATGACATTCGAGGAACTCGGAAGCGTCTTCTCCGGTTATGAGATAGATTTCGACAAGGTAGAGCCTTATCATGTGGAATATCTCTCCGTCAAGGAGGCTCACGCTTTCGGACAGAGCGGAGGAGTCGCCGGCGCAGTGCAGTCGTTCCTCGGGGAGAATGTCAACTTCCTCAAGGTGGCCGGCATGGACAAGAAGAACATCGCCCTGCTCAAGAGCTACGCGAAGACCAAGAAGGCTCCGGCCCAGTTCCTGGAGATGATGGTATGTCCGGACGGCTGTATATCCGGCCCCTGCACCTACAACGATGCTGCCGCCGGCAAGAAACAGTACAACACCGAGCTGGACACCATCGACGACACCTACGCCTCCCGCCGCGAGACCCCGAGGACCGAATAATATTCGGACAGGATAAAATAATGCCCTGGCTGCTAATGTGTGCGGTCAGGGCTTTTTTATGGTGCGGTGGAGGGGGTTATTTCCAGAGGTGCTCGGGGTAGATGCCCGTGTCTATCAGCTGGCGAATGCGGCTGACTACGTAGGGACGGTCCTCCTTGTAGGTGACACCGAACCACTGGGCATCGCTGTTGAGTACTTTGAGGCTGGCCTTGCCCTCATTGATGAGCTGGTTGACGCACAGAGGGATGAAGAACTCGGCCTTTGGGTTGGACATGTTGGCCGGGTCGGAGAGGAACTGTCTGAACAGACGGTCTGACTCGGTGAAGAAGTCTGGGGTGAATCCGAACAGGTTCATGGAAACAACGGTGTTCTCGTCCAGGGGATGCAGGCCGTCCCCGTCCTTGTACATGATGCGGCCGTCCTCCATACGCTGAATCGCAGTGCGCTCAACGATTGATACTAGATTGCCGTCAGCATCGACGGAGCACTCTCCGCGTGAGACGGTACCGTAGTCGGAGAGGGTGTTGTGCAGATTGTAGCCGACCATGGAGTACTTGCCGGTCTGTCCGTCCACGCTGCGCAGGTAGTCGGCCAGTACGGCGTAACCCTCGCGGCCGTAGAAGTCATCGGAGTTGATGACGGCGAAAGGAGTGCTGACTACAGGGGCGGCCATCATTACGGCGTGACATGTACCCCAGGGTTTCTCACGGCCCTCCGGTACTGAGAAACCTTCGGGCAGGTATTCGAGTTCCTGAAAGACGAAGTCAATCTCAACCTTGCCTCCGAAATGCTCCGGGGTGAATATCTCGCGGAAAGCCTTTTCAAATGAGTGGCGGATGATGAACACTACTTTGCCGAATCCAGCGCGAACTGCGTCGTAGATAGAGTAATCGATGATGGCCTCGCCGTTGGGGCCGACTCCGTCCATCTGTTTGAGGGAACCGTAGCGGGAACCCATGCCCGCTGCCAATACTACTAATGTCGGTTTCATATGTGCAATCTTGATACGTTGTCAGGGAACACTGTAAATGGTTAAATAGTTGAAACTCAGTCTGTTTAAAAATAGAAAGGTGCCGTGTCCGGGTTTCAAAAGGCAACGTGGCACCTTTTGAATTGTATTAATCTGATTATTAAGGCATTGGTAAATAAAGCCAATCCCGCGCATTATATAAAAGAGGCCGCAACGGATATACATCAATTACGGCCCCTAAATCAAAGTACATAAGGTGTGTCAGAGTGGGTAAAGCGCAAGGCATCGCAGCAGTTTGCCTGCTATGACGCGCCGCACCGTAATTATCGCTCGAGCTTGTGGATTGCCAGACCGCTCCTGAGCTTAGGCTCGAACCAGGTAGTCTTGGGAGGCATGATGTTGCCTGTGTCGGCTATCCTGATAAGCTGCTTCATTGATACGGGATACAGAGCGAAGGCTGCTGCCATCTCACCTGAGTCAACTCTCTTCTTGAGCTCGCCGAGACCTCTGATACCTCCTACGAAATCAATACGCTTCGATGTACGGAGATCCTTGATGTCGAGGAGCTTGTCGAAGATAAGGTTGGAGCAGATGGTCACGTCGAGGCATCCGATGGGATCGTTGTCGTCGTAGGTGCCCTTCTTGGCTGTGAGGGAATACCAGTGACCGCCGATGTACATGGAGAAGTTGTGCAGGTTCTTGGGCTTGTAGATCTCGGTACCCATGTCCTTGATCTCAAAGTCCTCGCCTAATTTCTGGATGAACTGCTCGGGTGTGAGGCCGTTGAGGTCCTTCACCACGCGGTTGTAGTCGATAATCTTGAGGTGGCTCTCGGGGAATACCACTGCCATGAAGTAGTTGTACTCCTCGTCTCCGCGGTGGTTGGGGTTCTGACGGCGCTTCTCCTCGCCTACGAGAGCGGCAGCTGCTGTGCGGTGGTGACCGTCGGCTACATAGAACGCAGGGATGGTCGAGAAAATCTCGGTAATCCTCTTGATGTCCTCGTCATTGTCGATAACCCAGAAATGGTGGCCGAAACCGTCGTCGGGTGCCACAAAATCGTACTCGGGCTTGCCGTCGGTGTACTTCTTTACGATGGCGTTGATCTCGGTGTTGTCGGGATAAGCGAAGAATACGGGCTCGATGTTGGCGTTCTGGATGCGGACGTGGATCATACGGTCCTCTTCCTTGTCCTTGCGGGTGAGCTCATGCTTCTTGATCTTACCGGTCAGGTAGTCGTCTACATTGGCGCAGAGCACGATTCCGTACTGGGTACGGCCGTTCATGGTCTGTGCATATACATAGTAGCATTCCTTCTTGTCCTGCACGAGCCAGCCTTTCTCCTGCCATTTCTTGAAGTTCTCGACAGCCTTGTCGTAAGCGGGCTGTGAGTGCTCGTCGATGATGGGATCGAAGTCTATCTCGGGCTTGGTGATGTGAAGGAGGGATTTCTCGCCGGCCTCAGCCTTTGCTTCCTGGGAGTTGAGCACGTCGTAAGGGCGGGCTGCCACTTCAGTCACGATGGCCTTGGGAGGGCGGATCGCTGCGAAAGGTTTTACTTTTACCATATCGTTTCTCTCCTATTTACTATTTGTTTACCTGGAACTTGCGGTTGCCTGTAGCGAAGAAGTCGCAGATCTGGTTGGCTGCCGCTACTCCGGCGTTGATATTGGCCTCGGCTGTCTCGGCACCCATCTTCTTGGGGGTGGCGAAGACTCTCTTGCCGAACTTCTCGTTCAGCTCTGCCTGGTTGGTGGCGGCGATGTCGGTGATGTACTTCAGGTCCTGTCTCTCCTCGAGCACCTTTACAAGCTCGGGCTCGTTGATCACTTCCTTGCGGGCGGTGTTCACGAGGCAGCCGCCTTTAGGCATCTTGGAGAGAAGAGCGTAACCGATGGAGTTCTTGGTCTCGTTGGTTGCGGGGATATGGAGGGACACGAAGTCGCTCTTTGCATAGAGGTCCTCGAGTGAAGCGGCGACCTCAACGCCTTCGGACTGAATCCTCTCTGCAGGAACGAAGGGATCGAAAGCCATAATCTTCATACCGAAGCTCTTGGCGTGGGCTGCTACCAGACGGCCGACATTGCCATAAGCCTGGATACCGAGGGTCTTGCCTTTAAGCTCAGAACCTGTGCCGGGAGTGAACTGGTTGCGGGAGATGTAGATCATCATGCCGATAGCGAGCTCGGCTACGGCATTGGAGTTCTGACCGGGGGTGTTCATGGCTACTATGCCTCTCTCGGTGCAGGCTGCCAGGTCGAGGTTGTCATAACCTGCGCCGGCGCGTACAACGATCTTCAGCTTGGGAGCGGCTGCAATGACCTCCTTGGTCACCTTGTCGGAGCGGACGATGAGGGCGTCAGCGTCTGCCACTGCTGCGTAAAGCTGCTGTACATCAGTATATTTCTCGAGAGTTGCAAGCTCATGGCCGCCTTTCTCGACGATCTCGCGGATCTGGTCAACGGCTACCTTTGAAAAAGGTTTCTCAGTTGCTACTAATACTTTCATTGCAAATATTTTAATAAGTTGATTCTATCCGTTTCAAAAAGCCGAACCCCGGCAGCCATGATATGAATCCGGTCGTGCCGAGGTCGCGGAGTTAAATTATTTGTGCATCTTCTCGAACTCCTGCATGCAGGCGATCAGAGCCTCAACAGCCTCGATAGGGCAGGCGTTGTAGATGGAGGCGCGGAATCCGCCTACTGAGCGGTGGCCCTTGATACCTACCATGCCTCTTTCCTTTGCGAAGGCGAGGAACTCGTCCTGAAGATCCTCATGGCCGGGAGCCATTACGAAGCATACGTTCATCAGGGAGCGGTCCTCCTTGGCGGCTGTACCTACGAAGAGAGAGTTGCGGTCGATCTCGTCATAGAGCATGCCGGCTTTCTTCTTGTTGAGCTCGTACATGGCCTTTACACCACCCTGAGCCTTAACCCACTTCAGGGTCTCGGTCATAACGAAGATGGAGAACACAGGAGGAGTGTTGAACATGGACTCACCCTCGATGTGTGTGCGGTAGTCGAGCATGGTGGGCAGATAACGGGATACCTTGCCGAGAATCTCGTCCTTAACGATAACGAATACTACACCGGCAGGACCTACGTTCTTCTGGGCACCTCCGTAGATCAGAGCATACTTCGAAACGTCCACGGGACGGCTCATGATATCGGATGACATATCGGCTACGAGGGGCACGGGGCAGTCCATATCCTCATGAATCTCAGTGCCCTTGATGGTGTTGTTGGTGGTGATGTGGAAATAGTCGAGGTCTGTGGGAATCTCGTATCCCTTAGGGATGTAGGTGTAGTTCTTGTCAGCTGAGGAAGCCACTGCATAGGCGTTGCCGATACCCTTGGCCTCTTTCAGGGCTTTCTTTGCCCATACGCCTGTCTCCAGGTAGCCGGCCTTGTTCTCGAGAAGGTTCATGGCCACATAGAGGAACTGGAGGGATGCACCGCCGCCCAGGAAGAGGACGCTGTATCCTTCAGGAATGTTGAGGAGCTCTTTCCAGAGAGAACGGCACTCGTCCATAACGGCCTCCCACTCCTTGCTTCTGTGAGACACTTCTATTACGGACATTCCTGTACCCTTAAAGTCTTTGAGGGCCTCGATAGCCGCTTCGATAGCCGGTTTGGGCAGAACGCAGGGACCGGCGTTGAAATTATAAGCTTTTTTCATATTGTAAAAATTGTTAAAAATGTTTAATCGTTATTAAGCGACAAAGTTACAAAATATTTGTGACAATGGGTAAAAATTATAAATCAGTAATCTTTTCGCAGTATACGCACTGCAACTGTATCTCAGAGCCTTTTACTATGGTCCTGAACCTTGTCGGGATATCTTCGTGGTTGGTCACGCACATGGGGTTGATGCACTTGACGATACCGCAGATGGTCTCCGGGATGGTCAGCAGCTTTTTCTCCACTACCTTGAAGTCGCGGATGATGTTGACGCTGGCGTTGGGGGCGATGAGAGCTATCTTGTTGAGTTCGTCATCCTTGAAGAATCTCTCGGATATCTTGATGATGCCCTTGCGGCCCATGGACTTGCTGTCCAGATTGACACCGAAAGTGACCGGATGCTCCGACCCGCTCAGACCGAGGATGTCGATTACTTTGAAGACCTGGCAGCTGGGAATGTGGTCCAGTACTGTGCCGTTCTTTATCGCGCTCACTTTGAGCTGCTTCCCGTCGTTTGTTTCCATTGTGTTTCTTTCCATAAGACTGTCCTCCTATCTTTTACCGAGTAAGTATGATATGATGGCCATGCGGACGTACATTCCGTTCTCGGCCTGCTTGAAATACCATGCGTAAGGGGTCTCGTCCACGTCGGTGGCGATTTCCTGCAGGCGGGGCAGGGGGTGCAGAATTTTCATGTTCGGACGTACTCCGGAGAGCATGGAGGCGTTGAGACTGTATACATTCTTGACTTTCTCGTATTCCACGGGGTCGGTGAACCGCTCCTGCTGGATGCGGGTCATGTACAGAATGTCCGTACTGTCCAGATATTCCCGAAGGTCGGCAGTCTCCTTATAGGGGATGCCCTTGCTGTCCATGAAGTCGCGGTATTCCTGCGGCAGCTTGAGCTCGTCCGGGGCCGTGAACTCGAACTCGGGGGAGAAATGGCTCATGGCCTGAAGCAGTGAGTGTACTGTCCTGCCGTATTTGAGGTCGCCGACCATGTTGATGTTGATGTGGTCCAGGCGGCCCTGGGTCTGCCTGATGGTGTAGAGGTCGAGCAGGGTCTGAGTCGGATGCTGGTTGGCTCCGTCACCGGCGTTGATGACCGGCACTGAGGCCACTTCCGAAGCATAGCGGGCACTGCCCTCGAGAGGATGCCTCATGACGATGAGGTCCACGTAATTGGAGACCATCTTGATGGTATCCTTGAGGCTCTCTCCCTTCCGGATGCTGGTGTTGGCCGCGTCCGAAAAGCCTATGACGCGGGCTCCCAGACGGTTGGCCGCAGTCTCGAAACTCAGTCTGGTCCTTGTGGACGGCTCGAAGAAGATGCAGGCCACTACCTTGTCGCTCAGGAATGTCTGCGACTTATTGTGCTCCATCTCCTCGGCTACATCGAGGATGTGCAGTATCTCCTCTTTGGTGAAGTCCTGAATGGATATTAAACTTTTAGGCATATATCATTTATATTATATGTGTTCCACTTTGGCCTCGGCATCGGTCATGCGCTGGACGAACCGGTCCGAGTCGCGGAGTCTTACGCTCATCTCCAGGCGGCATTCGTTCCCTGTATCGAACCTGGAGGGAGACAGGCCCATGTCCTTCATCACCTTCATTACCCGGTCCATACCGGTGTAGTCAAATGTTACCGCAAAGGTCTCGGTTGCGGTTTTCTCCACTATCCTGCCGTGCGCTACCGCATCGGCGGCCGCGCTCCGGTAGGCGTTGATCAGACCTGGTACTCCGAGCTTTATGCCTCCGAAGTAGCGGACGACCACTATCAGTATGTCACTCAGTCCGGCCGACTGTATCTGTCCGAATATCGGTCTGCCGGCAGTGGACGAAGGCTCTCCGTCATCGTTCATCCTCCACACACTGCCCTCCAGCCCGAGCCTGTACGCATAGCAGTGATGCCGCGCGTCGTAATATTCTTTCCGTATCCGCTCCAGATGCTGTTTTATCTCCTCTTCCGATATCACCGGATATGCAAAAGCGAGAAACTTGCTGCCTTTCTCCTTATACAGCCCCTCCGACGGGGCCTCCAGGCTCTTGAAAGTGTCGTTTCTCTCCTGAATTTCCATATCCATCCGTTTAAGCCCCTAAGTTAGGCAAAAAAGGCGGATGAGCCTAAAATTTTTTATCTTTGGGCTGTCAACTGATTGAAAAATGCATAGAGGTCAATTTATAGAAAGGTATGCGGCTTTGGGGAGAAGGATTGAGGGGTGGCTGGAGGGGAAAGAGAAATGGCCGGAGCTGGATGCGGCGGTGGAGCTCTCGGCGAGGGGCAATGTGTTCTTCACGCCGTGGATGCAGCGCCGCGCCCTCGGAGCCCTGGCGGAAGGGATGCTGAGGGAAGATGTGCTGAGGAACTGGCTGGAACAATACCCTGGGCCGGAACCGGCAGCATCGGGAAAGGTCTGCGGAGTGGTGGCGGCCGGCAATATCCCGGCGGTAGCGTTTCACGATATCCTGTCGGTGCTGGCGGCGGGCTGGAAGCCGGTGGTCAAACTCTCATCGAAGGACCGGTATCTGCTGCCGGTGCTTTTCCCCGGAGTGGAGTTCTGTGACTCGACCGACGGTTGGACGCCTGATGCCCTGCTGACAATGGGAGGCGATGCCGCGGCGGCGTATTTTGAAACATATTTTCCTTATATCCCCAAAATCATCAGGGCCTCGCGGTTCAGCATGGCCGTGCTCACGGGAGATGAGGCCCGGGCCGGCCTGGAGGCTCTTGCAGAAGACATGCTGCTGTACTACGGTCTGGGCTGCCGCAGCGCGACATGCCTGCTGGTGCCGCAAGGGTACGATCTCTCAGGGGCAATGGCTGCTGCCGAAGCTTTCGCCCTTAGGCATTGGGAACGGCCAGGAAGGGACAATCACCGCAGGAACAGGGCTGTACTTACCCTGTCCGGAGAAAAGTTCCTGGACAGCGGCACCGTCATTTTCCGTGATCTCAGACGGCTGATACCGGGAGCGTCGGAAGACATCAGCCTCTGCAGGCCGCTGGACATGAGCCTGCATGTGGGAGAGGTGTGGTATGTGGAATACCGCTCTGAAATGGAACTGGAAAAATTTATCGGAGCCAATGAGGACAGAATTCAAAAAATTATCCGTAACTTTGGCTATGCTCAGAGGCCTGCTCTGGACGACTGGCCGGACGGGGTCGATACTGTGGGTTTTCTGAGAGGAGTAAATAAATAAAAGTTATGACAGTATTCAGGTATAAGGCGGTTATTCCCGGCAATAAGATATTCATGCGGGAATACGAACTGGAGACAGGAATGAGCCTGTTCAGGCTGCATGAGTTTCTGGACAGGGACCTGGGTTTCTCTCCGGATCAGATGACGGTGTTCGAGACATTGTCGGGCAAGGGTGAGATAATGCGCAGGATCGGCCTGTTCGATTTCGGGGACGGCTCCATGGACAGGGTCTCCGTTGAGGACGCTTTCAAGGACGGGGCGGCAGTCCGTTATGTGTACAATATGGGCAAGGGCCTGTCCCTGGAACTGCGTTTTGTGTCGGAGGCGGAATACAGTCCGAGGCGGTCCTATCCGGTGCTGGTGGCCGAGAAGGGCCGTAATCCGGATCAGTTCTCGTCTGCGTATGAGGATTACGAGGAGTTCTCGAACAGTGGCTCGGCTCAGGCTGATGTTCAGGAAGAAGCCTTTGATGAGGAGGAGCTTCCTGAAGGAGAAGAGGCTGTATAGTTCTGATGGAGAAAGCTCTTACATTGGTTCTGGGGCCGACTGCGGTCGGGAAGACGGATTATGCCATAGAGTTGGCAAAGGAATACGGTTCTCCTGTTATATCATGCGATTCCAGGCAGATATTCAGGGAGATGCGTATAGGAACGGCTCCCCCTTCCGAGGAGCAGCTCCGTCAGGTAAGGCATTATTTCATATTCAGTCACTCGGTGGCGGACCATTATTCGGCAGGCAGGTATGAGCTGGAGGCCATGGCCCTGCTGTCCGGACTTTTCAAGGAGCATGACCGCCTGGTGATGGTGGGAGGCTCGGGTCTGTACGCCGATGCGGTCTGCTATGGCTTTGATGATTTTCCGCCGGCGGATCAGGACTTGCGCAGAAAGTTGACGGAAAGGGCGATGAGTGAGGGAGTCGGTGCTCTTGCTGAGGAACTGCGGGAGCTGGATCCGGAGAGCTATGCCGCTATAGACCTGTCCAACCGTCAGCGGGTCGTAAGGGCTCTGGAAGTGACGCTCTCCACGGGACGTAAATTCTCCTCGTTCAAGACCAATCCTCAGAAGAAACGCTTTTTCAATGTGGAACGGAAAATCCTGACCATGCCCAGAGAAGAACTCTACGCCCGTATAGACCGCAGGGCCGAGAAGATGTTCGAGGCAGGACTGGTAGATGAGGTGCACTCGCTGGCCGCATACCGCGACATGCCGGCTCTCCGGACTGTCGGTTACAGCGAGGTCTTTGATTATCTGGACGGCAATGTATCCCTGGACGAGGCGGTGGAACTGGTCAAGCGGAATACCCGCCGCTATGCCAAGCGGCAGATTACCTGGTTCAACAGATATCTTTAGCAGAGGTTAATTCGCGACTTCGGAGAGGAACTTGATACGTACCAGCCTTATCTCATCTTCCTGATAGTCCGGTCCCAGTTCCTTGACTGCGTCGGCAATTGAGTCTGTCTCGGCTTCTTCCTTGAAGTAGTCATAGATGTCTTCCACCTTGTCGTCATCCACAGCCTGCCTGATGTAATAATTGATGTCTATCTTCGTGCCGGCTGCTACGATGGCCTCCAGTTCGTCCAGTATCTCGGAAAACTCCATGTCCCGGGCCTCCGCAATGTCCTCGAGAGGAATCTTGCGGTCAATGCTCTGTATGATGTAGACCTTATTGGCCGACTTGTTGACTATGGATTTGACCACTATGTCCTCAGGCCTCTGTATGTCATTCTCCTCTACGTATTTGGCGATAAGATTGATGAACTCCTTGCCGAATTTGCGGGCCTTGCCCTCTCCTACGCCCTGACAGTTCTTGAGTTCGTCCAGGGTGATGGGATAGTGTATGGACATATCCTCCAGGGAAGGGTCCGTGAAAATAACGAATCCCGGCAGTTTCAGCTTTCTGGACATATCCTTGCGCAGGTCCTTGAGCATCGCGAACAGCGCCGGGTCTCCGACTCCGCCGCCGTGCCTTACGGCTGATATGGCCGCCGAATCCTCGTCCTCCTCCTCGTCTCCGTCGGCGAACTCCCTGTCCTCGGCCATCATGACCGAGTGGGGATGCTCCAGAAATTCCTTGCCCTCAGGAGTTATGGATATCAGTCCGTACTGTTCCAGATCCTTGTGCAGGAAATGCATGACTACTGCCTGCCGGATAATGGCAATCCAGAACCTGACGCCCTTGTCCTTGCCCATGCCGAAGAACTCGCTGAGATGGTGCTTGTAGGACTTTATTATGGAGTTGGTCTCTCCGGCAAGTATATTGGCCAGATGGTCCACTTTGAAATTCTCTTTCATGGAGTCCACCAGTTCCAGTACTGTCGCCAGATATTCCTGGCCCTCGAAGAGCTTTTTCGGGTGCAGGCAGTTGTCGCAGTTGCCGCAGTTCTCCTGGGTGTAGTCTTCTCCGAAATAGTTGAGCAGAATCTTTCTCCGGCACCGGTTGGACTCGGCGTAGGCTACGGTCTCCAGCAGCAGCTGCTTTCCTATCTCCTGCTCGGACAGAGGTTTGCCCTGCATGAATTTCTCCAGTTTCAGGATGTCCTTGTAGCTGTAGAATGTGATGCATTTGCCTTCCTTTCCGTCCCTGCCGGCGCGTCCGGTCTCCTGGTAGTAGCCCTCTAGGCTCTTGGGGATGTCATAGTGAATCACGAACCGCACGTCAGGTTTGTCTATGCCCATGCCGAAGGCTATGGTCGCCACTATGACGTCCACCTCCTCCATGAGGAACATATCCTGGTTCTTGGCCCTGGTGGCGGCGTCCATGCCGGCGTGATAGGGCAGGGCCTTGATGCCGTTGACGTTGAGGAACTCGGCTATCTCCTCGGTCTTTTTCCTGCTGAGGCAGTAGATGATGCCGGACTTGCCCTCATTCTCCTTGATGAAGCGGATCATCTCTTTCTTGACATTGACCTTGTCGCGGACCTCGTAGTAGAGATTGGGCCGGTTGAAAGAGCTCTTGAATACCTTTGCGTCCATCATGCAGAGATTCTTCTGTATGTCTGCCTGGACTTTCGGAGTGGCGGTGGCGGTGAGGGCTATGATGGGTGCCGAGCCGAGCTCGTCCACGATACGGCGGATATGGCGGTATTCCGGACGGAAATCATGTCCCCATTCGGATATACAGTGAGCCTCGTCTATGGCGTAGAACGAGATATGGATCTGCCTGAGAAGGGCGACAGTCTCCTCCTTGGTCAGTGACTCAGGAGCCACGTACAGCAGCTTTGTCACGCCGGAGAGCAGGTCGTCCTTGACTTCCTGAATCTGAGTCTTGTTGAGCGAGGAGTTGAGGAAATGCGCCACTCCGTCCGAGCCTGAGATAAATCCTCGGATTGCATCCACCTGGTTCTTCATCAGGGCTATGAGCGGGGAGACAACGATGGCGGTGCCCGGCATGAGCAGGGCCGGCAGCTGATAGCACATCGATTTGCCTCCGCCGGTAGGCATCAGGACAAATGCGTTGTTCCCCTCAATAAGATGTGTTATAATCTTTTCCTGTTCCCCTTTGAATGTGTCAAAACCGAAAAACTTCTTTAAATTGGAGTGTAATTCCTCTGAACTAATCTTCATATTTATTACCTTTGCGCGTCTAAAATTACCGAAAAGTTTATTTTCTTGCAAAAAAAATGAAAAATAATATTGAAAATTTAGAAAAAACATCATTTGACCCCGATGCGCCGGGGGTTGCCAACGGTAATTTCTTCGGACTGCCGTGCGGAGAGCAGGAGGCGGATACTGTGATAGTGCAGGTGCCCTGGGATGCTACCGTGTCCTATGGAAAGGGAACCGCCGACGGTCCGCAGGCGATGCTGGATGCATCTCTTCAGGTAGACCTGTTCGACGAGAGATTCCCGGATGCGTCCAGGATGAAAGTCTGGACCCTTCCGGAAGAGCAGGGACTTCGGGAGCTGAACTGCAGGGCCAGAGGCGCGGCCGAGCAGGTAATCTCGGCTTTGGAACAGGGGCAGCCTCAGGAGTCTCTGACCGGACTTTGCGGAGAGGTGAACGCCTGTTCCGCTGAGTTGAACGCATACGTGGAGGGTGTTTCGGAAAAATATCTGTCGGCGGGCAAGTCCGTGGTGCTGACCGGAGGGGAGCACAGTGTCCCCCTCGGGCTCATCAAGGCCCTTGCAAGAAGATATCCGGGTATGGGCATCCTGCATATTGACGCACATTCGGATACCAGGAATGCGTATGAGGGCTTTAAGTATTCCCATGCATCCATAATGTACAATGCGGCTGCCGAGGCGGAAGGGCTGGGGCGCATCACTCAGGTGGCGGTCAGGGACTTCTGCTCCTCGGAACATTCCATGATGACAGGGTCGGAACTTTTTGTGCCGTTTACGGATTTCAATATCAAGGAAAGGCTTTTCAGCGGAGAGACGTGGAAGGATATCTGTCTGGACATTGTCTCCTCTTTGCCTCAGAACGTATATGTGAGTTTTGATATAGACGGTCTGACTCCCGAGTACTGCCCCGGGACAGGTACTCCGGTGCCGGGAGGACTTACCTTTTCGCAGGCCGACTACCTATTATATTTATTGGCAATGTCGGGAAGAAGGATAGTGGGTGCGGATCTATGTGAGGTCGCCCCGGGAAGTCAGGGTGAGTGGGATGCGAATGTCGGAGCCAGGGTGCTTTTCAAACTCTTGTTGTGTTCGGCGTACTCCCGTAAGAAAAAATGATTAAATTTGTCGGTTTCAAAATGAACTGAAACAGTATGAAGCGGATGAAAATTTATGTCCTGCGCCGGCGGGTGCTGATGCACAGGCTGCTTCACAGCGATATGACAGGAGGAGTGTTGCTTCTGGTATGCGCGGTGGTTGCGGTGCTGGCTGCCAATATCCCGGCTATGGGTGGCCTGCACCGTCTGTGGGATACTGTATTCAGCGTCTCGTTCGGAGACAGCACTCTGAGTATGCCGCTGAGGGCGTGGATAGACGATGTCCTGATGGCGGTGTTTTTCTTTTCCGTGGGTCTGGAGATAAAGCGGGAACTGCTTGTAGGAGAGCTGTCCACCAGGAAGAAGGCCATGCTGCCTATGTTCGCGGCAGTAGGTGGCATGATATTTCCGGCTCTGATATACGCAGCTTTCAATGCCGGTACAGTCTCGTCTGGAGGATGGGGCATACCCATGGCTACGGACATTGCATTTGCCATAGGCGTGCTTTCCCTGCTGGGGACGCGCTGTCCCGTAGGTCTGAAAGTGCTGCTCGTTGCCCTTGCCGTAGTGGACGATATAGGTGCGATCATAGTGCTGGCCCTGTTCTATCCCTCGCATGAGATCCACCTTATATATCTTGTGTATGCCGCAGTGACGGTACTTGCCCTGCTGGCCGTCAACAAGGCCGGCATAAGGTCTGTTCTGGTCTACCTGATTCTGGGCGTGACGCTTTTCGTCTTCGTCTTCCGTTCCGGTGTTCATGCTACTATTGCGGGAGTTGTGCTGGCCATGACTATACCGGCCAGGACTTCCAAAGGGGATGTCAGGGCCTTTACCGGACCGGACTCCCTGCTGTGCCGCATGGAGGCGGCCCTTCATCCGTGGGTCAATTTCCTTATAATGCCCCTTTTTGCGCTGGCCAATGCCGGAGTCATGATTGATCCGGATTCTTTGGGCGGGCCGATGCCGGCTGTAATCCCCGGCATTTTCTTCGGTCTGCTGTTCGGGAAGCCGCTTGGAATCCTTGTTTTCAGCTGGCTGGCGGTCAAACTGGGGCTTGCCGGTCTGCCTGAGGGGACGAAATGGCGTCAGGTCCTGGCACTTGGTATATTGGGCGGAATCGGATTCACTATGTCAATATTTATCGATAATCTTGCGTTTACGGATGCACGTCTGATAAATGCAGGGAAACTGGCCATACTCGCTACATCTTTCCTTGCGGCATGTGCGGGTCTGACGGCACTGTATATGACAACTAACAAAACCAAATTAATAAAATGAAAAAGTTTGCAATTGTAATCATCGCTGCATCAGCAGCTGTCCTGGCTCTCTCATCCTGCGCTGGAACATATCAGAAGGGTGACAGAATGCCTGAGACCACAACCGCTCAGATTGACACTGTAAGTTATGCTCTGGGTATGTATTATGGAAAGATGCTGACATCTACTCCTTTCGGAGAACTCAACCTGGATCAGATGAAAAAGGGATTCAAGGATGTCCTCAATGGAGAGGAGACTATGCTTGACGAGCAGAAAGTGGGCATGATCATTCAGAGTTATATAAGAGACCGTATGACCTATGTGGCCGAGCGCAGCCTTGAGGAAGGAGAGGAGTTCCTTGCCGCAAATAAGGAAAAAGAAGGTGTGGTGGAGACCGAGAGCGGCCTGCAGTATAAGATAGAAGTGGAGGGTACCGGTATCTCTCCCGAGGAAACCGATACAGTAGAGGTGAACTACGTAGGCCGTCTGATTGACGGGACAGAGTTCGACTCTTCATACGATAGAGGAGAGAGTGTCAAATTCCCTCTCAACAGAGTCATCAAGGGATGGACAGAAGGCCTTACCTATGTTAAGGAGGGAGGCAAGATTCAGCTTTATATTCCTGCAGAGCTCGGTTATGGAAAGCGCGGTACCGGCCCTATCCCCGGCAACAGCACTCTTATCTTCGATATAGAGCTTGTGAAGGTGTCCAAGGCTGCTCCCAAGGATGATGAGAAAAAATAGTTAGCCAATGAACAGGAGGAGTATAATTGTCTATTCAGCGGTGGCGGTGCTGCTGCTGGCCGGCATAGGGTATTTTTTCTGCTCTCTCTTTTTCGGAGACAGCGGAGAGTCTGTAAGGACGGACCGGCTTACAGACGGGGTGGAAGCCATTCCGTCCGATGCCATATTCCTCTTTGAATCCGGTTCTTTTTCAGAGATAGAGAATATGACGGATAAAGGGAGTGCGCTCGGCAGACTGATCGGGTGCATTCCCTCTGTCGCGTCTGAGTGGGAAGCCGCTTTGTCAATGCATTATTCCAGCAAGAACACGGTCTCCCCGTTGCTCGTGCTTTCGATTCCGGAGAAAACGGATCCGGCCTTATTCCTGGAGGACGTGCTGGATGAGTGCGGAGGTGTCATAGAAAAAAGATACGGACAGGTGGCCGTGCATAAGGCGGCTGTCCCGGATGCCTCGTTTGCTGTTTACGGCCGTTTCCTGATAGCCAGTCCCTCCATGGTCATAGTGGAGTCGTCTCTGAGGCATCTGGAGAACGGGACTTCCGTTAAGGATAATCCTCTGTACGCAGGAATATCCGGAGTGACTTCGGACCGCGGAGTACTGCATGTCAATTTTTCCAATCTCGGCAAGCTGTTCTCCGGCGCTGCTGACCGTAAATACGTGTCCTGCGCATCTTTCTTTCAAAGTGTTGCCGACTGGGGCACTTTCGGACTGGAGGACGGGGATTCTCCAGTGACATTTGACGGACGTTTGATAAACGGTCGTTCCGGAGGAAGGTATGCCGATGTGCTGCTCTCGCAGAGGGGCGGCAGGCCTGATGTATATTCCATAGTACCGCACAATGCCTCGTATGTGCTGACTCTTCCCATGTCGTCCGCTGATGACTATATAAAAGCCTGGCATGAGTGGCTGGCGGCTGACGGACGTAAAAAAGACTATGATTATGTCAATGCCGTGGTTTCAAAGCAGGACAGCCTGGGTGTCTCTGCCGGTGACTTTGTCGGTTCCTTGGATATCAAGGAACTTTCGGTGTTCTCGTATGCTTCTGACGGCTTGGAACATAAAATAATGGCTTTCAGGACGGACAATAAGAAAGCGTTGAAAAACTATAAGGATACGGTCTGTACGTATCTGTTCAAAGGGTATATCCCGGCTTATATGGGTGAGGTATTCCGGCCTTCAGCCGAGGATGCCTACTGTGCTTTAGGAGACTGGATTCTTGTCGGAGAGCAGAATGAGATACAGGCTCTCAGGCAGGAATGGAAGCGTGGGACCTTTTTCTCGCTGCAGGAGTATCTGGAGCAGACTCCGGCAGCTGACGAACTGCGTGAGATTACTAGTATGTCGTTGATGGTAAACACTGTCAGATATACTGATTCACTTGAGACGTTCTTTAAGAAACAGTACAGGGATGTTGTCAGGAACAGTTCCGGCAATAAGAACTTTGGGTTGGCGGTCCTGAACACATATCGTGTAGGTGAAAGGCTGGGTGTAAGGGCTTCTGTGTATTCTGAGGACCTGGAATCGCTTCCTGTGCCTGAAGATGCGGCCAAGGCATCGGCTGTCATAGAGGATGTCCCGGTGACGGTTCCTCAGGGTCCGTTCCCGGTGAAGAACTTCATAGACGGCTCTACAAATTATCTGGAGCAGCTGAAGAATTACGATTTGCGTCTGCTGGGCAGGTCGCGTAATCCTGTATGGACAGTCAAATTTGACAAACCGCTCTGCGGAACTGTAAGACAGATAGATTATCTTAAGAACGATAAGCTCCAAATGCTTTTCGGAGCTGGAAACAAGGTGTATCTGCTTGACCGCCTGGGGCGTATGGTCAGCGATTTCCCTGTGGCACTGGAGAAGGATATCCTTCTGGGCCCTGATGTTTATGATTTCAAGGGTACGAAGGATTATATTATGATGGTGCTGCATACGGACAATACCATTGTGCAGTATGACTTGTCCGGAAAGCGCGGCAGCGGGTGGAATGACATATCGCTTGGTGAGCGCATAATGTCGTTGCCCGAATGTCTGGAAGTGGGCGGAAAGACATATTGGGTCGTCCGCACTCCGTACCAGACTCTCATCTATGACTCGCACGGCACGCTATGTGCTGATTTTACTAAAAAACGAAAACTTAGGAAAGACACATCCGTAGAACCGGTGTCCACGCATGAGGTTAAGGTTACGGTAGCGGATGGAAAGGAGATGATATTGGATCTGTCAGACGGATCCTTCAGAAAAAGATAGAACTATATATGGCGATTATCAATATTATACTGCTTGTAATATTCGGAGCATTACTTTTTATAATTGCTCTGCCTTTGTATATATTAAGGCGGATGAAAGGTACGGCTCAACGCTGGCAGGGCTTTCATAAGGTCAGAAAGGAAGGAGAGGTTTCGGTCTCCGGAAAAGATGCCGGAGCCGGGGAGAAGATAGTCGGTGACAATATCGGCGAATATGTGGATTACGAGGAGGTAGAGGATAAAAACAAGCAGTAGAGGAGTACAATGAAAGCATTTACACGCATCCTTTCATATGCCCGGCCGTACAGCCGCTTCTGGCCAGGGTATCTGATTTTCTCAATACTTTCCGTAATATTCGGAGTGGTCAACTATGCTTTGATAAAGCCGTTGCTGGAAGTCCTGTTTGACCCGGACGCTGTCGAGAAGTATACCGCTCTGCCGGAATTTTCCCTGAGCGTGGATTATTTTTACGGAGTGTTCCAGTATTATCTGACCAGAATAATGGAGGCCAGCGGAGTGCTCCGAAGCCTGTTGTTCGTATGCCTTGTCCTGATTGTCACATCATTGTTGTCCAATCTTACCAGATTCCTTTCCCAGAAGATACTGGTGAACATGAAGACGTATGTGATGAAGAATATCCGCACAGACCTCTTCAATAAGATAACAAGGCTCAATGTGGACTACTTTCAGGAGCAGCGCAAGGGAGATATTCTTTCCAGCGTCTCTAATGATGTAAACGAGGTGCAGAACAGTGTCGCCAGCAGTTTCCATATCATATTCCGCGAGCCCTTGCTGGTGATAGGTTTCCTGATAGGCCTGTTTTATATGTCTCCCAAACTGACGCTGCTGACGCTGCTGACCCTGCCCATATCGGCATTTGTCATAGGCTCGGTTACACGTAAGCTCAAGAGGGGGGCTACCAGGACACAGGCTTTGATGGGGCGTATAATCAGTCACTTCGAGGAGGCCATATCGGGTGCGAGGATAATAAAGGCGTTCAATGCGCAGAAGTATGTCAGGGACAGTTTTGAGCGGACCAATGAGGAGCACAAGACGGTCAGCCGCGCCATGTACACCCGTCAGGAAGTGGCCTCGCCGCTATCTGAGTTCCTGGGCATATCGGTTGCCGCTGCCGTGCTGTTTTACGGAGGAGTGCTGCAGATGCGCGGAGAACTGGGTATGGGACTTTCGGACTTCATAGTGTATATCGCTTTTTACTGGAGGGTGCTGGAGCCTTCAAAGGCCATCGCATCGGCATATTCCAGTATCCAGAAAGGTCTGGTGTCCGGCAACAGGATATTTGCAATTCTGGATGCGGTGCCGTCGATACGCAAGGCGGAGCATCCGGTGCATGTGTCGGAATTCAACAATGCCATAGAGTACCGCAACGTCTCGTTCAAGTATTCTACGGACTATGTGCTGAAGAACATCAACCTGACTATACCGAAGGGCAAGATGATCGCTATAGTGGGACCTTCCGGAGCAGGCAAGTCTACTTTGGCTGACCTGTTGCCCAGGTTCTATGATGTCACTGATGGAGGCATATTCATAGACGGAGTGGATATCCGGCAGTATTATCCCAAGGAACTCATATCCCTTATGGGCGTGGTAACGCAGGAGGCGATACTCTTCAACGATACTGTCCGCAACAACATCACCTTCGGTATGGAGCATGTCTCCGACGATGATGTGAAACGGGCCGCCAGGATAGCCAATGCGGATGAGTTCATCATGCAGATGGAGCACGGTTACGACACCAATATCGGAGACCGTGGAGGAAAGCTCTCAGGCGGCCAGAGGCAGCGTATCGCCATTGCCAGGGCGGTGCTGAAGAACCCTCCGATTCTGATTCTGGACGAGGCCACCTCGGCTCTGGATACCGAAAGCGAGAGACTGGTGCAGGATGCCCTCACCAACTTGATGAAGAACCGTACCTCCATAGTCATCGCCCACCGTCTGTCCACAATACAGCATGCGGACGAGATAGTGGTGATGAAAGAGGGACGCATAGTGGAAAGAGGGACTCATGCGGAACTGCTCAGGGCTGGAGGACTTTACTCGCATCTGTGTGATATGCAGGCTTTTTGATTAATGACTGAATTTAAACATTAATGTGTATGAATCCTAAATCACTGAATAAGATTATTGAGGACAGTATAAAGAAGAACTGGGACTGTCCCGCTCTTTCTGACTACAATGGTGTCACCCTTTATTTCAGGGATGTCGCCCGCAGAATAGAAAAGATTCACATCATGCTGGAGATGTGCGGCCTGAAGCGCGGTGACAAGATAGCGATATGCTCCCGCAATCAGGCCAACTGGGCAGTGTCCTTTCTGGCCGCACTGACATACGGAGCCGTGCCCGTGCCTCTGCTGCACGAGTTCAAGAGCGGCAATATCTACCATCTGGTCAACCACTCCGAGTCCAGGGTCCTCTTTGTGGGGGATATGGTGTGGGAGGAACTGACCCAGTCGGAGATGCCGGGACTGGACGCCATCATACTGATGAATGATTTTTCCCTGCTGTACGCCTCCAATGACAAGATAACACATACCCGCGAGCATCTCAACGAACTTTTCGGAAAGAAATATCCGCACAGTTTTCATCCGGACTGCGTCCACTACTATGAGGACTCCCCGGAGGAGCTTGCCATGATAAACTATACATCAGGTACTTCCGGATTCTCCAAGGGGGTGATGCTGCCTTACCGCTCCATACTCTCCAATGTCCTGTTCGGTTTTGAGGTACACGGACATCTGGACAATGCCTCCAACTGCGTGTCCATGCTGCCTACGGCCCATATGTACGGGATGCTGTTCGAGTTCCTGGTGGAGTTCTGCTCCGGTACGCATGTGCATTTCCTGACCAGGCTTCCGACTCCTAAGATTATCCTGGATGCCATGGGAAAGGTCAGGCCTGACCTCATAGTGACCGTTCCGCTTGTAATAGAGAAGATATACAAGAAAAAGCTGGAGCCTCTGATCAACCGCAGGGATATCCGCCTGCTGCTGAGGCTTCCCGTCATCGACGAGAAGATATTGAAGAAGATCAACCACCAGCTGGACGAGGCCTTCGGAGGCAAGTTCGACGAGGTCATCATAGGCGGAGCGGCTTTCAACCGCGAGGCCGAGGCATTTTTCCGCCGTATCGGATTCCGCTTCACGGTGGGCTACGGTATGACCGAGTGCGGACCTATCATCACATACGCACGCTGGAACCAGACCAAGCTCTATTCCTGCGGCAAGGCTGCGCCCAGGATGCAGGTGATGATTGACTCCGCTGATCCTCAGAAAGTCCCGGGAGAGATACTGGTCAAGGGTGACAATGTCTTCCTGGGCTACTACAAGAACGAGCAGGCTACGGCCGAGGCCTTCACCGAGGACGGATGGTTCCGCACCGGTGACATGGGCATCATAGATTCCGACGGCTTCCTCTTCATCAAGGGCCGCTGCAAGAGTATGATACTGGGGCCTTCAGGCCAGAATATTTATCCTGAGGAGATCGAGGGCGAGATCAACAACATGCCCTATGTCAATGAGTCCCTGGTCATAGAGGACAACAACGGACTCCGTGCCCTGATCTATCCTGATTCGGAGATGGCCGCAGCTGACGGACTCTCCAAGGATGAGATGCTGGCCAGGATTCAGCAGAGTATCAAGGAGATGAATGCTCATCAGCCCAATTACTGCAAGGTGGGTGCGGTCGAGCTTTTCCCCGAAGAGTTCGAAAAGACCCCGAAGAAGAGCATAAAGAGATATCTCTATCAGCGTTCCAACAATTAAACTACAGATATGACAAAGCAAGAGCAGTTTGACAGAAGTTATCTGGAAATGGCGAGGGTATGGGCCAAGAACTCGTATTGTACCCGCCGAAAGGTGGGGGCCCTGCTCGTCAAGGACAGGATGATCATATCGGACGGTTTTAACGGTACCCCGTCCGGCTTTGAGAATATATGCGAGGATCCGACCACCGGCAAGACCAAGCCTTATGTGCTTCACGCCGAAGCCAATGCCATAACCAAAGTGGCCAAGTCCGGCAACAACAGCGAGGGAGCCACGCTGTATGTTACCGATGCTCCGTGTCTGGAATGTTCCAAACTGATCATCCAGGCCGGAATAAAGAGGGTGGTGTATATGATTGAGTACAGCGTCAAGGACGGTATCGAGCTGCTGCGCCGGGCCGGAATCGAAGTCTGCAAGTACGACAATATATGAAAACTCTGAAACTGGTTCTGTGGTCTGTCATCATGCTGCTGGCCGGCAGTATCGTCACCCGTGTGGCGATGATGCGTGGCAATGCGGACAGATACTATGTGGACGGCCACGGATGGGATAAGCTGGAACTGGTGCTTCAGCAGATAGACCAGAACTATGTGGATGACATAGACCGCGGTAAACTGACCGAGGAGATACTTCCGGTCATACTGGGAGATCTGGATCCGCATTCCGTTTATCTTCCTCCGGAGAACTTGAAGCAGGCCAATGCAGAGTTGGAGGGGAACTTCGACGGCATAGGTATCACCTTCAATGTACCTGAGGACACGGCCATAGTCATCAGCGTGATAGCCGGTGGCCCCTCCGAGCGGGCCGGTCTGATGTCCGGAGACCGGATTTTGACAGTGGACGGAAAGAATGTCGCCGGTGTGCGGATAGATCAGGATTCGCTGGTCGGGATGCTGAAGGGAGTGTCCGGGACCAAGGTGCGGCTGGACATCCTTAGGGACGGGGAGAACGTGGAGTTTGAGGTGACCCGTGACAAGATACCGGTGAAGAGCATAGATGTGGCCTATATGCTGGATGATACCACAGGATATATGAAACTGTCCAAGTTTACCCGTACCAGTTATGAGGAATTCGAGGCGGCATTGCCTGCACTTCTCGAGGCCGGTATGACCAAACTGATATTTGACCTGCGTGACAACTCAGGCGGGTATATGGACCAGGCACTGCTGCTCTCCAACGAGTTCCTGCCTGAGGAGAGTCTTATCGTGTACATGGAGGGTGCCCACCGTCCCCGCCAGAACTTTTATGCGGACGGCAGCGGCAAGTGCAAGGATATAGAACTGGCCGTGCTTGTCAATGAGAACAGCGCGTCGTCCAGCGAGATATTCGCCGGGGCGATGCAGGACAATGACCGCGGACTCATCTACGGCCGCCGCAGTTACGGCAAGGGTATGGTGCAGGAGCCTATATTTTTCACGGACAATTCCGGTATCCGTCTGACCGTAGCCCGTTTCTACACCGCTACGGGACGCTGCATACAGAAACCGTACACGCCCGGGGACGGTGCGGATTATGTCTACGATATCTACGAGCGGTATGTACACGGGGAGATGACCAGCGCGGACAGCATAGCCCGCAATGACTCGCTTAAATACATTACCCCCGGCGGCAATGTGGTCTATGGTGGCGGAGGCATCATCCCGGATGTGTTCGTGCCTATTGATACGACCGGAGTCACCGACCTTCTGATACAGATCAACCGTCAGGCCCTGACTGTCAAGTATGCCTCCGAGGCGGCGGATAAGTACCGCGGGGAGCTTAGGGACGTGGCTTCGCTGGATGAACTGAATGCCCTGCTGGACAGTATGGATCTGGAGAGCGGTTTCCTGGCTTATCTCCGGCTCAGGGGAGTGACGGTGGATATGGAGCAGTGGCGGGTGTCCCGTCAGTTTGTGCTGACACAGCTGCGGGCTCTTGTCGGCAGGTATTCCTCGCTGGATGACAATGCCTTCTATCCCATCCTGGCTGAGATTGACAACGTCATCCAGGCAGCAGCGGAGTAGAAAATCGCACTTTGTTGATACAACTTACGGAAAAAGTATTATCTTTGCACTCCCGTTTTAGGGAAATGTGTCTGCCCGGATGGTGAAATTGGTAGACACGCTAGTTTCAGGGACTAGTGGCCGCAAGGCTGTGCAGGTTCGAGTCCTGTTCCGGGCACCCAGTCGGAATCTTCCGTTTTTTCGGAAGATTCTTTTTTTATATCCCCGCGTAACCTGTTGGTCTCTTGATAGATGATGTCGAGCATCCTGTTGTACGAGCAGGTTCGATAATTTTTTCCGTCAAATTCGATTTTTTCGGGAAATATCGAACCTAACAGCAGGACTTTGACTTCCGGCTTTGCTGACCTGAAGAAATCCCCGAGGTTGCCGATAATATTGATGGAATAATCCAGTTTGTCTTTAACTTTCAAATCCCTGCTCAGTCTCAATGCCTCTATTCTTTCTTTGAGGTTGTCAATCTGTTTGTTTAATCTCTCCAAAGACTGGTCTTTTTCTGCTTTGGATATCTGGCCGTCATAGAACAAGTCCCTGACCCTATCCGCTCTGCTTTGGATGTTCTGCATCTCTGCACTGAGTTTGTCGGCATTTGCCCTGTTCTCTCTAATCTTCTCTCCTCTGATATCATGCAGTATCTCGTTATAGAGTTCCAATACCGCTCTGTTAGGTTTTAACCCCGAAGTATAATGGGCGAAGCCGTCATTGACCTTTTCTGCCCGGACATTGAGGTGCTTGTGGTCGTGATTGCAGAAATAGTATGTGTACTTTCCTCCGTGCCCTGTCGTTGTCGCACCAGTCAGAGGATGGCCGCAGATAGGGCATACTAAGAATTTCCTCAGATACAGCTCTGGATTGATATTCCTCTTTGCAAGTTTTGGTGTCCGGCGGCGTTTGCCCTCCAGAACATCCTGAACTTTGTAGAATGTCTCCCGGCTGATGAGGGCTTCGTGCTTGCCTTCTACAAATTGTTCCGGGTCGCCCTTGTATGCCGGAACGCGTATGATTCCCATATAGAACTTATTCCTGAGCATATCAAAGAAAGATGACTTAGGAACGAAAGGACACCACTTCTTCCTGATTAGAGCAGGATTCTCCAGTCCCTTTGCGACCTCCTCAAACGCCTTTTTGATGGCCGGAGCCTTGGTCTTGTCTACCTCTATCCAACATTCGTGCTTCCCGACCCTCACATTTCTGTATCCCCGAGGGGCCTTGCCGACCCACTCGCCTCTCATCAGGTGTTCGTGGTTGCCGTCCTTTGTCCTTGCTGCGATTTTATTGTCTTCCGTGTGCGCGTTACCGCACTGCATGGCGAACAGCAGTGACCAGTCCGGCATGGTGAAATCTATGGGAGATTCTATGGCATTGATTTCAACTCCCAGCTCATCATAGAACTTACGCTTGTATGTAAATGCGAATTCTGTGTTACGGGCAAACCTGTCCCAGCGGAGGAACAGGAGTTTCTGCACCTTGCCCTTATGTCTCCGGCAGTATTCATACACTCTTTTCATCTCTGGCCGTCTAAGGTCATGGTGCTTGGCGGAGTAATCCTCCTTATACGGCTGTTCATCGCCCACTATGTTGTAATTATGGTTGGCGCAGTGTGCCCTCAGCAATCTTTCCTGAGCTTCCAGTCCCAGCCCATACTCAGCCTGCTCGTCCGTGCTGACCCTCGTGTATAGAATAACATTTATCATTTCAAATCGATTGGTTCATGGTTAGTAATAGGGTTAATGTCGGCCTCATCACTTTCATTCATCACCTGTATCGAGGCCAACTGATACAGGTAATCCCTCAACTCTTTCAGTGTACCGTTGTCTGTCTTGCAATCATAGTTTTTCAGTATGGCGGCACACCGCTCCAGCGACAGCATTTCATGGTAGTCTTATCGCATTATTCGCCATTTCAGCTGCCTTTGCCGATGTTCATGGCAAAGGAACTTGTACGCCCAGGACGGCTTGGCCCTGTCGGTATGTTACCTTGTTTTACTGATGTCTTGACGCTGACTGTTTTCTTGATGTCCTAAACGGACTTATTATAGCCGGGAGTTCTGGCAAGGTGCTGTGCTGTTTCCTCACCTTCTGCGCAAACATACATGGTTTAATTTTAAAAAACAAATTCAATGCGTTCTTATAATCCGCTTTGCGTTCAGATTGACCCGAGGATTTGACATAGTTTTCTGAGGGTGTTTATGGATGTTCCAGTGATAGCATGAATGTTTCTAAGGCTGATTCCTTTCCTAAGTAACGAGATTTCCTTCGCGTACTCCTCGCGATATACGCTTTCGGATTTCTTGTATGTAGAGGGCCTGCCCATTTTGATGCCCTGCGCCCGGCACTTGGCAATGTACTGATTGCGACCACTTGTCATCCTTTCTTTAATGGTCAGCCGTTCCATCTGCGCGACCTCCAATAAGATGGTTGTTATTAGGGATGCTACAGGATTCACATTGCCGTCCGGGGTCAGGGTCTCCAAATTGTAGTTCTTGACATACAGGCTCACATGGTGCTCGTTGAGGCTCTGTATGACCTTCAACGCCTCCAGCGTATTTCGGCCCAACCTGCTGATTTCAAGACAAACAACTCTCCGTATATCGTTGGACTTAACGAATTCTATCAGCTCCACTATCTCCGGCCTCTCATCATTTCGCTTAGCCCCGGACACCTTGTTGGCGAACTCCCTGACCACCTCCCAGCCGACCTTGGCGCAGTAATCCCTCAACTCCACAAGTTGCCGCTCATATTCCTGTTTATCCGTACTGACCCGGGCCAGTATAACCACCTTGTCCATTTCCTCTGCCTCTAATCAATAGACCGCGACTATGTTCTCCCAACGGAACGACCGCCATGCACCCCTTTCCACATCAAAGTAGGCGGTGGTGCAGTAAAACTCACGGCTGTCACCGTTACCGTTGACATGCTTTTGGGCAAGTCTGCGATTGGTGGTGCCCCACGCCTCCCTCAATGTTCCGTCCTTTTTCATAAAGACGAAATGCGCTATTCCGTTCTTCATCTGTCGCTTCAACGACTCCACCATCATGGCCTTTGCCCCGGCCATCAGGTCGGATGATGTTCGTTTCGCGATGACGGCCACTCTTGTGATGGTCAGATTGTCGCCCGTGATAATCATTGTGCTCATATTCCTATGTTTAATTGTTCAACCATTGGATTAAGCGGCAAGGACAGCCATATACTCGCTTCGTTTTACCGACACATCGGTATCGTGCCCGCTGATGATGCTGCTTGCCTCCTCGTATCTTAATGTCCACAGACCGCGCAGTGCCTTTCTGACATCCTCATCCTCAATGGTGCTTACGAGAGTCACGAATCTCCTCATGCCTGCCTTCGCACTGTCGTATCTCCACTCATCGGCCATGCTCCAAAACCAATCAAAACTGTCTATCATTTTCAATGCTTTCTGTATCTTGTCCTGTGCCATATCTTCTTTCTTTATTTGTATTGCAAAGATAATATATTATAATTACTTATCCAAATTTTTGTAATACTATTTTATCTATTCTTGATAATTTTAGAATATATTTGCATTACTTTAATTCGGTTACATATGAACATACCCGAGAAAACCTATTTTGAGACTCACGCTGAGGAGATGCTGAGGAACGCGGGCATGAACAAGGCCCAATTCGCTGAACAAATGGGCATTGCCCGGCAGAATGTTCTGAAGCTGTTCGAAACAAAGAATGTTCTGACCCTCATGAAAGCAGCCGACACCCTCAAAGTACCCCTCTCCACATTGATATATGGCAATGACTCAGGGGACGGCCATGCCATAGACGGATTCGTTGAGATTGACGGCAAGGTGCATAGGATACGCAGCAGGGAGGACATGGAAAGCCTCCTCGGACTGCTTTCAGACTGACAATCCCGCTATCCAAAATTGGTAATTTTTCTACCAAAAACTGATGGCCGTTGCCCCAGTGTTCCCCTTGTTGTTCATGGCCGGGAACTCCGGCCCAATCGTGCTGACCTGGAGGAAGTCTGCCATCCGGCCCCGCCATTTCATCTGCGAAAGCAATAAATCCTAAATTTGCGGGTCAATACCTCAATGAGTGCTCTCCGTTAACGGGAAATAACTATCTTTGCAGTGCCGGACAGTCCGGCATTACATACGGAAGTGTTTTCGTTACGTCCTAAGTAGAAAATGTGGAAGTTTTCAAAAGCAAAAGGACAACGGACAGCACTCATTCTTGTGTAGGCTATGCGGTCAGGGAGTTCTATACCCGACAGTACCTCATATCTATACGAGTGTGGGGTATTGGGTCTCGTTTATTTTTGCTTAGGTTCTTCCACAACCTTCTACTTGATAAACGGAATCGGCCTCACACTTTCTTTTTATGCAAACTCTTCCCCGGGGCCCGGAAGGCTTAAACTTCATTGAATGAAAAAGTTTATCTATTACGCAGCAGTGCTCCTGCTTTGTATGGGCACAACTGTCTCCTGCGAACATGGAGGCACAATCGGAGGCAGGTATGACAGGAATTATATTGTCGGAGAATGGACAAGATACAACTACGCCTTTTACTATGATGGTCGGGAAATAGCAATAGATGGAAGCAGTCTATTCTGTTATACGAAAGACGGAGACTGGGATGGAGGAAGTATTCCTACAGCTTCCCCGTTTCATTATATGCGTTTTTACAGTGACGGCACCGCTGTTTCTCCCTATCACTATGAAGGTCTGATTAGATGGGGTTTTGAGAATGGAAAAACAACTTTATACAGTTTTGAAGGAGAATCGCTCGGCAGTTTATATTTCTCCGATGACGGATGCCTATGCATGGAAGTCATAACATTTGAAGTCCTTGGCTACTTTTTCTCTAACGATGACTATTATGATGTGCATTACCCGGAAGACATCAGCACATTAAGCGGCTATGACGGAAACATACATGAACTCACAGGTGTAATGATATTCAAAAAGACAGGGAACTAACTAACATCAATCATTAAATACTATACTATGAAACGATTGCTTTTATCGCTGGCACTGGTGCTGGCGGCATCACTGAGCGCACTGGCTCAGGACATCATCATCCTCAAAAATTCCGAGAAGATTGAGGCGAAGATTGTAGAGATTTCCTCAACGGAAATCGCCTACAAGAAGGCAGACTATACGGACGGCCCCACTTTCCGCCTTGACATCTCGGAGGTATCCTCCGTCATCTACGCCAACGGGGACGTGCAGGCGTTCAACGCGGAGCCTCGGAAAGGACAGGGCACGGTCAGTTCCGGCAATGAAGACGGGGCTGGCAAGCTGAAGTTCAATCCGACTCCGCAGGGCAGGAAAAGGCCCTTCGGTATTTCCATTGGATACACCAGCAAACAGATGGCTCTAGGCCCGTTGAAAGTTTCCATGCTCAATGAAGAGATTGGAAAGACCAGCCCAGCCCTTATGGTAGGTTTCTACTGGGCACCCGAGTTCAAGTACGGTATCGGCATACAGACAGGACTGTACTACGAGCTGGCCGCTTACAATGGAACCTATACAGATTATGAGGATTACTACAACGAGGTTGAGAAAAGCTACAGTAACACGGAACATACACTGTCCATTCCACTCAGAGTCCAGTACCGATATGAGATTATCCGTGACCTGAGCGTGTTCCTGTACACCGGCCCCAGCTTTGACATTCATCTGGCCTACCTGTCCAATTACGGAGGGGAGAATGATGACTACTACAAGGGAGACTCCTCCCTCAACCGCTTTCAGATGCTCTGGGGTGTGGGTGCCGGAGTCAGGTGGAAAGGCCTCCAGTTGATGATGGGCGGCGACTGGGGACTGACCAACTACTATAAAGGGGATGCAGTCAAAGTCAACAAGCCCTTCTTCATATCGCTCACATATTTGTTCTGACAACCACAATAACAAGATATACCGATGAGAAAATTGATTTTATCACTCGCACTTGTCCTGACCGCATCGCTGTCCGTGGCAGCGCAGGACATCATCATCCTCAGGAACTCGGAGAGGATTGACGCAAGAATAGTTGAAGTCACCTCCACGGAGATTGCATACACGCTGGCCAGCGACGGCAGCGGGCAGGTCTTCCGGCTCAGCGTCGCGGAGATAGCATCCATAATGTACGGCAACGGGGATGTGCAGACCTTTGAGGACATTCCCGTCACGGAGACATATAATGCCGACAGCGACAGGTGGAAGGAAAGGCTTACCCCTAAATCCAAGCAGCGCATAGTGGGTCTGTCCATCGGCTATTCCGCCAAGAGACTGGTGTCTCCCAGCTATAAGGGGCCGTGGATTGGCGATGACGAAGACGGGGCCATAAAGACCAACCCCTCTCTCAAAGCCGGACTCTACTGGGCACCCGAGTTCAAGTACGGCATAGGGCTGCAGGGAGGAGTGTACTATGAATGGTCTACATATGTATCCCCCTCCGACGCGCTGTACTCCGTTGAGATTTCAGAGCATACGGTGTCATTCCCCCTGAGGGTGCAGTACCGCTACGAGATACTGAAAGACCTCAGTGTCTTCGCGTACACGGGCCCGAGCTTTGATGTGTCCGTGGAATACAAGACAACCGTATCTGCCGGAGACATGAAAGAGACCCTATACGAGTACGGGGAGGACTCAGACCTCAGGCGGTTCAATCTCCTGTGGGGCGTCGGCATCGGTGTCAGATACAACTGCGTCCAACTCATGATGGGCGGTGACTGGGGACTGATTAATATCTCAAAGTCCACCCCGGCCAAACTCAACAAGCCCTTCTTCGTCACCCTGTCCTATGTCTTCTGACATCCGGCAGGACATGGCTCTTTAATATAAAAAGTTAAGGTGACACATCCCGGCATGGGTGTATCACCTTTTTCTAATGTTAAATTGATGCAATTGGATTTTTGACACATTACGAGAAACTCTGTCTTTGTTTTTTCAGAAATTGTTCTTACATTTGCAATAATCATTGGAAGATGATTATAGAAGTCGAGGCAGGCATCTATCCCTAAATGGATGTCTGCCTTTATGTTGAAGATTTACCGAGGGGAGGTGCCAATGCGAGGAGCCGTTATTCTCACACCTATAATTAATAAATCTTCCAATGACAAAGAGAAAATACTGCAAACTCGTCATAATCTCCATTAGGGCGGAGATTGTCAGGCTTGTCAGAATCAAGGCGTACAAACGCAAGAGATTCGGCAAGATTGAACGGGTAAGAAGTCATTTCAGGCGGTATTAGGGTACCGACTGATTGATTCCATACCGATAACTTCCACTCTATCCCCTCGGTTTTTCACCTCAACATTGCAAGTATCTCTGAAAAATAAGTATCCTCACCTTCCGTCATCAACTGGCTGTATGCTTCGCGGTACGGTCTCATTACATCGGATATCTTTGTCCCGCGCTTGTACAGACTTCTGACCTTCGCTTCGACCTTTTCTAAATCGAAATCGCAGTCCTTCAAAACGAGATAACGCTGATATGACTTCCAATCGGAACACGCTTTCTGCCCTTGACTGCCGCAGACCGCCTCATCCATGAATTCCAATATGGGATTCGTCTCTGAATTAAGCACCGTCAATAGATTGGTGTCTTCGATATGCAGGGCATTCCGTATCTGTTCTTTCGAGTTGAGGTTTATCTCAAACCGACATTTCCCTACAAATTCATCCGTCAGTCCGTTCCTCTGCATAAATCTGGTATTGTCCGACTTTTTCATCTCCTGCTCTTTATCATATATAGTCATACGCTTCTTGTTTTTCCTGGTTGTCACATTCTTCTCCAGCACGACATTGCCGTTCTTCAATGCACGGCACATGTATTTGTTGTAATTTGATATATGGCTCCTGATATATGACTGCACCTTTCTGACATCGGAACACTGCACATCCTTGGTAACATCACACGACACCACTTCCGAGCGCATGAGCAAATCCATATCAAACCGACAGAAGCCCAGTGATTCTATGTTTATGAAACACTCTTCTATGTTCGCCATAGATATCAGATGCGGGTAATTGTGACCGAGTATCTTACCAGTGAACTCCACAACCACTTCTCCACTGGCATAGTCTACCTTTATCATCAGTTTGGTTGGCACTTCCCGATAATACTTCATCGATACTACATTGCCGTTTACAAGTGTTTTCGCAAACACACTCTCATCTACCACATCTATGGCATCTATGGCTGCTACGATTTTGAGCCTGTCGAATGTCTGCACCTATTTCATATAACTTATTCTGCATTATTTTACCCGTTTTCTTCCCCTTGATAAGTGGTGACATCTCCGCTGGAAGGACGATGCGGTATCTGTTCCCAGTATTTCTTCATGGACTGGCTGATACGCTGTCTGTGAATGTCGGATTTGGGCCGATTTCTGTTCGCCGCTGATATCTTCTGTTTCGTCTCGTCATCCAATTCCCGGTACTGTCTCTTATATGGCTGTTGCATAATTCTAACATCAGGCTCTTTGTTGCCTGTCCTTTCAACAATATATAGTAGCATTACCAAAAAAGTCAAGCATAGTAGCCGATTTTCCAGCCTGAAATCGCAGATAAAATCATCGCAAGCAACAGTCTCATGTATATTATACCGCCTGTTTTTTTAATGAAATTAAGGCGGATAACAAATAGCAGAAAAAACATGCTATCATCCCCCTCAGATATTCTCCGAGTAATTCGGTCTATTGGGGTCAGGAATGTAATACCTCAACGCCCAAATCCTGTCCAAATCAGCTAAGAATTCTTTCGAGAATAGTCCGCTTCCGGGCACCTATTTTCTGACTGCAAGTTTACATTGTTTGATGTTTTACACATTCCGTAAAATAATGCAGATGCCTTGACTGATTTTTCTTGTCATTCAGGAATTATTCCATACCTTTGCAAAGTCATTTAAGATTTACTGTGGCAAATTAAGGCGGACATCTATCCCTAATGGGTGTCTGCTTTTTTTGAACTGCTACCGAGGGGAGGTACTTGAACGAGAGGTCAACTGTTCTTACACCACACAGTAAATAACCTTAAATGAACAATAGAACATATTACTGTTTCGTGATAGTTTCCATCAGGGTGGAGATTGTCAGGCTTGTCAGAATCAAGACGTACAAGCGCATAAGGTTCGGCAAGATTGAGCGGGTAAGAAGTCATTTCAGACGGTATTAGGGAACTGACTGATTGATTTGACCCGTGCCGACAACGGCATTCTATCCCATCCCCTCGGTTTTTCACCTCAACATCGCCAGAATCTTTGAAAATAAGTATCCGCATCTGCAAAAGTAAAGGGGCGTCCCGGATGGTCAGGACTGCATCTTCCTTGGAATGGTGGGTACAATGGTAACTAAGGAAGCGGGGTTATCGGAGGCGGGGCTGGAGGTAGAGGGTGCAGCAGAGGCAGGCGGCGATGCTGATGAGGCCGCCGATGTAGCCGATGGCGCCTACGCTGATGCCGGAGCAGACCAGGCCGCCGATAAGGGCACCGCTGCCGATGCCGACATTGTAGATGCCGGAGTAGATGGACATGGCTATGGACGTGCCTTCGGGGACGGTGCGGATGATCTCGGACTGGAAGACCATATTGAAGAAGCAGTTGGCCAGCCCCCAGAATATGCACAGCGTCACGACTGTCTGGTGTGTCATGGCTGCCGGACGCAGCAGTAGGAGGCAGCAGCCGATGCCGATGACGGCGTAGCGCATGAAGAAGCTGCGGTGTGAGTCGAAATATCTGGAGAACAGCAGGCTGCCGATGATGCCAGTGATGCCGAAAAGGGTGAGAATCATGGTGATGGAGCCGGCTTTGAATCCGGCAATCTGGGCCAGGAACGGCTCGATATAGCTGTATCCTGTGAAATGCGCTGTGACTGACAGTACTGTTACCAGATAGATGCCCGGCAGTGACGGAGTCCTGAGCAAGCCGGGAAGCTGCTTCAGTGAGAAGGCCTTTTCGCCTTGTGTCCTGGGCAGAACAGCCGCTATCAGCAGCATCACGGCGAATGCCACGCATCCGATAAGCAGAAATGTCATTCTCCAACCGGCTGCCAGTCCGATGGCGCGGCCCAGAGGCAGGCCCGCTATCATGGCGATGGATGAGCCCGCGACGATGATGCTCAGGGCGATGGAGCCTCTGCCTTTCGGGGCGATCTTGACTGCCAGCGGGGTGACAATCGACCAGAATATGGCGTGGGAGCAGGCGACTCCGATGCGGGAAAGCATCAGCATGTAATAGCCGGTGGAGAGAGCCGAGCCTACGTGACTGATGACGAACAGGCCGAATATGCCGAGCATCAGCCGCTTGGACTCGGTGCCGGAGACCATGAGCATCAGGGGCAATGAGGCTATGGCCACGACCCAGGCATAGACGGTGATCAGTACGCCGGCCTTGGACTCAGTGATGGCGAAGTCTGCGGCGATGTCGCTGAGCAGTCCGATAGGTATGAACTCGGAAGTGTTGAATATGAAGGTGGAGAATGCAAGCGCCACCAGCGGCAGCCATTCTCTCAGCACGTGTCCTCTGCTTATGGATATATTATTCTGCATAATGCTCCCTCTCCCTTTGAAAAATCGCGCAAAGATAATTAACTTCGCAAATCGTTAATTAAAAATGTGATATTATGAGAAAAATCCAGATGGTGTTAGTATTTATGTCGTTGATATGCAGCAGTGTATTGGCGCAGAGCGTAGACCGGGCCGCGGTTGTGGAGGCGGATTCGGCATGGGGGAACCCGTATGTCAATGGAGTCGGCCGCGAGCCTATGTCCGCGACTCTCGGAATAGCGCAGCCGGAGACTGTGTCCCTGCATGGCATCTGGAAGTTCAATTGGGTGGAAAACGCCTGTGACCGCCCCGTGGATTATTATAAGGTGGACTATGATGACCGCGGATGGGGTACGATGCCTCTTCCCGGAATCTGGGAACTCAACGGTTACGGTGACCCGCTGTATCTCAATGTAGGCTATGCCTGGCGCAATTTCTTCAAGAACGATCCTCCGCACGTGCCGGTGTTCCAGAATCATGTGGGTACTTATCGCGGTATGGTGGAGATACCTGAGGGCTGGAGCGGTGACAAGGATGTCTTCGTACATTTCGGCTCGGTGACTTCCAATATTACGCTTTACGTCAACGGCGAGTATGTGGGTTACAGCGAGGACAGCAAGCTGGAGGCCGTCTTTGACATCACTGACTTCGTAAAGCCCGGAGACAATCTGTTCGCGTTTCAGGTTTTCCGCTGGTGTGACGGCACGTATCTGGAGGACCAGGATTTCTGGAGGCTTTCAGGTATTGCCAGGGAAAGTTATGTGTATGCCCGTCCGAAACAGCGGGTGCAGACTGTGGAGGCTGTCCCGGACCTGGATGCGTCGTACCGCAACGGCAGCCTCTTCATAAGGGGAAAGGTCACTGCAGGGGTGACTGGAGTCGGACTTACGTTGAGGTCTCCTGAAGGAAAGTCCGTGTGGTCGTCTGTTGCGGACGTGGCGGATGACGGCAGCTTCCATGTGTCGGCAAGTGTGCGCTCTCCGCGAAAATGGACGGCGGAGACTCCCTGGCTGTACCGTCTGGAGGCTGTGGCCGTGGGTGACGGCGGCGTGTCGGATAAGGTTGCGGTCAATGTAGGATTCCGCAAGGTGGAGATCCGGGGCGGTCAGCTGCTGGTCAACGGTCAGCCGGTGCTGATAAAGGGCGCGAACCGGCACGAGATGAGTCCGAAGGGCGGATATCTGGTCTCACAGGAGGAGATGCTGCGCGATATTCAGATAATGAAGAGCCTTAATATCAATGCCGTGCGTACATGCCACTATCCCAATGATCCCCGCTGGTACGATCTGTGCGACCGTTACGGTCTGTATGTAGTGGATGAGGCCAATGTCGAGTCGCACGGTATGGGTTACGGAGACAGGACTCTGGCCAAGAATCCGGATTACAGGGATGCGCATCTGGAACGCAACAGCCGGATGGTACAAAGGGACATCAATCATCCCAGCATCATCCTGTGGAGCATGGGCAATGAGGCCGGAGACGGAGAGAACTTCGCGGCCTGCTATGAGTGGATAAAGAGTTACGATCCGTCCAGACCCATACATTACGAGAGGTCTCTGGATTACAGGACTTATGTGAATACGCCTCACAGTGATGTCTTCTGTCCCATGTACTGGAGTCCTCAGGACTGTGAGAAATATCTGGCAACAGATCCGGCAAAGCCCTTGATTCAGTGTGAGTACGCTCACTCAATGGGCAATTCCATGGGCGGCTTCGGGGAGTACATGGACCTCGTCCGTAAATATCCCAAGTACCAGGGCGGTTTTATCTGGGACTTCGTGGACCAGGCCATCATCCGTTATGAGAAGGACGGCCGGGCTACCGCGACTTACGGAGGCAGCTACAATAAGTACGATGCGTCGGATGACAACTTCAACAACAACGGATTCGTGGCCTCGGACCGCAGCCTGCATCCTACGGCTATGGAAGTCGCCTATCACTACCGTTCCATCCTGACGTCATCTGACAATCCGGCTTCAGGAAAGATAAGAATATTCAATGAGTATTTCTTCCGCAACCTGTCGGCATTCCGTCTGGACTGGACTCTGACGGCAGACGGGCGGCCTGTGGCTTCCGGCTCGGTGGAGGACCTGAATGTTGGCCCGCAGTCTGCTGTGCAGCTGACTCTTCCTATAACTGATGCAGTCGCTGACTGTCCTGATGCCAAGGAGATACTGCTCAATCTTGAGTACAGCCTGAAAAGGGCCGAGGGGCTGCTGGATGCCGGGACGGTGCTGGCCTGGGATCAGCTGACGGTCAGGGAATACGATGCGGAAAAGGAGTATGAGGCACTGATGGCGGAAGGATTCCCGGCTGAGAATAACGCACCTGCTCTGTCCAGAGATTTCCGTCTTTATTATGTAGAAGGTAATGGATGGAGGGCTGAGTTCAGCCGTACGACCGGCTGGCTGGAGCGTCTGGTGACAACCGGGGCGCATTCGTCCTCTGATCTTACATACGGCGGAGGCAATGCGCAGCCGGCTTACCGCAGCTCATCCAGGTACGTGGCCCCGTTCGCCTCCGGTGTAGACCTGCTGGGGCAGCCGCTGCGGCCCAATTTCTACCGGGCGGTCACGGACAACGATGACGGAGCCGGACTGCATTATAAATGTGCTGTATGGCGTGAGCCCGGCTTGAAATTAAAGGATATGAGGGCGGAGCAGACCGATAAAGGGGTACTGGTGGAGACAGAGTATGAGGTGCGTTCGGTGGGCGCAGTGCTCAGGATGACCTATCTGCTCAACGCCGACGGAGAGATAGCCGTGACCGAGCATCTGGAGCCGGGCCCGGATACTGGAAAAATACCGCCTCTGATGCGTTTCGGCATGAGCATGGTGATGCCTCCTCGTTTCTCCGAGGTGGACTATTACGGATACGGCCCGTTCGAGAACTACAGCGACCGTTGTGGAGCTGCCATGATAGGGCGTTACCGTGCCGATGTGGCTGACCTGTACCAGTACGACTATGTGCGTCCTCAGGAGAGCGGTGCCCGTACCGGCCTGAGGTACTGGAGGGTGGTGGACCGCACCGGTACAGGTCTGGAGATAGTGGCTTCGGCGCCGTTCACCGCTACGGCCATGAATTATTCCATCGAGGACCTGGACCTGCTTTCACCGCACTATGTGCGCCATCCTTCGGAACTGGAGCCCCGACCTGAGACCTACGTCAATTTTGACTTGAGGCAGATGGGTGTGGGATGTATAGATTCCTGGGGTGCCCTGCCGCTGGAGCAGTATATGCTGCCTTATGGTGAATATACATTCGAGTTCATTCTCAGGATAAGAAAATAATTTATAACTTGCCGCGTTTTTCAAAAATACAGATAGGATATGAAGGAATTTAAGCGTTATCTTGTTACGTCCGCTCTGCCTTATGCCAACGGACCTGTTCACATCGGACACCTTGCGGGAGTATATGTGCCCGCCGACATCTATGTGCGTTATCTCCGAATGTGCGGCAGGGACGTGTTCTTCGTCGGCGGTTCGGACGAGCACGGAGTGCCTATTACCATACAGGCCCGCAAGCAGGGCTGCTCTCCTCAGGATATCGTGGATAAATACCATAAACTGATCAAGGATTCGTTTGCGGAGCTCGGCATCAGTTTCGACATATATTCCAGGACTACGTCCAAAACCCATTACAAGACGGCCTCGGAGTTCTTCAGCAAGCTCTATAGGGACGGCAAGTTCATCGAGAAGGAAAGCGAGCAGTACTACGATGAGGAGGCCAGGCAGTTCCTGGCTGACCGCTACATCGTGGGCACCTGCCCCAAGTGCGGCAACGAGAACGCTTACGGTGACCAGTGCGAGAAGTGCGGCTGCACTCTCAGCCCGGACGAGCTCCTCAACCCCCGTTCGGCCCTGAGCGGAAACCCTCCGGTGAAACGCAGGACCAAGCACTGGTATCTGCCTCTTAACGAGTATGAGCCCTGGCTCCGTCAGTGGATTCTGGAGGAGCATAAGGAGTGGAAGGTCAATGTCTACGGTCAGTGCAAGTCCTGGCTGGACGGCGGTCTGCAGCCCAGGGCGGTGAGCCGCGACCTCGACTGGGGCATCCCGGTGCCAGTGGAGGGTGCCGAGGGCAAGGTGCTCTACGTCTGGTTCGACGCTCCGATAGGCTATATCTCCAACACCATCGAGGCTCTTCCCGACAGTTGGGAACAGTACTGGAAGAGTCCGGACACCAAGATGGTACACTTTATCGGCAAGGACAACATCGTTTTCCACTGTATCGTCTTCCCCTGTATGCTGAAAGCCTACGGAGACGGATTCATCCTGCCTGAGAACGTGCCCGCCAACGAGTTCCTCAACCTCGAGGGCGACAAGCTCTCCACCTCGCGCAACTGGGCCATCTGGCTGCACGAGTATCTGCGGGACTTCCCCGGCAAGCAGGACGTACTCCGCTACGTGCTCTGCGCCAATGCTCCGGAGACCAAGGACAACGATTTTACATGGAAGGACTTCCAGACCCGCAACAACTCCGAGCTCGTGGCCATCTACGGCAACTTCGTCAACCGCGCCGTGGTGCTGACCCATAAGTATTTCGACGGGAAGGTGCCCGCAGACCTGAAACCGGAGCCCATTGACTCCGAGACTCTGGCCCAGGTGCCGGCCATCAAGGCTGCCATCACGGAGGCTCTGGAGCACTACCGTTTCCGCGAGGCCCTCAAGGAGGCCATGAACCTGGCCCGTCTGGGCAACAAGTACCTGACCGACACCGAGCCGTGGAAGGTGGCCAAGACCGACATGGACCGCACCGCCTCTATTCTCAACGTGTCCCTCAGGCTCTGCGCCGACCTGGCCATAGCATTCGCCCCGTTCATTCCGTTCTCCTCGGAGAAACTTCTGAATATTCTGAATCTTCCGAAAGATACCCTGAAGTGGGACAATATAGGCCGCTGCGACCTGCTGCCGGCAGGGCATCAGCTCAGCAAGGCCGAACTGCTCTTCGAGAAGATTGAGGACGAGGCCATAAACGCCCAGATGGAGCGTCTGGAGAATATCCGCAAGGCAAATGCCGCCGCAGCGGCTGCCGCAGCTCCGGTCGAGCCGCAGAAGGCCGAGTGTACTTTCGACGAGTTCGGAAAGATGGATATCCGCACGGCTACCGTATTGGAGGCAGAGAGAGTGCCCAAGACTGACAAGCTTCTGAAACTTACAATAGATACAGGTATAGACAAGAGGGTGATAGTCTCGGGCATCGCCGAGTACTATACGCCTGAGCAGATGGTCGGCAAGCAGATCTGCATCCTGGCCAACCTGGCTCCCCGCAAGATACGCGGTATAGAGTCCAAGGGCATGATACTGATGGCACGCCAGCCCGACGGCAGGATGCGTGTTGTCTCTCCCGAAGAGACACTGAAAAACGGGTCGACTATAGGCTAGGCCCCCTGCTGCTGTATCAGTTCCAGCTCCTCGTCGCTGTAGATGAGTGAATCCAGATGGCCGCCGCGTCCGAGCAAGATAAGGATGACGGCGGCTATTATTATGGCCGCTGCGACAGACAGCAGTATGATCCATATCCTGCTTCGTCCTCCGTGAGTGGGAGTGCCGTTTTCCGAAGCAGGTCCGGGTTTTTCCTGTTCCGGCTTCGTCTCCGGGTTTTGTATGTCTGTCGTATCAGGTTCGCAGGTGGCCGTAGGAGTCTCATCGGGCTGGGACGTGCTCTCTGAAGATCTGGTGACCGGCTTCAATATCACCGGCTCGAATCCGAAGGCCTGTGAGAACACTCCGCCGTCGGTGTTGTCGGTTACAAAGTAGGCACTGCCGTCCAAAGTCAGTTTGAGCCTCCCGACTCCTGGAAAGTCTATGAATTTCCTTTCATGGAGCATCGGTTTCAGCTGTTTGAGAAAGGTGTCCAGCTCTATGTCGGCAGTGTTCCTGTCAATGCCGTATGTCTTGGTGTAATAAGCCGCGAGCATATCTCCGGATGCCCTGTCGTCCCACTTGAACGATATCCGCTTGGAAGGCGGGTAGATGGTCTTTCCGTCCTCGGAAAAATATGCCGGCATCGGCTCTGCCTGGAAATATCCCATTCCGGGAAGCGCAATGCGGTCATTATCAATGATTAGCTCCTTCAGGAGACGGGAAAGAAGATGGACATCCATAGATAAATGTTTAAATTTTTTCAAGACAAAGTTAATTTATTTTTGGCTTATAAAAAAAAATATCTATCTTTGCAGTCCCTAAAGGGAAATTCCTCTTTAGCTCAGTTGGTTAGAGCACCTGACTGTTAATCAGGGGGTCCTAGGTTCAAGTCCTAGAAGGGGAGCGAGATTTACTATGTTTTCATAATGTTATTTTTTCCCCCTCTTCATGTGAATGACGAGGGGGTTTTTTTATTATTTTTGGCTTATGATTGACAGGGAAACGGTAGACAGGATACTGGACGCGGCTGACATCGTGGACGTGATCAGCGACTTCGTGACGCTCAGGCGGCGCGGGGCGAACTATATCGCATGCTGTCCGTTCCACAACGAGAAGACCCCGTCGTTCTCTGTCTCTCCGAGCAAGGGTATATTCAAGTGCTTCGGATGCGGCAAGGCCGGCAGTGCCGTGACCTTTATCATGGAGCACGAGCAGATGACCTATCCCGAGGCCCTGAAATATCTGGCCCGCAAGTACGGAATAGAGGTACACGAGCAGGAAGAGACCCAGGAGGATGCGCAGGACCGTCTGAAGAGGGAGTCGATGATGGCCGTGTCGGAGTTTGCGGCCAAATACTACACCGACATGCTGTTCGGTTCCGCTGAGGGACATTCCGTGGGACTGTCCTATTTCAGGCAGAAGCGCGGCTTCTCCGAGGAGACCATACGGAAGTTCGGGCTGGGCTGGTCGCCTTCCGGCAGATCATTTGCCGGAGAGCCGCCGGTGCCGTCCTTGGCAGAGGCGGCGTTGAGGGCCGGGTACAAGAGAGAGTTCCTGATCTCCACCGGCCTGTGCTATGAGCACGGAGGGGAGTTGGTGGACAAGTTCCGCGAGAGAGTCATTTTCCCGATATATTCGCTCAGTGGCCGCATCATAGCTTTCGGAGCCCGGACGCTGAAAGACGACAAGAGCGTCGCCAAGTACCTCAATTCTCCCGAAAGCGAGATCTACCACAAGAGCAGCTCCCTGTATGCGATATATCAGGCCAAGTCCGCAATAGCCAGGGCGCAGAAATGCTATCTGGTAGAGGGCTATGCCGATGTCATATCGATGCATCAGGCCGGGATAGAGAATGTCACCGCATCTTCGGGCACATCCCTGACAGTCGAGCAGATAAGGCTGATCAAGCGCTTTACCAACAATGTGACAGTGATGTACGACGGAGACTCGGCCGGTATCAAGGCCGCTCTGCGCGGAATCAATATGCTGCTCGAGGAGGGGATGACCGTCAAGGTGGCCCTGCTGCCGGACGGTCACGATCCGGACTCGTTTGCCCGGGCTCATACGCGGCAGGAGATTCTGGATTTTCTCCAGGAGCACGAGACGGATTTCATAGAGTTCAAGTATGCGCTGCTTTCATCGGATATCCAGAAGGATCCGATACAGAAGGCTGAGCTGATAAGGGATATCATCGACACCATAGCGGTGATACCCGACCAGATAACGCGCTCGCTGTATGTCGAGCAGTGTGCTCAGCGGCTGTCCATGAAGGAGGACTTGCTTTTCTCCGAGGTGGCGCGGATAAGGCGCAGGAAGATAGAGTCAGGAGAATACGAGCGGCGCAGGAGGGAGGAGAAGGAGGCCCGGTATGCCGCTGCCGTCGAGGAGGGCGATGCGGCGGGAGGAGAGTTTTCGGGGGCGGACCGCGGTGCCGGTGCGGAGCAGGTGTCCTTCAGTCCGGTCCCGGTCCTGGACTTGTCGGAAAGGGAGCTGCTGTATTATCTGCTGAAGTTCGGGGAGTGCCTGATGACGTTCGAGGATCATCAGAAGTACGGGGCGGAGGCTCCGGTGATGGAGATAACCGTGAACGAGTATATCTCCGCCAACCTGTCCAATGATGACCTGGAGTTTCACAATCCTCTGTACCGGAAGATATACGGGCTGTATTTTGACTTTCGGAAGGAACTGCTGGATGCTGCCGGGGAGACGGCTCCAGCCCCTGATGACCTTCAGGCCGGGATAATGCACCGTATGGTCAACTGCGGTGATCCGGAAGTGACTAAGACGGTGGTGGATATCACAGAGGACAAGTACGAGTTGAAGGTGAAGGAATACATCAAGGCCCAGATTCCGGAACGTAATGTGATAGACAAGAATGTCCCCAAGGCAGTGCTGGTCTACAAACTCAAGTATGTGGAATACACCTGCTCGCAGCTCATGGAAAGTCTCAGGCAGATGCAGCAGGACGCGGACACTGAGGCCCAGCAGGACGTAATGCACCGGCTCAAGCTGCTGCTGCAGATTAAGAATGTCCTGGTCAAGGACCTGAACAGGGTTTCGTAGGAAGTATTACTGATTTTTTCCCTCGATACCGTATACGGCCGTTACAGGTACCGTCATTAGGATAACGTTGGGATCTATCTGCTTGGCTGTCTTTACGATATCGTTTGAATAGCTCTTGCGGCTGACTACCATCAGCATCTTCTTTTCACCCTCAGTGGACCACTGTACGGACTTTACCGATCGGTTGCCCTCGATGCTCAGGGTCTGGAGCCTGGCCGCTATCTCGTCGTTGTGCTCCGAGAGTATGAGGGTCTGTACGGACTGCTGCGAGCCGGTCAGGAACATGTCCACGGCGTAGGAGAAGGCTATGATCTCCACGAATCCGTATACAACGTCGGCCAGGGTCTTGTCGTTGACCAGCAGGATCGACATTACTATAAGGGAGTCGCATACGAGGTATATACGTCCCGGAGAGATGTTCTTGTATTTGTTGATGGAGAGCGCGATGATATCTGTGCCGCCTGTGCTGCCGCCCTGGGTGATGATGATGGCGATGCCGATACCGCTCATGGCACCTCCGATGAGGGCGTTGATCAGGTTGTCCGTAATGCCGGCGGACAGGCTTGTCAGACCCGGAATCATGGGCATGAACTGGAAGAACACGAAGCTCATGGCCACGCAGTATATCGTCTTGATGCCGAATCCCTTGCCCAGGATGATGAATCCTACGACCAGCAGCAGTATGTCTATCGCGAACTTGGCGTAGGAGACGGGGATGCTGTTGATACCGTAGTGAATCACTGATGCAAGACCGGCGATGCCGCCTCCGGTAATCTCATGAGGGTTGAGGAATGCGGTCCAGCCGAAGACGAACACGGCCAGTCCGAGAGTCATGATGACGTATTCTTTGATGTATTTCAGTACCATATCTTAATATTTCCGGCCGCGAAGATAACAAAAATCAAGATATTTGTAACAAAATGAGAGGTGCGGGCGTTATATAAGTACAGATGATTTAAAGGTTAATAGAGTTAAGTGAATACAGAGGAGTTCAAATCCACATTTCTGCCGCTGGGCCCGCTGCTCTACCGCATCGCTTTCCGGATGCTGGGCAGCGGGGAAGATGCCCGGGATGCAGTACAGGAGCTGTATGTGAGGCTCTGCCGCAAGGGAGACCGGGCTCTGCGGAGCGGCAATCCGCAGGGCTACTGTGTCAGGATGATGCAGAATATCTGTGCGGACATCCTGCGGCGGGACGGGCACAATGTCCTTCGGATGGCGGCGGATGTGACGGAGGTCAGGGAAGGTCCGGCGGTCGAGGCTGTGGATTCTTCGGTCGAGGGCAGGGAGGAGGCGGTCTTGGTGCGGAAGGCCCTTGCCGCATTGCCCCCGAAACTGCGTGAGGTGGTGCTCCTGAGAGATCTCGAACAGATGGAGATGTCCGAGATAGAGGCACTGACCGGTATGAGTCAGGTCAATATCCGGGTCACACTGTCCAGAGGCAGAAAGATGTTGAAGGAAAAAATATCGAAATTTATAAACAGGTAAAAATTTAAAAAATGGGCAGGAATTTAAAAACATCGGAATTGTTGGAGCGTTTCTATGCCGGACAGACTTCTGCCACGGAGGAGCAGGAGCTGACCGGGAGGCTTGATGAGGCTTCCGCCGGGGACAAGGCCCTCTTTCGGGGACTGTCCGGGATGCGGATTCCGGATGAGAATGTACCTGTTCCGGAGGACCTTTATCAGATGATAGAGCGGACGGTGGACCGGGAACTCGGACGCCGTAGCGGCAGGATGAGGCTGATTGCGTCCATCTCCGCCATAGGGGTTGCTGCTGCGATAGCGGCTGTGGCGTTCCTTACACCGCTTCATATAGAAGAGCCTGCGGATACGTTTGACAATCCTGAGGAAGCCTACGCGGCTGTGGTGGAGGCACTGGGACTTATCGGTCAGAATCTGGGCAAGGGTATGTCCTTTGCCGCCGGCAATATAAGGGATGCCGTGCGGAATACGACTGACAACCTGGAGGATGTGATGAGGAAAGTAAATGATAAACAATAAAATACCGTTGATATGAAAAAGTTTCTTTCAATTATGGTGATGCTGTCCTTAGCTGTTGTGGTCTGCAGGCCGGTCTGCGCCCAGAACAAGGACACGCATGTGGATGAAAAATTGCAGGCGGTGCAAGAACTGTACAATTACTACACTGAACTTGAGGATGTGACCGGAATACATATCTCCAGTTCTATGCTGGAGTTGCTTTCTGTATTCTCGGAAGGCACTGATGTGACATTGGATGATTTCGCGGTGGATGATATGACAGTTGTCAATCATATGGACTTGAAGAAATTGAAAAGTCTTTACATCCTGGTTGCTGATAATGCCAAATCGGCATCAGAGATGACTAAGTCTGCTAATCATAATATACTGAAAAGGTTCGGAGATTACATAGAACTTCTTCAGATATCCAATATTGAAGAAGACGTGACATTCTATTACAGCTCTCCTGATGGACAGTATGTGGATGATCTGCTTATGCTGCAGGCAGAGAAAGATCCTGAAAACAGTAAGAAAGTCCTGTCTGTCACTATGATTTATATGCAGACGGACAGTCTGGCTATGAGAGATATAATAGGTCTCGCAGGTTCTATGGGCATGAATCCCGCGGAGTAGATATATCCTTTGCTGTTGTAAACTGTCTAAATCCTGCAAAAAAATCGAGATTTAGACAGTTTCTGACATTCTACGGCCTGAAAAGATCTTCTAGAGTGATTTCGTTGTTGATGATGTCGGTGTATTGGTTGCGGACCAGACCATTGACAGTGACCATTACTATGTGGACAGCCTGTTTTCCGGCTGTCTCGTCGGAGAGGCGGCCGGCTTTATTCAGCAGTGTGTTCCTGTAACCTGATGTTATGGCGTAGGGAGTCTGTGAGTATTTCATCTCGCAGATGTCCAGTACGTTGTCTGCTCTCTCTATAAGCATGTCTATCTGTGCTCCCTGTTTGTCTTCTGAAGGTGCGGCGAACCATGAGTAGACGTGGGTCAGAATTCCGGATATCCCGAGGGCAGCCTTTATCTGCCTGGTGTGCAGCAGGCAAAGGCGTTCGAAGGCCAGACCGCACCATGTATTGTATTGGGGACGGCCGATAGATTTTGTCCAGTAGTTGTCATCCGTGGACGGATTGTTCCGTATGAACTGGTAATAGAAAAGGGTGTAATTGTCAATTAACTGATACATTGCATCCTTTACTTTCTTGCCGAGATGGCAGTATTTTCGTATAAAACCGCAGTAGGAGAGATTCTCCAGCATCTGGCTCAGCTTGCCGTTGTCGTCCAGTCCGCTTTTCACTGCAAGTTCCCCGCGTGTCAGTCCCGCTTTTTTTGTCGCAAGAGTTTCGATAATCTTCAGATATTTTTCCGGTCGTTGGAACAGAGACGCATACAGTTCGTCGAATTCATGACGGAACTCACCGTCCGTGGAAAAGAACAGGGAGTCGATATTCTGCGCCAGACTTTTGGTTCTGTCCAGTTTTGACCAGTAAAAAGGTACTCCGCCCATTATCATATAGGCCTCGGCCAGTTGTGTACGGCTCATCCCGAGTTTCCGGCTGACAGCATATTCCTCGCATTCGTTGAGGGTAAAAGGCTTTAGGTGAATTCTCGTTGATACACGGTTGTGCAGACCTCCGTGATTCTTGAGTATTTTGTTGATAATCCAAGAGGAGGCACTGCCGCATATGATTAGTAAGATGTCTTTGCGTGCAGTGGCCCATCCGTTCCAGAAATGTTCAAGGGCCTGCAGAAATCCAGATCTGGGAGCATCCATCCACGGCATCTCATCTATGAATACCACTTTCTTTTTATCTGAGGAATTTTCCAGAAAAGTTGAAAGGCAATCAAAGGCTTCCTGCCAATTGGACGGTGACGGAGTGTCTTTGTCCCCATGACGCTTCAGCGACAGGTAAAATTCCCGCAGTTGAGAGCGGGTGTTTTTCTTCGAGAGTCCAGTATGAGAGAATGTTAACTGATAGTTGAAAGTCTCTCTTATCAGAAAAGTCTTCCCGACTCGTCTGCGGCCGTATACCGCCACGAATTCAGAGTATTCAGATTCGTATGCTTCTTTTAATTTCCGTATTTCTTCTTTCCTTCCAATCAGCATAAACTCAGATATTTGTTCTGGAACAAAGATAAGAAAAAATGTCGTAAACTGTCTAAATCCTGTAAAAAAATCGAGATTTAGACAGTTTCTGACATTGCGGGGGCGGTGTCTCAGGGGGTGAAAGTGTATAAAAACGTTTATAGCCGTTTCGATATTGCTATGGTTCGGATTTTAGATTATATTTGCGGATATTTTAATTGAAGAAGTATGGCAAAAGAACTCGAACAGAATGATGTTGCGGCGGCTAACGCAGCCAAGCTCAAGGCTTTGCAGGCAACAATGGACAAGATTGAAAAGGATTTCGGTAAAGGGGCTATCATGAAGCTCGGAGACCGGCCTGAGGGGGATGTTTCAGTGATTCCGTCGGGGTCCATCGCACTGGATCACGCTCTGGGAATCGGCGGGTATCCGAGGGGAAGGGTGATCGAGATATTCGGTCCTGAGTCCAGCGGTAAGACGACCCTGGCCATACATGCCATAGCGGAGGCCCAGAAGGCCGGCGGCTTCGCAGCCATTATCGATGCGGAGCACGCTTTTGACCGCACATACGCGAAGAACCTGGGAGTGGATGTGGATACCCTCCTCATATCCCAGCCGGACAACGGCGAGCAGGCCCTTGAGATAGCAGACGACCTGATCCGCAGCGGGGCTATCGACATCATCGTGGTGGACTCCGTGGCGGCACTGACTCCCAAAGCCGAGATTGAGGGCGAGATGGGAGACCAGAAGATGGGCTTGCAGGCCAGACTGATGAGTCAGGCCCTGAGGAAGCTGACGGCCAATATCTCCAAGACCAACACCTGCTGCATCTTCATCAACCAGCTGCGCGAGAAGATCGGTGTGATGTTCGGCAATCCCGAGACCACTACGGGCGGCAATGCCCTGAAGTTCTACGCCTCCGTCCGCATCGACGTGCGCAAGGTGACCCAGCTCAAGGACGGAGACGATCCCACCGGCAACCGTACCCGCGTCAAGATCGTCAAGAACAAGATGGCTCCTCCCTTCCGCAAAGCCGAGTTCGATATCGTATTCGGCGAGGGTATCTCGAAGATAGGAGAGATTGTAGACCTGGGTGTGGAGTTCGATATCATCAAGAAGAGCGGCTCGTGGTTCAGTTACGGTGAGTCCAGACTGGCCCAGGGCCGGGATGCGGTCAAGAAACTGCTTATGGACAATCCCGAGCTGACAGAGGAGATAGAGGGCAAGATCCGTGAGGCAATGAACAATATGGAGGACTAGGCTATGCAGACAGTATTGAGCGGTATACGTTCCACCGGACATCTTCACCTGGGCAACTATTTCGGAGCCCTCCGCAATTTCGTGAGGATACAGGACGATTACAACTGTTATTATTTCATAGCGGACCTGCATTCGCTGACCACTCATCCGCACCCGGATGACTTTCACGCCAATGTGAGGACTATCCTTGCCGAGTATCTGGCCGCCGGTCTGGATCCGGAGAAGGTTACGATATTCGTGCAGAGCGACGTGCCCGAGGTGAGCGAGCTTTATGTGCTTCTGAACATGATATCCTACAAGGGCGAGCTGGAGCGTACCACCACTTTCAAGGATAAAGTGCGTCTGGCCAAGGCAAAGGCCCGCAATGTCCGTCTGGAAGATGTCGCCGAGGATGACCACAACGATGAGGGCATCAACATCAGCGCAGGCCTTCTGACTTATCCGGTTCTGATGGCTGCCGATATCCTGATTCACCGTGCGGACTTCGTGCCGGTCGGCAAGGATCAGGAGCAGCATCTGGAGTACGCCAGGGTTCTGGCCCGCCGCTTCAACAATATGTACGGCGAGGAGGTCTTTACTGAGCCGAGGGCGTTTAATTTCGGAAGCGGTCTCATCAAGGTGCCCGGTCTGGACGGCAGCGGAAAGATGGGCAAGAGCGAGGGCAACGGCATCTATCTCTACGACGATGAGAAGACCATCACCAAGAAAGTGATGAAGGCCCTGACAGACAGCGGTCCCGTCGAGCCGAACAGTCCTATGCCCGAGTGCATAGAGAATCTCTTCACCCTCATGGCTCTTGTGTCCGAGCCGTCCACCGTCGAGTATTTCAAGGAGAAATGGAACGACTGCTCAATCCGTTACGGTGACCTCAAGAAGCAGCTTGCAGCCGATATCTGCAAGGTGACCCTGCCGATACGTGAGCGCATCGATGCCATCTACAACGACGACGCTTATCTGCACAAGGTGGTGTCGGAAGGCCGCGACAAGGCCCGCACCAGTGCCTCCGCTACCTTGGCCCTCGCCCGCAAAGCCATGGGCTTCAAGGTGTTCTAGTGCTAAGACACGGATCGTGCTGCCGTAAATTGATACAATTCAGGATGCAATAAAGGCTGTGCCGGGAAATCCAGACACAGCCTTTTCTGTTTCGGAGCTCAGCGACTAAGCCCTTTTAGTAGTTTTCTTTTTTGGGCTCGAAATATGCCTTGGGATGCTGGCAGGCAGGGCATTTCTCCGGAGCTTTCTTGCCTTTGTGTACGTATCCGCAGTTGCGGCACTGCCAGTAGATCTCGCCGTCACGCTCGAAGACAGTACCTGTCTCTATTCTCTCGAGAAGCTTGCTGTAGCGGGCCTCGTGCTCGGCCTCGACCTTGGCTATCATCTCGAATGCCACGGCTATCTCGGTGAAACCTTCTTCCCTGGCCACTTTTGCGGCCTCGGGATAGAGTACTGTCCATTCCTCATTCTCGCCCTCGGCGGCGGCCTTGAGGTTCTCCAGAGTGGTGGAGATTATTCCAGCAGGGTATGTCGAGGTGATCTCTACCATACCGCCCTCGAGGAATTTGAAGAACTTCTTGGCGTGCTCCTTCTCCTGCTCGGCTGTCTCCAGGAAGATGGCGGCTATCTGCTCATAGCCCTCTTTCTTGGCCACGCTTGCGAAGTAGGTGTATCTGCCTCTGGCCTGGGATTCTCCGGCGAATGAGGCGAGAAGATTCTTTTCGGTTCTTGTTCCTTTGATTGATGCCATAATAGTAAGTGTTTGTGTTGATATAGGAGCAAAGATACGATAAAAGTTCTAAATTTGCGGACTTCAATTCAGGTATTTTATGTCAAGTCACAATAAATACGCCCTTGTCACCGGCGGTTCCTCGGGTATGGGCCTGGAATATGTCAGGATTCTGGCCGCGAAGGGCTACAATGTCATCATCGTGGCCCTCTTCCAGAACGAGACTGATGCCGTCCGGGACGATATGGCCGGGCAGTATCCAGATCTGGATTTCCTGTCGGTAGGCGTTGACCTGTCGGCGGTGGACGCTCCCCGGAGAGTCTTCGATACTGTCAGGGAGCAGAGGCCGGAGGCCGAGGTGGAGGTGCTGGTCAACAACGCCGGGATGCTGCATCCGATGCATTTCCGCAATATGCCGCCGGAGAAGGTGAGCAGCATCATCATGGTACACAATCATGCGACGGCCATGCTCTGCAGGTATTTCCTGCCGGGGATGCTGGAGCGCGGCATAGGCTATATACTGAACATATCTTCCCTGGCCGCGTGGTTTCCATTTCCTTTTCTCACCACTTATGCCTCGACCAAGTCGTTTACCCGCATCTTTACCCGTGCGCTCAGGACCGAGTGCCAGAAGACGGGAGTCAATGTCTCCGCCATCTATTTCGGAGCGGTGGATACGCCTCTGCTGGGTCTTCCGCCCAAGTACAGCCGTCTGGCCCGCAGACTCGGCATCATGATCAGACCTGAGACGGCTGCCCGCAAGGCCATGAATATGATGCTCCGGGGCCGTTCCGGCAGGATTCCGGGCTTGATCAACAAGATAGGCTGGCTGTTCGCTCCTCTTATCCGTCCATGGATATTCGGCCCGATAGAGCGTAAGGTCACCCGTCACTGGAACCTGAAATAGAGTCCGGAAGTGGAAGCCCCCGGATTCAGACAAAGGTGTGCCGCAGCTGTCAGGAAAGTGCTGCCGTCCACACTTAAGACCGCGCTGTGGATGATTAAGATCACGGTGGGGGTGTCCTTTGCCATTATGCTGCTGGGGTATTTCGGATTCATTGACTGGCTGTCCGCTGTCCTGTCGCCTCTGTTCGTGCATTTCGGACTGCCGGGAGAGGCCGCCCTGGCCTATGTCTCGGGCTATTTCGTCAATATGTATTCAGCAGTTACGGCTGCGGTCGCCCTGGACCTGGACGCGAGGGCTGTGACGATACTGGGTGTGATGGTGCTGTGCTCGCACAATATGATAGTGGAGACGGCCGTGCAGAAGAAGACAGGAAGCCCTGCGCTGCTGATGGTACTGGTGCGTACTCTTTCAGGAATAATTCTTGCATACGTTCTGAATCTGTTGCTTCCGGAGACTGTATCCGAGGCTGCGGTCGTGGATGCCGTGGCCGGAAGACCCGAGTTCCGGGACGCGGTGCTGGATTGGCTCATGGACGTGTGTGTGCTGGTCCCCAAGATGCTGGTTATCATATTTGCCCTGAATATTCTGCAGGCCCTGCTGGCCGAGTTCGGGATAATCAGGCTGATATCCCGGATGCTGAGACCTGTGATGAGGGTCTTCGGCCTTTCGGCCAGATGTTCGGTGCTGTGGATTATAGCCAATACGCTCGGCCTTGCCTATGGGGCTGCGGCTATGATAGAGGAGGCCGGAAATGACAAGCTGCGGAAGGCGGACATAAACGGCCTCAATCTTCATATCGGTATCAGTCACAGTAACTTGGAGGATTTGTTCCTGCTTGCGTCCATAGGTGCTGCGTGGTGGGTGTTGCTTTTGGCAAGATGGGCCATGGCGATAATTTTGGTGTGGGGATACAGATTGGAGGCGTATATTAAGAATAAATATGTATCTTTGTAAGTTCGGAAAGATGGATGATATGAGAAATGTCCCGTTCAGGTCGGTTGTAGCAGTCGTGCTTTCGGCAGTCATGCTGCTGGCTTTTCAGTCATGTAAGAGCCAGTATGAGCTGATGCTGGAGAGTCATGACGTGCCGGCCAAGTACAAGATGGCCTTTGACCTTTTCGATGCCGGCAAATATGCGAAGGCAGCCGGTATGTTCGAGAGCCTTAAGATAGCGGTGGGAGGTACGGCTCAGGACGATACCGTTCAGTACTACACTGCGTATTCCCATTACTGCTATGGGGATATGGCTGCAGCGGAGCAGGCTTTTGAGTCTTTTATCAATGTGTATCCTCGGAGTCCGTTTGCAGACAAGGCCCGTTTCATGTATCTGGACTGCCTGTACAGCAGCACGTACAGATATGAACTGGACCAGACTCCTACTTACAAGGCCCTCGCGGCGATTGCCAATTATCTGATAGATTATCCTGACAGTGAGTATGCGGCACAGTGCCATGCCATGATAGACAGACTGGAGGAGAGACTGGATAGGAAAGAATATGAGTCTGCCAAGTTGTATTATACCATTGAGGATTACAAGGCTGCTCACTATGCGCTCAAGCTGGTGCTCAAGGAGGACGCGGACAATGTCTATCGGGAGGATATCATGTACTATACCGTGATGTCAGCCTACAAGTATGCCTTCAACAGTGTGGCGGACAGGCAGAGGGACAGATATGTGACATTTACGGATGACTATTTCACATTTGTGAGCGAGTTCCCCGATTCCAAGTACCGTAAGGAACTGGACGGACTCGCGGCTAAGGTTCAGAATATTTTAAATAAGAAATAAGATGGAAATCAAACAGGTACCTACAAACACTATTACCAGGAATCTCTCGGAGCTGGCAAAGCCTACCGGCAACATCTACGAGACAGTGATGATCATCGCCAAGAGGGCCAATCAGATCTCCGCCAACGTAAAGCAGGAACTCAGCCAGAAGCTGGAGGAGTTCTCCAACTACGCCGACACTCTTGAGGAGACTTTCGAGAACCGCGAGCAGATAGAGATCTCGAAGCACTATGAGAGACTTCCCAAGCCGACGCTTGTGGCCATTGAGGAGTTCCGTGACGGCGAGATTTATTACCGCAAGGTGGACGAACAGCAATAGTCTCTTCCGATGCTGAGAGGAAAGCACGTACTTCTGGGTATTACAGGCAGTATAGCCGCTTACAAGGCGGCTTATATTGTACGTCTGCTTGTCAGGGAGGGAGCGGAGGTGAAGGTGGTGATGACCGCCGCCGCCAAGCATTTCATAACCCCGCTGACATTGGCCACCCTGTCCCGCAATCCTATTCTCACCGAGTTCTTTGACCCGGAGAACGGACAGTGGAACAGTCATGTCTCGCTGGGTCTCTGGGCAGACCTGTACCTGATAGCTCCGGCCTCGGCCAATACCCTGTCCAAGATGGCGCACGGTATAGCCGACAATCTGCTGCTGACGACATATCTGTCCGCCAAATGTCCGGTGATGGCCGCTCCGGCCATGGACCTGGACATGTACGCGCATCCGGCCACTCAGGAGTCCATGGATATACTCCGGACACGTGGAGTGGAGATTATCGAGGCGGCATCCGGGGAACTGGCCAGTGGTCTGGACGGCAAGGGCCGGATGGAGGAGCCCGAGGTCATAGTCAGGAGGATAAAGTCGTTATTTTCCCGCAGCTGCAGTCTCATGGGACGCAGGGCCCTGGTCACATCCGGGCCTACTAGGGAGGCCATAGATCCTGTGCGTTTCATCTCCAATCATTCCTCAGGCAAGATGGCCTCGGCCATAGCGGATGAGCTGGCCCGCAGGGGTGCGGAGGTGACGGTGGTTTCCGGACCGGCTGCGGTAAGACCGTCGGAGCCGGGCGTACGGATTGTGGATGTGGTCTCAGCCCGTCAGATGTACGAGGCCACAGTCGCAGAATACGATAAAGGCAGCGACATAACGGTGCTATGTGCGGCTGTAGCGGACTTTACTCCCGCCTCACCCAGTACGTCCAAGATAAAGAAAGACGGAGAGCGGATGGAGCTGACGCTTGTCCCCACGGAGGATATTGCGGCTGCCATAGGCTTGCGCCGTCGTCAGGACGGAGTGGTGGCCGGCTTTGCTCTGGAGACAGACAATGCCGAGGACAATGCCTTGAGCAAGCTCCGTCGCAAGAACATGGACATGATAGTGCTGAACTCCCTGAGAGATCCGGGTGCCGGTTTCGGTACGGATACCAATAAGGTTACGTTCTTTTTCCGCAACGGGGACAGTCAGAGTCTGCCGCTGGAGTCCAAGGCCGATGTCGCCGCCGCACTTGTGGACCGACTTGAAAGACTGTTGGGACAATGCTGAGCCGTCTGTCCATATCCAACTACGCTCTTATAAACTCTCTGGACATTACGTTTCCGGACGGTCTGGTGATAATCACAGGAGAGACCGGTGCCGGCAAGTCCATACTTCTGGGAGCCCTTTCCCTTGTTCTGGGCAAGAGGGCTGACTCATCGGTCTTCAGCGACAATACCCGCAACTGTGTGGTGGAGGCCGAGTTCCACGACAAGTCCGGTCAGGAATACATACTCCGCAGGGTAATCACACCTGCCGGACGTTCACGCTCGTTTCTCAACGACGAGCCGGTGTCGCTGGCGGAACTTGCGGCCATATCGGGCCGTATAATCGACATACACGGCCAGCATCAGCATCTGCTGCTCACCGACCCCGACTACAGGCTCGGGGTGATAGACCATTTCGCAGGTACGGCTCCGTTGCTGGATGAGTATAGAAAGGTATATGACGGGTACAGTGCAGTGGAGGAGGAGGCGGCTTCCCTGGAGAAATCCATAGCCGAGGCGGAGAGGGATGCCGAGTACCGTCAGTTCCAGTTGGATAAGCTGCGGGAAGCCGCCCTTGTACCGGGAGAGATGGAGGCCCTGGAGCAGGAGCAGAAGGCCCTTGCTCATGCGGAGGACATCCGTGCAGGTCTGGATGCGGCCTATGCCGGTCTTAATCCCCAGGGATTGTCCGTCGCGCAGCTGCTTAAGGATGCCGCTGCCCGTCTGTCAAAATTCTCGGCCTGGGATGACCGCCTTGAGTCTCTGGCCGCCCGGCTGGAATCCTGCAAGATAGAGATTTCGGACATAGAGAGAGAAATAGAGGACATATCTTCTTCTGTGACGGTCTCGCCCAGGAGACTGGAAGAGGTGGAGGAGAGGATGTCCCTGATATATTCTTTGGAAAGAAAATACGGCTGTGCCGACGTGGACGCGCTTATAGCCCTGAGGGATTCTCTGGCAACTGCGCTCGGAGGTACGGAACAGATGCAGGAGAGGCTGTCGGCTCTGAGGCAGAGGCAGCAGGAACTGGGAAAGCAGCGGGAGACTTTGGCCCGCAGGCTTTCGGAGCAGCGTCAGGCTGCGTCCGAGGCTCTTTCCGTGGCTTTGCAGGAGGCTGTCAGGTCTCTGGAGATGCCTCACGCCGTATTCAAGGCTGTGGTCTCAGCCAAGGACAGGCTGACAGCCACCGGGGCTGATACCCTGGACTTCATGTTCTCGGCCAACGGGGAACATTCTCTCAGAGATATCTCCAAAGTAGCGTCCGGAGGAGAGCTCTCCAGGGTCATGCTGGCACTCAAGGGACTTCTGGCAAGGTACACTTCCATGCCGGCCATGATATTCGACGAGATAGACACCGGAGTGTCAGGCAGGATTGCCGACAGGATGGGCGACATGATAGGCCGGATGGGGCGGGATATGCAGATAATCGCCATCACCCATCTGCCTCAGATAGCCTCGAAGAAAGGCTCTCACTATCTTGTGTACAAGGACTTCGGCCCTGACGGCAAGGCTGCCACGGGTATCCGCCGCATAGAAGGGGAGGAGAGAGTCATGGAGGTGGCCCGTATGCTGAGCGGCTCGGAACTGACGGCGGCGGCTGTGCAGAATGCCCGCGAGCTTCTGGGCAATGCAGGAAACGATTAATCATTCATATATACTGTCAATGGAAAGAAAAGAACGTCTCGACCTTCTCCGCAAGGTCCTTGCCGGGGACGATATCTCGGCTATGATTATCCCTTCGACGGATCCGCATTTCGGGGAATATATCCCTGATCACTATAAGGTACTGGAATGGCTGTCAGGCTTCACCGGGGAGGCGGCCACCCTGGTCGTTACTCAGAAGGAAGCCGCGCTGTGGGTGGATTCCAGGTTCTTCATACAGGCAGCGGCCCAGTTGGAGGGCAGCGGGATAGAGATGATGAAACTTAAGGTGGAGGGCACACCGTCGGTTGCGGACTGGCTCAAGGCCCGTCTGGAGGCGGATGACATAGTGGCTATGGACGAGGATCTGTTCCCGTATTCGGAGTATATGGAGATGATGGATTCGCTGGCTCCCCTGTCTCCGGCATTGATCGAGGATCCTTTCGATAAAGTCTGGAAAGACCGTCCTACCCTGCAGTTCAATCCTGTGCGCTATGTGGACGAGACTGTCAGCGGAGAGTCCGTATCTTCAAAGCACGGCCGTCTGGTGGAGAAACTCCGGGGCCCCGTACCTTTCGCCTATGTGGTGACGGCTCTGGACGAGGTCGCCTGGTTGTGCAATATCCGAGGTACTGACATCGAGTACAATCCTCTGGCTCTGTCCTATGCGGTGGTTACGGAGGAATGTATAACGCTCTTCCTGCGTCAGGAGATGCTGGAGCACGAGGCCGCTGCGGCTCTGCACAGGCAGGGCGTGATACTGAAGGACTATGAGGAGTTCGGCCGGTTCCTGAAGGCGCTTCCCAAGACGTGCGTAAGGATTTTCTCTTCCGGCAAGATAACCGCCAAATACTTCTTTGCGGCTATGGACAATGTGCATCAGCGCTCCCCGTTCAGTCCCTATGTTCCTGATCCGGTGCCTGGCGGAACGCTTGCCATGATGAAGGCTGTTAAGAACGCGGTGGAGCTGGAAGGTTTCCGCAAGGCGTTCATCGAGGATGCGAAGGCTATGGCAAAGGTCATTGACTGGATCAAGGCCAATGTCGGCAGCGGTATCACTGAGTATGATGTGGCGGTGAAGCTGATAGAGTGCCGCAGCGAGTGCCCTGACTACCTTGGGGAGAGTTTCCCGGCGATAGTTGCCTTCGGTGCGAACGCCGCCATGCCTCATTATATGCCTTCTGAGCAGGGAAGTGCTGTCATCCGTCCGGAGGGCTTTCTGCTGATTGACACGGGAGCGCAGTATACCTACGGTACAACCGACACTACCAGGACTGTACCGCTCGGGCCCTTGACTCAGAGGCAGAAAGATGACTATACCGCTGTCCTTAAAGGCATGATAGACCTGAGCATGGCTGTGTTCCGTAAGGGAATGAGAGGCTGTCTGCTGGATATCCTGGCGCGTGGCCCTGTCATGAAGGCCGGAAGGATGTACCTGCACGGCACCAGCCACGGTATAGGCCACAATCTGTGCGTGCATGAAGGTCCTCAGAGTATCCGCATGGAGGAGAACAGGGTGCCGCTGGTGGAGGGTATGGTGATGTCCAATGAGCCGGCTGCGTATATCGAGGGTGAATACGGTATACGGCACGAGAATGTAATCACTGTCGTACAGCATGAGGGCCATGAATACGGGGACTTCTACAGGTTCGAGACCCTGACAGCCCTTCCCATAGACCTCTCGCCGGTCAATTTCGATATGCTTGACTCAGCGGAGAGGTCCTGGATAGAGGGATTCAACGCCCGTTGCGGCGTTATCGCTCAGTAACGACAGTCCAGCCCTTGGTGAAACATATATCCCTGAAGGCCCGGTTCTCACAGCCGGAGCCGGGAGCGACCGGAAGGAAGAGCACATCCGATTGGAGCAGGCTCTTCCTTTCGTTTATTATCGCGGCAGGAAAGTCCTTGCCGTATGTGTTCATAGCCTCGACAAAGAATGTGAGGATGTCGTATCCCTGATAGGAGAAGGATGTGGGTTCGGTATTGAATGCTTCCCGGTATCTGTTGATAAACTCTACCGTAAGCGAGTCATTGAAGTCGGTATAGTAGGACATGGCCAGCCGCAGGTCCAGTGCGTGGAGATAATTGGACTCAATGGTCTCGAAGTTCTTCCACCGGCTCAGACCGTAGACTTCAACCTTGTAGTTGCGCGAGCTTTTAATCAGGTTGAGATTGCGCAGGGCATCCGTTATGAAGGCTTCGTTCATGGAAGGAATCAGGACTTTATTGAGACAGCGGGGATTCAGGGACTGGCTCATAAGACTGTCTATGCCACGACCGTTCAGAAAATCGTATGTGAATGTGTTGAACTGCAGACCGTTGTCCCTGAGTTCTGCAAAAGTCTCCAAAGTCAGGTCAGTGCTGTCCGTACCTGATTCGTAGATGATGGTTATGGACGAGGTGGTGTCCTGTAGGCTGTTACCGGACATCTTGTCTATCTGATGTGCCAGGGCCAGGTCGGACTGCGGCGGGAACAGATAGAAATACGGATTGCCGTCAGCCAGGGATGCGGTGTTGAGGTCAAGCGGAGACACTACAGGGATATGCCGGATCTTGGCGAAAGCGGCCACGGGCTGGAGGTCTCTTTCCGAGATCGGACCGATGATGAGCTCGCTGCCTTTGAGCGCACCGTCGGCAATCATCTCCCAAGAGCTGCTGTATTGGCTCAGGTCTACGGTATTGATGACAAAATGATCCATCAGGCCTTCTTCTTTCAATTGCCCGGCAGCGGTAAGAACACCTGCGTATAAATCAGCGGCATATGCATTCAGGTTATCCGTCAGCCGGCTGGCATTGAGCGGCAGGACTACGGAGATTACGTAAGGCCCTTCGTCGTAGACTTCGAATGTGCGTTCAAGTTCCTGAATGACAGCAACACTCTGTGTCTCTGACTGAGCCGCAGGAGTGACTTCGCTGTCTTCCTTTACGGACGGAGCGGACTGCATACTGCTCATGAATTCCTTGTCCGGAATCATAATCCCCCGTATCCGTTTGCCGGAAGCGGTGTCTATGTCGTTGAGGGCGATGATGGCCTCTACTGTTACATTGAACTTCACCGCGACATCGTCAAGGGTCTCGTACCACTTGACATTGTACTTCTTGTATTTTTTCTTTTTGACTGTACGCTGCGGTTTCTCCCTCTCCGCTTTCGGCTTCTCGGAAGTCTTCTCTACGGTCGGCTGCTTGCTGTTGTCCACAGCCGGTGCAGCTGCTGCCTGCGGTATGTACAGGAGCATACCGGCCTTGAGCCCCTCTGTCAGGGACGGATTGACTTTCTGAATGGCGTCTGCCGGAACCCCATAGGCTTTTGAGATGGAGTAGAGGGTCTGTTTCGGCAGTACCTTGTGCAGGTAGAATATCTCTCCGTTTACGTTGACTTTATCCTGGGAAATCTCCACGGGTGTAGGTACGAAATCCTGGGCCGACGCATACGGAGCTGCGGCTGTGGCCAACAGCAGGAGGCAGAGAGCGGTTGTCAGCAGTCTCATACAAGTCGGGCAAGGGTATTGTTGATATTGTTCTCGATACGGGCATAGGGATCATCGCCGTACTCAGCCGGCTCGAACCGCTTGCCTGTGATGTGCTCGAACAGTTCTATATACCTGTCGGAGATGATCTTGACGCGCTCATCGGTCATCTCGGGAATCTTCTGCCCGGCCTGACCGCTGAATCCGTTCTCCATCAGCCATTCGCGGACAAATTCCTTGGAGAGCTGTCTCTGGGGCTCACCTTTGGCAAATCTTTCCTCATAGCCGTCAGCGTAGAAGTACCTGGATGAGTCCGGAGTGTGAATCTCGTCTATCAGATATATCTCACCGTCTCTCTTGCCGAACTCGTATTTGGTGTCCACGAGGATAAGGCCTCTCTGTGCGGCCATCTCCGTGCCTCTCTGGAACAGCCTGAGGGCGTAGTCCTCTATCCTGGCATAGTCCTCGGGGGATACGAGACCGCGGCGCAGTATCTCTTCCTTGGAGATGTCCTCGTCGTGCGTGCCTATCTCGGCCTTGGTGGTGGGGGTGATGATAGGAGTCTCGAATTTCTGGTGCTCCCTCATTCCGTCCGGGATGGGCACTCCGCAGATCTCGCGGGCACCGTTCTTATAGGCCCTCCATGCGCTGCCGGTAAGGTAGCCTCTGACGATCATCTCTATGGGCAGGCCCTGGCATTTGTATCCGATAGTGACCATGGGGTCGGGAGCGGATATCTTCCAGTTCTGGACTATGTCGGCTGTGGCATCCAGGAACATCGAGGCTATCTGGTTAAGCACCTGTCCCTTGTAGGTTATGCCCTTGGGCAGGATCACGTCAAATGCCGATATCCTGTCGGTGGCTATCATGACTATGAAGTTGTCGTCTATGGTGTAGACATCGCGTACCTTGCCTTCGTACTTGCCCGTCTGATGTCTGAAATTGAAGTCTGTCTGTGTAATCGCTTTCATAACCGAGTGTTTTATAATGTGTTGTAAAAATCTATCAAGTTGGAGCAGAACCGTCCCCATGACAGCCGTTCCTTTTCCTTTCCGATGGCCTCCACACAGCGGGTGCGTATGGCGGGGTCGGAAAAATATCTCTCGACAGTCCCGCGTACTGCTTCCGCACTTACCTCTTCCGTTACAAGTCCCGTGCCCCGCTCGCCGATCATCTCCCGCAATCCGCCGACGGCAGTAGTGACCATAGGCAGGCCGAAGTGGTATGCGATGGAGCTGATGCCGCTCTGAGTGGCTGACCTGTATGGCAGTACGCACAGGTCAGAGGCGCAGAAGAACCGGGCTACCTCGCTGTCGCTGATGAACCGGTTGAAAAGGTGGATCCGCTCCCGGTTCGGGGAGCAGTCTATCAATTTCTGATAACGTTCAAATGATCCGTAGGCTTCTCCGCCTATCAGCAGCTGGTATGAACTGTCCAGGGCAGAGAATGCTTCCAGAAGGATATCCAGCCCTTTGTATTCCCGGATGAGTCCGAAGAACAGCAGTGTCTTTTTGTCCTGAGCCAGTCCCAGTTCGGCCCGGGCCTGGGCTTGTGGGATGCTGTCTCCGAAGTTGGAGTAGATGGGATGCGGAGATACGATGTGTCTGGCATCCGGTCTGATATGCAGCAGGTCATCCCTGACTGCGTTGCAAAGCACTACGAATCCGTCATGTCCGCCGAGATAGTAGCGGGTAAGCGGTCCGTCCCAGAAATGTCGTTCGTGCGGTATGACGTTGTCCAGAATGGATATGACCTTGCACCCGGACGGCATATGCCTTGCGACATATCCCTGTGACGGAGCAAAGTATGGCATCCAGTACCGCATCAGCAGCAGGTCCGGTCTCCATGCGGAGATGGTGCGTGCTGTCCTGATATATGAAAATGGATTGGCCGTATCCAGAACCGGAACGGCCTCGAAAGGAGGCCGCGTTCCGTCTTCTATGTATTGGGTCTTTCCCGGGAAAAGAAACTCAGGATACTGCCTTTTGAAATTGTACGCCCGTACCGTGTGCTCCTTCGACAACTCCTGATACAGGGAGGTGTTGAACTGGGAGATTCCGCCTCGGAAAGGCGGAAAACACGATAGTATGGCTATTTTCAAGGCTTGTTATTTGTTTCTGTTCCTGATGTATTCCTGATTGAGGCCGTTTATGACTTCGGTCGTAATGTTGAGTCCCTGGTCGCCGCTGATTATTGAGTTCGTAGCAGCCGTGGTGGTAAGTATCAGCGAGAACTGCTTGTCTTTGTTGTAATTGTCAACATAAGTCCTTATGGCATCCATTACCCTGTTGTACATGACGCTCTCTTCCTCGGCCAGCTCCATCTGTTTCTGCTGGGACAGGTTGCGGAGCTCCTGGTCGCGTGCCATCAGGTCGTTCTGCATGGTCTCCATCTGAGACCGTGTCAGTAGACCTTTCTGCATTTTTTCCTGAAAACTCTTCATGTCGTTCTCAAGGGCTCTTCCCTTCTTGTTCAGGTCATTCTCGATGGCGCTGACCTTGCTTTCAAGTTCCGTGCGCAGGTCGTTGTACATATCGTACTGGTTGACCAGGGTGTCGAGGTTGATATAGACGATGTCCCCGCTGCCTGCGGTTATCCGGCTGTCTTCTGCGGAAGCCGTGTGCTCGGTTTTACTGTTGCCGGTGAAATGCAGTACGTACAATGCGGCGACAGCCAGCACAAGTACGATGTTGAGGATAAGGTTGACTTTCTTCATTTCTGTATTGTAGAGTTATAAATCATTCAAAATGCAAAAGTATGAGTTTTTTTGCAAAAATAGGGCTTTATCAAAATAAATTCGCAATATTTGCAATTTGTATAGCAAAAACAGAGAACATGCACTTTGCTCTATATGGCCGCAATCCGGGGCCTGACACCGCAAGTAGAATGACGGCATTGCTGGAGCACCTTATTATAAAAGGTGTGAGGCTTTCGTTTTTCTCGGAACTGGCGGACTGTCTTGCCAGTGCGGGTGTACGGCCCTTGCCGGGAGAGGTATTTGCATCCGGGGAGGACCTGCCTGCGGACGTGGATATATTCCTGTCCCTTGGAGGTGACGGAACTTTTCTCAGTTCTCTGACGATGGTGGGCAGGAGGGGAATACCGGTCGCCGGCATCAATTTCGGACGGCTGGGTTTTCTGACTTCGGCGGGAAGCGGAGATGCAGGATGCGGTATTGTGGACAGGATGATAGAGGGGGATTACAGTGTGCGGAAAAGGAGTCTGCTGGAAGTTTCCTACGGGGGACTGACTCCGGATATCTATCCCTATGCCCTCAATGAGATAACCATGCAGCGCTACGGTCCCAATATGATAGGCATAGAGGTGTCTATCGACGGGATGCGCATACCTACTTACTGGGCGGACGGGCTGCTTATAGCGACCCCGACCGGCTCTACGGCTTATTCTCTCAGCGTGGGAGGCCCGGTAGTGGTGCCGGACTCTTCGGTATTCATCATTACTCCGATGGCCCCGCACAATCTCAACGTGAGGCCGTTGATAGTGCCGGATACATCGGAGATAGAGGTCGTTATACGTTCAGGGGGAAGACGTACTCTGCTCTCGGTGGACAACCGTTTCATGGATGTGGCCGAGGACAGGAAGGTGACGGTGCGGAAAGCGGACTTCGCTCTTTCGTGTGTGACATTCGGGCAGGCCGGCTTTTTCGAGGCTTTGAATGAAAAGTTGCTATGGGGCGAGGACCGCAGGAATGACAGAATAAAATATTGAAAACAGATATGGACAAGAGTATGCTGCCAAGACATGTGGCGATAATAATGGACGGGAACGGGCGTTGGGCCAGACAGCGCGGCAAGGAACGGGTGTTCGGGCATCACGAGGGGACGGAGAGTGTAAGGGCCTGCTCGGAGTTCGCAGTGGAAACGGGTATTGAGTATCTGAGTTTCTTCGCATTCTCGGAGGAGAATTGGAGCCGCCCGGATGCGGAGGTCTCTGAGCTGATGCGTCTGATGGCTGTGTCCATTCTCAATGAGAGGCCTACTTTCCATAAGAATAACATCCGCTTTATCGTAATAGGCAACAGGAGCCGCCTTCCGGAAGATCTTAACAGGGATATAGACGGGGCGATGGAGGAAACAGCCGGCAATACGGGGCTGACGCTCGTGGTATTTCTGAGTTACAGCGGCAAATGGGATATTGAGCAGGCTGCCCGGAAGTTCGCGGCGGCAGGAGCTCCTGCGGGACATTTCGGAGATTATCTGGCAACAGCCGGAATACCGGACCCGGATCTTCTGATAAGGACGAGCGGGGAACAGCGGATAAGCAATTTCATGCTCTGGCAGTGTGCGTATACCGAATTTTATTTTACGGATGTCCTTTGGCCCGATTTTCGCAAAAACGAGTTCCGGACAGCACTTGACAGCTACGCATCCCGGGAAAGACGGTTCGGGAAGACGGGCGAGCAGATAAAAATTGAAACTAGCGATTCCAAATGATGACATTGAAAAGGACGCTTTTCCTGGTATTGTCACTGATGACAGCGGGGCTGTTGTATGCGCAGCAGAGCTCCGCAGACGTTGTCGTAGATTATCTTCATCCAAAAAAATATGTGCTGGGCGGTATCAGGGTTAAGGGAGTCAAGTATCTCGGTGAGTCGCAGATTCTGGCGTTGACCGGCTTGAAGGAGGGCATGGAGATAACGGTGCCGGGAGATGTTACCGCATCTGTGGTCAGCCGTATATGGGCCCAGAAGCATTTTTCGGACGTTTCTCTCAATATCGACTCTCTTTCAGCGATGGGGGATACAGTGTATCTGGCACTGTGGCTGCAGGAGAGACCCAGGGTTTCGAGATGGAATTTCCAGGGTATCAAGAATTCGGAGCAGACGGAGCTGCAGGACAGGCTTAGCCTCCGGCGCAATGTACCCCTGTCGGATTATGTGCTCAACTCATCAGTCGGAATCATCAAGGACTATTTCAAGGAGAAAGGATTCCTCAATGCAGACGTGGACGTGATTCAGGTCAGGGATACCGTGGTAAAGAACGCTGTGCGCGTCACCTTTGTCGTGGACCGCAAGTCGAAGGTCAAGATAAAGACCATCACATTTGAGGGCAATGACCATGTCCCTGACGGCAAACTGATCGGAGCCATGGCGAAGACCAGGGACATGCGTTTCCGTAATATCTTCAAGACCAAGAAATTCAACGAGAAGGAATACGAGAACGACAAGCAGTCCATGCTCAGTGTCTTCAATGAGGCCGGTTACAGGGATGCACGCATAGTCAAGGACTCCATATATTATATAGAACCGGACCGTCTGGGCATCAAGTTTGTCATAGACGAAGGCAAGAAGTACTATTTCAGGAATATAACCTGGACCGGTAATTCCCTGTATACATCGGAGCAGCTGGATGCGGTCCTGATGATCAAGAAGGGTGATGTGTATGATGTCGTGAACCTGGAGAAGAGACTCTTCGGAGACCCTAAGAAGGAGTTCATGGATATCCATACCCTTTATGCCGACCAGGGGTACATATTTTTCAATATCATACCGGTCGAGACCAATATAGTGGGGGATTCGGTGGATGTCGAGCTCCGCATGGTGGAGGGCAAGCCGGCCACTTTCAACAAGATAATCATCAGCGGCAATACTATAACCAATGAGAAGGTAGTGCGCCGCCAGCTGTTCACCAAGCCGGGGTATCTGTACAGTCAGTCCATGCTGGAGCGTTCCCTGAGGGAGATTGCGTCGATGGGTAACTTTGACCCTGAGCAGGCTTTGGACCATACGCGCGGCTATTCGGTGATACCCAATCAGCTGAACAATACTGTGGATATCTCTTACAATCTGCAGGAAAAGCCCAACTCCCAGTTCGAGCTCTCAGGAGGATGGGGTGGATATTCGTTCGTGGGAACAGTCGGTGTAAGCTTCAACAATTTCTCTATAAAGCGGATGTTCAAGAGAGGCGCATGGCGTCCTGTACCCTTGGGTGATGCCCAGACGCTCTCCATCCGTTTCCAGACCAACGGTACATACTATACTGCAGCTTCAATCAATTTCATAGAGCCTTGGCTTTTCGGAAAGAAACCGACCTCGTTCAATCTGGCCGGATATTATACCCGTCAGACGAACTCCTATTATTTTTATCAGAATACAGACGAGTATTATGAGGTCTACGGTATCGCAGCCTCGCTGGGAAGCCGTCTGAAATGGCCTGACAGCTATTTTGTCCTTTACCACGAACTCAGCTGGCAGACGTACAACCTGCACAACTGGCGGTACAATTTCCTCTTTGAGACCGGCCGCTCAAACAACATAAGCTATAAGATCACACTGGCCAGAAACTCTACGGACCAGATGATTTATCCGAGGGAAGGTTCGGATTTCCAGCTGTCATTGCAGCTGACGCCTCCCTATTCCCTGTTCAGGGACAAGAACACCGATTATGCCTCTATGACGGACCAGGAGAGGTACAGGTGGATAGAATATCACAAATGGACTTTCAAGGGAGCCCTGTATGTACGTCTGTTCGATGATCTGGTGCTGATGACCAGGGCGCAGTTCGGATATCTGGGGTATTACAACAAGAATCTGGGATACTCTCCTTTCGAGGGGTATCAGGTCGGCGGTGACGGTATGTCCGGCTACAATACTTACGGCTCGGAGATTATCGCATTGAGAGGATACTCCAACTATTCCCTGACACCTGTCAATGAGGACGGCATCTATGTCGGCCATGTGTACGACAAGTTCACTATAGAGTTGAGGTATCCGGTAATCCTGCAGCCTCAGTCTACTATATACGTGCTGGCCTTCCTGGAAGGAGGCAACTGCTGGGAGGATATCCGGGAATTCAATCCGTTCCAGATCAAGCGTTCGGCTGGAGTCGGAGTCAGGATTATGCTTCCTATGATCGGACTGCTTGGAGTTGACTGGGGATGGGGCTTTGATCCGGTTCAGGGCATGGACAGGGGCGGCTCGAATTTCCACTTCGTGATAGGACAGCAGTTCTAATGATATGAAATTTTATTAATTTTGCAGTCAATAAGAAAAGAACAACTAAAATGAAAAGGATTATTGTAATAGCATTGAGCGTTTTCTCAGTTGCGACCCTGGCCTCGGCGCAGGGAATGAAATTCGGGCATGTAAATATGCAGGAAGTGATTTTCCTGATGGACGAGATGGATTCTGCCCGTGTGGAAATGGAGAAGTTCAGCGCAAGTATGCAGGAGACCTACAACGCGATGATAGAGGAGTACAACACCAAGATTACGACTTATCAGCAGATGAGCGCCAACTGGACACCTTCGGTGCTGGCTACCAAGCAGCAGGAAATACAGGATCTTGAAGCCCGTATCACACAGTACAACCAGAACGCTCAGATGGACATGAACAACCTTCAGCAGCAGCTCATGGCTCCCATACAGCAGAAGGCCAATGAGGCCGTGGCCAAGGTAGGCAGGACCAACGGACTTATCTATGTGTTTGATACTTCTATGGGAGTTATTCCCTATTTTGATGCGGCCCAGAGTATGGATGTGACCGAGCAGGTCAAGATAGAGCTCAACATCCCTTTGGACAAGATGCTGCCCCAGGCTCAGCCCCAGCGTTAATTGTTGAGAGATAGCAAGTTGTCATTATAATGGAAAGGACTGCCTTGAGTTATGGCCTAGTCCTTTCTCTTTTTTATAAAATACTTCTGAAATAATTCGTTTTGTTAGGAAATATCCTTACATTTGTGAGAAATTATAACCAACACAATAATGCAACACAAAGTTATTGATATAGAAGATGTCGTTATCCGGTTCGCCGGCGACTCCGGAGACGGTATGCAGCTGACAGGTACGCTGTTCGCCGATTCCTCCGCGCTTTTCGGTAACGAGATCTCTACATTCCCTGATTACCCGGCAGAGATCCGGGCGCCTCAGGGTACTGTCTCAGGTGTGTCCGGTTTTCAGGTACACATAGGTTCTATTGAGATCAATACCCCTGGAGATTTCTGCGACGTACTTGTCGCCATGAATCCCGCAGCACTTATGGCCAACGCCAAGTGGGCCAAGCCTACGGCTACAATTATCCTGGATGAGGATGCCTTCGACGAGAAGGGCATTCAGAAGGCCGGATTCAAGACCATGAATCCCATTGAGGAGTTGGGCATAGGTGACAGGAATATCATCGTGTCTCCTATTACCACTCTGACGAAAGAAAGCCTGAAGGACAGCGGCCTGGACATGAAAGCCATCGTAAGGTGCAAGAACATGTTTACCCTCGGCATGTGCTTCTTCATGTTCAATAAGGAACTTGACCATACATTCGAGTATCTGGAACGCAAGTTCAAGAAGAAGCCGGCTCTTATCGACACCAACAAGAAAGTCCTCAAGGACGGTTTCAACTACGCCTCCAATATTCACGCTATAGCAAACACCTACTATGTGCAGCCTGCCAAGCAGGAGAAAGGCACATACCGCAATATCAACGGCAACCAGGCCACGGCATGGGGTCTGCTCGCAGCCTCCGAAAAGTCCGGAGTGCCCCTTTTCTGCGGTTCATATCCCATCACACCCGCCACTGCTATTCTCGAGGAACTGGCCATCCATAAGGAACTCAAGGCCAAGACCCTCCAGTGCGAGGATGAGATAGCCGGCATCTGCACCGCCATCGGAGCGGCATACGCCGGCAATTTTGCAGTGACCACCACCTCCGGTCCCGGTCTTTCCCTGAAGTCGGAGGCTCTCGGACTGGCCATGATTACGGAACTGCCTCTGGTGCTCGTGGATGTTCAGCGCAGCGGCCCGTCCACAGGTATACCTACCAAGACCGAGCAGACCGACCTGCATCAGGCCCTTTACGGCCGCAACGGAGAGTGTCCCATCATGGTGATGGCCGCTCATTCTCCTTCGGACTGCTTTGAGAAGGCATTCTACGCCGGTAAGTTCGCCATGGAGCACATGATGCCCGTCATCCTGCTCACCGAGGGATTCCTCGGCAACGGTTCCGAGCCCTGGAGGATACCTTCCATGAAGGATCTTCCCGAGATACATCCTCCTTTCATCAATGACGCTTCCGAGTGCGGCGGCAAGTTCGCTCCCTTTGAGAGGGATCCCGAGACCCTCGTCCGCAGATGGGCCCGTCCCGGTATTCCCGGCCTGGAGCACAGGGTAGGCGGTCTGGAGAAGAACCCCGCAGGCGTCATCTCCTCCGATCCTCAGAATCACCAGATGATGGTGGACACCAGGGCCAGGAAAGTGGCACTGGTGGCCCGCGACATTCCGCCGCTGAAGGTTATCGGAGACGAGAGCGGCGAGGTGCTTATCGTCGGCTGGGGCGGAACATTCGGCCATCTCTATACGGCTGTCAAGGAGTTCCACAAGCAGGGCAAGAGCGTGTCCCTGGCTCATTTTGACTATATCAATCCCCTTCCCCTCAACACCGAGGAGGTCTTCTCGAAGTTCAAGAAGATTATCGTCTGCGAGCTCAACTCCGGTCAGTTCGCCGACTATCTGCGTGCAAAGCACCAGAAGTTCCATTACTATCAGTTGAACAAGGTGCAGGGACAGCCTTTCATCGTAAAGGATGTCGTGGATGCAGTCAATGAATTATTATAGGAGGATACAGCTATGAAATATACAGCACAGGATTTCAAAAGCAATCAGGAAGTAAGATGGTGCCCCGGATGCGGTGACCACTCGGTATTGGCCTCTCTTCAGAGGGCTCTTCCCCAGGTGGCGGAGGATCTCGGATACTCGATGGAGCGTTTCGTATTCGTCTCAGGTATCGGATGCTCGTCGCGTCTGCCGTACTATATGAACACTTACGGATTCCACGGCATCCACGGACGTGCCACCGCTATATCCACCGGTATGAAAGTCGCCAATCCGACACTGTCTATTTGGCAGGCCACAGGTGACGGTGATGCCCTGGCCATCGGCGGAAACCACTTCATACATGCCATCAGGCGCAATATCGACATCAATATCGTCCTTTTCAACAACCGTATCTATGGACTGACAAAAGGTCAGTATTCCCCGACATCCCCTCTGGGCAAGATTACCAAGACGTCGCCTTACGGCACGGTTGAGCATCCTTTCAACCCCGGTGCTCTGGTAATGGGTGCGCGCGGCACATTCTTTGCACGAAGCATAGACTCGGAGCTGAAGCTCAATCAGGAGATATTCGTGGCTTCCGCCAAGCATGACGGATGCTCTGTGACCGAGATGCTTGTCAACTGCGTGATATACAATGACGGCTCTCACCGCGAGATCTCCGATAAGGAGGTGAAGGCTGACAGGACGATAGTTCTCAGACATGGTGAGAAGATGATTTTCGGCAAGAACAGGGACAAGGGTCTGATCCTTGAGAACAAGAAGCTCAAGGTGGTGACCATCGGCGAGGGCGGTTTCACCGAGGATGACATACTGGTGCATGATGCCCACACTCAGGACATGGGTATGCACAGTATGCTCATCGACATGAAATGGCCCGAGTTCCCGGTTGCCCTCGGAGTTATCAGGGACGTGCCTGACAAGACTTACGACGACAATGTCAGGGACCAGCTCGAGGAGGTAAAGGCCAAATCAACTATTCACAATATGGATGAACTGCTGCACAGCGGCTCCACATGGGAAGTAAAATAAGTAAGAAAACAGTTTCATTTACATAACTAAAACACAAGAAATATGAAAGTTTCAGAAATCATGGCCAAACTTGAGGCCAAGTATGGTAACGAGAAAGAGTATCTCCAGGCTGTCCGCGAGGTGCTTGAGTCCATCGAAGAGGTTTACAACCAGCATCCCGAGTTCGAGAAGGCTAAGATCGTCGAGAGAATCGTAGAGCCTGACCGTATCTTCACATTCAGGGTTACCTGGGTTGACGACAAGGGTGAGGTTCAGACCAACCTCGGTTACAGGGTTCAGTTCAACTCTGCCATTGGCCCCTACAAGGGAGGTCTCCGTTTCCATAAGGCAGTTACTCCTTCCATGCTGAAGTTCCTCGGTTTCGAGCAGACATTCAAGAACGCTCTGACAACTCTGCCTATGGGCGGTGCTAAGGGTGGTTCTGATTTCGACCCCGTCGGCAAGTCTGACGCTGAGATTATGAGATTCTGCCAGGCCTTCATGTATGAGCTCTGGAGATGCATCGGCCCTGATACCGATATCCCTGCAGGTGACGTAGGTGTCGGCGGACGTGAGATCGGCTATCTCTATGGTATGTACAAGAAGCTGGCCCGCGAATACAACACAGGCGTGCTCACCGGCAAGGGCGGTACATGGGGTGGTTCTATCCTCCGTCCTGAGGCTACCGGTTTCGGTGCTCTCTATTTCACGCAGCACCTTCTGCATCACGCCGGCAAGGACATCAAGGACAAGACAGTCGCTCTCTCCGGCTTCGGTAACGTAGCATGGGGTGCCGCTACAAAGGCCAAGGAGCTCGGCGCAAAGGTTATCGCCATCTCCGGTCCTGATGGAGTATGCGAGATTCCCGGAGGTATCACCGACGAGATGATCGACTACATGCTCGTTATGCGTGCTTCCAACAGGAACAAAGTTCAGGATATGGCTGATAAGTTCCCTGGTGCCGCTAAATTTACAGCCGGCAAGAAAGCATGGAGCGTTAAGTGCGACATCGCTCTGCCTTGCGCATTCCAGAATGAGCTTAACGGTGATGATGCCAAAGAGCTGATCAAGAACGGTACATGGTGCTGCTGCGAGGTGTCCAACATGGGTTGCACCCCTGAGGCCATCCACGAGTTCCAGAGCAACGGTATCCTCTTCGCTCCCGGTAAGGCTGTCAATGCCGGCGGTGTAGCAACTTCAGGTCTCGAGATGACCCAGAACGCTACTCACATCAGCTGGTCAGCCAAGGAAGTTGACGATAAGCTGCACTACATCATGCAGAGCATCCACGAGGCTTGCGTTAAGTTCGGCACACAGCCCGACGGTCATGTTGACTACGTGAAGGGCGCCAACATCGCCGGCTTCATGAAGGTGGCTCAGGCCATGCTCGAGCAGGGTATCATCTAGTTTCGGCCTGTCATAGCGGGCGGATCGCTACGATTAAGGGACCGTATCCGATAGGGATGCGGTCTCTTTTTTATGTAGGGCGTGTTTATTATTTTTCTATATTTGTAGGTCATTTTTTTAACGATATAGGATATGGCTATTATAAGACCGCTGAACGGGATCACACCGAAGATAGGCCGGAACTGTTTTATCGCTGAGAATGCAGCGATTATCGGGGACGTGGAGATAGGAGATGACTGCAGTATATGGTACGGTGCGGTGCTCAGGGGGGATGTGAACCCGATAAGGCTGGGCAACAGGGTCAATATCCAGGACGGTGCGGTGCTGCATACTTTATATAAGAAATCCGTGGTGGAGATAGGTGACGATGTGTCGGTCGGACACAACGCAGTGATTCACGGGGCGAAGGTCGGCAATGACGTGCTGGTGGGCATGGGGGCTGTGCTGCTTGACGGCGTGGAGGTTGCCGACGGTTCCATAATTGCCGCAGGAGCGGTCGTACTCAGCAATTCAAAGCTGGAGCCGGGAGTCTATGCCGGAGTGCCGGCCAAGAAGGTGAAGGACGGTACTGATGCGGTCAGGGATTCGGCTCACCGTAATGCCCAGGGCTATATGATGTACAAGGAGTGGTTTATGGATGAGAACAAATAACTAATTAATACTTACAGTCATGAAGAAATTGCTAATCTTGGCGGCTGCCCTCGTGCTTGCGGCTGCCTGCAACAACGGTAGCAAGTATACCGTAAGAGGAACCATTACCGGAGACAGCGAGGCTTTGGTCAACGGAAAGGCATATCTGTTCAATCAGGACAGGGAGAACCCGTTCAGGGACACAGTGGATGTCATTAATGGAAAGTTTGAGTTCAAGGGAACCGTTGTGACACCGGAACCTTATATCATATCGATAGACGGCGTGCCGGGAATGCTTTCAGTATTTCTGGAGAACGAAGTATTTACTGTCAATGGCAGTGATACGGCATTTTCTGAGTCAGTGGTGACAGGAGGCCAGGCGCAGACGATGATGAACAGATACAGTGCCGGAGCGGAAGAGATAGCCGACAGGTATGACGTAATGTCCGCTGTGGATGTGCTGCGCAGCTCCGAGGCTACCGAAGCCGAGCGCGAGGAGGCAATGGAGACCTATAATCGATATCAGGAAGATGTGGAGAATATGAAGAATGCTCTTGTGGCTGAGGCTCCTGTTTCCCATTTCGCTCTGTATCTTCTCTCGCAGGAGTATATGTATCTTGAGACGGACTCTCTTTCCGGCTTGATGGATGCGTATAAGGCCGATCCTGCGTTCGCTGAGAACAAGTACGTGGCGGAACTGGATGAGTATCTGCAGAAAGAGCTCAGCCTGTCCATCGGCAACAAGGCCCCGGACTTTACCCTGAACAATCCGGACGGAGAGCCTGTGACATTCTCAGAGTTCTATAAGGGCAACAAGGTGACCATGCTGGATTTCTGGGCAAGCTGGTGCGGTCCGTGCCGTAATTTCAATCCTACTCTTGTGGAGATATATAATAAGTACCATAAGATGGGTTTTGACATTATCGCAGTTTCTCTGGACAGAGACAAGGATTCCTGGCTCGAGGGCATTAAGGAGGACGGTCTGAAGTGGACTCAGGTGTCTGACCTCAAGTTCTGGCAGAGCGAGGTCGGACAACTTTACAACGTGTCCTTTATTCCTCAGAATGTGTTTGTGGATGCCGAAGGCAATATCATAGGCCGAAAGGTAGCCGAGGAGGACATAGAGACCCTGCTGGATGAGTATCTGAGATAACCTGCGATGATCGGAGTCTACGATTCGGGAATAGGGGGGCTGTCGGTATGGAAAGAGCTCAATGCCCTTATGCCTGAGAGAGACTATGTCTATGTCGCGGATTCCGCTCATTGTCCCTATGGAGAGAAATCTTCGGATTACATAATCGAACGGGCGGACCGAATCGTAAGATTTATGCTTTCCCGAGGAGTAAAGGCGGTGGTTGTGGCCTGCAATACGGCTACGGCCGCCGCCATATCGTATCTGAGGCGGAGTTTCGACATCCCGTTTGTGGGAATGGAGCCTGCGGTCAAGCCGGCTGCCCTGGCATCCAGGTCCGGAGTTGTAGGAGTTTTGGCAACGGCCAATACTTTCAGGGGCACTCTCTACAGAGATACTGTCATGAAATATGCCTCAGATGTCAGGATTGTGGAGAAGGTGGGCCGTGGCCTTGTGGAGGCCGTTGAGAGAGGAGATGTGCCGTATGGGCTTATCCGGGAGTATGTGGACGGTATGAAAGAGGAAGGTGCCGACGTGATAGTCCTGGGTTGCACTCATTTCCCGTTTCTGGAGAAGCAGATAGCCGCCGCAGCGGGCCCGTCAGTCCGTATCATCAACCCTGCGCCGGCTGTGGCTGCGCAGACGCGGAGAGTCGTGGACGGAATCCGCGACACCTCCTCCGGCCTCCGGATCAGGGAGTTTTATTCCACCGGAGACATGCAGGTGCTGCGCAGGACGGCCATGTCCATTGATCCGACTCTGAAAGACTGTGATTTTCATCAGATAAACATATAATTAACCGATTTCTTAATTCTAATTCCAACTATGTCTGTAGATTTATTATTCTGGCTGGTGCCTGTTTCCTCTCTCATCGCACTGGGATTTGCGTTCTATTTTTACAAGAGGATGCTCAAAGAGGACGAGGGCACTCCGACTATGAAGGAGATAGCCGCTTATGTACGCAAGGGTGCGATGGCTTATCTCAAACAACAGTACAAGGTAGTGACTATCGTATTCATCATCCTTGCCGCTTTCTTCGCCGTCCTGGCCTATGGTTTCGACGTGCAGAACCACTGGGTGCCGTTTGCCTTCCTGACCGGAGGCTTTTTCTCGGGACTGGCCGGATTTATCGGCATGAAGACAGCTACATACGCTTCGGGCAGGACTGCCAACGCCGCCCGCCGTTCATTGAACTCGGGTCTTAAACTGGCGTTCCGCTCCGGAGCCGTCATGGGACTGACAGTAGTGGGTCTGGGACTTCTGGATATCTCGCTTTGGTATCTTATTCTGGATCACTTTATAGGGGCGGAGGGCCCTCAGAAACTGGTGGTGGTGACCACTACGATGCTGACTTTCGGTATGGGCGCGTCCACTCAGGCACTCTTCGCACGTGTCGGCGGAGGTATCTATACCAAGGCCGCTGACGTAGGCGCGGATCTGGTCGGTAAGGTCGAGGCCGGTATACCCGAGGACGATCCCCGCAACCCGGCTACTATTGCGGACAATGTAGGTGACAACGTAGGTGACGTGGCCGGTATGGGCGCGGACCTGTACGAGTCTTACTGCGGCTCCATACTGGCGACCGCCGCTCTGGGCGCATCCGCATTTTACTCCTACGCCGATGCATCGGTACAGCTCAAGGCCGTATTCGCTCCGATGCTGATAGCCGCTGTCGGCATCATCCTCTCCATCATAGGCATCTATCTGGTCAGGACCAAGGAGGGCGCCGGCATGAAGCAGCTCCTGCACTCGCTCAGTGTAGGTACCAATGTCTCCTCAGTCCTGATAGCCGCCGCCACTTTCGGCATACTTTATATATTGGGTATTCCCAACTGGGCCTGGATAGCCTGCTCGGTGATCGTAGGTCTTGTCGCCGGCATCATCATCGGCCAGTCTACCGAGTATTATACGTCCCATTCCTACAAGCCGACCAAGAAACTGGCCGAGAGCTCGTCTACCGGTCCGGCTACAGTGATTATCTCCGGAGTGGGCCTTGGAATGATATCCACCGCCATACCTGTGATAACCATCGTGGCCGCCATCATACTGGCATATCTCTGCGCCATAGGCTTTGACGTGACCAATATGCTCACTGCCCAGAACCTGAGTCTCGGACTTTACGGCATAGGTATCGCCGCCGTAGGTATGCTGTCCACTCTGGGTATCACCCTGGCAACCGACGCATACGGCCCTATAGCCGACAACGCCGGCGGAAACGCCCAGATGAGCAACCTGGAGCCTCAGGTACGTGAGCGTACCGACATCCTGGACGCTCTTGGCAATACCACTGCCGCTACCGGCAAGGGTTTCGCCATCGGCTCGGCAGCTCTTACGGCCCTGGCCCTGCTGGCCTCGTATCTGGAGGAGATAAAGATAGGTCTGCAGAGGATAGGGGAGACCACCATAGACGTGGCAGGACGGACAGTGGAGGTAGCGTCCGCGACCATTCCGGACTTCATGGAGTATTTCAAGATCAACCTGATGAATCCGTCGGTACTGGCCGGAGTATTTATCGGTGCGATGATGTCATTCCTCTTCTGCGGTCTGACCATGAACGCCGTGGGACGCGCCGCGCAGAAGATGGTGGCCGAGGTGCGCCGTCAGTTCCGTGAGATAAAGGGCATACTGACCGGTCAGGCCACACCTGACTATGCCCGCTGCGTGGCCATATCCACAAAGGGTGCGCAGCAGGAGATGCTCTTCCCCTCGCTGCTGGCCATCATAGTGCCGATACTCATAGGCCTGTTCTTCGGAGTGGCCGGTACTGTCGGCCTGCTGGTAGGCTCTCTCGGCTCCGGTTTCGTGCTCGCCATCTTCATGGCCAACTCCGGCGGTGCCTGGGACAATGCCAAGAAGTATGTTGAGGAGGGCAACCTGGGCGGCAAGGGCTCCGATGCCCACAAGGCCACAGTGGTAGGAGATACTGTAGGAGACCCCTTCAAGGATACTTCCGGCCCTTCGCTCAATATCCTCATCAAGCTCATGAGCATGGTCTCCATAGTGACAGCAGGGCTCAACGTAGTCTTCAGCATTCTGTAGATTTTATAATTGTCAGCAATAGTCTTTAATGAGGATTTACCGGTTTACGGTAAGTCCTTTTTTATTACTCGTGGTAACTGCCGCGGCATATGCGCAGGATATCACAGTGACGGGTACTGTTACTGATGCTTCGACAGGTGAGGGCATAGCCGGTGCGACCATCCTTCTCCAGGGTGACGCCACCCGTTGGGTTATGACCGACGCGATGGGTGCTTACACCATCTCAGTACCGTCAGACGGAGTCCTTGAGGTGCGCTTCATGGGCTACACCACCCAGGAGATCCCCGTTAACGGCAGAAGCACGGTGGACGTTTCAATGGAGATCGAGGCCGAGATGCTCGATGACGTAGTCGTCGTGGGTTACGGTTCCGCCAGAAAAATCTCCTCAGTCGTGGGTTCCGCCTCGACCGTGAACAAGAAGGTGATAGCCAACAGGCCGTCCGCCAACGCCGGAGATGCTCTCCAGGGTCAGGTATCCGGACTTCAGGTGTTCACATCATCAGGTGAGCCTTCGGAAGATGTCACTATGCGTCTGCGCGGTGTGAACTCCATCAATGCCGGCACGGAACCTCTTATCGTGCTGGACGGAGCCCCTGTGTCATCCTCGGTGTTCAACGCACTTAACAGCAACGACATCGAGAGCATCGTGGTCATGAAGGACGCCTCCTCAACTGCCATCTACGGTTCCCGTGCGGCCAACGGTGTCATCTACATCACCACCAAGAAGGGAACAAAAGGTGAGAAGCCTGTAGTAAACCTCAGGGGACAGTACGGATTCTCCACTATGATGGAACATAAGATAGACCTTATGGACTCCAATGAGTGGTTCACATTCCAGAAAATGATGGATCCCAACTTTACTCTTACGCCGGAGATGGAACTGGCTCAGACCCTGGGCATCAACACCAACTGGAGAGAATATTTCTTCAGGGAGACGGCTCCCGTATGGAGCGCCGACCTGTCGGTGTCCGGTGCATCCGACAAGACAGACTATTACTTCTCTCTCGGAGTATTCGATCAGGAGGGAACGCTGCCGAACTCAAGTCTGGCACGCTATACCTTCCGTTCAAACGTAAACACACGCGTTACTGACTGGCTGAAGATGGGTGCCAACATAGGTGTTTCGTACCAGGATTATATAACTAACGGATTCGCTAGTCAGAGCAACAACTTCGGATACAATCCCATACATGCGTCAAACTACTACCTGCCTTGGCAGACTCCGTATGAGATCAAAACAGACGAGCAGGGCAAGTCTTATGTTGATTACAGTTCGGAGAGAAACTATTTCCCTGAAACGAATCTATACAATATCTATTATCTGATGGACCTTCAGCCGCAATCTTACACGACGGCCCGCCTGAACGGAAGCACCTATCTGGAGCTTACTCCTATAAAGGGATTAACTATCAGGGCTCAACAGAACTTGGAAGCCTTTGATTACCGTATGAAGGCCTATGCCAAACCCGAAGATCCGTTCATCGATCAGGGAACGCACGCCGAAAGTTTCCAGAGATATTATCAGATGACTTTCACCAATACTGCCGAGTACCGCTTCAATGTGGCTGAGAAGAACGAGTTTATCATTCTGGCCGGTCAGGAGGCCATCCTGAACAAGAGCGACCAGTTCGGAGCAACCGCCAATGGTCTGACAGACTGGAGAAACAATCTGCTTACCCAAGGAGACCCCGCTTTGACCTCACTTTCCAACAGTATCTCTGAGGCTACGTTCAACTCCTACTTTGCCCGTCTGTCGTACAATTATGATTCTAAGTACTACATCGACGCGTCATGGCGTATTGACGGTTCGTCCCGTTTCGGAACAGACAGCCGCTATGCCAACTTCTATTCAGTAGGTGCCATGTGGGATATCAAGCGCGAGGAGTGGATGCAGGGAGTGTCCTGGATCCAGGACCTGCGCCTGAAGGCCAGCTACGGTACCACAGGTAATGCCAGCATCGGCAACTACGAGTGGATCGGAACTATTGACCAGTACGGTCTGTACAACAGTGCCATGGCATGGGGACTCGGCACTCCTGAGAACCTCAACCTGACATGGGAGACCGTCGAGGCCCTCAACATAGGAGTCAGTGCCCGTCTGTGGAACTTCATGGATGTAAACGTCGAGTTCTACAACAAGATGACTCACGACCTTCTCATGGGTATCCCGTATTCCTATACGACAGGACATGGATCAGGAGCCGGTAATGCAGGCAGCATGCTCAACCGCGGTGTGGACGTAGACCTGAGCTTTGACGTTATCCAGACCAGGGACATCTACTTCAACATCAAGGCCAACTTCAACTACAACTACAACGAGATTACAGAGCTATTCGGAGGACGCAGTGAATACACGGTTCCCGGTACCGGTGTTTCCTACCAGACCGGTTATCCCTACGGTGAGTTCTTTGCAGTACGTTCGGCAGGTGTAGACCCCCGCGACGGTATGCAGATGTGGTACGACAAGGACGGCAACATCACCAAGAATTTCTCCAGTGACTATGCAGTGATGACCGGCAAGCAGATGTTCGCCCCGTGGTCCGGAGGTATCCAGCTGAACTTCCAGTACAAGGGACTGTACGTAGGAGCCGATTTCTCCTGGGTAGCGGACAAGTGGATGATCAACAATGACCGTTTCTTCCTCACCAACCCCACATTCCTTACTACACAGAACGGTTCAGCCGAGATGCTGAATATGTGGATGACACCTGGTCAGATTACAAATATACCGTGCAAGGACTCTCCCAGAGCGGAAGGTGTGAACGAGACCATATTGGAGGATGCTTCCTTCCTGCGTCTGAAGAACCTGCAGATATCCTACGAGTTCCCCAAGAAGTGGATGGACCGTACCGGTTTCATCGCCGGATTCAGAGTATACGCCATCGCGCGTAACCTATTTACCATAACCAAGTACTCAGGCTACGACCCGGAGGTGGACGGCAACCTGCAGCTGGGTGTCTACCCCAACTCCAGACAGTTCACCATCGGTGCTGAGTTCACATTCTAAAATACAACGAGATGAAAAAGATACTGATAATATCAAGTGTTTTGGCGGCGCTTGCCTGCGCGGTAAGCTGCAATATGGAACTTCGTCCCGCAGGTACTGTTGAGCCTGGAAATGCGCTCCAGACCATAACTGACGCGGAGAAACTCCGTGATGGACTCTACGTGGCATTCAGAAGCAGGGTAGGCGGCACGTATGCGTCGCTTGACGAGATAAGAAGCGACCTCTTCCATGCCTCTACCGGCTTCGGCAACGTAGGAGGCAGTCTGTACGGCTGGTATATGGCTGCTGATCTAGCTGAGATAGAATCTCTCTGGGGAGCTTCCTACAATACCATTGCCAACGCCAACTTCTTCATAGAGAAGGCTGATGCTGTCAACACCTCCGAGTGGAGCGAGGAGGATATAGCCAATCTGGAAGTATGGAAAGGCGAGGCTTATTTCCTCCGCGCATACTACCATCTGGAACTTGCCGAGATGTTCTGTAAGACATATGTAGGCAATGAACAGTCCTACGGCATCCCTTACGTTACATCCTATACTCCTACGTCAGATCAGACCAGATATCCTGACCGCGGAACCCTTGAGCATACCTTCGAGATGATTGTCTCCGACCTTGCGACAGCCCAGGAACTCATCACTACTCCGGGACAGAAAGGCAGTGACCGTATCACAAAGGATGCCGTTACGGCACTTCAGGCCAGAGTTGCCCTTGAAATGGGAAATTATGACCTGGCCGTGGAGAAGTCCAGCGAACTCATCAACAGCGGAACCTATCCTCTCGTCAACTCTGAGACCGCGTTCCAGAGCATGTGGGTCAATGACTCCGGAGACGAATGCATACTTCAGCTGTTTGCCAGCTATCCCAATGAGCTGGGAGCCTCAAACGACTACGGATACATAGGATACGATGCCAATAAGGGCATATACCAGCCTTACTATTATCCTGAACAGTGGGTAGTGGATCTGTTCGAGCAGATTCCCGACGACTGGCGTATGAGCAACCATCTCAGATGGACTACTGTGACTGTGCAGAGTATTGGAAACTTTGACATGTATATACTCTACAAGTTCCAGGGCAATCCCGCTCTCAGGCAGAATGACATTTCATGGAACTACCAGAACAAGCCCAAGGTCTTCCGCATCGCCGAGATGTACCTGATCCGCGCAGAGGCTCTTGCAAAAGGCGGAGCACCGCAGGCAGGAGCAAGTGATCCGTGGGCAGACCTCTACACTCTGAGATCGGCCCGTGCCACAAACTATCAGCCGAACCAGAATGGAGAGAGTATTGAGGACGCAATCCTCAACGAGCGCGTACGCGAGCTTATAGGAGAGGGCTTCCGCATCCAGGACCTCAAGCGCTTCGGACGCGGTTTCACCAGGACTGATGCGCAGGTACGCAATGCGATCTATCAGCCTGACACCTATACGGACTTCGAGGTATCTCCGGAAAACGGCAGGTTTATTTTCCCCATTCCTCAGGCCGAGATAGACGCCAATCCCAATATCGCGGGTCAACAGAATCCAGAATACTAATAATAAACTGCAAAAGAATATGAGACATATTAAGATATTGTTAATGGCCGCTGCAGCCGGAGTGCTGTTGACTTCCTGCTATAAAAGGCAGTTCGAGCCCACGTTCGGCAATACCACAGTGGAGTTTGTCAATTCCAGTCAGGAGATGACGTTCACGGGTGAGTACATCAATATCCCCATCCGTATGACCGAGCAGTCATCTACCGGAGCACAGGCCGTGGTGAGCTTCACGGGCGGAAAGGTAACCATGCTTGACGGAACATCGCATGATGTGCTTCCGATTACCAATGATCAGGAAGGCTACGACAATGCCAACAACGGAAAGGGAGACATTATCGTCACCTCCTATACTGTGAATATCGGTGCTTACGATGAGGAAGTGGACGGAGAAGGTCTTCCGACCAACAACCTCGAGGTAAGAGTTCCGAACTACAGAAACATGCAGACTCTTACCATGAGCTTTGAGATTGTGAGTGGCAATGCCGGCACAAACAAGACTACAACTGTCAGCATAGAGAGGTCTTCCGAGGTAATCATCACCGGTTCATGGACGATCAGCGGAAACACCTTTGAGATCAGCCAGACTGACGGAGCTTATCAGTTCACTTATTCATTCCAGGGACAGGTTCCTCTGACTTTTGGTGCTGAACGTGACGGCAACAATCTGACCTTGGATATGGACGGTCCGAGGCTGGAGGGTATACAGCTTGAAGAAGGTGGCCCGGCGTACAATGTAGATATTGTCTGCTGGATATATAACGGTTCCGGCATAGACGCTAAAAATGTCGTGCTCTCATTTGATGATGCCGAAACTGTTACAGTCACCAACGGATTGTTCATGGGATTTGCCGATCCGGAAGACCCGGGATCGGGAATGTATTACCAGTTATTTGCACCGATAGCAGCGGGAACGAAGGGAAGTAAATAATCGGTTTTACAATAAAAAGTTATGGGGTCGCCAGCACTGCTGACGGCCCCATATTTTAATTAAAAGTGAAATTCTCTATAAATTCACTACATTCTGGATCCTGTAGTACCGTTCTCCTGGACATATGTATCTCCAAAGTAGATGTAACTTTGAGGATTATCAGGATTCGGGAAACCGATAAACATTCCGTTTGTCAGAGTTACAGATGCTCCGTCCTCCCCGAATGACCATACGCAGTTCTCATTGGGCCACAGATAGAATGTACCGTCTCCTGCTGTTTCTTCATGATAAGCAAACATACCCAATGTTACAACACCATATTCTGCTCCTGTGTCAAGTTGAGGTCCGGTAGTATTAATCGTAAGATTATTACCGGAACGACTTCCGGTAAACGGATCTTTAGCAAGCTCGGTGTAAATATAATATCCTGTTCCTGTCTCGTCAAGAGTAATCTGATACTGACCACCGCCAATGTTCCACATACCGGTGAAATCAACCTCTGTAGGTGCTGTAGCGGTGTAGGTCAGTGTAGCGTTGCTGCCCAGATTGTCAGCCTTGAGCTCAAAGTTCAGTGTCATGCTCTCAAAAGTGAGATAGTCCGGAACCAGTATCTCAAAACTGTTGGTAGGAAGACCTTCTCCGTCCACTTCCTCATCGTAAGCACCGATATTCACAGTATAGGAAGTGATGAGGATGTCTCCTCCGTTCTCATAACCGGTCTGGTCATTGGTGAACTCGACCACTTCTCTGGTGGAGCCGTCGCTCTTCATGGTAACAGTTCCGCCTGTGAATACAAGGGTGGCCTTGGCACCGGTGCCCGACTGCTCGGTCATGTGGACAGGAATGCGTATGGTGGAGCTGTTGAGAGTCGTATCGATAGTGGATGATACGAATTCTACAGGAGTACTGCCTAATGTAGGAGTAAACTGTCTCTCATAGCAGGAGGTGAACAGTACACCCGCTGCCGCAACTGTCAGTAATATTTTTAGATTTCTCATGTTCTGTATGATTATTTATTAGTATCCGGGGTTCTGTTCACCAGCGATGTTGGGATTGGCGTCCGTCTCAGCCTTGGGGATAGGCCACAAGAACCTGATATCATCAGATACGGTGCCGGTCAGGGCTGCGTCATTGATCATGATTCCGGGGTCCTGGGCAGCAGCCCTTACTACGGGGTCTCCCCATCTCTTGAGATCCCACAGACGGAATCCCTCGCCGATGAGCTCACGGGCACGCTCGTCCTTGATCTCATCCATCACGGCTGACTGGCTGTATGCGGGCGAGTATCCGCTTATTCTGGCAGCTCTCAGAGTATTGAGAATGTTGCTGGCAAGACCGTTCTGGTTGGATGCCGCATAGGCCTCGGCAAGATTGAGATATACCTCGGCTATACGGAACGGCTTGTTCTTATGCAGGTAGTTGGACTGACCGTCCGACATACCTTCTGAGAAAAGTGCGGGGTTGCCGGGGAATTTGTTCATAATATAGACAGTAGCTGTTCCATAAGGCTCTGTTACGAGTCTCTGAGCGAGGAACTGAGTGGCCCTGAAGTCACCGTCGAACTCCAGCAGGATATCAACTACACCCTGTGTAGGCAGATATCCGGGCCTGTACTCAGAGTTACTTGCCTGATAGGATATATACATGGCATCATAGGAACTGGGCTGGTTGTTGCTCTCGTTGGAGGCATCCAGCATCATGATGCACTCGCTGCCGGAGTCATTGACCCACATGGCACTGAAGTCAGAGCTTGTCTGGACCAGAGGATAACGGTTGCTGGATACAAGCGGCTCCGCGTACTCAATGACTTTGCTGTAATCACCCATATTGAGGTACACCCTTGATCTGAAGGCGTCAACTGCATCCTGCGTAAGCCACATGCTGCCTACGCTGCCGGTTGTAGTGATGTAACTCTCGGCTACGTCCAGATCCTCGTTGATGTGCTCGTATGTGGCGGCCAGAGTACCTCTTGAGGGATAATTGTCCCTCTCGGCCGTAGGATGGTAGACTGTCACGTACGGGATACCGAAGTCAGTCTCGGGACTGGTCGTGGCCGCTCCGTAGGGCTTGCAGAATCTTACTGCTAGTTCATAGTGGAAGTATGCGCGGAAGAAGTATGCCTCGCCGAGATAGAGCTGAAGGTTGGCGCGGTCTTCCTCGGAGAACTCCTCTGAATTGCCGTTAAGTATGTTCTCTGCATTTTCGATGAAGAAGTTCGCATTGGCGATGACACCGTAGCAACTGCTCCAGACACCGGGTTCGTCACTTGAGGTGAAGTCCCAGCGGAAGAACGAACCGTAATTGTTGCCGTATCCGGATGTAGCCTGGAAGAGGTCGCTCTGAATCTCTGAATAGGTAACAAAACCTCCGGCTGCGGCTCCGCGGAAGTTGACGTACAGTCCCCTTCTGAGATTCTGTGCATCCTGAATAGAGGACATCGCATTCTCAGTGTCGATGGCTCCGGGCTGACGGAGATCCATCGAACAGCTGAAAAGTCCAGCCGCTGCTGCCAGTAAAAAGGTTGCTTTAAATATCTTTTTCATGTTCTTTCTGTATTAATTAAAATGTTAATTCCACACCAAAGGTGAACTCCCTCGTGTTGGGATAGTTACCCATCTGCACGTTGGTATCGATTTCCGGATCATATCCGGTGTACCCGGTTATGGTGAACAGGTTTCTGGCGATAGCGTATATTCTGGCTCCTGCCAGGAAGCCGGTTCTGTCCATCCAGTGCTGAGGGAAGCTGTAGGATATCTGGAGGTTCTTCAGACGCAGGAATGACGCGTTCTCGTAAAGTGTGTCATCATCGATATGACGTGTAGAACTCAGAGCGGGGATATTGGTGACATCTCCGGGTTCGGTCCAGATATTGAGCATATCAGTAGTCATGTTGAACATAGGGAATTGAGTGGGGTTCGTAAGGAACCATTTGTCATTGTTGAATACCCATTTGTCAGCGACCCATGTGAAGTCGGCTCCGACATACAGTCCTTTCCACTGGAAGTTCAGCTGCAAGCCTCCGGCCCACGGAGCATATCTCTGCTTGCCGGTCATCACTGCATAGTCGTTGGAGTAATTCTTGGTGATGTTGCCGTCCTTGTCGTACCACATCTGCATACCGTCGCGGGGGTCAACGCCAGCCGAACGTACTGCAAAATACTCACCCCAAGGATAACCGACTTCCATTCTCAGACCGGTGTTGGTAAGAGTATAGCTGTCCACGCCGTCGAACAGGCTGAGAATCTCGTTGTAGTTGTAGTTGAAGTTGGCCTTGATGTTGAAGTAGATGTCCCTGGTCTGGATAACGTCAAAGCTCAGGTCTACATCCACACCGCGGTTGAGCATGTCGGCTATATTACCCCATCCTGAAGCATATCCTGTAGTCATGGAGTAAGGAATCTCCATCAGCATGTCGCGGCTGACCTTGTTGTAGAATTCGACACCTACCTCAAAGAAGTTCCACATACGGGCAGTGACTCCTATGTTGAGGTTCTCCACAGTCTCCCATGTCAGGTCGGGATTCGGGGGAGTGGATACACCCCATGCAGCGCCTCCGTATACAGAGCCGTATGCACCGACTGTACCGTATGACATATAGTTGTAGGGGATACCTGAGTTACCTGTGGTACCGTAGCTGGCCTTCAGACGCAGGTCCTGAATCCAGGACACTCCCTGCATCCACTCCTCGCGCTTGATGTCCCACATGGCACCTACAGAATAGAAATTGGCATATCTCTTGTTCTCTCCGAACAGGGACGAGCCGTCTATACGCCAGGATGCATCAAGGTAATACTTCTCGTCGAAATTATAGGTGGCGCGTGCAAAGTATGAGTTGTAGGTTGTCTCTGACTTTCCCCATGAAGGGATATCCGCCTGCGTTCCGTAATTCAGATAAGGCTGACGCATATCACTCTGTCCGTTGGATGAAGCACCGAAGCTCTCGGTGTTTGACAGAATGGCCTCCTGACCGATCAAGACAGAGAAGTGGTTCTTATCGGCTATATCAAACCGATACTCGGCCGTATTGGTGAAAGTCATCCTGTAGTAACGCTCGAAAGACTCTGACGCACCGGGCGCATCAGCAAAGGGCCACTCATCATCAGGAACAGGATACGCTCTGGAGGATCCTCTGTAGTCGTAAGCCTCTATGCTCTGCTGAGCCTTGAGAGTCAGTCCCTTGATAGGTGTAATCTCCTGATATGTGCTGGCATTGAGTCTGGCAGTGGTATAGTACAGCGGGTTGATGTCAGCAAGATGATAAGGGTTCCATTCCTGCATCGCATCGAAATAAATCAGTTCATCGCTGTAGTCAATGTAGGGACTTCCGTTCTCATCGGTTTTGAGCGCATACGGAGACAACCATGTAGGGAGGTTGTTTGTGGCGTACATTACATTTCCGAATGAGTTCTGGTAGCTTGACATATAAGGAGTGGTCTGGTACTCCTGGTAAGTCAGACCGATGTTCATACCCATCTTCAGCCAGTCATTGGCCCTTGTGTTGACATTTGCGCGGATATTGTACCTGTTCATGTTGGAACTGAGGGCGATACCTTCCTGGTCAAATGTTCCGAGAGAGAAGTAGTAGTCAGTCTTGTCCGTGGCTCCGGATACAGACGCATCCAGACTCCATACCGGCGCGGCCTCGTTGAAGAAGTACTCTCTCCAGTTGGTATTGATACCGAGGGTCTGTGACATAGTCTGATACTCAGTCATCTGGAAATTGGGGTTTGTCATGGTCTGGAACTCAAACCACTGATCGGAGTTCATCAGGTCCATCTTGTGACGGGCCATCTGAGATACTCCATACTGGGCTCTTACAGAGACTACAGGTTTGTCTCCACGTGCACCTTTCTTGGTGGTGATGTAGATGACACCGTTGGCTGCACGGGAACCGTAGATAGAAGTCGCGGATGCGTCCTTCATAACCACTATGTTCTCAATGTCGTTGCTGTTCAATGTAGTGAACACATCGGAAGACACGGGTGCTCCGTCCAGAATGAACAGAGGAGTGCTGCTGGAGTTGATGGAGTTCACACCGCGCAGACGCATGGATACGCTGGCTGAAGGCTCACCGGAGGAGGAGTACACCTGGAGTCCGGACACCTGGCCCTGGAGGGCGTCACCGGCGTTGGCTGTAGGCCTGTTGGCCAGCACCTTCTTGTTCACGGTCGAGGCGGAACCCACGACTGAGGAGATCTTTGTAGCGGAACCGTAGCCCACGACGATAACGTCATCGAGCATCTCGGCCTCGATCTCCATTGAAACGTCCACCGTGCTTCTGCCGTTAACGGGTATCTCCTGGGTGGTGTAGCCCATGAAGCGCACCTCAAGGACTCCGTCTGACGGTACTGAGATGGTGTATGCACCCATCGCGTCGGTCATAACCCAACGGGTGGCGTCACCCTGGAGAAGTATGGTCGCACCGGCTATGCCCTCACCTGTCGAAGCATCAGTAACAGTACCTGTAACTGTGATGTCCTGCGCGTACGCCGCGGCAGTTACCACGAGTAACAGACCTGTTAAAAATAGTCTGATCTTTTTCATGTAGATAATTTTTTAAAGTTAATAATAGTTAAATGTTACTTAAATTTATTAATTCAAATTAGTTTGTAAATATTGTATCAGCTACCGGAAAGCCCTTGTGCTTAGCGCAAGGACCTCCTACAATTAGGAAAACGTATGTTGTTGTCAGCTTGTTTTCGATATTTATGTTGCCTATAAGCATTTCAAAGGTCAGTTATCTAAACTGCAAAAGTGATTTTTTTTTTTGTAAAAAGCAATAGATGATGTAAACTTTAACCCTAAATTTTTAAAATATGTTTAGATTTTGTAAAAACATTCTCGGAGTTTCAATCAGATTTTCCATGTCATACAGCAGGCATAAGAAAGCCAGTGACATATTTATTGCGTATATCGGAAAAAAAATAGCAGACATGGAGTACAGTGCTTATTTATATAAAGGTAATGCCTATGCGCACAACAGTATTGCCAATTATAAAAAGATATTGCGGCTCTGGCCGGATTTTGAGGAGTTTATAGGGTGTGACGGCATCAGAATTTCGGAGATCTCAATGGAGACATATTCACGCTTTATGGAGTTCTGCGATTCGCGCCGTTATATGGACAGTACAAAATACCAATATATGACGTTGATCAAGGCTGTCATGAACAGTGCGCTGGAAGAGGGCGTCTCGGACAATAATATTCAGAACAGCAAGGGGTTTGTGACTCACAGAGCTTCGTCTGTATTCAAAAAGGTATATCTGACGGAGGATGAGATATCGGGGCTGGCCGCTCTTGATCTGACAGAGTCACCGTCTTCTTTGCAGAAAGTCAGGGACGTGTTTCTGATAGGGTGCTGGACAGGGCAGCGGTTCTCGGATTATTCCGGCATCTCAATGGACGAGATGGAGGAGATAACAATAGACGGGATTGCGTATAAGGCATTGCGGATGATACAGAAGAAGACGGACCGTACCGTTATCGTCCCGGTTCTGGACAAGCGGCTTCTTGACATTATTGAACATTGGGGCGGACGGACTCCAAAAGTGTCTGTTTCTGTGATGAATTCGAAGATCAAGCAGTTGTGCCGCATGGCGGGGATAGATGCTCTTACGACGGTGTACTGTAGGAAAGGAGGCGTGAAGATAAAAGTATCGAAGCCGAAATACGAGCTGGTATCCTCCCACACGGCGCGCCGGAGCTTCATCACTAATCTTTACCTGGGAGGCAAGCTGAGTACCGGACAGATACGCAGTATCAGCGGTCATTCCAGCGAGGAGTCATTTAAGAGGTACTTGTGTCAAAGCAACGAAGACGAGATAAAGGGAATAATTAAAAACGTTATCGGTGTATAATCAATACGCCTGCTACGTTACTCGTGGCAACGACTGCGGTTTTTGCGCAGGACATCACGGTGACGGGTACTGTTACTGATGCTTCGACAGGTGAGGGCATAGCCGGTGCGACCATCCTGGTGCAGGGCGATGCTGCCCGCTGGGTCATGACTGACGCGATGGGTGTGTATTCCATCCAGGTACCGTCAGACGGAGTTCTCGAAGTACGCTTCATGGGCTACACCACCCAGGAGATACCCGTTAACGGCAGAACTACGGTGGACGTTTCAATGGAGATCGAGGCCGAGATGCTCGATGACGTTATCGTCGTGGGCTACGGTTCCGCCAGGAAGATCTCCTCAGTCGTGGGTTCCGCCTCGACCGTGAACAAGAAGGTGATAGCCAACAGGCCTACGGCCAACGCGGCGGATGCTCTCCAGGGTCAGGTGTCCGGACTTCAGGTGTTCACATCATCAGGTGAGCCTTCGGAGACAGCGACCATGCGTCTGCGCGGTGTAAGTTCCATAAACGCCAGCACGACACCTCTGTTCATTCTGGACGGTTCTCCTGTATCCGCCGATGTATTCTCGTCTTTGAACAGCAACGATATCGAGAGCATCGTGGTCATGAAGGACGCTTCCTCAACTGCCATCTACGGTTCCCGTGCCGCCAACGGTGTCATCTACATCACCACCAAGAAAGGTGCTGTAGGAGAGAAGCCCGTGGTGTCCCTCAGGGCCCAGTACGGTGTGTCGCAGATGACCAATCACAGAATGAACCTGATGAATGCGGATCAGTGGTTTGAGTTCCAGACCATGATAAATCCCGATTTCCAGATGACTGAGTATCAGGCTATGTCCCAGAATCTGGGTATAAACACCAATTGGGTTGACTACTTCTTTAAGGAGGCTGCTCCTATCTGGAGCCTGGACGCATCTGTGTCCGGAGCATCTGAGAGGACTGACTACTATATCTCCCTCGGGGTATTCGACCAGGAAGGTATCGCTTTTGACTCCAACCTGAGCAGATACAACATCCGTACCAATGTCAACACAAAAGTCAGCGACTGGCTGAGGATGGGTATGAACATCGGTCTGTCGTATCAGGAGTATCAGACCACTCCTTATATGGGCAGCTCAAACGGAGCGAACTCTTTCGGTAACATCATGTTCGCATCCAACAACCTCCCTGCATGGCTGTCACCCTATGCCATTAAGACGGATGATGCCGGCAATTCCTATGTGGACTATAGTGATGAGTTGAAGTATTTTGATCCCGTGCAGCAGTGGAATGCATATCATGTCTCCGATATTCAGCCCATTACATATACGATAGCAAGGCTTAACGCCAGCACTTATCAGCAGATTACTCCCATCAAGGGACTGACTCTCCGTGCTCAGCAGAGTGTTGAGGCCTATGACTGGCGTGCATCTCAGAAAGCTCTTCCTGTCGCTGATGACGAGTGGCCTTTCACAGGCTCTCTGCCCAGTGCTTCTGAGGCTTTCGAACGTTACTACAGGCTGACTTTCACCAATACGGCAGAGTACAGGTTCACAGTGGCTGAAAGGAACAACTTCGCGGTTCTCCTGGGACAGGAGGCGATTATTACGGACGATGAGAGTTTCTCAGCATCCTCTGAGGGACAGAGCGACCTTCGTCAGCCTTACCTTCAGTATGGTACTGAGGCGATAATGCCTTCTTGGGGGAAATCCGAGGTAAACTACAACTCATATTTTGCCCGCGTGTCATACGACTATGATTCGAAGTATTTCATCGATGCATCATGGCGTCTGGACGGCTCCTCCCTGTTCGGAGTGAATAAGAAGTACGCCAATTTCTACTCAGTAGGTGCGATGTGGGACATCAAGCGCGAGGAGTGGATGCAGGGAGTGTCCTGGATTCAGGACCTGCGTCTGAAGGCCAGCTACGGTACCACAGGTAACTCCGGAATCAGCAATTACCTGAGTTATGGTACAGTCGGTGCTTACGGTTCCCGATACAACAATGGCGGACTGGCATGGGGTGTCGGTACTCCTCCTAATCCCGACCTGACATGGGAGACTGTCGAGACTCTCAACATCGGTGTCACTGCACGTCTGTGGAATTTCTTCGGAATAAGCGTAGAGTTCTACAACAAGATGACCCGCGACATGCTCATGGATATCCCGTATTCCTATACGACAGGATACGCATCCGGTGCGGGTAATATCGCTGACATGTACAACCGCGGTGTGGACGTAGACCTGAGCTTTGACGTTATCCAGACCAGGGACATCTACTTCAACATCAAGGCCAACTTCAACTACAACCAGAACAGGATTGCCAGTCTCTTCGACGGTGTAGACTATTATACTCTGGCCAACACCGGTCTGCGTATGGAAGTAGGACACGCATGGGGCGAATACTACTTTGTGCGTTCGGCAGGAGTCGATCCCCGTGACGGTATGCAGATGTGGTATGACAAGAACGGAAACAAGACCAAGGTCTACTCGGAGGAAAATCAGGTGATGACCGGCAAGCAGAGATATGCTCCGTGGGCCGGCGGTATCCAGCTGAACTTCCAGTGGAAAGGACTGTACGTAGGAGCCGACTTCACATGGGTGGCCGGCAACTGGATTCTCAACAACGACAAGTGGTTCCTCACCAACCCTGTGGACTTCCCGCTCTACAATATGACGACCGACATGTTGAACATCTGGACACATCCCGGACAGCAGACCGATATACCTTCACTGGAATCTACCAGACAGTTTGACGACAGTTACCTGGAGAACGCCTCGTTCCTGCGTCTGAAGAATCTCCAGATCGGTTACAGCTTCCCTCAGCACTGGATGGACAAGACAGGCTTCCTCGCCGGCGCCAGAATCTACGCTATAGCCAGAAACCTGTTCACCATCACTCAGTACTCCGGATATGACCCTGAGGTTGACTCCAATATTCAGATGGGAGTATATCCCAATACAAGGGAATTCAGCATAGGAGTGGAATTAACATTTTAATTAATACAGAAAGAACATGAAAAAGATATTAAAAGCAGCCTTTATACTGTCAGCGGCAGCTGGACTGTTCAGCTGTACGATGGATCTCCGTCAGCCCGGAGCCATTGATGCTGATGACGCCCTGACATCGATTCAGGATGCCCAGAACCTAAGAAGAGGACTGTATGCCAACTTCCGCGGGGCGGTGGCCGGCGGTTTTGTGTCCAATTCAGAAGTTCAGAGCGACCTTTTCCAGCCCACATCCGGATACGGCAACAACTACGGTTACTTCTTCCGTTGGGACTTCAACGTCAGCGAGGGCGGTGTCGAAGGTGTCTGGGGCAGTTGCTACGGTGTCATAGCCAATGCGAACTTCTTCATCGAGAATATTCTCGAGGTGCTTGAGAATCCTTCGGAGTCATTCTCAGCTGATGATCTTGAACTCCTGAAGATATACCTGGGCGAAGCCTACTTCTTCCGCGCCTATTACCACTATGAGCTGGCCATCAGGTTCTGCCCGGCTTATGACGCAAGCACTGCCGGCAACCCCGATACAGGCATACCTTATGTGACAGTGTTCAACCCTACGGCGGACAAGAGCACTTATCCCAATAGAGGGACTCTGGCCGCCACATACGAGCACATCAACGCCGACCTGGATCTGGCGGAGGAGTATATCACCACACCTGGTGAGGTGGGATGCATTTGGCTCACGGCTGATGCGGTGTCTGCATTCAGGTCAAGGGTATATCTCAACATGAAGGATTACGATAACGTTATAAAATACGCGAAGCCTCTGGTTGACGGCGGCAAATATGCCTTGGTGACTACAGCTGCCAATTTTAAAAGTATGTGGGCATCAGACTCCGGTCAGGAGTGCATCATGATGTGTGACGCCTCCAATAAGTCCAACGAACTTCCGTCATCTTACGACATTATGTACATATCGTACAATGTGGCTGTCAAGCAGTATCAGCCCGGATTCATTCCTTCAAGCGGTACCATAGCCACATGCTGTGCCTTGGAGGGAGACTTCCGTTTTGACCAGTTCTTCGCGCAGAGAACAGCCAATGAGCCTACCGGCAGTGCTCAGGTATATCTCTTTGAGAAATTCCCCGGCAATCCCGCGCTCTTCCCTTCAGGTATGAGTCTGCCGCGTTCGAATTATCTGCATAAGCCGAAGCCTTTCCGTATAGCCGAGGTTTATCTCAATCTTGCCGAGGCCTATGCCATGGGCGGCAGTGAAGGAGATGCTGTCAACTATCTGCTGACGCTCAGAAGTGCCCGTGTACCAGGCTATAGCTACAGCGGTACGGATGTCATGACCGAGATCAAGAATGAGCGCGTCCGTGAGCTTATCGGCGAGGGCTTCCGTCTCTGGGACCTCAAGAGATGGGGGGATCCGGTAGTGAGGACTTCGCCTCAGAATTCTCTTATCATGTATGACCATTCTTCTATGACTGAGACTTTCGCGGCAAGCAACCCCAGATTCACCTGGCCTATTCCCAAGGCCGAGATGGACACCAATCCCAATATCGGAGCTCAGAATCCTGGTTATTAACAGTTAAATCAATGAAAATGAAACAGATTAGATATTCAATATTGACACTGGCCCTTCTTGCGGTACTTTCTTCCTGCACGGAGGACAAGTTTACGCCTGAGACAGGTAATACAAAAGTGGAACTCCTTCCTGCCGAGACATTCGCCATTGAGGATTCTTATTTCTATCTGCCTGTTCATCAGATTGAAAGCAGCAATACTGCGACAAAGGTAGGTATTGAACTGCTCAGCAGCACCGGTACGGACATCAACGGCAATCCTTATAAATGTAAGGATGACTCTACTCTGATCTTTACCAGCAAGGAGATATACGTAGGTCCCAACTCAGGAGAAAACAGTGACACTTGCTCCTATTTTGAGGTCCGTCTTCCGGATTACCGTGCGATAGACGAACTTTCAATTGAGGTGCGGCTGGTCGGTGACAACCTTGGGGACAATACGACCATGACCTACACTTTCAAGTCTGTGGAGCAGTACCGTATGGACGGTATTTTCCAGACATATGGGGAATATGATGCCGGTGATCAGGGAATGGTGGCTATCGACGGTCAAATTATGATTTCAACTACTGAAGATCCTCTTGTTTATGGTATCAGTGTCACAGGCACAGGAGAGAATCCTCAGGAATTCACTGCTGAGCGCTTCATCAACAGGCTGGTTATCAATTCTGCGAATACATATGTTGCATCCGATGGTTATGAGTGGAACATCTTCCAGTATGATGGCACTAATATTATCGGGGCCACATCAGTGGAACTTGTATTCCTGAACGACAACGAATTTATCGCGACATCAGGTTTCTTCGCCGGCTATGTTAACGAGGAAGGGTATTACATGATTGCAAGTATTCTTTCTCCTGGAGGACAGGGTGGTAGAGTAAGATAACTACTAGTGTTATTGATAATCAGAGGGTGACCTGCGGGTTGCCCTCTTTTTTTATGAAATAGTGTGTTTTTTTCAAAAAAATCCGTACTTTTGAGGTAAAGACAGAGTATGTTATGAAAAGGTTTTTTCTAGTAATGTTATTGGCGGTATCGGCAATGCCGCTTTCAGCCCAGGTAAAGAGTGGCTCAATCACAGTTTCTGCAAGGGATAACGTAGTCAATAAACTGCCCAAGGACGTGGTTTATGTATTCTCGGATTTCGCCGATGCGACGCTTAACTACAATAACGGCAGATTCTCCGTGGGGTGCCTTAATATCCGTCTTCTGGATAATTTTATCCTTTATATAGATGATAAGACATCTGACACACTGGTGCTTTCCAATCCGAATCAGGTCCGTAACCTTGTATGCAATGATACGGTTTACCGGATAGTCAACAACAGTGTCGTCAAGGTGCTTTCGGATGATGACGGCAGGCAGCTCGCCCAGCGTTTGCGCCTGGAACTTGATGAGAAGGATGCTGATGCGGGATATTCCTCGCTTCCTCCGACATCGACGGCGGTGACCAGTAATGTGCGGAGGCTGGATCCTTCCAGGAACCTGGATACAGAAAAAGACTATATCTACAAGTACGAGAGGGACTTTGTTCTTGTGGACGTAGATGATAAGGTTTATCCGGTCAAAATATCCTCATTCAACAGACTTTTCCCGGATAAGAAAAAGGAGATTAAAGCATATGTCAAGGAGAACAAGGTTAATTTCGGCAGCCAGTCTGATCTGATTGCCTTGTTCGGTTTGTGCGTGTCGGATTAGACGCTCCTGATGTCAAGCTGTTCCGTAGGACGGGTGCTGACATTGTTGCGGTAAACGGAGGGAGGGCAGCCGACTTCCCTTACGAATGCCTTTGAGAACACTGTCAGGGAATTGTAGCCCAGATCCTGGGCCAGTTCCTTGAGCATGACTCGTTTCCCTCCCTGGACGAGACGTCTGGTGGCCTCCTCAATCCTGAAGACATCGATGTAGCGGTAGAAGTTCATGCCGGCGCAGGTGTTGATGGCATTGGAGCAGTAAGTCCGGTTCGTGCCGAGTCTTCTGGCCAGAGAGTCCAGGGAGATATCCTTGTTGAGGTAGAATTTCTCTTCTCTCATAAGTTGTTCTATCTGACGGAACAGGTGTCTGTCGTCTCCATCCGTCCCGCTGTCGCTTTCCTCCAGTCTCATATCCAGCCGCTGCATATTGGTGCGGTGCTGTTCCACGAGAGTCCTGTACATCCTCTTTTGCCGGATATACAGGATTATAAGCATCGCTGCCACGGCAAGGACCAGGATGACGGTCAGTGTGGATAACTTCAGGTATTCATAAGCTTTCTGTCTGTCCAGCTCCTTTGCCAGCATATCCTGCGAATGCCGGATATCCTGATTCATGAACAGCAGCTTGCTGAACTCGTTGTTTCTGAGTCCGACCAGACTGTCTGTCTGCAGCCGGGCCATGCGGTAGTATTCCAGGGCCTCGCTTTTCTTCCCAAGGCGGTAGGCCAGGTCTGCGGCTTTCCCCAGAACGAGGTGTTTGAGTTCAATGCTCTTGCTCCTTTCGGATACTTCCAGTGCCGAGATGTACATCTGCATCGCCTGGGCATTGCGTCCGTGCCGCTCCAGGAACTCTCCGTAGTGCAGCAGCAGCTGAATGTGAGTGGTGTAGTCGGAGAATGCAATGTGACTTATGGCCTTATTGTAGTATTCCTCAGCGCGTGTGTCATCTTGTCGCAGAACACTTATGCCGGCTTTCAGCAGATATATCTGCGCGTACTGCGATGCGGAGTTGCTGCTCTCGGCTGTTTTCAGGGCTTCGTCCAGGTATGCGGATGCAGAGTCAGTGTTACCGGACAGCAGCAGCATCTTGGCCATGCCTATGTCGGCAACGCATCTGTAGTAGCCGAAGCTGTCTGTATCGGTATTCTGCGCCAGTCTCCAGGCTCTTTCCGCATAGCTCATACCGTCCGCGCTGCCTCGGTAGTAGTATATGTCCATGATGTTGAGAAGCATGGATATCATACTGGCCGTGTCTGAACTGGCCTCGGCCAGTACGACGCCCTCTGAGAAGTATTGATATGCCTCAGAGTAGTCCATACTGACCCGTAATGACCAGCTTCCCATGACATTGTTGAATATGAGCCAGAGTCTGGGATCATCGTATCCGGAGTCCCGGTAACGGGCAACTCTGTCCGCATAGTATTTGACCGAGTCGGCCAGATCCATGAACAGGTAGGACTGCGCTGTGAAGATCTCGGAATACAGGGCCGCAAGTGTGTCTCCCCGTTCCAGGGCAGTCCGTATTCCCTGATGGGAGACGGCTATTACGGAGTCGTGTCTTCCGGTACGGCTGTAGTATCCCAACTGTGATACCAGTGAATCTCTCCAGGAGGGAGTGGCGTAAGAGCACAATGCGCTCAGGGCCGTGGCCGTGCGTAAGATAAGTCTCAGGATGGTTCTCATATTGATGTTTGTTAATGAAAAAAGAGGATGACTGGTTATTGTATAAGCACAGTCATCCTCTTGGGTGTTATAGGGTGAGTATTACTCTTCCTTGCGGCGGGGAGCTGCTGCGGCCATCTTGTTGTAGTCGTCCATGGAGGCTACGATGATGCGGTCGAAGTCCCTCTGGCCTGTGCCGGCGGGGATGAGGTGACCGCAGATGACGTTCTCCTTCAGACCTTCAAGAGTATCGATCTTGCCGCGGATGGCAGCCTCGCTGAGCACCTTGGTGGTCTCCTGGAAGGAGGCGGCGGACATGAAGCTGTTGGTCCTCAATGCGGCACGGGTAATACCCTGGAGTATCTGGTTGGATGTCGCGGGGATGGCGTCGCGGGCCTGTACGAGCTTGAGATCCTGACGCTTGAGAGCGGAGTTCTCGTCTCTGAGCCTGCGGGCCGTAACGATCTGACCGGGTCTGAGCTCCTTGGAGTCTCCTGCATCCTGTACGACTTTCTTGCCGAACATGGAGTCGTTCTCCTCGTTGAACTCCCATTTGTCCACCAGCTGCTCAGGCAGGAAGCGGGTGTCGCCCGGATCCACGATCTGAACCTTGCGCATCATCTGGCGCACGATGATCTCGAAATGCTTGTCGTTGATCTTCACGCCCTGCATACGGTAGACTTCCTGAATCTCGTTGACGATGTACTCCTGCACCTTGATGGGACCCTGGATGGCCAGGATATCGGCGGGAGAGACGGCACCGTCGGACAGGGGCATACCTGCGCGGATGTAGTCGTTCTCCTGTACGAGAATCTGCTTGGACAGAGGCACGAGGTAACGTTTCTCGTCACCGCTCTTGGAGCGGATGATGATCTCCCTGTTACCGCGTTTTACCTTACCCATCTGAACCTCACCGTTGATCTCGGCGACGATGGCGGGGTTGGAAGGATTGCGGGCCTCGAAGAGCTCGGTGACGCGGGGAAGACCTCCGGTGATATCGCCTGACTTACCGATGGCGCGCGGTATCTTGACGATAACCTCTCCGGCCTTGACTTCCTCTCCGTCCTCTACCATAAGGTGTGCACCTACAGGCAGGTTGTACTGCTTGACCTCGGCTCCGTTCTGCATGATGTGGATCGTAGGGTTCTTGGATTTGTCCCTGGACTCGATGATCACTTTCTCGCGGTGGAGTGAGTATTCGTCCGTAGCCTCCTCCCTGAAAGTCACGCCCTCGATGAGGCTGTCAAATGATACAGTACCCGGAAGCTCGGTGATGGTGACGGCATTGTAGGCGTCCCACTCGCATATCTTGTCGCCTTTGGAGATGTTGGCTCCGTCCTTCTGGAAGAGCTTGGCTCCGTAGGGGATGTTGTGCTGCGACAGGGTGATGCCGGTGTTGACATCGACTATCCTCATCTCGGCTGTACGTCCGATTACCACCTCGAAGTCTCCCTCATCCTCGTGCTTTGTGACGGTGCGGAGCTCCTCGAACTCCAGGCGTCCGTCATAGCGGGCGATGATCTCGGACTCGGAGGCTATGCTGGATGCGGTACCTCCGACGTGGAATGTACGCAGGGTCAGCTGTGTACCGGGTTCTCCGATGGACTGTGCGGCGATAACACCGACCACCTCGCCTTTCTCGACCATACGGCCCGTGGCAAGGTTACGTCCGTAACATTTGGCGCAGACTCCCTTGCGGGACTCGCAGGTGAGCACCGAGCGGATCTCGACCTGCTCGATGGGCAGGGCGGATATCTTGGCGGCGATGTCCTCTGTAATCTCCTCGTTGGCCGGGAGGATGAGCTCTCCTGTCAGAGGGTTGTATATGTCGTGTACCGAAGTACGGCCCAGGATACGGTCGTAGAGGGACTCCACGATCTCGTCCTTGTTCTTGATGGCCGTGGCTACGATACCGCGGAGGGTCTTGCAGTCCTCCTCGTTGATGATCACGTCGTGGGACACGTCCACGAGCCTACGGGTCAGATAACCGGCGTCGGCTGTCTTCAGCGCGGTATCGGCCAGACCCTTACGGGCACCGTGTGTGGAGATGAAGTACTCGAGCACCGAGAGGCCCTCCTTGAAGTTGGAGAGAATAGGGTTCTCGATAATCTCCGCTCCGGTCGAACCTGACTTCTGGGGCTTGGCCATCAGACCACGCATACCGCAGAGCTGACGGATCTGCTCCTTGGAACCACGGGCTCCGGAGTCAAGCATCATGAAGATAGGATTGAATCCCTGCTGGTCGGCCTCGATGGTCTTGGTCACCATGTTGGTCAGACGCGAGTTGGTGGTGGTCCAGATATCGATGATCTGGTTGTACCGCTCGTTGTTGGTGATAAGGCCCATGTTGAAGCTCTGCTGTATCTCCTCCACCTGGTTGTATCCTTCCTCGACGAGTTCCGCCTTTTCATTGGGGATGATCACGTCGGCCAGGTTGAAGGACAGGCCTCCTCTGTAGGCCATGGTATAGCCTATGGACTTGATGTCGTCCAGGAACTGGGCCGTGCGGGCCACTCCGCATACTTTCACTACCTTGCCGATGATGTCCCTGAGGGACTTCTTGGTCAGCAGCTCGTTGATGTAGCCCACCTCGGGAGGTACCACCTGGTTGAAGATGACCCTTCCGACAGTGGTGTTGTCAAAGATGCGGTATCCCTTGCTCAGGTCTGTCATGTCCTTGGGCAGACGGATGGATATCCTGGCATGAAGATCCACACGTCCCTCGTTGTAGGCGATGATGACCTCTTCCGGTCCGTAGAATTTCATGCCTTCCCCTTTGGCTCCGGCCCTGGGCTTTGTGATGTAGTACAGACCGAGTACCATGTCCTGTGAAGGCACGGTGATAGGCGCTCCGTTGGCCGGGTTCAGGATGTTGTGCGAGCCGAGCATGAGGAGCTGTGCCTCGAGGATGGCGGCATTGCCCAGAGGGAGATGCACGGCCATCTGGTCTCCGTCGAAGTCAGCGTTGAACGCCGTACATGCCAGAGGATGCAGCTGTATGGCCTTGCCCTCGATGAGCTTGGGCTGGAATGCCTGGATACCCAGACGGTGCAGGGTAGGGGCACGGTTCAGGAGGACGGGATGGCCTTTCATCACGTTCTCCAGGATGTCCCAGATGACGGGCTCTTTCTTGTCCACTATCTTCTTGGCCGAACGGACGGTCTTGACGATACCCCTCTCGATCAGTTTCCTGATGATGAAAGGCTTGTACAGCTCGGCCGCCATCAGTTTGGGAAGTCCGCACTCGTGCATGTGGAGCTCGGGACCTACGACGATAACCGAACGGGCCGAGTAGTCCACACGTTTACCGAGCAGGTTCTGACGGAAACGTCCCTGCTTTCCTTTAAGGCTGTCCGAAAGGGACTTGAGGGTACGGTTGGCGTCGGTCTTGACGGCGTTGGACTTGCGGGAGTTGTCGAAGAGGGAGTCCACGGCCTCCTGAAGCATACGTTTCTCGTTGCGGAGAATCACTTCGGGAGCCTTGATCTCTATGAGCTTCTTCAGACGGTTGTTCCTGATGATAACTCTTCTGTAGAGGTCATTGAGGTCGGATGTGGCAAAACGTCCTCCGTCCAGGGGTACGAGAGGCCTCAGGTCCGGAGGAATCACGGGGATGACCTTCATGATCATCCACTCGGGGCGGTTGATGTCCTTGGACTCGCGGAAGGCTTCGATGACGCTCAGTCTCTTGAGAGCCTCCGCCTTGCGCTGCTGGGATGTCTCGCTCTCAGTCTTGTGGCGCAGGTCGTAGGATATCTCGTCCAGATTCAGGTTGGAGAGCAGGGTGTAGATGGCCTCGGCTCCCATACCGGCGATGAACTTCTCGGGATCGCTGTCGTCCAGGGACTGGTTGTCCTTGGGCAGGCGGTCCAGGATGTCGAGGTACTCGTCCTCGGAGAGAAGCTGGAGGCTCTCCACGTTCATCTCCTTGGCGGCACCGGCCTGGATGACGATGTATCTTTCGTAGTAGATGACAGATTCCAGTTTCTTGGAGGGAATGCCGAGAAGGCTTCCGATCTTGTTGGGAGTCGAGCGGAAATACCATATATGGGCTACGGGCACCGTGAGGGTGATGTGGCCCATGCGCTCCCTGCGGACTTTCTTCTCCGTTACCTCCACGCCGCATCTGTCGCATACGATACCTCTGTAGCGGATTCTCTTGTATTTACCGCAATGGCACTCGTAGTCCTTTGTAGGACCGAATATCCTCTCGCAGAAAAGGCCGTCACGCTCAGGCTTGTAGGTACGGTAGTTGACAGTCTCGGGCTTCAGCACTTCTCCGGATGACCTTTCCAGAATCTCTTCCGGAGAGGCCAGGCCGATGGAAATCCTGTTGAAGTTGCTTTTGATCTTGTTGTCTTTCTTAAAAGCCATATGTTGGAATTCTATTAATCAAATACTATACTTAATCTAATTTAATGCTCAGGCCCAGGCCGCGCAGCTCATGCAGAAGCACGTTGAGGGACTCGGGGATGCCGGGGGTCGGCATGGGGTCGCCCTTGACGATGGCCTCGTATGCGCGCGAGCGTCCGGTAACGTCGTCGGACTTGATGGTGAGGATCTCCTGCAGGACATTGGATGCTCCGAATGCCTCGAGGGCCCAAACCTCCATCTCTCCGAAACGCTGGCCTCCGAACTGTGCCTTACCTCCCAGAGGCTGCTGGGTGATGAGGGAGTAGGGACCGATGGAACGGGCGTGCATCTTGTCGTCCACCATGTGACCCAGCTTGATCATGTAGATCACGCCGACAGTCGCGGGCTGGTCGAAATACTCTCCGGAGCCGCCGTCACGCAGGCGGGTCTTTCCGTAGCGGGGCAGACCGGCCTTGTCGGTGTACTCGCAGATCTGGTCGAGGGAAGCTCCGTCGAAGATCGGGGTGCTGAACTTCAGGCCCAGCTCCTTGCCGGCCCATCCGAGCACGGTCTCGTAGATCTGTCCGAGGTTCATACGCGAAGGCACACCCAGAGGATTGAGGACGATGTCCACGATGGTTCCGTCATCGAGGAAAGGCATATCCTCGTCCTTCACCACCTTGGCCACGATACCCTTGTTACCGTGACGTCCGGCCATCTTGTCACCTACGCGGATCTTCCTCTTCTTGGCCACATACACCTTGGCAAGCTGCATGATGCCGGAGGGAAGCTCGTCTCCGATGGTGAGGTTGTATTTGATACGCTTGAGCTCAGCGTCGTATTCCTTATATGCTATAAGGTAGTTGTTGATGAGGGTCTTGATCTGGTTGTTGGCCGTCTTGTCGGAAGTCCACTTGGCCGGATTGACGTCCTCATACTTGATGTTCTCCAGCATGGCGCGGGTAAATGCCGTGCCCTTGGGTATCAGTTCTGTCTCGTAGAGGTCTGACACACCGTTGCTCTTGCGGTCCTTGGTAAGGGTGACAAGCTTGTCTATGAAGAGCTTGCGGAGAGCGGTGGTCTTCTCGGTGAAGTCCTCCTCTGCCCTTACCAGCTCTTCCTTGGGCGCTGTCTTGCCGCGCTTGCCGGGTTCCTTGGCCACGCGGGAGAAGAGTCTCTTGCCGATGATGGTACCGGAGAGGGAAGGGGATGCCTTCAGGGAGGCGTCCTTTACGTCACCGGCCTTGTCTCCGAAGATGGCCCGCAGGAGCTTTTCCTCCGGTGAGGGATCGCTCTCTCCCTTAGGAGTAATCTTACCGATGAGGATGTCGCCGGGCTCGACATGTGCGCCGACCCTGATGATACCGTGCTCGTCCAGATCCTTGGTGGCGTCCTCGCTGACATTGGGGATATCGGAGGTGAGTTCCTCCATACCTCTCTTGGTGTCACGGACTTCCATGATGTACTCGTCCACGTGGATGGATGTGAAGATGTCCTCGCGGAGAATCCTTTCGGAAAGCACGATGGCGTCCTCGAAGTTGTATCCCTTCCAGGGCATGAAGGCCACTTTCAGGTTGCGTCCGAGAGCAAGCTCACCGCCCTGTGTGGCGTATCCCTCCGTAAGTACCTGACCGGCATGTACTCTCTCGCCCTTTCTCACGATGGGCTTCAGATGGATGGAAGTGCTCTGGTTGGTCTTCCTGTAGAGGGGCAGATGGTATACAGTCACATCCGGAGCGAAGCTTACGAACTTCTCCGCCTCGGTGCGGTCGTACTTGACATGTATCTCGCGGGCATCCACATAGACTACCTCGCCCTCTCTTTCGGCCACAACCTGTGTGCGGGAGTCGCGGGCTACGGCTTTCTCCAGACCTGTGCCGACGATAGGAGCCTCGGGACGGATGACAGGCACAGCCTGGCGCATCATGTTGGATCCCATGAGGGCGCGGTTGGCGTCGTCATGCTCCAGGAACGGAATCAGGGATGCTGCGATGGATGCTATCTGGTTCGGGGCCACGTCCATGTAGTGGACCTGATCCTTGGTGACTACGGGGAAGTCGGCCTCGTGACGGCAGCTGATGCGCTCGTCGAGGATATTTCCGTCGTCGTCAAGGTGTATGTTGGCCTGTGCCACCATCTTGTCCTCCTCTTCCTCTGCACTCATGTAGACGCAGCCCTCGGGGCTCATGTTCACCTTGCCGTTCTCCACTTTTCTGTAGGGAGTCTCGATGAAGCCGAGATCGTTGATCCGGGCGTATACGCAGAGGGAGGATATCAGACCGATGTTAGGACCCTCGGGAGTCTCGATAGGGCAGAGACGGCCGTAGTGGGTGTAGTGTACGTCACGTACCTCGAAGCCTGCCCTGTCTCTGGAGAGACCGCCGGGACCGAGGGCTGACAGACGGCGCTTGTGTGTCATCTCGGCCAGGGGATTGGTCTGGTCCATGAACTGGGACAGCTGGCTGGTGCCGAAGAAGGAGTTGATCACGGACGAGAGGGTCTTGGCGTTGATGAGGTCGGTGGGAACGAAGACCTCATTGTCCCTCACGTTCATCCTCTCCCTGATGGTACGGGCCATACGGGTGAGTCCGACGCTGAACTGGTTGGCGAGCTGCTCGCCGACAGTCCTGATGCGGCGGTTGCTCAGGTGGTCGATATCGTCAATGGCGGCTTTGCTGTTGATAAGCTGGATAAGATACTTGATGATCTCTATGATGTCCTGTTTGGTCAGGACCCTTACGTCTGCCGGGGTGGTAAGACCCAGTTTGCGGTTGAGACGGTAGCGTCCCACCTCGCCGAGGTCGTAGCGCTTGTCGGAGAAGAACAGCTTGTCGATAACGTCTCTGGCTGTGGCCTCGTCAGGCGGTTCGGAGTTGCGCAACTGCCTGTAGGTGTAGAACACGGCTTCCTTTTCCGAGTTGCAGACGTCTTTCTGGAGGGTGTTGAATATGATAGTATAGTCGCTCAGGTCCACGTCGTCCCTGTGGATCAGAATCGTACTTACACCGGCATCCAGTATGTCTTCTATGTTGTTTTCATCCAGAATGGTCTCACGGTCCACTACTATCTGGTTCCTCTCGATGTACACCACTTCTCCGGTGTCCTCGTCCACGAAGTCCTCGTTCCATGTCTTGAGGACGCGGGCGGCCAGTTTTGAACCTATGTTCTTTGTGAGCTCTTCCTTGGTGGCCTGCACCTCACGTGCAAGTCCGAAGATATCGAGGATCTCCTTGTCGCTCTCGAATCCGATGGCCCTCAGAAGGGTTGTGACCGGCAGTTTCTTCTTGCGGTCGATGTATGCGTACATGACATTGTTGATGTCAGTAGCGAATTCTATCCATGATCCCTTGAACGGAATGATCCTGGCCGAGTAGAGCTTTGTTCCGTTGGCATGGATGCTCTGTCCGAAGAATACTCCCGGGGAGCGGTGCAGCTGTGATACTACGATGCGCTCGGAGCCGTTGATGACGAAGGTGCCTCTCTCAGTCATGTACGGGATAGTGCCGAGATATACGTCCTGTATGGAGGTGTCGAAGTCCTCATGCTCGGGATCCGTACAGTAGAGTTTCAGTTTGGCTTTCAGAGGGACGCTGTAGGTCAGACCTCTGTCCAGGCATTCATCTACCGAGTAGCGTGGAGGGTCGATGAAATAGTCCACGAACTCCAGGACGAAATTGTTCCTGGTGTCGGTAATAGGAAATATTTCCTGGAATACTTTGAACAGTCCTTCATTACGGCGGTTTTCAGGTGTGGTGTCCAGCTGGAAGAAGTCCTTGAAAGACTTCAGCTGTACCTCCAAGAAATCGGGATATTCGAGAAGAGTCTTGGAAGATGCGAATGAAATTCGTTGATTGTTAAGGTTTTGCGCCATTGTGTCCGGTTTTGGTTGAAGATAAACTTGAAAAAACGACAAAAAGGTTTAGAGTCCTGTCGGACCCTAAACCTGAATTTTCCCCGTCAGCGGGATAGGGTATGTTTATTTAACTTCAACTTCTCCGCCGGCTTCTTCGAGTTGTGCTTTTACCTGTTCAGCTTCAGCTTTGGATACTTTCTCCTTTACAGGGGCGGGAACCTTGTCAACGAGCTCCTTAGCTTCCTTCAGACCAAGGCCGGTGATCTCCTTAACGACCTTCACGATCTGGAGTTTAGCCTGTCCTGCAGAGGTCAGGATAACATCGAACTGAGTCTGCTCAGCCTCAGCGGCTGCTCCGCCTGCTGCGGGAGCGGCTACAGCTACGGCTGCAGCTGCTGCAGGTTCAATTCCATACTCCTCTTTCAGAACCTGTGCGAGTTCTTGAACTTCTTTAACAGTGAGGTTAACTAATTCTTCCGCAAATTTTTTGATATCTGCCATGATTTCTAATTATTAAATTGTTTGTTTTATTTTTATTCTTTTTCCGATAAGGTCTTGACAAGTCCTGCAACCTTGCCGCCGGCAGATGCCTGCAGAGCGGAGATAACGTTGCGTGCAGGAGACTGCAGCAGACCGATGATGTCTCCGATGAGTTCCTCACGGGACTTGATGTTGACGAGAACCTCGAGGTTCTCAGCACCGATGTAGGCGCAATCCTGAACATACGCTCCCTTCAGCACCGGTTTGCCCATTTTCTCACCGTATTCCTTGATGAGCTTGGCGGGTGTGTTGGGGGTGGTGGTGAACATAATGGCGGAAGAGCCTTCCATGATGGGCTTGATGGCCTCGACAGCCTCTCCTTCAATCTTCTCAAGAGCCTTGATGAAGAGAGTGTTCTTTACGACCATCAGTTTGATTTCTTTCTCAAAGCAAGCCCTGCGGAGAGCTGTGGTGTTTTCCGCGTTGAGGCCCGATATATCGGTTACATAGAAGTTGGGAGTCTCAGAAAGCTGAGCCGCAACCTGATCTATAATCTGTGCTTTTTCCTCTTTTCTCATGATACTCTAATATTATTCAGCAGCACTGAAAGTTTTGGAATCTATGCAAATACCGGGGCTCATAGTGGAAGAGATGAAGATGCTCTTCACGTAAGTTCCTTTCAGGGACTGAGGTTTCAGTTTGACGATGGTGTTGAGAAGCTCCTGTGCGTTCTCGGCGAGCTGCTCGGCATTGAAGGATACTTTGCCGATGGCTGCGTGAACGATACCGGTCTTGTCCACCTTGAAGTCGATCTTACCGGCCTTCACTTCCTTGACAGCCTTGCCGATCTCCATGGTCACTGTACCTGTCTTGGGGTTGGGCATCAGGCCGCGGGGACCGAGGATACGGCCCAGGGCACCTACCTTACCCATGACGGAGGGTGTACAGATGATGACATCGACATCGGTCCAGCCGCCTTTGATTTTCTCGACGAATTCGTCCAAACCTACATAATCGGCACCTGCCTCACGGGCTTCATTTTCCTTATCGGGGGTGCAGAGAACGAGTACGCGGGTAACCTTTCCTGTTCCGTGCGGAAGCGTCACAACGCCACGTACCATCTGGTTGGCCTTACGGGGGTCAACACCGAGACGGACAGCGAGGTCCACGGATGCGTCAAACTTGGCATAGTTGGTCTCCTTTACCAGTCTGCATGCCTCCAGGAGTCTGTACTGTTTCCCGAAATCAACCTTCTCTTCAGCTGTCTTCTGGTTTTTTGTCAATTTACTCATAGCGTGTGATTATTTTATATCTTCAGGAAATGTTCCCGTTACTGTAACACCCATACTTCTGGCAGTACCGGCTACCATCTTCATCGCAGACTTCAGGGTGAAGGCGTTCATGTCAGGCATCTTGTCCTGAGCGATGGCCTTTACCTGATCCCAGGTGAGGGAACCTACCTTGCTGCGGTTGGGCTCGGATGAGCCTTTGGCGAGCTTGGCGGCTTCTTTGATCTGTACGGCAACAGGGGGCTGCTTTACAACAAAAGTAAAGGATTTGTCACTGTAGACTGTAATAATTACAGGCAGCACCTTTCCGGCTTTGTCCTGAGTACGGGCATTGAATTGTTTGCAGAAATCCATGATGTTCACACCCTTCGAACCGAGGGCCGGTCCTACCGGAGGTGAAGGATTTGCGGCACCGCCTTTTATCTGCAATTTAATAAATGCGGCAATTTCTTTAGCCATAATTACTACTTGATTTATTCTTTAACTACTTGAACAAAATTCAGTTCCAAAAGAGTCTTGCGTCCGAATATCTTGACCATGACCTTGAGCTTCTTCTTATCCTGGATAATCTCCTCGATAGTACCGTCAAAACCGTTGAACGGTCCGTCGGTAATCTTGACAGCCTCTCCGATAACGAAGGGAGTGATATTTTCCTCATCCTGCTCAAGCTGCTCGTCTACGATACCGAGTATCCTGTTGACCTCGGAAGGTCTCAGGGGTATGGGCTCCTTGTCCTTACCCTGTCTCTCTGTGAGGAAACCTGATACGTGGGGTACGTTTCTGATGATGTGCTGCAGCTCTCCAGTCAGATGGGCCTCGATAAGCACGTAGCCCGGAAAGAAGATGCTCTCCTTGCTTACTTTCTTACCGTTTCTCACCTGATAGATCTTCTCGGTGGGAATGAGAATCTGAGCCACGTAGTTGTCAAGTCCGAGAGCTTTAATCTCGGATTCGATATACTCCTTGGCTTTCTTCTCCTTACCTCCGGCGACCCGGATGACATACCATTTCTTCTCAAGCTCTGCCATTGCGACTAATACAATAAGTTATAGATCGTGGTCATCAGATGTCTGAACACGAAGTCCATAAGGAAAATTATCGCAGCGAGGATGACCGAGGCCACCATCACCACAATAGCCGAACTCTGAAGCTGGTTCCATGTAGGCCAGCTGACCTTTTGAGTCAGTTCCTTGTACGACTCTTTGAAGTAAACTGAAATTCTGCTCATTTTTAAATGTTTGTCGGCTTTCAGCCGGAAGCTTGCCTTAAGCCGGTTAAAATGCCGGGTCCGTAACAACCCGGTATCTTGCAGGGACAGAGCGATTCGAACGCCCATCAACGGTTTTGGAGACCGCTATTCTACCCTTGAACTATGTCCCTTTTTTAGGGCTTAGTGACGGCACCTTCTGCGTCGCTGCTCCTTATTCGCATCCTCACTTACAGAAGTAAGCTCCGGTGCTCATTCGTCGCACTCCTTGAATCTGCCGGTCCTAAACCCTAAAAAGTCTAAGGTACGTTCAGATTCCGTGCCTTCTGTGGCCCTTTCTACTCGGTTACTTTAAAAAGGGGGCCGAGTAGAGCCCCCTTATAAGTTATACTCTATGGAGAGATTATTCAAGAATCTTGGTAACCTGACCTGAGCCGACTGTACGTCCACCCTCACGGATAGCGAAGCGGAGTCCCTCGTTGATAGCTACAGGGTAGATGAGGTCAACTGTGATCTCAACGTTGTCGCCAGGCATAACCATCTCTGTTCCCTCGGGGAGAGTAATCTCACCGGTGATATCCAGAGTACGGATGAAGAACTGAGGACGGTATTTGTTGTGGAAAGGAGTGTGACGGCCACCCTCGTCTTTCTTCAGCACGTAGATAGCGGCTTTGAATCTCTTATGAGGAGTGATGGTACCGGGATGAGCGATAACCTGACCTCTCTTGATCTCCTTCTTGTCGATACCGCGGAGGAGCAGACCTACGTTGTCTCCGGCCTCACCCTCATCGAGGATCTTGCGGAACATCTCGACACCGGTAACGACTGACTTCTTGGGCTCCTCACCGAGACCGATGATCTGAACCTCGTCGCCGACCTTAACGATACCTGTCTCAATACGGCCGGTAGCAACTGTACCACGACCTGTGATGGAGAAGATGTCCTCGATAGGCATCAGGAAAGGCTTCTCGTTGTCACGTACAGGCAGGGGGATGTACTCGTCAACTGCGTTCATCAGCTCCATAACCTTCTCAACCCACTTGGGCTCGCCGTTGAGGGCACCGAGAGCGGAACCTGCGATAACGGGAGCGTTGTCACCGTCGAAGCCGTAGAAGCTCAGAAGCTCACGAACCTCCATCTCAACGAGCTCGATCATCTCGGGATCGTCAACGATATCAACTTTGTTCAGGAACACAACGATTCTGGGCACGTTCACCTGGCGGGCGAGCAGGATGTGCTCACGTGTCTGGGGCATAGGACCGTCGGTAGCGGCAACTACGAGGATGGCACCGTCCATCTGAGCGGCACCGGTAACCATGTTCTTCACGTAGTCAGCGTGACCCGGGCAGTCAACGTGTGCATAGTGACGTGTCTCTGTCTGATATTCGATATGAGCGGTGTTAATGGTAATACCACGCTCCTTCTCCTCGGGTGCGTTGTCGATGGAATCGAATGAGCGGACTTCAGAAAGTCCTTTTTCAGCCAGTACCTTGGTGATGGCTGCGGTAAGAGTAGTTTTACCGTGGTCAACATGGCCGATAGTACCTATGTTAACATGCGGCTTGTCCCTTTTGAAAGTTTCTTTTGCCATAATGTGAGATTTAATTTAATGTATATAATAAATTGAGCCGGTGATGAGATTTGAACTCATGACCTCTTCCTTACCAAGGAAGCGCTCTACCCCTGAGCTACACTGGCTTTTTAAGAGCGGAAGACGAGGTTCGAACCCGCGACCCTCAGCTTGGAAGGCTGATGCTCTACCAACTGAGCTACTTCCGCCTTTTTCGTTTTGAAGGGGCATCTTCTGCGTCATTGCTTCTCGCCCGCATTTCTTGAATCTACCCCTTCAAAACGAAAAATCCATCGTTCATTCAGGGCATCTTTGAACATGCCTCTTCATGTATGTGTGGGGAGAGAAGGATTCGAACCTCCGAAGGCGTGCGCCAGCAGATTTACAGTCTGCCCCAGTTGGCCACTTTGGTATCTCCCCATATAGTTGTCATTCAATGAACTTGAGCCGATAGAGGGATTCGAACCCACGACCCGCTGATTACAAATCAGCTGCTCTGGCCAACTGAGCTATATCGGCAGCTCTTATTTTTGGGACTGCAAAGATAAATCTTTTCTTAAAAATACCAAAACAATTTTAAAAATTCTTAAGGTAGTTTTGATAACACGGCTGAACAGAGGCCCCGACAACCGCAGTCGCCGGAGCCTTCATCATCCGTTAATCGTCCCAGCACCGGCTGTCAGTCACAGTATAAGTCCATTTCAATGATGATGCCGTTTTCATCGTAATAGAAATTCGGACAGCACATCCACTCAATGCGGGACTCGTCAATCCCTGAGTCCTTTTCCGGACCTAGATGCACCACGCCGGCATATTTTGCGCTGTCATCGTATCTTTCCTCGCGGATATAACAGTCCATCTCCCTGACCTTGGAGATGTGGTCTCCGACCCTTATCTTGCCGTTGTAGTCGAACCTGTCCGTGTAGATATAGTAGCAGTAGAAGTACCACCTGTCCTCGCCTTCGGGCGTGAATCCTATCTGATCGGTTTTCGGGCGAGTGTAATAGGGTCTGACCTGTCCGGTGACTTGAGGTGATGCCGCCTGTACCGGCCTGTCCTCTGTGTATTCAAAGAAATAGTAGCAGTCCCATCTGATGGTGTCCGGCGCACCGAGGACGCTGACAATCTCATCGGTAGTGTAGACCTTGTTCATCATCAGTCCTCCGATGACCTGCGCTTTCAGGTCGGAAGTCAGTGCTGCGGTCAAAGCTGCCGCTGCTATAATGCAGATGATGAGTTTTGATAAATCTTTCATGGAGCGGAACTAGTCGTAATATAGAGCAATTTTAGTGATGATACCGTTTTCGTCGTAGTAGAAGGCGGGATAGCAGTCCCACTCGATCCACGGCTCGTCGGGCCTGCCCTCGGGGGCCCAGTATATGCGGTGTCGGTTATTATCCTCCAGGGTCTTGCCTCCCATGTCGTAGACCTTGGTTACGGGGTCTCCCACGCGGATATAGCCGTTGACGACGAACCTGTCGGAGTTTAAAGTGAATACGCAGATTTTAATGCTGTCCTTTCCGACATCACTGTATCCGAAATCATCGACTACATTCTTAGCTGCCCTGACATCGCTTAGGGAGAAATCCCCTGAGGCCGGGGCCATGACCATGGTGGTATGATATACAAGGTATTTGTACACTACGTTGTCTTCCTCGTCAGGCTCACCTAGGGCATCTATAATCTGCTCCCTGGTGTAGATTTTATATGTGTCCAGTCCGTTGATGCAAACGGAGGAGAAGTCGTGCTCCTGCGCAGTCGTACTGAGAACCGCGAATGCGGATGCTGCCGTTAAGGCTAAAAGTCTTGTCAGTGTTTTCATTGTGTGAGAGTTATTTGTTAGTTGCATGGATTGGTCAGTTTCCAGTTCTTGTCGAAGATACTGTATATGAAGTCTACGGGGTTTATGTACTTTCCGTTTCGTTCCACCTGATAGTGCAGGTGCGGCCCTCCCGAACTCTTGCTGCCGCCGTTGCCGGTGATCCCGCTGTATCCTATGATGTCCCCTGCCTCCACGTAGTTGTCAACTAGCAGTCCGTCAGCAGCCTGCTGTCGGGCGTGTCGTACTGCATGGGAGCGAGCTCCGTCCTGGAGCAGGAAGTGAAAAGGAAAACAGTCATGGCAGATGTAAGAAATGCTGCCAGAATGACGGGCGGCGGATAATGCCGCAGTTTAATCGTTTTTCCATAGAAACGGTATTTGTGGGTTAGCAGCATAAAGTTAGGGAAAGTTTTTGAAAAGACAATGAGAAAAGGTATTTTTGGTACATCAAGGTGGCGGACAGACGGCTGCACTGTATAGCAGACTGGCTGCCGGAAGACTTGTTCTCTGGTCATGCATCATGAGTGGCAGGCAATCGTGTCGTGTACCGCAGACTATGCAGGTGTTTTCAGGTGTTTTCGGCTGCGTATGATACCTGTCCTTATGCGCTATCGGTTATTGTTCTGATGTCCAGGGCTTTTTCAATGTTGCTGCGAGGACAGGGGTGGCTGGTTCCTGCTTTTTTTTATGATATTGCCAACCCCTATCCTCAAGGTTTGATGGTTAAAATGCTGAATATAAGTTGATTGCTGTATTTCGGCAGAGGATAGGTATAAGGACTTGACGCACGTCTGCAGAATCATGCCGGCCAATGCTTAAACAGACAATGCAGAGTCTCTTCAGCAGCTTTCTGCTGGTGTGGAGGTTATTGTTTTGAGGATGTCGTCGGAGGAGAAACCGCACTCGCTGCGAAGCTCTTTGACTGAGCCGTGTTCGATAAAGCGGTCGGGTACTCCAAGGCCGGTGACGTGGATGTGCGGGGCGTGCTCCGAGACGTAGGAGGAGACGGCATCGTGCAGGCCGCCTGTGACAGTGCCGTCCTCGACTGTGATGATTCTGGACACCTTGGAGCAAACGTCCTGCATTATCTCTTCGTCCAGGGGCTTGAGGAAGCGCATGTCGTAGTGCAGGACAGATATGCCCTGTGCGGCTGCTTTGTCGGCTGCTTCTGCAACTAGGTTTCCTATCGGCCCTATGGTGAGTATGGCGATGTCGCTTCCATCGCGTATAAGCTGTCCCTTTCCTATCGGGATGGGCATGAAGTTGACGTCGCGCCAGGGGATGCCTTCCCCCGTGCCGCGCGGATACCTTATAATAATAGGGCCCTGCACGGCATCACTTGCTGCCGTGTACAGCAGGTTGCGCAGCTCCAGTTCGTTGAGCGGGGACGCGATGATCAGGTTGGGTATCGGGCGGAATGCGGCCATGTCGAATACACCGTGGTGGGTGGCTCCGTCCTCGCCGACCAGTCCTGCCCGGTCAAGGCACAGGATCACTTTCAGTCTCTGGAGGGCAACGTCGTGTATGACGCTGTCGTATGCCCTCTGCATGAAGGATGAGTAGATGTTGCAGAACGGCAGGTATCCCGCGGCGGCCAGTCCGGCGGAGAATGTGACGGCATGCTGTTCGGCAATGCCTACATCGAAAGTCCTTTCGGGTATCTCCCTCATCATGATGTTCATGCCGCAGCCGGAGGCCATCGCGGGTGTGACGGCCACTATCTTTCTGTCGGCCCTGGCCAGCTCCAGAAGGGTCTCTCCGAAGACATCCTGGTATCTGGCGGCAGTGCCGGGCGCCGGGATGTTGCGCTTGCCGGTCATGGGGTCAAATGTGCCCGGAGCGTGCCATACGGTCTGGTCCTGTTCCGCCGGCCTGTATCCTTTGCCCTTCTTGGTGATGACGTGCAGGAGCTTGGGACCCTTGATGTTGCGCAGGGAGGCGAGGGTAGTGGTCAACTGGCCGATGTCGTTGCCGTCAATGGCTCCGAAGTATCTGAATCCGAAGGACTCGAACAGGGAACCGTTCTTGAGGATGGCCATCTTGGTGCTGAACATGAATTTCTGGACTCCCCGGCGCAGCCTGGAGGAGCCGATCAGGTCCCATACGCGGTTCTTTATACGGTTGTATGTCTCGGATGTGGATATTTTCAGCAGGTAGCTGTGCAGGCCTCCCATGCCCTGGTCTATGGAGATGTGGTTGTCGTTGAGGATGACCAGGATGTCGGTCTTCATAGCTCCGGCGTTGTTGAGGCCCTCGAAGGCCATGCCGCCGGTCATGGCGCCGTCACCGATGACGGCCACTATCTTTTCATCGCTGCCGGAGAGCTTTGCCGCTACGGCCATGCCCAGGGCGGCCGAGATGGAAGTGGATGAATGTCCCACTCCGAAGGAGTCGAACGGACTCTCGGATATTTTCGGGAAGCCGCTGATGCCTTTGTATGTGCGGTTGGTCTGGAATGCTTCCCGACGGCCCGTGATGATCTTGTGGGCGTAGGCCTGATGCCCCACGTCCCAGACAATCTTGTCGGCCGGGGTGTTGTATACGTAATGCAGGGCTACGGCCAGCTCTACCGCACCGAGACTTGCTCCCAGATGACCGGGATTCTTGGCGCAGCAATCTATCATGTACCGCCTGATCTCTCCGCACAGGGTCTCAAGCTGTTTGACAGATAAGCCCCGGATATCCCCGGGGCTGTTTATTTTCTCCAGAAGCGACATGCCGGCTATTTCCTGAAGATGGTCTCTGCACGGTCGGGCCCGAGCGAGATGACGGTGACAGGAACTCCGGTCTCGTGTTCGATAAATGATATGTATTCCTTGAATTCAGCCGGGAGGTCGTTCTCATCCTTGATGTCAGACAGACCGCGCTTCCATCCCTTGAACTCTTTATATATAGGTGTGATCTGTGCGTAGGTGTCGTAAGGTACGCTGTCCTGACGCCTGCCGTCCACCTCGTAACCGACGGCCACCTTGACGGTGTCGAACGAGTCCATCACGTCGGCTTTCATCATTATCAGTTCTGTGACTCCGTTGAGCATGACGGCGTATTTGAGGGCTACCAGATCCAGCCATCCAGTGCGGCGCGGCCTTCCGGTAGTGGCTCCGAACTCATGGCCCTGCCTGCGGAGTTCTTCACCGGTCTCGTCAAACAACTCGGTAGGAAAGGGGCCGCTGCCCACGCGGGTGCAGTAGGCCTTGAATATGCCGTAGACGTGGCCGATGGTTCCGGGAGCGACTCCCAGACCCAGGCAGGCACCGGAACACGTGGTGGTGGAGCTGGTCACGAAAGGATAGGAGCCGAAGTCCACGTCAAGCATCGAGCCCTGGGCTCCCTCGGCCAGTACGCTCTCGCCGGAGTTGAGGCGGGAGTTGATGTAGTACTCTCCGTCCACCAGGTCGAATGTCCTGAGATAGTCCACTGCTTCCATCCATTCCCTGACATCCATGTCGGGGTCGTATGCGTAGTCGAACTGCTTGAGGAAGGCGATGTGCTTCTTCTTGAGATTGTCAAACCGCGTCTGGAAGTCCGGTGCAAGGATGTCGCCTACTCTCAGGCCGTTGCGGCCGGTCTTGTCCATGTAGGCGGGACCTATGCCCTTGAGGGTGGAGCCTATCTTGGACTTGCCCTTGGCTGCCTCGGACGCCGCGTCGATAATCCTGTGGGTAGGGGTTATGAGGTGGGCTTTCTTGGAGATCCGGATGCGCTCCCTTACAGGTACGCCGGTCTTCTCCAGCTCTGTGCATTCTTTTTTGAAAATGATCGGGTCCAGCACCACTCCGTTGCCGATAAGGTTGTCAGTGCCGGGCCTGAATATGCCGGACGGTACGGAGTGAAGCACGAAGCTCTTGTCTCCGGACTGTATGGAATGGCCGGCGTTGGGTCCGCCCTGGAAGCGGGCTATGATGCTGTATCTCCCGGCAAGTACGTCCACTATCTTGCCTTTTCCCTCGTCTCCCCACTGGAGGCCGAGTACTACGTCTACTTTTGCTCTATCTTTGTTCATGTCTGTCATCAGGTTCAAATGAGTTAGAACGGGAGGTCGTCTCCTATCTCGTCACCGGGTACATCGGCCGCCGGTGCAGCGGGTGCAGGCTGGGAAGGGGCCTGGTAGCCGGACTGCTGGTATGGCTGCTGATACTGCTGCTGGGGTGCGGGACGGGAAGGCTGTGCCTGCCATCCGCCGCCTTGTCCCTGGGCTGCCGGGTTGTCGGCCTTGCGCCCGAGGAGCTGCATGTTGTCCGCCACGATCTCGGTCACATATCTGGTGTTGCCGTTGCTGTCGTTGTATGAGCGGGTGCGGATGCGGCCCTCGATGAAAAGCTGGGTTCCCTTCCTGACGTATTTCTCCGCTACTTCAGCTAAATTTCTCCAGCACACGATATTGTGCCACTCGGTCTGTTCTTTCAGCTCTCCGGAAGTGCGGTCTCTGAACTTCTCTGTAGTGGCCAGTGAGAATGTCGCTGTAACCACTCCGCTTTCCAGATGCCTCACTTCGGGGTCTCTTCCCGCGTTTCCTATAAGCAGGACTTTATTCAATGACATAGTTAGGATTATTTTATGATTTCGGACTGCTAAGATAGCATTATTTTTTGCCATTTCAGCTAAAAAACGGTACTTTTGGCATCTGTTAAATCCTAATACCTCAAATCAAATGCAAGAAAAAGTAGCAAAGATGCTCAACGACAGCGTAGTGGCACGTTGGGCCGCGTTGATTCTCATCGCGCTGATGATGTTTTTCGCATATATGTTCGTGGACGTGATGTCTCCCCTGAAGTCACTGGTGGAGTCGGCCAGAGGCTGGGACAGCGGAGCGTTCGGAACTTATGCGGCATCTGAGTATATCCTCAATGTGTGCGGCTTCCTGATTCTGGCCGGTATTATCCTGGACAAGATGGGCATCCGCTTCACCGGAGTGCTCTCCGCATCCCTTATGGTAATCGGAGCAAGCATCAAGTTCGTAGGTATAAGCGAATGGTTCCAGACCACCGGCATGTGCGCCTGGCTGGACAGCTGGTGGACAGCAATGCCAGGCAGCGCCAAGATGGCGTCCCTCGGCTTCATGGTCTTCGGCTGCGGTTGCGAGATGGCCGGTACTACGGTGTCAAAGTCTATAGCCAAGTGGTTTAAAGGCAAGGAGATGGCTCTCGCCATGGGCCTTGAGATGGCTATCGCCCGTCTCGGTGTCTTCGCCGTCATGTGGCTGGCTCCTATCATCTCCAATAAGTTCGACCAGTCTGTGGTGGCTCCCGTCGGTTTCTGCACCGTGCTGCTTCTGATAGGACTCATCAACTACATAGTATTCTCGGTGATGGATTCCAAGTTCGACAAGCAGCTCGTGGCAGCCGGCATGGCCACAGAGGAGAAATCCCCCGAGGACGAGTTCCACATCAAGGATCTGGGCAAGATATTCTCCAGCAAGATGTTCTGGCTGGTAGCCCTGCTCTGCGTACTTTACTATTCGGCCATCTTCCCCTTCCAGAGATATGCCCCCAACTACCTGGAGGTGACTCTCGGGGTAGACAATGCCACGGCTTCCCAGCTCTTCAGTTTCTTCCCGATACTGGCCATGTGCCTTACCCCGCTGCTCGGTATCTTCCTGGACCGCAAGGGCAAGGGCGCCACTATGCTGATGCTCGGAGCCATCATCATGATAGTATGCCATCTGTCATTTGCATTCATCCTGCCGCTCTATCCTCATAAATGGCTGGCAGTTACTTTGATCGCCGTGCTCGGTGTCAGCTTCTCCCTCGTGCCGGCCGCATTGTGGCCCTCGGTGCCCAAGATCATTGACGAGAAGATTCTTGGCAGCGCATACTGTCTTATCTTCTGGGTGCAGAACATCGGTCTCTGCCTGGTGCCCCTGCTTATCGGCAAGGTGCTCCAGTCTACGGGCGGATACCTCGCTCCTATGATCATATTCTCGTCCTTCGGTATCCTGGCATTTATCCTGAGCTTCCTGCTCAAGGCTGAGGACCGTCGGAAGAAGTACGGTCTGGAACTGCCGAATGTGGTGAAGAGAGAAGAATAACCGCGCTATGAGCAGACTGCTTAAGACGCTGAAAGATACTGGGGCCATCCGATGGGTGGCCCTTTTGTGTCTGGCCCTGCCGATGTTCGCCTCGTATTTCTTCGACGACATCTTCTCGACCATCAACCAGGAGTTCGAGGATCCGTCGATGGTGGCCCTCGGCTGGTCGATGACAGACTACGGCTTCTACCGCAGCGCGTATTCTCTGTTGTGCATATTCGGCGGACTGATAGTCTGCGGTATGCTGCTGGACCGCTGGGGAGTGAGACTGACCGGCTCGATATTCGTCGGGCTTATGGTCGGGGGCGCAGCATTGATAACATACGCCATATCGGAGAGTTTCGCGGGCAGCCGTCTCTGTACGTGGCTTTCCGGGGTATTCGCCAAGCCGTCGCTGTCGCTCGCCTACGCCGGGTGCGCGATGTTCGGCCTTGGCAGCGAGATCGCCGGAGTGACGGTCAACCGTGCCATCGCCAAATGGTTCAAGGGACGCGAGATAGCCTTTGCGATGGGCCTGCAGCTGGCCCTGGCCCGCCTGGGTACGGCGGTGGCTCTGATAGTGGTGCCGCGTATCGTCGCCCTGGACGGCTATATTCCGTTCTCCGAGACCTCCCGTCCGGCCGTGGTGGGACTGGCCCTGCTGCTCTTTGCCCTGCTGCTCTGGGCTCTGTTCGTGCTGATGGACTATGGGGCTGACCGCCGCGGAATGTCCAAGGTGCCAGCTGCAGCGGCTTCTTCCGAAGACCGTTTCCGTTTCAGGGATGTGATAAAGGTTATTACGAACAGGCATTTTCTGCTGATATCCCTGCTGTGCGTGTTCTTTTACTGCTGCGTGGTGTCGTTCCGTAAGTTCGCCACGGCGATACTGATGCCCCGCTTCGGTATAGACAGTGACGTGGCCTCGGTGATGGTGGCCATGATACCCTTCTTCACACTGGTCTTCGCACCTCTGTTCGGGGCTGTCGTGGACAAGGTGGGACGCGGTACGAAGATAATGATACTGGGCTCGGCCATGATACTTTTCTCGCATCTGACCGTGGCCTTCGCTCCTGGAGTTCCGGCTTTCGGATTCATCGCGATAGGCGTGCTCGGCCTCGGATATTCGCTTGTGCCTGCCGCCATGTGGCCCTCGATACCCAAGATTATCGCTGACAACAAGCTGGGTACGGCGTTCTCGCTGGTCTACTGGGTGCAGAACATAGGCCTGTTCACCGTGCCTATCGTCGTAGGGCATATCATAGACCGGGCATCCTCGCCGGTGGCCGCCGAGTATTTCTTTATAGGCCTGGCAGTGTGCGCTATTGTAGTGGCTGTGCTGCTGAGCCGTTCCTCTGACCGTCATCCTGAACTGGGCCTGGACGAGAAGGCCGGCGGCCGCTGATCAGAGCAGAGTGAGCAGGGCCTCGATGTCGGCCTTTGGGGTGGCCCAGTCGGTGACAAGCCGTATCGCGCTGCGGTCTGCGTCCACATGCTCCCACAGGGAGAAGGAGACTTCCTTGCGCAGCTGCCCGATTCCGGCATTGTCCATGATGACGAAGAGCTGGTTGGTCTGCGGTGGAATAAGAAAGCTGTAGCCTTTGGCTTTGAGTCCATCGGCAAGCATCTCCGCCGTCCCGATGGCGTTGCGGCCGTTGCGCTCATAGAGTCCGTCGGTGAAAAGCGTGTCGAACTGGAGGCCAAGCAGCCTGCCTTTGGCCAGCATGGCTCCGCGCTGCTTGATGATTGAGAACAGTTCTCCTGTCAGGCCGGGGTCAGGAATGACCAGGGCTTCTCCGAACAGGGCACCGCACTTGGCTCCTCCTATGTAGAATATGTCGCACAGCGAGGCTATATCCTTCAGGGTGATGTCCGTCTTGTCCGAGGCCAGGGCGTAGGCCAGCCGGGCACCGTCCAGATACAGCGGTATGCGGTATTCCCGGCATACTGCTGACAGTTCTTTAAGTTCGTTAAGAGTATAAAGTGCGCCGAGTTCGGTGGGGTGGGTGATGTAGACCATGCCCGGTTCCACGATGTGCGCGTAGTTCTCGTCGGCCCGGTAGGCTTTCAGGTAGTCTCTGACTTCCTTGGCATTCAGTTTGCCTCCGTCGTGGCCGGGCAGGGCGATGACCTTGTGGCCGGTGGCCTCCACAGCCCCGGACTCGTGATGATTGATGTGACCGGTGACAGGGGATATCACGCCCTGGCAGTGGCGGAGTACCGCATACATGACGGTGGCGTTGACCTGTGTGCCGCCGGTCAGGAAATATACCCTGGCGTCGGGGCAGCTGCAGGCCTCTCTTATACGTTCTGTGGCGGACTGACAATAGGGGTCGGCTCCGTAACCGAGGGTCTCGTCCATATTGGTCTCAATCAGTCTCTGGAGCACGGCCGGGCAGGCTCCTTTCATGTAGTCGCATTCGAAATTGAGCATATACGTGGAAGTGCTAGAAGAGTTCTTTTTTGTGTATGTCCTTGACCCTGAGCTGTATGTTGGCGATGCCCCGGTAGTAGTTCTCGGCTATGGAATAGCAGATGTCCACCGGGTTGCCGGCATGCAGGTGCTCGAAGTGCTCGGCCCTGTTGAACGCTATGGCAGAGATATAGCGGTAAGGCTCGTCCTCCTGTATGAGCTCCAGTTTCATGTGGCCGTTGCCGGAGCCGACCAGCCGTCCGTTGCCGTTGTCGTAGACATTCTCAGTGATGAACACCGGAGACTGATTGCCGGGCCCAAAGGGCTGGAACTGCTTGAGTATGCGGAAGAACTTTGGGGTTATCTGCTTGAAGTCCAGATAAGTGTCTATCTGTACGACAGGAGTCAGGATGTCCTCGGTAATCTTCTCGGCCACCACCTGCTCGAACTTCTCCTCAAACGGCTTCAGGTTCTCTTTCTTGAGAGTGAGCCCAGCCGCGTACATGTGTCCGCCGTAATTTTCCAGATATTCCGAACATTCCTTGATGGCCTCATAGAGGTCGAAACCGGCGATGCTCCTGGCCGAGCCGGTGATGAGCCCGTTGGACTCGGTCAGCACTATGGTGGGCCGGTAGAAAGCCTCCACCAGACGTGAGGCCACGATGGCCACCACGCCCTTGTTCCACTTCGGGTCGAAGACCACGGTGGACTTACGGTTCCTGAAACTGCTGTCGTTCATTACGGACTCAATGGCGGCCTTGGTGATCTGCTTGTCCACGCTCTTGCGCTCCTTGTTGTGCAGGTCGATGATCTTGCCGATGTTCTGGGCCTCCTCGTCGCTGCGCGACACCAGCAGATGCACTGCGGTGCGGCCTGACTCCATCCTGCCGGCGGCATTGATGCGCGGGCCTATTTTGAAGACTATGTCATCCACCGAGATCTTGTGATTCTCCAGCCCGGAGAGCCGGATGATGGACTGGAGTCCCTTGCGGGGAGACTGATTGAGCCGCTCCAGACCGTAGTAGGCCAGGATGCGGTTCTCTCCGGTCATGGACACCAGGTCCGCCGCGATGCTGACGGCCACCAGGTCCAGGAAAGACTCCACCCAGGCGAATGGTATGGATTTGCGTATGGCGTAGGCCTGGATAAGCTTGAAGCCGACTCCGCATCCGGACAGGTCGTCGAACGGATAGGAACAGTCACGTCTTTTCGGGTCCAGGATGGCTACGGCGGGAGGAAGCTCCTCGTCGGGCAGGTGATGGTCGCAGATGATCATGTCCATGCCGAGTCCCTTTGCGTAGGCGACTTTCTCCACGGCCTTTATCCCGCAGTCCAGGGCGATAATCAGCGTATAGCCGTTCTCGTGTCCCCAGTCGATGCCTTTATAGGATATGCCGTACCCTTCGTCGTAGCGGTCGGGGATATAGTATTCGACATTGGGGTTGAAATTGCGTATAAACGTGTACATCAGAGCCACTGCCGTAGTGCCGTCCACATCATAGTCTCCGTAGATGAGCACTTTCTCCTCATTGGAAATGGCTTTTTCGAGTCTTTCCACAGCTTTGTCCATGTCCTTCATCAGAAACGGGTCATGGAGCTTGGACAGGTCCGGCTTGAAGAACTCCCGGGCTCTTTCCGCTGTGGTTATATTGCGCTGGACAAGTAAGTTGGCAAGGACTTGGTCAATTCCCAACTCTGCGGAAAGAGCCCTGACCGCAGCGGGATTGCCCTGCTCTTTTACTATCCATTTTTTTTCAATTGCCATAACCGCAAAATTATAACAATTATTATTAGAAAAAAAGTTAAATTTGCCATTTCAAAGTTTAATATTTTTAAAATGGAAAATAATATAGATCTGAACGAGCAGGAGCAGAACCGGCGCGACGCGGTCGTCAAGCTGAGAGAACTGGGTATAGAGCCATATCCCGCAGCACTTTATGAAGTCAATGTCACAACAACGGAGATAAAGGACAGATACGACCCGGAGAAATGTCCGTTCGCGGAGATTTCGATAGCCGGCAGGATGATGAGCCGCCGTATCATGGGAGCAGCCTCGTTTATCGAGCTGCAGGACTCCGAGGGCAGGATTCAGGTCTATGTCAAGCGCGACGAGATCTGTCCTGGCGAGGACAAGACGATGTACAATACCGTCTTCAAGAAGCTGCTGGATATAGGTGACTTCGTCGGCATAAAGGGCTATGCCTTCATCACCCAGACCGGTCAGCTCTCCATTCACGCCAAGAGCCTGACTGTGCTCTCCAAGTCGCTCAGGGTGCTGCCTATAGTGAAGGAGAAGGAGGGTGAGGTCTATGACGCATTTTCGGATCCTGAGCAGCGTTACCGTATGAGATACGTGGACCTGGTGGTCAATCCCAAGGTCAAGGATGTGTTCGTCAAGAGGACCCGCATCATGCAGACCATGAGAGAGTATTTCAACTCGTTCGGCTACATGGAGGTGGAGACCCCCATACTCCAGCCCATACCGGGAGGAGCCAACGCCCGTCCTTTCATCACGCATCACAACGCTTTGGATATCACCCTGTATCTGCGTATCGCCAACGAGCTGTACCTCAAGAGGCTGATAGTCGGTGGCTTCGCCGGTGTCTACGAGTTTGCAAAGGACTTCCGCAACGAGGGTATGGACAAGTCCCACAACCCGGAGTTCACCTGCATGGAGATATACGTGGCCTATAAGGATTATATCTGGATGATGGAGTTCGTGGAGAACCTGCTGGAGAAAGTGGCCGTGGCCGTCAACGGCAGGACCAGGTTCAATGTGTGGGGCAATGAGATAGAGTTCAAGAAGCCCTACCGCCGTCTGCCCATGCTGGATGCCATCAAGGAATATGCCGGAGTGGATGTGCGCGGCATGGATGAGGAGCAGTTGCGCAAGGTATGCGCTGACCTGCATGTGGAAGTGGACAAGACCATGGGCGTGGGCAAGCTCATAGATGCCATCTTCGGCGAGTACTGCGAGAAGCATCTGATCCAGCCTACGTTTATTACCGATTATCCCTGGGAGACCTCGCCTCTGACCAAGCGTCACCGCAGCGATCCGGCTCTGACCGAGCGTTTCGAGCTCTTCGTCAACGGCAAGGAGCTGGCCAACGCATACAGCGAGCTCAACGACCCGATAGACCAGCTTTATCGTTTCAAGGAGCAGCTCAAGCTCAAGGACAAGGGCGACGACGAGGCGATGTACATCGATATGGACTTCGTCCGCGCCCTCGAGTACGGTATGCCCCCGACATCAGGTCTCGGTATGGGCATTGACCGTCTGACCATGTTCATGACCGACTCGCCTTCCATCCAGGACGTGCTGTTCTTCCCTCAGATGAGGCCGGAGAAGAAGCCCGCCGCACAGCAGGAAGAAGCGGCTTCCAACGACAATGAAAAGTAGCATTGAGACCATAACCTCCCTCCAGAACCCCAAGGTCAAGGAGGTGACGGCCCTTCAGAGCAGCTCCTCTCTCCGTCGGGAGAAGGGGCTGTTTGTCGTGGAGGGCAGGCGGGAAGTGGAACGCTGCGTGGAGAGCGGTTTCCGTCTCCGGTCGGTGTTCTATTGTCCGGCGCTCTGCCGGCACTTTCCCGTTCCTTCCGAAGAAGTGAGGATATTCGAGGTGTCCGAAGCCGTGTATGGGAAAATGGCCTACCGGGGCAGCACCGAGGGACTTCTCGCAGTGGTCTGCGGCAGTGCGCAGGACCGCTCGCTGGAGGCCCTGGACCGCAGTGGCCTCGGAGACAATCCCCTGATCGTAGTCGTAGAGTCCGTCGAGAAGCCCGGCAACCTCGGGGCTATGCTCCGCACAGCCGATGCCTCCGGAGTCTCGGCCGTACTGCTCTGCGACCCGCACACCGACCTCTACAATCCCAACCTGATCCGCGCCAGTCTCGGCGGAGTATTTACCCGCAATATCGCCGTATGTACTTCGGCAGAAGCCATTGCCTGGCTCAAGGTCCGGGGCATCAGCATCCTTACCGCCCAGCTGCAGGACTCGGAACTGTACTACGACACCGATATGGCGCGCCCGACAGCCCTGGTCTTCGGCACTGAAGCTGACGGACTGTCCGATATCTGGAGACAGGCCGCCGATGCCCATATCCGCATCCCCATGCTGGGCAGCATCGACTCGCTCAACGTTTCTGCCTCCATGGCCGTCCTCTGTTATGAGGCCCTTCGCCAGCGCCGCACTTCCGACTCGCTCCGCAACCTCTGACCTTTCACTGGACAGTCCATGACACACGACACATCCCCCAGCTCTGTCCCTTTCCCCGCAGACCGTCTGCGGATAGGCCTTATCGGCCATCCGATCGGGCATAGCCAGAGTCCCGCACTCTTCCGGGAGTATTTCGCTGACAGGCCGGATATCCTGTCGCGCTGGAATTATGACTTGATAGAGCGCGAGAGTTTTCCCGACGCATACGCCGCGTTCCTGCGGGACTATGTGGCAGTCAATGTCACCACTCCGTTCAAGGAGGAGGCATTCCGCGCAGCAGATGTCCGCGACCGTTCAGCCGGGCTCTGCCGGGCCTCCAACCTGCTGATGAAAAGCCCCTTTACCGCATGCGATTCCGTATCCGGTGCGGATTCACAGTCATTGGTCGGGCTCAACGGCGAACATGAGTGCATAGTGGCGTACAATACGGACTATGAGGCGGTAATGGAGATTCTGCGCGATGAGTTCCCCGGACCTGCCAGCCGCATCAGGGTGCTGGTGCTCGGCTGTGGCGGGGCCGGTAAGGCAGCTGCGGCTGCGGCGTATATGGCCGGTATGCAGGTCTGCATCTGCAACCGTACCCTCAGCCGCGCACAGGCTTTTGCCTCGCATCTCAGCCAGTTCAACCGGCATATCCCGGATACCCGGTCAGAAAGGCCGGGACATGTGACGGCTATGGGTTTGGCGGATACGGTCTCGGCGATAATGGATTCCGATGTGGTGATCAATGCCTTGCCGGGTCCTGGCCCGGAGGAGATTCTCCGCAGTCTTCCGGGCGGCCAGCCGGATATCTTCGCAGATAAGCTGATCCTGGAAGCTTCCTACAAGTCTCCCTGTCTGGACAGAATCCTCTGCCGCCGCTACATCTCCGGCCTTGTCTGGCTCCGTCTCCAGGCCCTCGCCACCTACCGCATCGTCCTCGGCCCGGATATTTGACAACGTGTGTTTCTACGTATCCGGTTTAAAGTTTATCCGCGAAACTGGAAGTGGCGGTGCGCCTTATAAGCATCATCCTTGATTTTCAGCCGGTTACAAAACACACTGCACATTTGACCATGTTTGAAAGTACCCAAATGTGCAATGCTGTGAGCTAATACCTTGATATTCAGGAGTCTTAATATCCGCATCGCACCGCCTGTTCAAAAAGTCGGGTTTGACGAACTTTAAGAAAATTGTCCTGCGTCAATAGATTCAATGGGGATTTGTCCTGGCGCAGTAACTGGCTTTCTGCATATATGTCCCTCAGCAGTGAGATACGCGGTTTCCAGGTATTGGGGATGAAGCAGTGGCACGTTGCATAATGCGCTGATTGGTAGATGGACTCGTGATATATTGGTGCATAGGTACTCCACCGGAGAAAGCCCTCCCAGCTTGAGCAGTATCCGTTCCTCGTTGAAGTACCGCCCGGATTATCTCTAGGCCCCGTTTTTCCGATCCAATCCTTCCGATATCATCACGTTGCTTTTTAGTTATGTCATAATCTATTGATTGACTGGATATTGCATTTTGCGTAAAAGATTAGTGACGGCAAAAAGGCTCATTCTGAGCGTAATTCGCCCCACTTAAAATATCTGCTGATAGATAAAGTGTTTATATTCAAGCGTATGCAACTCAACTAAAAAGTAAAGTGATGGCGGCAGGAGGTATCTTTGCGGATAAGCATTTAAAATTAAGATGTGCTTTATCCCTAGTCAGTCGCCAGACTTTCTGGAGTCTGTTCGTTTTTACCGCTAGTGTGCGGGAATATCAGGAATATCTGACGGGACAATCGTACGGAGCGTCTCCCCGGTGATATCAGTTAAAGAGGCAAGGCGGCCTGCTTGATTTTCTATAACTTTCTCCAGAATATTGCGGGCAAAACGTCCGTTGCCGAAATGTTCGTCTTTATTGGCAACTGCAAAAGAGAATAGCCTGTTCAGCTTTGATTCGGCTTCTTGTTCCACAATATAGTCGTATTTTCTGGTATTCAGTTTGAAGATGTCCATCAGTTCGTCCGCAGAATAGTCATCGAAGTGGATGTATCGGTTGAACCTGGATCGAAGCCCGGGGTTGGATTCAATGAATTGTTTCATAGGGCTGCTGTAACCTGCAAGGATGACAACCAGTCGATTTCGGTCATCTTCCATGCGCTTGAGCAGAGTTGCGACAGCTTCAGGTCCGTAACTGTCTCCGCTTCCTCCTTGTACAAGAGTATAGGCCTCATCAATAAACAGAACCCCGTCCAAGGCAGAGTCAATCAGTTTGTTGGTCTTTACGGCGGTCTGTCCAACATACTCGGCTACGAGGCCTGAACGGTCTGTCTCTACCAGATGGCCTTTTTTCAAAACACCCAGGTCGCGGTAGATGCCGGCGAGAACCCTGGCGACAGTGGTTTTTCCCGTACCTGGATTGCCGGTGAACACACAGTGATATGTTACAGGTACAGTCTTCAGGCCTTTCTCTTTACGCAACTGCTGCATTTTTACATAGTTGCTTAGTCTGGATACTTCGGACTTGACTGACTGGAGACCGATAAGTCCGGCCAGTTGCCTTTCAGCTGTGCTGCTTTTGGATTTATATGTTATTACATGTGCCTGCTCCGGCTTTTTCGATACAGCAAGGTCTTTCCTGACGTTTTCTTCTGCGACTGCCGCAGTATGCTCCGGCATAGCATCTTCTTGGCTGTCAGTAGACGGGGCAATTTTCACCAATGTCTTGAGCCATTCATTCTCCGTACCTGAAATATCTCCGTCTATCTTGGCCATAGTTGCGGCAAACCTGTAGAACAGGACACAATATTTGTCAACTGAATCACGATCAATCTTTCCTTTGCGCATAACTACAGGTACGAGCATGGACCCGTCAGGAGACTGTATCGTTATCACGCGGTTAAAAGCCTCTATAAAATCTTCGGCATCTTTGACGAGTGAAAGAACGAATGATTGATTGTAAACAGTTGTTTCTATCGCATCTCTGCTGCTCAACAACATAAGGAAAATGGTCATGCCCACACCCTCCTTTCTATTCAGATTCAAGCCGTATCCTAGTTTTTTATAGCACATTATCACATCTGTCAAGGCAAACGAGGCTAATTTCCAGTCGATGATAAAACGGCTTTCTGTCTTCTCTTTCAATTTCTGGAACTGCTCCCCGTCGTACTTGGCCAACAGTGCCCGCACAGATTCCATTTCATCCAGCTCTTTCAGTTGCCCGAAAAGATTGACTGCCGAGTCACGTAACATTTCGAACTGTTCCGGACTCATCTGTATCTGTGGCTCCGGCTTTGGATGTCCGGTCATCTGAAGAGTTCCTGAGGTGTTCTCTTTCCCCAATTTCGGTTTAGACGAATAAAACGTGCCATTTTTCAATCTTTTTCTGATGAAAAAGCAGCCAATGCCGGCCAGTGCTGAAAAAAATCCGATGAGAAACGGAGGGCCTCCTGTTCCATTAACACTGACAATCAAAGCGGCCAATAGCATACATGCTCCAAACATCAGCAGTAAGGTGCCAAATACTGCAAGCGTGCATCCGCCAGGAGAAAAATCAGAATTATTCATAAGTCAAGGTCAAAATATAAAATGGTCAGACGGTGGTGCGGGCGAGGGCTTCGTAGAGGGGCTCCCGCTCTTTGTACAGGCGCTCGATGACCTGCTGCAGTGAGGCGTCGCCGCGGTTCTCCAGGAGGGTGCGGCCACCAGTGTCCTTGGAGAGGCGGTCCAGGATGGTGTCGATGTCGGTCTTTACGTAGACGCAGTAGGTGAAGCGGGATATCAGGTCGCGGCAGCCGGGGGTAGTGACGATGCCACCGCCCAGGGACAGTACCAGGGTGCAGCGCGTCATGTCTTCAAGAGTCTCGGGATGCTGCGAGATGTGCTCTTCCAGGATGTCCTCCAGGCATTCTTCCTCGATGCGGCGGAAACCGGACTCACCTCCGGCAGCGAAGATTTCGGAGACGGTCTTGCCCTCCCGCTCTTCTATGTAGGCGTCCGTGTCAATCAGCGGCGCACCCAGCTTGGCGGAAAGTTCCCGGCCCATAGTCGTCTTGCCGGCCGCCATAAAACCTATAAGGGAAATAATCATACCGGAAAGGAGTTAGAACAGGGTGGGTTCATCGTCGTCATGGTAGTCTGTGCTGCCGTTGGATGGAGACAGGTCAATATTCAGTTCTACGACTTCATCGGCTCTGTGTCCGGAGTTGTCATCGGAAGGTGTGTCCGGGGTATCCGTGCTGTCGGAAACAGATTGCGGTGCAGGGCTGTCAGTAAGCGCGGAGGTGTCTTCGTCCGGAAGATCCAGAGAGTAGACCGGCTCTTCCTCCTCTTCTTCGGTCTCTTTGACCAGCGGCTCGCCGAATGCGATGGAGGCTATCTTCTCGCCGGCTCTCTTGCCTTTGGCCCGGAAACTCTTGACCCCGATAAATTCTCCGGCATCGATGACGGCAGGCTCCTTGGGCTTGTTGCCGGAGGGGATGAATTCCACTTTGACCGACGGCCAGCGGTCTTCGGATACATCTACCAGGCGGGCCCCTTCGTCCACAGGTATGAAGTTCTGCGAGGTGTTGTCGCTCAACTCGAAACAGAAACGCTTGATGTAGTAGTAGCCCGAGGCCTTGTCCCAGTATATGGCCGTGTATATCTTCTCCGGGTCAAATTTCTCCACTTTCAGCAGGTCGCCCTGGAACCTGGTGCTCAGGTCCAGGCTCGTGGTATAGAACGAGCCGTCCCTGCAGATGGCCAGGATATGCTCGTCGCCCCTGAACTCACCGAGCAGTTCTCCGCGTCCGTCCTCGTTGAGACGGTCGATGTCGTGGTCGAACCACATCTGCTTGCCGCCGATGGTGGATATGCCGGAGGCTTTGAGAAGAATCTTCTGGACCGGATGCTTGGTGACTATGTTGCCCATCGAGCCTCGGCCCTTGATGGCCAGTGCGGCGAAATCGAAATCCAGGATCAGCTTTTTGAGTTTCTGGCGGTTGCGGAGGTATATCTTTACGGTCTCGGCCTCTCCGTTGGGGTTGGCTGTGAACCAGAATACCATAGATCCGGGAGTGCCTTTGGTGAGGTCGTACCAGCGGTCGCGGATGATGCTGGGCACGGAGAAGCGCTTGGCGTACATGTAGCCGTCCTTTCCGTCCCGGTATATCGCATTGTAGACAGTCCGGATGTCTCCGCGCTTGAACACGGCCGCATGCATGATGTTTTTCTCCACGAACTGCTTGTCAGTGATCTTGCGGAGTGTGTACCGTCCGTCCTTCAGGAAGACGATGATCTCGTCTATGTCGGAGCAGTCGCAGATGTATTCGGCCTCCTCAATCTTCTTGGCGGATGTGCCGATGAAGCCTTCTGAGCGGTTGATGTAGAGCTTGGCGTTGGAGGCCACGACTTTGGACACCTCGATGTTCTCGAAGGAGGTGATTTTGGTCCTGCGTGGATGAAGACTGCCGTATTTTTCCTTTAGGGCGGTAAAATAGCTGATGCAGTATTCTGTCAGATGCTCCAGGTTGTAGCGCAGCTCGGCCTCTTTCTTCTCTATGGCCTTGATCTTGTCGGTCACGGCCTTGATATCGAACTTGGATATCTTCTTGACGGGCTTCTCCACCAGGCGCAGGATGTCGTCGTCCGTAATCTCCTTCCGCAGCAGGTGCTGGAATTCCAGCATGGCAGCTTTGACCTCTGCCAGCTGTTTCTCCCAGGTGCGGGCATCGTTCTCCAGCACTTTATAGACCCTGTTCTCGAAAAATATTTTCTCAAGCGAGGTATAGTGCCATTCGGTCTCGACTTCTTCCAGGCGTATTTTCAGTTCTTTGCGTATCAGTTCCTTGGTGCGCTCGGTGTTGTCGCGCAGAATGTCGTCCACTCCCAGGAACTGCGGCTTCTTGTCCTTTATGACGCAGGTGTTGGGCGAGAGGCTGATCTCGCAGTCGGTGCAGGCGTAGAGGGCGTCTATGGTCTTGTCCGGGGAGGTGTCGTTGTACAGCTGGATGACTATCTCGGCCTGCTCTGCGGTGTTGTCGTCTATCTTGCGTATCTTGATCTTCCCTTTTTCGTTGGCTTTCAGTATGGAGTCTATAAGGTCCCCAGTAGTGACGCCATAAGGTATCTCAGAGATGACCAGAGTGTTCTTATTGACTTTCTGTATATTGGCACGCACTCTTACGCGGCCTCCGCGCAGGCCCCGGTTGTAGGCCGATGTGTCGGCGTAGCCGCCGGTGGGGAAGTCGGGCTCGAGATTGAACTCCTCTCCCTTGAGTACGGCTATGGACGCGTCTATGAGCTCGTTGAAGTTGTGCGGCAGGATCTTGCAGGCCAGACCGACAGCGATGCCCTCGGAGCCCTGGGCCAGCAGCAGCGGGAACTTGACCGGCAGGTTGACCGGCTCCTTGTTGCGGCCGTCGTAGGAGTTGACCCATTCGGTGAGCTTGGGATTGAACAGTACCTCGTTGGCGAACGGAGTCAGGCGGGCCTCGATGTACCTGCCTGCAGCCGCAGGGTCTCCGGTGAGGATATTGCCCCAGTTACCCTGACAGTCGATGAGCAGGTCTTTCTGTCCGAGCTGGACAAGGGCGTCCTTGATGGAGGCATCACCGTGGGGATGGTACTTCATGGCTTCTCCGACCAGACTGGCCACCTTGTTCTTGCGGCCGTCGTCCATGACCTTCATCACGTGGAGAATCCTTCTCTGCACCGGTTTCAGACCGTCCTCGATATGCGGGACGGCTCTCTCCAGTATGACGTAGGAGGCATAGTCCAGAAACCACTCCCGGTACATGCCCGAGAGCTTGTATTTCTTCGTGCCGTCGGATATGACCTTGTCAAATTTGCCGGAACCGGAGGAGTCTTCCCCGGTCTCTTCCACCACTGCGTCGTCTATTTCTTCGTCTTCTCTGCTCATCTTGAATTTCATTTTTCAACTGGCAAAGATATTAAAAATATCGGATACAATTCTTTCGTTTTCTTCATGAAAAAACTATTGTCGTTATCCGCAAACCGACTTCCTTTGTTTTGATCTGGCTGTACGCAGTATTTGAATTCCTGCCCGGATTGCGTTCTGTTCCATCGCGGGTATGATATAGACCGACGTGCCTGCTGGGAAAGCCATCCTCCGATGCAATCCGGATATGTCGGCCTGCCGGGTCGATGACTGTTCCGTTGTTGTAGCCCATCCCCTGGCGCGGTCGGACATGGGGGCTTCCAGACGTGCTGTATTTGAGGCACGGTCGGACTGTCTGGAGGCGTAGGAAATATCGCGTTTCGAGGCGTGCTGCGGTGAATCATCCATAAAGCACCCTGTGGCTTGTTAACGCACTGATTCCCAGACTGATACCTCTAGTGTGGCGGCTCTATGGCCTGAAAAAACAGACCATACCGCAAACGACACTTTCGGTAATTACTGATTGACAGTAGGTTGGCAACAATACTGGTGCTTTATGGTCAACGGACTGGAGAGCAGCTGGATACTTGCGGCCAATGGTGAGGAGCAATTCTACCGGTGTCATGTGGGTGCCGCTTCAGGGCATTCCGCGCTGCGCAGATCGCATACTGCCACATTGCCAGTATGCCGCAGCACTTTCATGCCTGCCGCTTATCCCGTATACATCCCGTAGATATCGTCACTATGCATTTTCGTTACGCTATAACTTCCTGATTGACTAGGTTTTGCATTTTATGAAAAATGTTAAGTGGCGGTAAAAACACCTGTTTAGGCCGGAATCCTCAGCATCTAACATTTTTGCAAAAGCAGAACATCTTAATAATCAGCAAAATGCAATACAACTAAAATGTATAGTGGCGGTTGGCTTTATAGTGATAATTGGCTTCTACGAGACGCAGGGTAGGTGCCAAGGAGGGGTTATGAATTTGGACGGAAATCTGGGTCCAGTCGACAAAATACATGATATTGAGGTCAATAATGACGTGATAAGTATTCGTCAACTGGCTTCATTCGGGATGAGCAGACCTGTACATTTGAAGCGGTATGAAAGTCGTTTCAAGCAGTGCCTGCTGCCGGATGTTGTGCATCTTGAACAAGCTGATTTCAATCTGCGTATTCCGGGAAAGTGGAAGGATTATCAGTAGCCGAAGGCGGCGAGCTTGCGCTTGTCATCGCGCCAGTGCGGGTCTACTTTCACGTAGAGTTGGAGGAACACTTTTTTCTGGAAAAAGTCCTCCATGTCGATGCGGGCCTGGGTGCCGATACGTTTCAGAGCCGAGCCGCGTGAGCCTATCAGGATGCCTTTCTGCGAGTCGCGCATGACGTTGATGACAGCCCGGATGTCGTAGCGGTCCTCATGCTCCCTGAACTCCTCGATGACCACCTCGGTGCAGTACGGAATCTCCTTGTCGTAGTTGGTGAGTATCTTCTCACGGATAATCTCCGAGGCGAAAAAGCGCAGGTTGCGGTCGGTGAAGAAGTCCTTGTCGTACCACGGCTCTCCTTCCGGCAACAGCTCCAGTATGCGGCTGAATATCGGCTCCAGTCCGAACTTCTCCTTGGCCGAAACGGCGAATATCTCCGCGTCGGGTACCTCCCTGCTCCATTGCGCGGCCAGTTCCGATAAGGTGTTCTGGTCGCTCAGGTCTATCTTGTTGATGACTATGAGTACGGGACAGGTCACTTTGGCCAGCCTGTCCACGTACTTGCGGTTCTTGTCGCCCTTTTCCACGACATCGGTCACGTACAGGATGATGTCGGCGTCGCCTATGGCCGTGTCTACGTACTCCATCATGCTCTCCTGCAGGGAATAGGCCGGCTTGAGGATGCCCGGGGTGTCGGAGTACACTATCTGGTAGTCCTCTCCGTTGACTATGCCCATGATCCTGTGCCGGGTGGTCTGGGCCTTGGATGTGATGATGGAGAGCCTCTCGCCTACGAGGGCGTTCATCAGGGTGGACTTGCCTACGTTGGGATTGCCGATGATGTTGACGAATCCGGCGCGGTGCGGTGCGGTGTTACTCATAGAAGTTGAGTTTGAGCATGGTGGCCTCCTCTTCGGTGAGGAATCTCCACTGTCCGCGGCGCAGGTTCTTCTTCGTAAGGCCGGCGAAATATACCCTGTCCAGCTTGCGTACCTTGTATCCGAGGGCCTCGAACATACGTCTGACGATGCGGTTCCTGCCCGAATGAATCTCTATGCCGACCACGCTGCGGTCGTCCCCGTTGTAGGCCACCTCGTCCGCGTATGCGGGGCCGTCCTCAAGGGACACGCCTTCTACGAGCCGGTTCATGTCCTCCTGTTTTACGTTCTTGTCCAGGGTGACCTGATATATCTTCTTCTTCTGGTAAGAGGGATGTGTCAGCCTCTCGGCCAGCTCTCCGTCGTTGGTGAGCAGCAGGACTCCGGTGGTGCTGCGGTCCAGACGGCCTACCGGAAATATCCTCTCGGGACACAGGTCGCGGCTGATGAGCTGCATGACATTCTTCTCGGCGTGGGGGTCGCTGGTGGTGGTGACAAAGTCCTTGGGCTTGTTGAGCAGTACATAGACTTTCTTCTCTCCGCGCAGCCGCTCGCCGTTGAAGCGGACATCGTCCTCCTCGGGCCTGATCTTCACGCCCAGCTCTGTGACCACGTTGCCGTTGACGGTGACCAGTCCGGCTGTGATGTATTCGTCGGCTTCCCTGCGGGAGCAGATGCCGGAGTTGGCTATGAACTTGTTGAGGCGTACCAGTCCGTCGTTCTCTTTCAGAGGCAGAGGCTGTGCCGGTGCCTGTGCGGGTCTGCTGTGCGCTGTCCTGACTTTGTGCTGGAAGCCTTTTCCGGCCTGTCCGGTGTTACCGTTTCTGAAGGATGGTCTGCTGTCTCTTTCCGGCTTCCTACCGTATCCTGGCTTGCTGTCCCGTCCCGGTCTGCCGTTGGCAGGCCTGCTGTTGGCGGGTCTGCTGTCACGTCCCGGCCTGCTGCCGTGTGCGGGCCTGTCACCGTATGCCGGTCTGTTCTCCTGCCCCGGACGGCTTCTGTGATGCTCCGGTCTGCTGTCGCCGGAAAATTTCCTGTCCGGACGGCGGCTGCCTTCTCTGAAAGGAGTTCTGTCGTTTGTCCTGTAGTCTTTCTGCTGACCCTCATGCCCGTCCCGGGTGGAAGGTCTCTTAATACGTGGTCTCATATGATTATTTTGTCAAATTTGCGCGCAAAGGTATGTCAATCGGAGATAAATTCCTATTTTTACGTCATTAATTGAGTGAGGAAGTTATGAAGAGGAGAAAAGACAGGCGCGGAAAGACGCGCGCCGCATTGCTTGCCGAGAATGCGGACATGGCCTTGAGAGCAGTTAAGTCCAACAGACTCAGGGCATCACTGACTATAGCGATCATAGCACTCGGTATCACTTCGCTTGTGGGAATCCTTACGGCGGTGGACTCTATGGACGCCACGCTGCGGGATGCGTACGGACGGATGGGCGCCGGCATCGTCAACATCCGCTCGCAGTATTCCGCGTCCTCGGCCATGAGGAGGATAAGGAATCCACGGCAGATATCGAGGGCCCAGGCGGAGCGGTTCGTGCAGTATTACAAGGTGCCGGCGACGGTGTCCGTATATACTGTGGTGGCGGACAATATCAGGGCGGAGTCAGGCCGGCGCAGGACCAATCCCACCGTTCACGTAGTGGCCTCGGACGAGAAGTATATAAGGTACAGTATGCTGGAGATAAGCGAGGGCCGCGACCTGACGGTGGAGGATGTGGAAGGAGGCCGCTTCTACTGTGTGCTGGGCGGCAATGTAGCCCGTACCCTGTTCGGGGAAGGGCCTGCTGTAGGTCAGCCTGTCCATGTCCAGGGAGTGGCCTATGTCGTGGTCGGAGTGGCGGAGGCGATGGGCAATACGGCTGACGGCGGGATGGATGACGGCATACTGGTCCCGTACACCAATGCAATGGCCAATTTTCAGGTGTCCTCTCCGGATTTTACCATAGGAATACTGCCGGGGCAGGAAGTGTCTCCGGATGAGGCTGCCGCCGAGGCCGAGATGGTCTTCCGGGCGGTAAGGAGACTGGCTCCGTATGACGATACGGATTTCCGGATTACCCGCAGCGAGGCTGTGGTGGAGGAACTGGACTCGATGATGAGGACGCTTACCGCCGCAGCCGTGATAATAGGGCTCATCACCATAACCGGTGCGGCTGTGGGTCTGATGAACATCATGCTGGTGTCGGTCAGGGAGAGAACCCGCGAGATAGGTACCCGAAAGGCACTCGGGGCCTCTTCCAGGAAGATACAGTCCCAGTTCCTGCTGGAGTCGGTCATCATAGGCGAGGCGGGCGGAGTCATCGGCATCGTGCTGGGTATCATCGTAGGCAATATCGTAGCTGCTGTCATGGAGTCCTCGTTCGTGATACCGTGGCTGTGGATGTTTCTCTCAGTGGTGCTGTGTATGCTGGTCGGCGTGCTGTCTGGGTATGTGCCGGCCCGCAGGGCGGCGGCCCTGGACCCGATAGAATGTCTCCGCTACGAATGAGTCACCCTCATAATTTATTTCAGGGTGAATATGTAGGAGATAGTGCCTTCCTGTATGGCGGGAGCCGAGGCGCTGATGTTGAACTTGGCCTTCAGGGCGGCCTGCCTGGCTGCCTCCCACAGGGTGGCGTCCTGGACTGTGGTGCCCTGTACGCCAGGAACGGCGTTGGTCACCGTGCCGTACTGGTCTACGAGGATGCGTACCACTACTGTGCCGGACTTGGCCACATCGTATTCGGGCAGGGGCAGGTTGCCCATGACGGTGCGCCCCTCCAGTCTGGCCGTGGGCCTGCCCTCAGGATTGCCCTCTTCGGTGTTCCCCTCGGGATGACCGGCCTCAAGTCTTTCGGTTATGCGCTCGGCCACATGCAGGGCGGTGGTGTCCTCAGCCTTGCCCATTCCGGGGAACAGGGCCCGGCGGTTGACAGGTTTCTCTCTGGGAGGCTCGGGAATCTCTACGTCTCCGTCCTCTCCGGCAGTCGCCTCTGCATTGATATTCTCAGCCTCGGCGACGGTCTGGGCCTCGGCTTTCTGCACCAGCCTTATCTCCTCCGTAGGATCCGGCTCTGCGGCCCTCGGCTCTACACCGACGGCTGTCCTGACCGGCACCGGCTTTTCTTCCACGGTTTCAGGGATGTCCTCCTCGGTAAACTCAATGAGCATACCGTCCACCGGCGGCACCGTCGGAGTGCTGCGGATATCCGCGCTCAGAAGCAGGATGAGCAGCGCTGCGTGTACGGCAGCCGTGAGGACTATGCCGGCATATTTGGATTTCCCTTTCATTATTCGGGGGATGTGGCGAGTATTACTTTGTATTTATTGCGCTTGGCGATATTCATCAGATTGACTACCTCCTCTATAGGTACGGTCTTGTCGGCGTAGATGGAGAAAGTCGGGTCGTCGGAGTCCTGCAGCAGTCTCTGCAGGTCCGGTTCTATCTCGCTGAAGGGCACGGGAGTCTCGTCTCCGTTGATATGGTACGAGAAAGTCCCGCGCTCTGGATAATGCTTTATGGAGACGCTTACCGATGCCTTTGTGGAGATCTGGTTGGTGCTCTTGGGCAGCAGCAGCTTCAGGGCGTTGGGGTTGATAAGGGTGGATGTCACCAGAAAGAATATCAGCAGCAGGAACACGATGTCCGTCATCGAGGACATCGAGAACGCCGGTTCCGCTTTGGTTTTCCGTTTGATGGCCATTGTCAGATCTCCTTCTTGCCGTCAGTGCTGTCCTGACCGTTGAATATGTCCATCAGAGAGATTACCGCGCTGTCCATCTTGAAGACCAGGTCATCGATGCGGGCGGTCAGCCAGTTGTATCCGAAGTAGGCGATGATGCCGACGATGAGTCCGCCGACAGTGGTCACCATGGCCGTGTAGATACCGTCGGAAAGCAGCGTGATGTCGATGTTGCTGCCGGCCCGGGCCATGTTGTAGAAGGCCTGTATCATACCTGCGACCGTTCCGAGGAATCCCACCATGGGCGCGCCTCCGGCCACCGTGGCCAGCATGGGCATACCTTTCTCGATCTTGGATACCTCTATGTTTCCGGTATTCTCGACAGCGGCCTGGATATCCTGGAGCGGGCGGCCCTGCATCCGGATGCCCTTCTCTATGAGCCTTGCGATGGGTGACTGGGTGTCGCGGCACAGGGCCAGTGCGGCCTGGGTCTTTCCCTCGCGCAGCAGTCCGCGTATGTTGTCCATGAAATGAGGGTCTATCTTGAGAGCCTGGCGTATAGCCCACCAGCGGCTGCCTAAGATATAGACGGCTACGATGGAGAGTGCCAGAAGGACGAGCATCAGCCAGCCTCCGGCGACGGCCATCTTGATAAGGGACATCTTCTCGGGAGCGGCAGCCTCCTGTATAAGAACTTCAGAATTGACTTGCAGTAATGTAAGCATGATAAAAACGGTTGTTGTAAATTATTAATTGTATTCAAATATTTCTTCCGGATATTCTATGTCCGTGAGGAAGAGGGCATGTCCCGGGACGGACTGCCCCGCCTCGCAGCGGTCGCGGGAGGAGAGCACGTCGGCTATCCATTCCGGCGGACGCTTTCCTCGTCCTATCTCAATCATCGTGCCGACAATGGCCCGGACCATATTGCGCAGAAAACGGTTGGCCGTTATGGTGAAGACCAGATAGTCGGTTCCGGGCAGGGCGACCGTGGACGGGGTGTACCGGCTCCATCCTGCCGACGTGACGTCGCAGAAGGGTGTGGCCGCAGTACCTCCGGCTTTTTCAAAGCAACTGAAGTCCCTGCGTCCCAGAATCATGCCTGCGGCCTTGTTCATCGCGTCCACGTCCAGAGGGAACTTGCAGAACCACGAGAACTCTCTGGCGAAAGGGTCCTTGCTGCTGTGGATGTAGTATCTGTAGGTGCGGCTGACGGCATCGAACCGGGCGTGCGCGTCATCTCTGACACGCCTTATTGAATTTACGACTATCCCTCCGGGCAGGATGGCATTTATTTTGTAGATTATGCGGTCGTGCTCTTTGAGGATGATGTCACCGTCAAAGTCAAAATGTGCCGTGAATCCGGAGGCATTGACACCAGTGTCTGTCCTGCCGGCTCCCGTCACGTCGGTTTTCTCCCTCAGGACAGCCGAGAGGGCCTTCTGCACCTCGTCCTGTATACTCGGGGCGTTCTGCTGTATCTGCCAGCCGCTGAAACCTGAGCCGTTGTACGATATTGAAGCGAAAAACCTCATTGTATTCCGGAGAAAATCTTATTTTTGTAATTTTAGACAGCAAAAATACAAATATTTTAATATTTCAAAATGGACACCGTAAACATTAAAGAACTTAACGAGCGAATACAGAAAGAGAGCGCTTTTGTGGACATCCTTTCCATGGAGATGACAAAAGTGATCGTGGGCCAGAAACATCTGGTCGAGAATCTGCTCATAGGACTTCTGGCAAACGGACATATCTTGCTGGAAGGTGTTCCCGGTCTGGCCAAGACATTGGCCATCAATACGCTGGCCTCGTGCATCAATGCCAGGTTCAGCCGTATCCAGTTCACTCCTGACCTGTTGCCTGCCGACCTTATCGGAACCATGATATACAGTCAGAAGAGCGAGCAGTTCCAGATAAAGAAGGGCCCTGTCTTCGCCAATTTCGTACTGGCCGACGAGATCAACCGTTCTCCGGCCAAGGTGCAGTCGGCCCTGCTTGAGGCCATGCAGGAGCGTCAGGTGACTATCGGCGAGCAGACATTCAAGCTGCCCGAGCCGTTCCTCGTCATGGCGACCCAGAACCCGATAGAGCAGGAGGGTACATACCCGCTGCCTGAGGCGCAGGTGGACCGTTTCATGCTCAAGGTGGTGGTGACCTATCCCAAGAAGGAGGAGGAGAAACTGATCATCCGTATGAACAACAGCGGCGAGTTTCCCAAGGCCAATGCGGTGCTCCAGCCCGAGGACATCATCAAGGCCCGCAGCGTGGTCCGTGATGTCTATATGGACGAGAAGATAGAGCGTTATATCGTGGATATAGTGTATGCGACCCGTACTCCGGAGGACTATGGACTCAAGTCCCTCAAGGACATGATCTCCTACGGTGCGTCTCCCCGTGCCTCCATATCCCTGGCCATGGCGTCCAAAGCCTACGCCTTCATCAAGCGTCGCGGCTATGTGATCCCCGAGGACGTGAGGGCCGTATGCTATGAGGTGCTCCGTCACCGTATCGGACTTACCTACGAGGCCGAGGCGGAGAACGTCACCAGCGAGAATATTATTTCAGACATCATCAACGCGGTGGAGGTTCCGTAGGATATGGACAGCAACGACCTGTTAAAGAAAGTCCGCAAGATAGAGATCAAGACCCGTGCTCTCTCCAGCCAGATATTCGCCGGAGAGTACCATTCGGCCTTCAAGGGCCGCGGTATGGCTTTCAGCGAGGTCCGCGAGTATCAGATAGGGGACGACGTGCGCAATATGGACTGGAATGTCACCGCGCGCACGGGCACTCCTTATATAAAGGTGTTCGAGGAAGAGAGGGAGCTGACGGTGATGCTGCTCATCGATGCCAGTGCATCGGGTATGTTCGGCACCATGTCCAAGACCAAGAAGGACCTGACGGCGGAGATAGCGGCGGTGCTGTCATTCTCGGCCCTGATCAACAACGACAAGGTCGGTGCCCTGTTCTTCAGTACGAAGGTGGAGAAATTCATCCCTCCCAAGAAGGGCCGCAGCCATCTGCTGCGTATCATCAGGGAGGTGCTGGAGTTCGAGCCTCAGGACAGGGGTACGGACATCGGCGAGGCGCTGCGGTTTCTGACCAATGCCCTCAAGAAACGCTGTACGGCCTTCCTGCTCTCGGATATGCTGGATGTGGACGGGACGACCCTGCGTCCCAATTACGAGGAGGCCCTGAAGGTGGCGGTAGGGCGGCACGACATATCGGTGATCAATATCTACGACGAGCGGGACCGCACTTTGCCGGACGTGGGACTGCTTCCGGTCCGGGACAGCGAGACAGGCAGGATCGTGTATGTGGACACTTCGCTCAGGTCGGTGCGGGAGGATTACGGGGAATGGGCCAGGAAGGCCTATGCGGAGACGCTGCTGGTGCTCCGCAAATATAAAGTGGATACGGTCAGCATCAGGACTGACCAGGATTATGTGAAGAGCCTGGTGGCTTTGTTCAAGACTAGGGCATAGGATATGAAAATGAAGAAATTGATACTCTCTCTGGCGGTGCTTGCGGCCATGACTGTCTCTTTCAGGGCCGGGGCACAGGACATACTTTCCGCCACGGTGTCAAGGGATACGATACTTATCGGAGATCAGGTAGAATGGAAGTCCCGGATAAAGGTTCCGAAAGGAATGTCCGTGAAGATAGACTCGATGTCGGGCTATGTGGTGCCGGGAGTGGAACTGATAGGGGACTTTAAGGTAGATACAGTGGACAGAAAGAAGGACTTCTCGATGGTGGAGACACGGGCGGTCGTCACTTCGTTCGACAGCGGAAGCTATGTGCTGCCTCCGCTGGTGGTGTATTTCTGCCGGGACGGACAGGGCGTGGATACGATGCAGCTGCCGGAGGTGCCGCTGGAGGTGACTACGGTGCCTATAGATACCACCACCTATCAGATGTACGACATCCGTCCGCAGTTCCGCTATCCGGTGACTTTCAAGGAACTGGTGCCGTGGATCCTGCTGCTGGCGGCTCTCGTCGCAGTGGTCATCCTGACAGTGCATTTTGCCCTCAAGCGTAAAAAGACGGGAATGGTGTTCGGCAAGCCGGACCCGAAGGATCCTCCTCATATCGTGGCTCTGCGCAGCCTGGACCGTATAAGGGGTGAGAAACTGTGGCAGAAGGGCAATCAGAAGCAGTATTATACCGAGATTACCGATACGCTGAGAGTCTACATAGAGCAGCGTTTCGGCATCAAGACCATAGAGCGTACATCCAATGAGATACTGGTCGATCTGTCCGTGAAGGACCTGGCTCCTTCTGACTACGAGGCCCTCAAGGAGCTGTTCGGGACGGCAGACCTGGTCAAGTTCGCCAAATATTCGGCTACTGAGGCGGAGAATGAGAACGCGGTGCCCGTGGCGGTGCGGTTCGTCAACGACACCTTCATGCAGGAACTGGAGGCGGACGGTAAAGCAACAGAAGGAGGCAGGAAAGATGAATGACTTTTTCTTCCAATATCCATCGCTGCTGTATCTGGAACTGCTCCTGATACCCATGGCCGCACTGTATGTGTGGCGGCAGCTCCGCAAGAAGCGGCCCTACGTCGTCATGTCCACGACGGCTCCTCTGTCCCGGAAAAGTGCCGGGGCGGCCGGGGTGCTGCGTCATCTGCCATTTGTGCTCAGGATGATAGCGGTGGCCCTGCTTATCGTGGCCATAGCCAGGCCGAAGACCTCCTCCAATGTTACCAGGACGGACTCGGAGGGCATAGACATAGTCCTGGCGCTGGACGTGTCCACCAGTATGCTGGCCAGGGATTTCACCCCGGACCGCATCGAGGCCGCAAAGAGCATAGCCATAGAGTTCATATCCCAGAGGCCCTCCGACCGCATAGGTGTGGTCGTGTTTGCCGGAGAGAGCTATACGCAGTGTCCTCTGACTACTGACCGGGCCACGCTTATCAATCTCATCAACGACATAGAATGCGGTCTGATAGACGACGGAACAGCCATCGGCAACGGTCTGGCCAATGCAGTGGCCCGTCTGAAGGACTCCCAGGCCAAGAGCCGGGTGGTGATACTGCTTACAGACGGAGTGAACAACAGGGGAGAGGTGACGCCCCTGACAGCCGCCGAGATAGCGGAGACCTACGGAATCAGGGTCTATACGATAGGTGTAGGAGCCATGGGGACCGCTCCGTATCCGGTGATGACCCCGTTCGGAGTGAGGGTCATGGACGTGAAGGTGGAGATAGACGAGGATCTGCTCCGGCAGATAGCCGAGGAGACCGGAGGCTCGTATTTCAGGGCCACCGACAATACCAAGCTGATGCAGATCTACGACGAGATCAATAAGATGGAGAAGGTCAGGATCACAGTGGATTCCTTCCCCGTCTATACCGAGGAGTTCGGCCGCTTTGCCATCTGGGCCCTGGCCGCGTTCCTGCTGGAGATAGTTTTGAGAATTTTTGCAGCAAGGAGGATAGCATGATTTACCTGGCACAACCTTTATATCTGTTGTTGATACTGCTCATCCCACTGATGTACATAGCCTACTGGCTGATGCGCAGATGGAGGAAGAGACGTATAGCACGTTTCGGAGACCCGGACCTGGTCAGCTCCCTGGCACCGCTGGTGCCCAGGCGCAAGGGCTGGCTGAAGCTTACGCTCATCTCGCTGGCACTGCTGTTCTTTGCCATAGGTATGGCCAGGCCTCAGCTGGGAGCGATACTTAAAGAAAAGCAGGTGAGAGGAGCTGAGATCATGGTGGTGCTGGATGTCTCCAACTCCATGCTGGCGGAGGATTACTCGCCCAACCGCCTGGAAAGGGCGAAGCTGGCGATATCCAAGCTGGTGGATGAGCTTCAGGGAGACCGTATCGGTCTGATAATCTTTGCCGGAGAGTCGTTTGTGCAGCTGCCTGTCACTTCGGACTATGTCTCGGCCAAGATATTTCTCAGTTCCATCACCACGGAGTCAGTGCCGGTTCAGGGTACGGCGATGGGAGAGGCCATCAGGACGGCCATCAAGAGTTTTACATCCGAGAGTGAGAACAGCCGCGCCATCATCCTGATAACCGACGGCGAGAACCACGAGGACGACCCGGTGGCTGCGGCCAGGGATGCGGTGGATATGGGGGCACGGGTGTTCTGCATCGGAGTCGGCTCGCCGGAGGGCAAGCCCATACCGGTGGACGGCGAGCTGCTGAAGGACAAGGACGGCAATATCGTGGTGACCCGTCTGGACGAGGCGACACTGAAAGAGGTGGCTTCGGCCGGCAAGGGACTTTATGTCAGGGCCGGCAACACCGAGTTCGGACTCAATCCGGTGATTGACGAGATCCGCAGCCTGGACGAGAAGGACTTCCAGTCGGTGGTCTTCGAGGAGTATGACGAGCAGTATATGTATTTCTTTGCCATAGCATTGATATTTATGTTGATAGAGTTTATGATATCGGACACCCGCAACCGCAGGAGCCTCTTCGGGGGCGGGAAGGGGATGGTGGCCGCGCTCATCCTGATGCTTGCGTCGCCAGTGATGCTCCAGGCTCAGAGCGACCGTTCGGAGGTCAGGGCCGGCAACCGGGAGTTCAAGAAAGGCGAGTTCCGGGAGGCGGAGCTGGACTACAAGCGGGCTCTGGTTGAGGACTCCACGTCGATAACCGCCAAGTACAATCTCGGCAATGCCCTTTACAGGACGGAAAGCTACAGTGAGGCCGAGCTGTATCTTAAGGGACTGGGTGACTCTCTCAAGAGTGTCTCTCCGTCCAGGGCCTCGGACTGTTTCCACAACAGCGGCAATCTGGCACTGAAGCAGAAGAAGTATCAGGAGGCTGTGGATGCGTACAAGGAGTCACTGAGGCTTGAACCGGACAATTTTGAGACCAAGTCCAATCTGGCATATGCGCAGAAGATGCTGAAAGAGCAGCAACAGCAGCAACAGCAACAAAACCAGAATCAGCAGCAGGATCAGAAAGATCAGCAGGACCAGGATCAGAATAAGGACCAGGATCAACAGAATCAGGACAATAAGCAGGATCAGAATCAAGATCAGCAGAATCAGCAGCAACAGCAGCAGGACCAGCCCCAGATAACGCCTCAGGCGGCCCAGCAGATGCTCCAGGCCATTGAGGACAAGGAAAAGCAGACGCAGGACAAGGTGAAAAAGGCCAAGGCGGAGCAGCAGAAATCAAAAGAGAAGGAGAAAAATTGGTAAGATGACAAGAATATTCAGCAGAAATCTATTTTTATCCGTATGTGTGCTTCTGGGGACGGTGACAGCCGCCGCCCAGAACTCGTTTACGGTGGATGTGCCCGCAGTGGTGTCCTCGGACGAGGATTTCAAGGTAGTCTTCACGGCTACCGGCGATGCCCGTGTAACCGGTTTCGAGGCACCGTCCTTCGAAGGGTTCGAGGTGCTGGCAGGACCGTTGACCTCCACATCCTCCAATTTTCAGATGATAAACGGCAAGACCACCCAGTCCCGTTCCAGCATCTACACCTACATGCTGCGGCCTACAGCAGTGGGCAAGTACCGGATAGGCCCTGCTTCCGTGAAGATAGGCAAGGAGACGTACACTACTGAGGCGGCTGATGTCGAGGTAGTCAAGGGCGCGGCTCCCGCCCCGCAGGGTACGGCTCCACGGGCCGGAGACGATATCATGCTCCGCATGACGGTCAACAAGACACGGGCGGTGGTCGGAGAGCCGATAACCGTTACTCTGAAACTATACGTTAAGAATTCGGCCATAGGTGGGTTTGAGGACATCCGTTTCCCGTCTTTCGACGGCTTCTGGAGTCAGGAGATAGACGCGCCTCAGAACATCTCTTTCGTCCGTGAGAATTACGACGGTCAGGTGTACAACGCCGCTCTTCTGCGCAGATACATGCTGCTGCCCCAGCAGACGGGCAGTATGACCATCGACCCGGCAGAGCTGGTCTGTCTCGTACAGGTGCGCTCGCAGCCTTCGGCATCCAGGTCCATCTTCGACGATTTCTTCGATACTTATCAGACAGTCCGCAAGAGGGTGTCCAGCTCTCCGGTGCGGATAGATGTCTCGCCTCTTCCTTCGGGGGCTCCGGCTTCATTTACGGGAGGTGTGGGCAGTTTCAGGCTGTCGGCCGGTTTCAGTTCCGACAGTGTGGCCGCGCATGAGGCTGCATCTCTGAAAGTGGTGATAACAGGAACAGGCAACATCAATCTTGTCAGTACCCCGGAGGTGAGATTCCCCTCGGATTTTGAGGCTTATGACGTGAAGAAGACGGAAAAGGTCTCGACCGGAGATGCCGGCGCGTCAGGTACTGTCACTTTTGAGTATCCTTTCATCCCCAGAGTCCCCGGCGAGTATGACATCGCGCCGGTGGAGTTCTCGTATTATGACATAGCCTCCGGGCGTTACAGGACACTGTCATCAGGCCCCTTGAAACTGAAGGTAGGACAGGGACAGCGGACAGATGCGGCGGTGGTGTCGTCAGGAGTCAACAAACAGAGTGTCAAGAGCCTGGGAGAGGATATCCGTTTCATATCGGCTTCTCCCTCCGGCCTGCGTAAGGAACCCCGGCTTCTGGTGGACACTCCCGTAATCTATATTGTCCCGATAGTGATACTGCTGTGTACTGCAGGAGCATGGGTATATCTGGTAAGAAGTGCCGCTCTCCGCAGGGACGTGGCCGGCAGCCGTAACCGCAAGGCCATGAAGGTGGCCAGGGCAAGACTTAAAAATGCCTCCGCCTTCCTCAGGCAGAATCTCTATACGGCGTTCTACGAGGAACTGCACAAGGCCATAGAAGGCTATATCTCTGACAAGCTGATGCTTCCCGTATCGGAACTCAGCCGGGAGAGGATAGAGGAGGAACTGCGGGCTCGGGGCAGGGACGAGGCAGTGGTCAAAGCCCTGTTCGAGGTACTGGATGCCTGTGAGTACGCCCGCTACGCACCGTCGAGCGGTTCTGAGGCCATGGAGGCAGATTACCGTCAGGCGGAGAAAGTGATATCGGATATAGAAAGTTGAGTAAGATGAAACGCATAATGATAATATTTGGCATCCTGACAGTGTCGGCGGCATGGCTGTCCGCACAGGATGCCGACTCGCTCTGGAATCAGGCGGTCAAGGACTATACGGAAGAGAACTATCAGGAGGCCCTGGCCGGCTTCTCCGCTCTGGAGGCGGAGGGTTATGTCTCCAGGGAACTGTATTACAATATAGGCAACTGCTACTATAAGCTGGGCAATTGTCTCGGGCAGTCCATACTCTATTATGAGAGGGCTCTCAAACTGGATCCCTCCTACGAGGATGCGCAGGTCAACCTGGCGATAGCCCGGGAGTACACCCTGGACAGGATTGACGAGGTGCCGGAGTTTATCCTGCTGACATGGATAAAGGCATTCCGGGATACGGTGTCCTCCGATGCCTGGGCCTGGATTGCGCTGGCCCTGTTCCTGGTGACGGCGGTAATGGTGCTGCTGTTCCGCTTCGGTGGCTCGCCGGCACTGCGCAAGACAGCTTTCGCCCTGGCTGTGGCAGCTCTGTTGATGACGATAATATCCGCTGTGTTTGCCTTCAACCTGCGCTCCGCTCTGGAGTCTGAGGACGGGGCGGTGGTGACCGTACCCGTAAGCAGTGTCAAAAGCTCACCCGGCTCTACGGACCAGTCTCTGTTTATTCTGCACGAGGGCACCAAGGTGGCCGTGATGGACTCTTTGGGAGAGTGGTACCGCATAGAACTGTCGGACGGCAGGCAGGGATGGCTGGAAGCGGAAGATGTAGAAATAATATAAACTTTAAGGACTATGACACTTATTAAATCCATCTCCGGTATCAGAGGCACTGTCGGAGGAACATGTGGAGACTCGCTTACGCCTCTGGATATTGTAAAATTCGTATCGGCATATTCTTCCATGCTGCACCGCAGCAAGGGCGGTCGCCGGCTCAAGGTGGTGGTCGGAAGGGATGCCCGTATCTCCGGTCCCATGGTGGACGAGATAGTCTGCGGGACTCTCAGGGCCTGCGGCATAGACGTGGTCAACGCCGGTCTGGCATCCACGCCTACAGTGGAGATGGCCGTGATGTTCGAGAAGGCTGACGGAGGCATCATACTTACTGCATCGCATAATCCCAGGCAGTGGAACGCCCTGAAGCTGCTCAATGAGCACGGGGAGTTCCTCAATGCGGCCGAGGGTGCCGAGCTTATACGGATTGCAGGGGAGGAGAGGTTTGAATACTGCGACGTGGACTCTCTCGGCTCGTATGTGGAAAAGGATTTTACGGACGCTCATATACAGGCCGTGCTGGCCCATCCGCTGGTGGACAGAGAGGCCATAAGGAACGCGCATTTCAAGGCTGTGCTGGATGCGGTCAACTCAGTCGGCGGCATCGCCGTCCCCGGACTGCTGGATGCTCTGGGCGTGGAGTGCGTAAAGCTTAACTGCGAGCCTACCGGACAGTTTGCGCACAATCCCGAGCCCCTTCCGTCCCATCTGGTGGATCTGTGCCGTACAGTGGCTGAAGAGAAAGCCGATCTGGGTATAGCCGTGGATCCTGACGTAGACCGCCTGGCCCTGGTCTGCGAGGACGGCAGTTTCTTCGGAGAGGAGTACACCCTTGTCTCTGTCGCGGACTATGTGCTGTCCAAGCGGCCCGGTCCTACAGTCTCCAATCTCTCCTCGTCCCGTGCATTGAGGGATGTGACCGAGGCTCGCGGATGCACTTATACGGCGGCTGCTGTGGGAGAGGTCAATGTGACAGCCGAGATGAAGCGTACCGGAGCCGTCATAGGCGGCGAGGGCAACGGGGGTGTCATAGTGCCGGACCTGCATTACGGCCGGGATGCGCTGATAGGCATAGCATTGTTCCTGAGCAGCATAGCCGAGTCGGGAAAGAAGGTCTCCGCGCTGAGGGAATCCCTGCCCCGCTACTCTATCTCCAAGAACAGAATAGAGTTGTCCGACAAGGATTTGATAGACAAGGTGCTGGAAGAGGTGAAGAAAGCCTACGCCTCCGAGCGCATCACCGATATCGACGGAGTCAAGATAGACTTTGACAGAGAGAGGATGTGGGTGCATCTGCGCCGCTCCAATACCGAGCCGATCATCAGGGTCTATTCCGAGGCTGAGGACGAGGCCGGGGCTGAGAGGATAGCCACCGATGTCATCTCTATGGTTAAGACGATAATAGGCTGATTATGTTCTCGTTCCGAACAACGCCCCTGGACCGTCAGGAAGATGTCGTGCTGCGCAAAGGTCGGCTTGCCGTGCTGTGCAACCAGTCTGCCTGGAATCCTGAGACAGAAGAGTATCTGTTTGAGAGTCTTTACCGCAGGGGCAGCCTGAAGAAAATATTTTATCCGGCAGCCGGTATTTTCGGAGAATCCGATGCGGGTTCTCCTGCCGGAGCCGCCAGGTATTCCGGTCTTGGACTTGATGGCTGTGAGTTCGTGCCGCTTCTGACGGGCACGCCTGTGGACCGGAGTGCTCTGGAGGACATCGATGCGCTCATCGTAGAGTATCAGGATACCGGCTCCAGATACGACAGTATGACCGCGCTGCTGCATGAGATATTCAGAGTAATCCATCATGACGGCCTCTCTGTGTCGATGTATATCCTGGACAGGGAGAACATCTGCGGCCGGTGGGTGGAGGGTACCGCCAGTGACGGGATCCTGCACCGGCACGGCCTGACCCTGGGAGAACTGGCAAACCTCTTCTATTCGGAGCTGGGGGCCAGGTTCCCGCTGCATATCATCTCCTATATGGTACGTCCGGCGACCCAGTATCTGATGCCGTGGAGTATTCCGCCCAGGCCGGATGTACCGGGTCTGTTTACATCGAACTTTTATTGCGGCATGATACTGCTTTCCGGTACGGATCTGAGTTACGGCGAGGGTACGGCCCGGCCTTACGAACTCTTCGGGGCTCCGTATATGGAGCGTTATCTGAGGCAGGCCGATGTGTCCGGATTCTCCGATGCCGGAGTATTCCTGCGCAGGACTGTATTTACCCCGCGTTTCGGACGCTATAAGGATGAATTATGCTATGGTTTCCAGATGCTTCCCAGGCCCGGTGTGCCTTATCATTCGGTGGCGCACGCACTTAGAATCATACGACAACTGATGGCGGACGGTGTTCCAGTGGATGTGTCGGGACTTGATGCCGTCGTGGGGGACGAGGTGATGTGTTCGTATGTAAAAGGCTCTGTTTCGTGGGCTGAACTTAAGGAGCACATTAAGGTGGAGGAGCAGAAATGGATACGCAAGGCGCGCCGCTATATGCTCTACGACGAGCAGCTCGTGCGTGTCAAGACATTCAGGACAATCAACAACTAATATGACAAATATGAGAAAATATCTGAGATTAGGGGCGGCTGCGTTGGCCGGCCTGTCGGCGTTGGCCGTTGTTTCGTGCAATTCCTGGTCACCTGTTCAGGAAACCGATGCGTCCAAGTATGAACTGAGAGGAAATGTGCTGTCTTTGAGGACAGTGTCCTATAAGGTGGATTCTACTGAGGACGGCTACAAGGCGGGAGACATAGATCCCATGTCGAACAATATCTATGTGGAGTTCAACGGTGACGGTAATGCCACACTTCTGCGCCGTTTCAATAAAGATGGGAACTGTGTCTCTGAGCAGACATCAGTATACAATGACAAGGGACAGCTTATGGAGACAGAACTGGTGTCGTCTTCCAAGGGCTTGCTGGAGAAGACTGTGTACACGTATAAGGGAGGACGCCTGTATTCGATGAGAGTTACGGATGCCGAGGACAGCCTGAAGAAGTATGAGGTGTACAGATACTTCGGAGACGACAGTATCAAGGTGGATTATTCTTTCAAGGAGGACCAGCCGGCAGGATACCGTATTATGACATATGATGAGCGCGGGTACAATACAGGAAATATCATGTATTCCCTGAAGGATAAGAAACTGAGTGAGTTCAGGATGAGCTACGACTCTACGGGACGCAGGGATTCCGTGTACTCGGACAGCATGCTTTTCGGTAAGCTGGAGACTGCAATGGAATATGATGACAGCGGATTCTGTTCCGGCATGGTTCTGTCAGGAGAGGCCCGTACTACTGTTTTCCGCTTTGAGAGGACGCTGGATTCCCGCGGCAACTGGATAGAGCGTCTTACATATCAGGATGGCGGCACCATACCCGTGAAGATAGAGAAGCGGGAGATAAAATATGCTGATTGAACTGGTGCATAGGCTTGTGCGCTGGATGGAGCGTGGCACTGTAATGTGCGGCTCTCTGAAATCGAATTCGGCAAATCTTTTTGTGAATAAGAAAAATATGTATATTTTTGCAGCCCGAAACCAATAAAACATTAAGAGATGAAAAAAGGTATACATCCCGAATCCTACCGTCTTGTAGCATTCAAGGATATGTCCAACGAGCATGTGTTCATCACCCGTTCCTGTGTCAACACCAGGGAGACCATAGATATTGAGGGTGTCACCTATCCGCTCGTAAAGGTCGAGATTTCCAACACCTCCCATCCTTTCTATACCGGAAAGATGAAACTGGTGGACACCGCCGGCCGCGTGGACAAGTTCTATCAGCGTTACAAGAGCCGTCAGAAGTAATACACTTCATCAGGATACATCAGAGCCGCACTCAATCACTGACTGGGTGCGGCTTTTTCATGCCCGCTGTCTCCACCCCTGGGGAAAGTGCCGGGAATTCCTGCGAAAACGGTTCACTTTCCCCCGTGTGGTGTTCTTATGAAAATCCAGCAGTCGAAAAGACCAGGCCCTCCCACCGCTTTGCGGCGGGCCCCTCCCTCTAGAGCCGAGGGCGGCTAGTCTTTTCTCGTTGCTGGAATTTTCATAGAGTCTATGCTGTCAGGTTCTTAAAGGGTGTGAATGGGGTGCGGGGAAAGTGCCGGGTTTTTCTGCGAAAACGGTTCACTTTCCCCCGCGGCTATGCAGAAGAGCCGTGGACGGAGGTGCGTATATCGGGCGGTTGTTTATCACGGCCTAGTACATAGCGCGTCATTTTTTTGAAGCAGTTATTTTTCAGAAAAATAGCATAATTAATAAAAATTTGTATATTTGTGCAGTTAACCAAATATATTATCAAATATGAAAAAGACACTTTTATTATTCCTTGCCGGAGCATTCGTTTTGGCAGGATGTGACAAAAACAATGAAGAGAACGGAGTAGAAACAACAGATCCTAATGCTCCTAAGATTGAAGTTGGTGTTACAGGAAACCTTATTGTCTTGCCGGAAGGAGGTGAGCAGAGTTTTACTTATGGGATTGTCAATCCAGTGGAAGGCGGAAAAATGTTAGCCAGTGCTGACGAATGGCTTGGTGAGATAACCGTAACAGAAGACGCTGTGGTGTTCTCCGCAGAACCAAATGAAAGTGGTGCGGACAGAAGTACGATAATTACTTTGACTTATGAGTATGGTGATGCTCAAACCGTCACCGCGCAGGTCAATGCTATTCAATCTGCATGGGATAGGCCTCTGACATTTGACTTTGAGCTCACGCCCACAGTGAATAGTGTGATTATGAATATAACACCATCTGATCTGGAGGCAGATTATTTTGTCACTGTGATAGATGACTCCTTCTACGAAGCCGGTTATACTGATGAACAGATTATGGATCAGATTCTAAATACATACGGTCCGTACTTGTCTCAATATGCATTGAGCGGAGTTACAAACGGTTATGAGGTGACAGGAATGCAGCCTGCAACCGAGTACATTGCTATTGCTTTCGGAGTTGATGTCAATTCTGCTACAGCAACTTCCGAGATGTCAAAGGAAACGTTCACGACTTTGGAAAGTCAGCCGACTGACGCATATGCGACAGCCAGCATGGACAATTACTGGGCCATAGAGGATCTTGCAACATATAATGCCGGCTATGGCAGCCTCCTTCAGGATCCGAGCAATCCTGTTCTGGCGGCAGTGGACTTCGAGTACACCAACGGAGCGGAATCATGTGTCTATATCCTCTGGATCGGCGATGTGACTTCATCCGATCAGACAGAACTGTACGATGCTACCTTGGCTCAGGGTGACCAGACATTTGAAGGAGATCCCGCACCTCTGTTCTATGTTGCATTTGACAGTGAGCCCACGACACTTTGTGTAATAGGCGTGGATGCTGACGGCAACTACGGTGACATGTTCATGGAGGTGGTAACATTTACCGAGAGCGGTAAATCTACAAATTACGCTCTGTTTGACGAGTACTATGCCGATCTTACAGGTGGTGGATACGCTCCCGCATTTGCTCCCAGGGCAAATTATGTTGAAAGAGAAGTCTCAACACTTCTTTCAGCAAAGGATTTCGCCGGTAAGGCAAGTCCCGTATACAGCAAATAATCTACAGAGAATGTTATAAACATGAAGCCGCACTCAATCACAGGGTGCGGCTTTTTTATTCAGGCTGAGTATGTTGTTGAGCAGGGTCGTGCTCTTTTATCTGAGGGATTCGGCCAGGTCGCGGAACTTCCGCATGCCGGAGGTGGCGACGTCCTGGATCTGGGTGTAGTGTCTGTAGTGCAGGGAGATGGGGTTGGGGTCGATGAGGTAGACCGGTACTCCGTCGCGGATGTAGCCTACCAGACCGGCGGCGGGGTAGACGGCCAGCGATGTGCCGATGACCAGCAGAATGTCGCATCTGGAGACAACTTCTGCGGCTTTTTCAATCATTGGCACCGGTTCGCCGAACCAGACGATGTGCGGACGCAGCTGTTCGCCCCGGCTGTCCTTGTCTCCCAGATGAATGTCGCTGTAGCCTATGTCGTATACCGGCAGAAGTGAGTGCTCGCCGCGGGCCTTGGTGATCTCTCCGTGCAGGTGGATGATGTCGGTTGAACCGGCCCTCTCGTGCAGGTTGTCGATGTTCTGGGTGATGACCGTCACCTTGAAGTCCTTTTCAAGTTCCGCTATAATCCTGTGGGCCTCATTGGGCTCCCTGTGCTGTACGTCCCGCCTGCGGGCATTGTAGAAGTCCAGGACCAGGCCGGGGTTGCGGTACCAGCCTTCTATGGAGGCCACCTCCTCCACCGGGTACTGTTCCCAAAGTCCTCCGGAGTCCCTGAATGTGTTGATTCCGCTCTCCTTGCTGACTCCTGCACCGGAGAGCACTGCCAGTCTCTTCATGGTATTATTGTTCTTTATTGTCCTTGAAATAGAATCTCTTCAGCCATAGCCGGAAGATAGGGTCGATGATCCTCGGAGTGTCCTGTCCGTCGATATGGATGACCTCCTTTTTGGTTAGGGCCTCCTTAATGCGGTGTACATTGGCGGAGGAGTTGAGGCGGTAACGCTCAATCACTTCCGAGGAGCTGGCCTTGGAGATGCCGTCGAAGACCGCTCTCAGGAAATACAGCTGATACCGGCTCAGATTGTCCACGGTCTCCTGAAACCTGACTGAGTGCGTGTACAGCAGGGAGTCCACGGCTTCGGTGATGATGTTGTCGCTGAGGTATCCCTTTGTCAGGTTGAAGCAGGTGTCGGCTATCTGCCAGATGTACCAGGGGTGTCCGTCCGCTGTGTTGTAGATGCGTTCGGCCTGGCTCTGCTCCACGACCCTGCCGACTTTCAGGAATGTCCTGATGATATGGTCGGTGACGGAACGCTCGTCTATGGGGGAGAGCCTTACCCTCTCGTACTGCCGGTAGAAGAGTTTTTTCTCCTCGAAGATATGCTTCATGGCGTTGATCCCCGAGCCGGACAGGATGTATACCGGTGCATCTTCCTTCTGCATACTGTGGCTCAGCACGGCCGCCGTCTTCTCCCAGTCCGGCAGCCCCAGGAGGTTCTGGAAGTTCTTAATATATATTAAGGTATGGTCCGATGTGTCCTGCAGTGCCCGGAGCAGCTCGTCCGCGTCAATCATGCCTATCATGTCGATGCAGGCCGGAGTCAGCCCGCTCTGGGAGACGGCCATGTCTATCAGGGACTGCTTGCCGGTCTTGGGCGGCTCGTAGATTACGGTGTGGACTCTGCTGCGGATGTTGAGGACGGTCTGACTGACTTCCTTCTTTCTCGCGAGGAAACTGTTCCCGGAGGCAGTGCAGTTGTAGGTAAAAGGGGATTCCATGATTGCGGTCTTTCTCTTTAGCAAAAATAGGAAAAAAAGTAATTTTTCTGCCTTTAATTTGGGAAAAATGAGGAAATGTATTACTTTTGCTCTCCCAAAATACACAATGTAGGTTGTTAAGCTGCTGAATAAGAGTTATTTGAAAGTATAATAACCGCTTACTGCCGTTAATTTTTAAATTATTTTATTAGATGTACGCAATTGTAGACATTGCAGGACAGCAATTCAAGGTTGAGAAAGGGAAGAAGATCTTCGTGAACCGTCTTGAGGGCGAGAAGGGTGCTTCTCTTGATTTCAGCAAAGTGCTTCTGACCGATGACAACGGTTCGGTCAAAGTGGGTACTCCCTATGTGGACGGTGCCAGCGTAAAGGCTACCATCCTGGATCATGTAAAGGCTGACAAGGTTCTGGTATTCAAGAAGAGACGTCGTAAAGGCTACCAGAAGCTCAATGGTCACCGCCAGTGTTTAACCCAGATTCTCATCGACGAGATCGCTTAATTATCAGGAGGACAGATTATGGCTCATAAAAAAGGTGTCGGTAGTTCGAAGAACGGTCGTGAATCACACAGCAAACGACTTGGACTCAAATTGTTCGGCGGCCAGATGGCCAAGGCCGGCAATATCCTCGTCCGTCAGAGAGGAACAGTACACTATCCCGGTCAGAATGTAGGTATGGGCAAGGACCATACCCTTTACGCTCTTGTAGACGGTGTGGTGTCTTTCCGCAAGACCAGGGAGAACAAGTCCTATGTATCGATTATACCTCCCAGCGCGGAGTAATGACCGATAGGAGATGAAAGTAAGTGGGCTGCCCGTCAAGGCAGCTCATTTTTTATTATATTTGATTATCTTTGCGCGTTGAAAAAATGATAGACAGATGTTGACTCTTAAACTTTTGAGGGATGACCCTCAGTTTGTAATCGAAAGGCTTGCGGTAAAGAATTTTGACGCATCCGCCATAGTGGAGAAAATACTGGAGCAGGACAGGGTGAGACGTTCCTGCCAGACGGAACTGGACGCGGCTCTCGCGGCTCAGAAGGCCAAGGCAAAGGAGATAGGAGCCCTGATGCAGCAGGGCAGGAAGGATGAGGCCGAGGCGGCCAAGAAGGAAGTGGCTCAGATGAAAGAGAACTCCAGGAAGATAGAGTCTCAGATGGAGGAGAGCCAGAAGCTGCAGGACGAATTGCTGGTGCAGCTGCCCAATATCCCGGATGACATAGTGCCCGCGGGCAGGAATGCAGATGACAATGTAATAGTCCGTATGGGCGGGGAGATACCGGAACTCCCTGAAGGTGCTCTTCCGCACTGGGAACTCGCCTCAAAATACGATATCATAGACTTTGACCTGGGAGTGAAGCTGACGGGTGCCGGTTTCCCGGTGTACAAGGGCAAGGGAGCCAAGCTTCAGAGGGCTCTGATTCAGTATTTCCTGGATTTCAACACAAAGGCGGGCTATATGGAGATAGAGCCTCCTATTCTGGTCAATGAGGCGTCGGGCTTCGGTACCGGCCAGCTGCCGGACAAGGAGGGACAGATGTACTTTGTCTCGCTGGACAAATTCTACATGGTGCCTACGGCCGAGGTGCCCGTGACCAATATCTACAGGGATACCATCCTGAGTGAGTCTGACTTCCCCGTGAAGATGACGGCCTATACTCCCTGCTTCAGAAGGGAGGCCGGCTCATACGGCAAGGACGTGCGCGGTCTGAACCGCCTGCATCAGTTCGACAAGGTGGAGATAGTGCAGCTCTCGCTTCCCGATGCATCGGAGCGGGCTCTCAACGAGATGGTGCTCCATGTAGAGAGGCTTGTGAAGTCTCTCGGACTGCCTTACCGCATAGTCCGTCTGTGCGGCGGTGACATGAGCTTCACGTCGGCTATTACCTACGATTTCGAGGTGTTCTCGGCGGCCCAGCAGAGGTGGCTGGAGGTCAGCTCGGTGTCCAACTTCAAGTCATATCAGGCCAACAGGCTTAAGCTCAGATACAAGGACGGTGAGGGCAAGATCAATCTGGCCCACACTCTCAACGGCAGTTCTCTGGCTCTGCCCAGGATAGTGGCCGCCCTGCTTGAGAACAACCAGACTCCCGACGGCATCAACATCCCGAAGGTGCTGCAGGAATATACCCGCTTCATCCGGATAGACTGAGTCCGATGAACGACGCACAGAGGGTGATATTGGGAATAGACCCCGGAACCATGATTCTTGGTTACGGGGTCATTCTTGCAGACAGACGTAAGGTCCACTATGTGGACATGGGGGTGGTGGACTTGCGGAAGGAGAAGGACCATTTCGCGAAGCTCAATACCATATTTACGGAAGTCAGCAGGATTATCTCCAGATATACCCCGGATGACGTGGCGGTCGAGGCCCCTTTCTATGGAAAGAATCCTCAGGTCATGCTGAAACTGGGACGGGCTCAGGGAGCTGCCATTGCGGCTGCCATTGCGGCCAATGTCCCTATCTTCGAGTATGCTCCGCGGAAGGTCAAGATGGCTGTCACCGGTCAGGGAGCGGCCTCAAAGGAGCAGGTAGCCCTGATCCTGTCCAGAACTTTGGCGACGGAGCTCAGGCCGGAGTTTCTGGACGCATCGGATGCCCTGGCCATAGCCCTGTGTCATTTCTACCAGCTGGTCAATCCGTTCGCGGATCTAGAGAACTCCACCAGCTGGGAGAAGTTCGTGAAGTCCCATCCCGAGCGGATGCGTTGAACAGCCGCAAAACTTAATACCTGTCCGTTTAAACTATCGCAGTTGAGATTTGTCAAAACAACGTTTTTTAATTCTGACACACGATGACATACAAACGCCTTCTTTCTGCGCTGCTGCTGATATTTTCCGCATGGAGCCTTTTTGCGCAGAAAGGTGACAATACTGTGAAGGTTAAGCTGACCGACACCCTCTCGCTGGAACCGGTGTCGTTCGCCACCATATATCTTTCCAAGGACGGAAACACCAGCGCATACTATGCCGTGACGGATGCCGACGGCAAGGGTATGATTAAAGGAGTCCCGGCGGGCAAGTATATGTTCGTGGCGGATATGGTCGGGTACAGGAAGCTTGTCCGCAATATCACGGTGGACAAGGCGGTGACGGACCTCGGAGAGCTGTTCATGAGCGAGGACGTGGAGATGCTGGACGCGGTGGTGGTGTCGGCTGTCGGCAATCCCATAGTGGTTAAGAAAGATACGATAGAGTACAGTGCCGCGGCTTACAAGACCACTGACAATGACGTGCTGGAGGACCTGCTCAAGAAGCTGCCCGGCGTGGATGTGGACAGTGACGGAGCGATATCGTATCAGGGAGAGACGATAAACAAGATAATGATAGGCGGCAAGGAATTCTTTCTGGACGACCCTTCGCTGGCATCCAAGAATATCCCTGCGCAGATAATACAGAAAGTCAAGATAGTGGACAAGAAGTCCGATCAGGCCGAGTTTACCGGCATAGACGACGGCAATGAGGAGAAGGTCATAGACCTGAGCATCAAGCCGGGTATGCTGGAGGCCTGGTTCGGCAATGTGACGGCAGGAGGCGGACACGACCTGCAGACGGAGGAGCACGCAGCCCGTTATCAGGCTTCCGGCATGATAGGCCGCTTCACCGAGAACAATCAGATCAGCTTCATACTCAACGGCAACAACACCAACAACCGCGGATTCAACGACATGAACAGCGAGATGGGCGGCGGTATGCGCGGGCGCGGCTTCGGCGGCAACCGCGGAGGTATCATGACCTCCTGGATGGCCGGAGTGAACGGCAATATGAATATCGGCGGGGACAAGGACCGCGAGATAGGCGGCAATTATCTCTACAACGGTTCTATAAGGGACGTGGAGGAGCGCAGCAGCAGAACTACCTTCCTGGGGGACGGCTCCAGTCTGATAACAGACAACAACGAGACCAGCCGCTTCTTCAGTGACGGACACCGTGGCGGAGTGGTGTTTGACTATAAGTTCAACGACAAGACTTCCATACTCTTCCGTCCACGCTTCAACTACGGGCGCAGCCGCTACGATGAGATGAACGAGTATTCCACGGACAATTCCGAGAGCGGCAGCAAGGTCAATGGCGGACGCAGCGAGTCCACCTCGGACGGTATCTCGTGGCGGACAAGAGGCCGTCTGCTTTTAAGACAGAAGATAGGGGAGACCAAGGGCCGTACCTTGTCCCTTAATGTGGACTATTCCCTGTCCAACAATGACTATAGCGGTACTAACTATTCCGAGACCAATACTTATACGGACAATCTTCTTCCTGTAGCAGATACTATTGATCAAAGGTATGACCAGAGGGACGAGAGTTATTCGGTGTCCGCAGACCTGACGTATACCGAGCCTCTGGGCAGGAATTTTTTCCTGCTGGGCTCCTATCGCTTTGACTGGCAGCAGTATCAGTCGGAGAAGATGACTTATGACAACGTCAGCGGTAGATTGATGGATGACTATTCCAGCCGTATGACCAACACCTTCCTGAGCCACAGGATGCAGGTGAGCATGATGAAGCAGGAGGAGAAATACAATCTCCAGATAGGAGTCAATGCCGAACCGTCCACTACCCGGACTGTAGGACAGATGGGGGCGGCCAGGGACACTTCCTATACGGTATGGAACTTCGCTCCGTCGGCAAGGTTTGACTACAACTTCTCGGACAATGAGTTCCTTCGTCTGTTCTACTGGGGCCGTACTTCAGAGCCTTCTGTCAATCAGCTGATGCCCGTGCCGGACAATTCGGACCCTCTGTATGTGTCATTGGGTAATCCCACTCTTAAGCCCGAGTTCCAGCACAGGCTGAGGATGCACTATGACTATACGGATATGAAGACCTTCTCCACCTACGCTCTGATGGGAGGATTCAACTATACCAAGGACGATATCATCAACGCCAGCTGGTACGACGGCTCGGGAGTGCAGTACACGGCTCCCATCAACTCCGACCGGCCGGTCATAGGAGGAGACCTGATGTTCATGGTCAATTCCCAGATAGCCAAGTCCGGCTTCTCTATCATGTCCTTTACCCGTGCGGCTGTCAACAGCAGTCTGTCCTATACCGGCAACGATACTACGGCCACGACTCTGGACGAGATAATGGATGACCTTATCGCAGGCAGGACGACGACCCTTTCAGTGATGGAGAATCTGACGTTCGTCTACAGGAACGATTATCTGGAGACCCGTCTCGGTGCCCGCGCCTCATACCGCAAGGCGTGGTACGAGATTGCCTCGCAGGCCCGTTCCGATACATGGGACAACTCGGTGTTCGCCGAGGTGACGGCCACCCTGCCCTGGGGTATGGAGATCGCCACCGATGCCAGGTACAATTATTATATCGGATACGATGCCGGTTTCGGTGAGCCGTCCCTGACCTGGAACGCCGAGATATCGCAGTCGTTCCTGAAGAAAAAGATGACCCTGCGCCTGAAGGTCTACGATATACTCAATCAGTCCAGGAACAATTACCGCAATACCACTGACAACTACATCGAGGACACCTACAACAATACCCTCGGGCAGTATTTCATCATAAGCCTCGTCTATCGTTTCGGCAATTTCGACAGGATGATGGGCGGAGGTATGAGACGCGGCCCCGGAGGGCCTCCTCCTCATAGGCGTTAGGCCTGTCGGCTGCTCACAAAGTTACGGAACTTCTCTATCAGTGCGGTCATGTCAGCCGGCAGTCCGCTGCTGACCGTGACTTTCTCATGTGTGCGCGGGTGGATGAACCCTATCGTGCCGGCGTGAAGGGCCTGACGCGGAAGAATCTCGAAGCAGTTGTCTATGAACTGCCGGTATTTTGAGTAAAGGGTGCCCTTGAGTATTCTGTCCCCTCCGTATCTGCTGTCGTTGAAAAGAGGATGGCCGATATGGTTCATGTGTACCCTGATCTGGTGGGTGCGGCCTGTCTCCAGGGAACATTCTACGACAGTGATGTAGCCCAGCCTCTCAATGACACGCCAGTGGGTGACGGCGTGCTTTCCCGTGCCGTCCTCCACGACCTTGAAGCGGAGCCTGTCGTTGGGATCCCGGCCTATGTCGCCGGTTATGGTGCCGGAGTCCTGCTCCATATCGCCCCAGACTATTGCCGTATATTTTCTCTCTATGGAGTGGACGAAGAACTGCCGGGCCAGATAGGCCTGGGCATCGTCGTTCTTGGCTATCAGCAGGGTCCCGGAAGTGTCCTTGTCGATGCGGTGTACGAGTATGCCCATGCGGTCATCCGGGGCATCCGGGCCCTGGCTCCGTCCCAGATACCAGGCCAGGCCGTTGAGCAGGGTGCCGGTGAAGTGGCCGCAGCCCGGGTGTACCACCAGTCCGGCCGGCTTGTTGACCACCAGCACGTCCTCGTCCTCATATCTTATGTCCAGATCCATCTTCTCGGGAAGTATCTCGAAACCTCGGCGGCGGTAAGGCAGGAATATCTTTATCTCATCCAGGGGCTTTACTTTGTAGTTGGCCTTTATGACCGTCCCGTTGACCCGCACATAGCCTGCGTCAATGGCCAGCTGTATGCGGTGCCTGGATGCGCCCTCTATGTGCGCAGTGAGGTACTTGTCTATGCGCAGCAGACTCTGGCCGCGGTCTACGGTCAGGCCGTAATGCTCGAACATCCCCTGTTCCTCATCGGAATCAGGGCTGTCGTCCAGCTCTTCTATGTCATCCCATTGCTCAGAGGGAGTCGGTGCTGTCTGCTTCGTCATCGGGCACTGGTATTCTGGTTATGTCCTTGGACAGGAAAAGGGACACTGCCGAGCCTGTCCTGACGGTTATGGAATCGGAAGCAGGCGGATACTGGCCGTAGACGTATGCTTCCAGGGTGTCGGAATATGTAGATACTGTGCTGTCAAAATCGCAGCTGTAGATGTTCAGGGAGTTGTCCTGCAGGAGCTCCGTGGCCATCTGGTATTTGTAGCCGACCACGTTGGGAACGAATGTCGCACTGTCTTCCGGATTGAGGCCCAGAATCAGGTCTATGGCGGTGCCGCTGTTGAGTTTCGTACCGGGGGCGATGTCCTCTCCTCTGTACTGCTGCTCAAGGACATTGTTTGTGGCCATATCCTCCTGATAGATCAGCCGTCCCACTCTGAGGCCGTTGGCTATCAGCTCGGCCTTGGCCTGCCGGAATGAATATCCGGTAACGGAGGGCACGATGGACTGCCGGGGAATCACTGAGTTGATTACCAGGAGTATTCTCCTGTTCTTCTTGACCTTTGAGCCGGGAAGGGGATTCTGGCGCGAGATGGCTCCGCGCTCCATTCCTCTTATGTACACCGAGTCGGTTACGTCTATTCTTAAGCCTTCGGCCTCGGCCAGTGCTCCGGCTTCTTCCAGACTCATGCCTGAGAAGTCCGGTACGGCAAGTTCCTGATTGTGGCGTGTCACGGCCTTGAGGGAAAGGATGACGACCAGGTAGCCTGCCACGAGAATGCCGAGGATAAGCAGTATGTTCTTGGTAAATGAGACCCTGAACGGTTTCCTGAAAATCTTTTTCATAGCACAAAAATATAAAGAAAAACTTACCCCGGCACGGCCTTTTCGGTAAAATTGGTAATATTTCGGGTAAAATCTGTGTTTCCATCACAAGGCAGACGATTATATTTGCACTATGAGAAAAATATTTGTGCTGGCTGCGGCATTTCTGTGTGCTGCAGCGTCTGTCCGGGCTGAGGCCCGTTGTTTTGAGGTGCCGGCGGATACTTCCGGAAAAGTCCTGACTGACACGCTTTCGGAGGTGGTGGTGACAGGTACCCGCAATGAGACTGATATCCGGCATCTGCCCATGACGGTCAGTGTGGTGGACCGTCCGTTAATCGAGTATTCCAATGTTCCGTCACTGCTGCCGGTGCTGACCGAGCAGGTGCCCGGTCTCTTCATCACCTCACGCGGCATCATGGGCTACGGGGTCTCTGAGGGGGCAGCGGGAACCATATCGATGCGCGGACTGAGCGGAGGTTCCGGGCAGGTGATGGTGCTCATAGACGGACATCCGCAGTACATGGGCATGTTCGGCCATCCTATATCGGACGCATATCAGTCCCTGATGGCGGAGAGGGTCGAGGTTCTGCGCGGGCCGGCTTCGGTGCTGTACGGCTCCAACGCCATGGGCGGTGTGGTCAATATCGTCACGCGCAGGATGGAGCAGGACGGGGTGCGTACCAATATCAACGCGGGCTACGGCTCGTGGAACACGGTTCAGACCGAACTGACCAACCGGGTGCGCTACAAGGGCTTCTCCAGCATAGTAAGCGCCTCGTATAACCGGACTGACGGACACCGTGCGGACATGGGATTCGAGCAGTACGGAGGCTATGCCAAGCTGGGGTATGATTTCTCCCCGTACTGGAGAGTCAGGGCCGATGTCAATGTCACCCATTTCAACGCTTCCAATCCCGGTACTGTGTCAAATCCTATCTTGGATGCGGATCAGAGCGTAACAAGGGGGATGACCTCGCTGGCTGTGGAAAACGAGTATGAGGGTACGTCCGGAGCCCTGAGTGTGTTCTACAACTGGGGAGACCACCATATCAATGACGGCTATTATCCGTTGGATACTACTGACAATCAGCCTCTGGATTACCGTTTCAACTCTCATGACGACATGATGGGCATATCGGCATACCAGAGTGTGAGGATGTTCAGGGGCAACCGTCTGACAGTAGGGGTAGACTGGTACCGGTTCGGGGGCTCGGCCTGGGACCAATATGTCGCCGGAGAGCGCAGGGGGGAGCGGGACGATATCGTGGACATCGCTCAGCACGAGGTGGCAGGATATGTGGATTTCCGCCAGAATATCGGTACATGGCTCACGCTGGATGCCGGCGTAAGGATTGATTACCATTCGCATATCGGTGTGGAGTGGGTGCCTCAGGCCGGCTTGTCATTACATCTGCCTCACTCCATGGAACTGAAGGCTTCGGTCAGCAAGGGCTTCCGTTATCCGACTATCCGCGAGATGTATATGTTTACTCCTCGGAATCCGGACCTGAGGCCGGAGAGGATGTGGACGTACGAACTGTCCCTGTCCCAGAAACTGCTGGATGGCAGGCTTTCATACGGAGTCAATGTATTCTATATCGACGGGGACAATTTCATCATGACGCAGATGGTGGACGGCAAGCCGCACAATGTCAATGCCGGGGCTCTGCGCAATGCGGGAGTGGAAGCCCAGGCGGCCTGGCGTATCGCCCGCGACTGGTCTGTGGACGCCAACTACAGTTTCCTGCACATGGAGAATCCCGTAGTGGCCGCACCGGAGCACAAGCTGTATGTCGGCGGCCTGTTTACTCACGGCCGCTGGCATGTGTCCACAGGCGTGCAGTATGTGGCGGGGCTTTATACTCAGGTCGGAGACAGTCCGGTGCAGGAGGATTTCGTACTGTGGAACATAAGAGCCTCATTCCGCATCCTGGACTGGATGTCCGTGTGGGTGCGCGGCGAGAATCTGCTCAACTGGAAGTACGAGATCAACGCCGGCTTCCCGATGCCCGGAACCAATGTCACAGGCGGCCTGAACTTCGGATTCTAAAGCAGTAAACCCGGCTGGTTGACCAGCCGGGTTTACTATGCTTTTGCGCACTTGCAAGGACTGTTAGTACAGATCCTCGGATGACACGGTCAGTTTCTTACGGCCGTGGCGACGGCGTGCTGCGAGGACGCGGCGTCCGTTGGGTGTGGACATACGCTCGCGGAAGCCGTGTTTGTTGCGGCGCTTGCGCTGTGACGGTTGAAATGTACGTTTCATATTCTAGAATTCTATTATTTGTCAGTAAAATGGAGCGCAAAGTTAGTGCTTTTGCCGGAAAATGCAAATAATCTTTTTACTTTCGAAAAATTCTTCCTCAAAAAAGTCTGAAATACTGTGTACGGAGACCTGTTCCGGGGCGATGCGGCACTTTTTGATGCATTCCTCTATCTCCTGCTGGATGTCTCCGCCTTTAAGGTAGAGAATCCCTTCCGTGTACAGGTGGCGGGTCAGGGGGATGAACTTGCTGAGTTCCGTGACGGCTCTGGATACCACGTAGTCATATTTTCTGTCCTTGATGGCCTCGGTCCTGCTGCAGACCGGAGTCACGTTGTCCAGCCCCAGGGCGGACGAGACTTCGGAAACCACTCTGATCTTCTTGGCAATCGAGTCGCAGAGGGTGAACCTGCATTCGGGCATGGCTATGGCCATGGGTATGCCTGGAAATCCGCCTCCGGTGCCGGCATCGAATATGCTCTCAGGCCTTAGTCCGCTGCTTTTGATAAAGCGTACCAGGGCTAGGGAGTGCAGGACGTGGTGGATGTAGAGATTGTCCATGTCCTTGCGGGAGATGACGTTGATCCGCGAGTTCCACTCGCTGTACAGCGGGCCCAGCATGGCCATGCGCTCCCGCTGCCTGCCGTCCATCTCCGGAAAATATCTGAATATGATGTCCTCGTTCATTTTCTCATCATTTTTTCCAGCAGGGCTTTTGCCCGGCGGATTCTGGTGCGTACTGTGTTCAGTGGCATGGACAGCTCGTCGGCAATCTCCTGATAGGCGTAATCGTGCAGCAGGCGCAGCTCGGCAATGCGGCGGTATCTGTCAGGCAGGGCAGCTATGGAGCGGATGAACAGGTCGTAGGACTGGTCGTCTATCATCTCGTCCTCGGGAGAGTTCTCGGTCTCATGCTCTCCGACGGACGGCTCGTCTGTGTCCGCCAGCTTGACCGTGGTGAAACTGTTCTTGCGCCGCAGGTGGTCGATGGCCGTGTTCCTGGCGATGGAGAATATCCATGTCTTGAACTGATATTCAGGGTTGTACTGGCATACGCTCAGGTATGCCTTCCGAAGGCTTTCCTGGCAGATATCCTCCGCATCGGTGGCGTTGGCGCAGATGGACTGGATATAAAGGCGGAGAGGTTCGGTGTATTTGCCGGCCAGCTCCGAGAATGCTGCGGTGTCACCCGTCATGGCTTTCACGGCGAGCTCGCTTTCTTCTGTAGTTGTGCCCGTAGCGTCGGGCTGCCCTTTTATGCTGTTGTCGTCATTCATCGTCTTGTCAGGTTTGTATGTCAATGTGCTTCCAGCCAGTTGGCTCCGCAGCCGCACTCTGCTGTCAGCGGTACCTGGAGCTGTACTACACCCTCCATCTCTTTCCGTACCAGTTCCATGACGGCCTGTGCCTCCTCCTTAGGGGTGTCCAGCACCAGTTCGTCGTGTACCTGGAGTATCATCCGCGCCTTGTAGCCTCCGGCTTTCAGGGCCGCCGCCACCCGGTTCATGGCTATCTTGATGATGTCCGCCGCGCTGCCCTGTATCGGGGCGTTGACGGCGTTGCGTTCGGCGAATCCACGGACCGTGGCGTTGCGCGAATTGATATCCTTGATGTATCTTTTCCGTCCGAAGATGGTGGATACATATCCCTTCTCTCTGGCCTCTGTCTTGGTGCGCTCAATGTAGTCCGCAATGGCGGGATAGTGCTGGAAGTATCCGTCAATCAGTTCCTTGGCCTCTTTTCGCGGGATGTCCAGTCTCTGGGACAGACCGAAGGCGGAGATGCCGTAGATGATGCCGAAGTTGGCGGTCTTGGCCCTGCGTCTCTGCTCGGGAGTGACATCCTCCAGGCTGACCTTGAAGACTTTTGCCGCTGTAGCCGTGTGGATGTCCTGACCCTGCCGGAACGCCTCTATCATATCGGGGTCGGAGCTGATGGAGGCCATCAGGCGCAGCTCTATCTGGGAGTAGTCGGCCGAGATGATCACATTGTCCGGGCAGGACGGGATGAAAGCCTTGCGGATCTCGCGTCCCATCTCCGTCCTGATCGGGATGTTCTGCAGGTTGGGGTGGGTGGAACTGAGTCTTCCGGTGGCCGTCAGGGCCTGGTTGAATGTGGTGTGTACCTTGCCGTCCCTGGGGTCGATAAGTGAGGGGAAAGGCTCGATGTATGTGGATATGAGTTTCTTGACGGCCCTGAAGCGGAGTATGTCACCGATGACCGGATGCCTGTCCTTCAGCTCAGACAGAGTCTCCTCGTCGGTGGAGTAGTTGCCCCGCTTGTTCTTCCTGGCCTTGGGGTCCAGTTTGAGCTTGTCGAAGAGCACGGCTCCCAGCTGGACGGGGGACGAGATATTCAGTGCAGGCTCTCCGGTCTCCTCGCGTATGCGGGCCTCTATGACCGAGAGTTCCTTGCCCAGCTCCTTGCCGTAGGCGGCCAGCATGTCCGTATCTATCCGCACTCCGCTGTATTCCATGTCGGCCAGTACGCGGATCAGAGGCATCTCGATGTCTTCGTACAGCTTTCCGACGGACGGATCCCTGTCGGCATTTTCCTTTACGGCCCTGTACAGCGGGACCATCAGGGATGCGTCCACTGAGGCTTTGTAGATCCGGTCCTCACCGTTGTCCTCAGCCGGTGCTGCGGAGAAGAGGTCCGGCTCGGATGTCTCTGATGTGTCCGCTGTCTCATGGGAGCGGCAGTAGGAGAGGTCCAGTCCGAGGTAGGACGAGACCAGTATGTCCGGCCTGTGCGATGTCTCAGGGTTGAGGAGATAGTGCAGCAGCTCAATGTCGGCCAGCGGTCCGTCCAGACTTATGCCGTCCTCTCTGAGCAGGTTGATGTACTGCTTGAGACTGTAGCCGGTCTTGATTATCTGTCCGGATTCCAGTATTCCGCGTACAGCGGCCGGGTCCGGGGTCTTGAACACCAGGGCAGGGGAGTCTTCTCCGCCGGGTACGGATATAAAGCAGCGGTCCTTTCCATCCTGGTCTTTCTCTCCTGACAGGACGATTCCGGCGATTCCGGCTTTCTTTGCGACGGCTGATATTTCCTCCGCACCGACGTACCTGAACTCAGCCTTTTTGCCGTTCACATTTCCCTCATCCGGGGCCGGAGCTGTGCTGCCGCCGTTTGACACCGCCGGAAGCAGAGCCAGCAGGGACGGACATTCGTACAGGTTGAACAGGCCGGCCGCAGCAGATGGATCCTGGATGTCCAGGCGCAGTTCCTCCTCGGTGCAGCCCGTGGCCACATCCGTCTTTATTGTCACCAGGAAGCGGCTCATGGCCAGATGATCCGCCGCTTCCCGCATGGCTGCGGCCTGCTTGGGCGGCAGCTCGTCCAGATGCTGCATTATCCCGTCCACCGAGCCGTATCTGCCCACCAGCTTCCTGGCACCGACCTCGCCTATGCCCTTGACTCCCGGAACATTGTCAGACGTATCCCCCCAGATGGTCAGGATGTCCACCACCTGCGCCGGAGAGCTGATGCTGAATTTTTCGCAGAGAGCCTGACGGTCCATGGTCTCGTCCTCAGCTCCGCTCTTGCCCGGCTTGACCTGGAAGACATGGTCGGATATGAGCTGGCCCAGATCCTTGTCGGGGGAGACCATGTAGACATCGAAGCCCTTTCCGCTCCACTCTCCGGCCATCGAGCCTATCACGTCATCGGCCTCGTATCCGGGGACCATGAGCACCGGGATGCCTAGCGAGCGTACTATCTCCGTCAGAGGTTCGAGGGAGTCCTTGATGACTTCGGGGGCCGCCTGACGGTTGGCCTTGTACTCGGGGTAAGCCTCGTGGCGGAATGTCCTGCACGGGGGGTCGAAGGCCACTGCCAGATGCGTCGGCCTCTCGCGGATGATCAGATCCAGCAGGTAGCGGGTGAAGCCGAAGATGACCGAGGTGTCAACCCCCTTGGAGTTGACCATGGGGCGGCGGATGAAGGCATAGTACATCCGGAACATGAGGGCGTGGCCGTCTATGAGAAAGAGTCTGTTGCTCATATCGTCCGGTTTATTCGTTGTCGGATTCGAACCATTCCACGTAGGATGTCGCCGTCTCGTGCAGGCGCAGTGAGTGCAGGCTTACGCCCTGCGGCAGGGCCTTTTGGATGATGTCCGCAAAGTGCAGTATCAGGTTCTCGCACGTGGGCTGGAACGGCACTACGAGCACCCTCTGATAGGCCCCGGCTATCTCTTCGGCGATAGGGGAGGTGTCCCTGAGTATGAGCGCGTGGTCGAAGCGGTCGATGATGCCCTCGTTGACTATGCGCTTGAGGTCCGTGAAGTCAATCAGCATACCGGACTTCGGTGTGCCGTCAGGGTTGGAGGGAGTGCCCTTTACCGTGACATATAATATATAGGAGTGCCCGTGGATGTGCCTGCATTTTCCGTCATATCCGGTAAGGGCGTGCGCCCCTTCGAATCGGAATTCCTTTGTGAGTCTCAGTGTTGGCATAGTATCTGCAGATATATCTTGAAAACTTTCAAAGATAGCAAATATTTCGTAAGTACGGATTTGCTTAAAATTTTTAAGTTTGGCTTTGCTTTTAATAACAATTTGTCTAATTTTGTGCATACATTAATATAGAAATACTATGGCGCTTGATCTTACAACCTTTTTATCAGACAATGCTAAGAGCATGAGAAGGTCAGCTATCCGCGACCTTCTGAAAGTGGCCAACAGGCCTGAGATTATATCTTTCGGCGGCGGTTTCCCCAATGCCAAGACATTCCCCGTAGACAACCTCAAGGAGATAATAAACGAACTGCTGGACGAGAAGCCCGCACAGGTTCTCCAGTACGGTTCTACCGAGGGCAGCGTGGCTCTGAGAACCCAGATTGCCAAGAAATACGAGAAGGAAGGCGTAAAGGTGGGTATCGACAATATCCTCATCACCACCGCTTCCCAGCAGGCTCTTGACCTGATTTCCAGAATCTTCCTCAATCCCGGTGATACCGTGCTCTGCGGTCTGCCCTCTTATATGGGTGCGCTTCAGGCCATCTGGTCATATCAGGGCCGTCCCGTGGGCATCCGTCACGACGAGGAGGCGGAGGCTGTCGTATCCGCTCTCTGCTCCGTGGGCCAGAAGCCCAAGTTCATCTACGCCATCCCTGACTTCCAGAACCCTACAGGAGTCACCATGGACCTGAAGAGACGTCAGGAGATCATCGACGTGGCCCGCAAGTACGACCTCATCATCATAGAGGACAGCCCTTACAAGGAGCTCCGCTACGAAGGCGAGTCCTATCCAACCATGTACTCAATGGCTCCCGAGAGAGTAGTCCTGCTGGGTACATTCTCCAAGACATTCGTGCCCGGTTTCCGTCTGGGTTGGGTGCTCGCTCCCGAGGAGATCATCGGCCGTCTTATCGTGGCCAAGCAGTCAGCTGACCTCTGCACGCCTATCCTCAATCAGGAAGTGGCAGCCAAGTATATGGAGAAAGGCTACTACGACAAGAATCTCCAGACCACTATCGACCTCTATCGTCATAAGAGAGACCTGATGCACCAGTATCTGACCGAGTATATGCCTCAGGGCGTTACCTGGACAAGGCCTGAGGGCGGTCTGTTCCTGCTCGTCTCCATGCCTGAGGGACTGGATGCGAAGGAGCTCTTCGAGGTGGCCATCAAGGAGAACGTGGCCTTCGTCATCGGCGAGGTGTTCTTCTGCGACGGCACCGGCCAGAACACCATGCGTCTGAACTTCTCATACGTCAGCGACGAGGATATGCTCGAGGGTGTGAAGAGACTCGGCAACGCCATCCGCAAGCTGATGGACAGCAAGAAATAGCGTCTGCGGACAATATGCCTGAGGATGTGGGGGAAGCAGTCTGTTTCCTCCGCATCTTTTTTATATGCGGCACAGCCGCATATGCACTTGTGTCCCCGTAAGGCAAATTGAATACGTTCAGTTTGTTTTGCGTTCTGTTTTCACTATATTTGTAATCTAAACCTATTCCTATGCTTATAACTCTTGTTATACTGGGCCTCTCGGTCGTGTTCTTCGTGTCGGGTAAGGTCCGCTCCGATATAGTGGCGCTGTGTGCGCTTATAGCGCTTCTCGTCTTTAATATACTCACTCCGTCGGAGGCTCTGTCGGGCTTCTCCAACTCGGTGGTCATCATGATGGCCGGGCTGTTCATTGTCGGCGGTGCCATTTTCCAGACGGGACTGGCCAAGATGATCAGCTCCAAGCTTCTGCGTCTGGCCGGCAACAGTGAGACCCGTCTATTCCTGCTGGTAATGCTGGGCACATCCGCCATAGGGGCTTTTGTCAGCAACACGGGCACGGTCGCCCTCATGCTGCCGATAGTGGTGAGTATGGCCGCCAATGCCGGGATCAGCTCCGGCCGTCTGCTGATGCCGCTCGCCTTCGCCAGCAGCATGGGCGGTATGATGACCCTCATAGGTACGCCCCCGAACCTTATTATTCAGGACACTCTGACTGCAGCCGGCTATGAGCCGCTGGGATTCTTCTCGTTTCTTCCAGTAGGTCTTGTCTGCGTGGCTGTGGGAATCCTGGTGCTGCTTCCGCTGACCAAGGTGTTTCTCTCCGGAAAGGGAAAGAAGGACGACAAGTCCTCTGCCGGAAAATCCTTGAATCAGCTGGTCAAGGAATATGGGCTGTCGCACAATCTGTTCCGTCTCAAAGCCATTCCCGGTTCCGGCGCCATAGGCAAGACGGTCGTGGACCTGGACCTGCGCAATCGCTACGGACTCAATCTGCTGGAAGTGCGAAGGGGAGAGGGCTCACAGCATCGCTTCCTCAAGACGGTCTCCCAGAAGCTGGCCTCTTCCGATACGGTATTTCAGGGCGGGGACGTGCTCTATGTCTCCGGAGAGCCGGACTCGGTCAGCCGTTTCGCCTCGGACTTTGCTCTGGAGATGATGGACGACCACTCTCTTGAGACAGCGGCTTCGGGCTCCGGCAACTCGCTGGATTTCTACGATATAGGCATAGCCGAGATAGTGCTGATGCCGACATCCAATATAGCTGGCCGTACCGTCAAGGAAGCCGGCTTCAGAGACAAGTTCAACCTCAATGTCCTTGGTATCCGCCGTAAGAAGGACTATATCCTGCATGATCTGGGCAAGGAGAAGCTGCACAGCGGTGACGTGCTTCTGGTGCAGGGTACGTGGCAGGATATCGGCCGCCTGGGAGGCGAGGATACCGACTGGGTCGTACTCGGTCAGCCGATGGTGCAGGCTGCCAAAGTGACTCTGGACTACAAGGCTCCGGTAGCCGGTATCATAATGCTGCTCATGATAGCCATGATGGTATTTGACTTCATCAAGGTCGAGCCTGTGACAGCAGTGCTTATCGCCGCCGTACTGATGATACTCACTGGGTGCTTCCGCAATGTGGAGGCGGCCTACAAGACCATCAACTGGGAGACCATAGTGCTTTTCGCCGCCATGCTGCCCATGTCCCTGGCTCTGGAGAAGACGGGAGTGTCCGAGATGATTTCCGGCACGCTTGTGAGCGGACTGGGCTCTTACGGTCCCCTGGCCGTGATGGCCGGCGTGTATTTCACAACCTCGCTGCTGACGATGTTCATCAGCAACACTGTGACGGCCGTGCTCATGGCCCCCATCGCCCTTCAGAGCGCGGTGCAGATAGGTGTCAGTCCGGTGCCTCTGCTATTCGGAGTGACCGTGGCGGCCAGCATGTGCTTCGCCTCCCCGTTCTCCACTCCGCCCAACGCCCTCGTAATGCCGGCCGGTCAGTATACTTTCATGGACTACATCAAGGTCGGTCTGCCCCTCCAGATCATCATGGGTGTCGTCATGGTATTCGTTCTTCCTCTGCTCTTCCCTTTCTGAGACCGCAGCAGCACCCCGTCAAACAAAACAGGCATCCATTTAGGGCTGGATGCCTGTTGAACAATCATGTTATGAAAAAGAGAACACATTGCGAATTGTGCGGGCGGGGGGACTCGAACCCCCACGCCTTGCGGCACCAGATCCTAAATCTGGCTTGGCTACCAATTACAACACGCCCGCAGTTCGATGTAATGGGAGCGCAAAGATAGTATTTTTCTTCAGATAAACGTTATTTTGTGATATTGACCAAGAAATACTAAGGCCGGCGTCATCACTAGGATGCGATATAAAGAAATTTAATAGAAGAACCTGACGTTGCGTATCAGTAATTGAGTCCGAACCACCAGAGCGGAAGGATGTTGCCGGAGGAGAACTCGATGCCGTCCTTGACGATGTAGCCTTCTTCGGCGGAGGCAAGCTGCTTGCGGCCTTTGGACTTGCCGCCGGTTTCGAAGGTGCGGCTGCCTATCCGGAAGTCGGAGATGGCGGAGGATGTGACCTGGTTGCGGACTCGGGTTTGGTTCAGGAAGAATGTCTCGCGGAGGCTGCCGGTGTCTGATTCGGTTTCCGCGAGCGCGTAGATAAGGTTGGGATTGTCCAGATAGACTTTCTCGACTTTGCCCAGTCCGCGGATGCCGCCGGTGTCGTCCCTGAGCTGCGCAATCATCCCTGCATCCTCGATATATTGGAAGTAGTCCGGCATCTGGTTGCGTCCGGCTCCTATGAGGTCTGCGAGTTTACTCATGTTGGGCTTGAAGGGGACACTCTTGACTATGATCGCAAGCAGTTTCTTGAACTTGCGTCCCATGGAGGCCGGCAGGTCGGCGAAGACGGGAATGTCGTTTTCCAACGTGATGTTGATGATCTGTCTGAGTTTCTCTTCGAAACTAGGATCCTTGGAAAAGGGGTAGTAGCCACGTTTCAGATAGTCCTCGAACAGCAGTAGGGGCGTCTTTATGTTGAAGGTTTCGGGTTTGCCGGCAATGATGTCGTCAAGAGTGAGGACGGGTACCCGTACATCGTGGTAGAGATGCAGGTATTCTCTGAATGACAGTCCGTAGAGATGGTAGAGAACGGCCCTGCGGCTGAGGTCTGACGTGCCTTTTGTCAAGTCCAGGACGGAGGAGCCGGAGAATACCACGTTCAGTTCACTGTAGTAGTCGTAGATGAGTTTCAGCTCCCTCGACCACTCCTTGTATTTGTGGATCTCGTCGATGTAGAAATAATGTATGCCCCGCTGAACCAGAAGCCCGGCGAGGTCGAGCAGGCGGTGGCTGCTGAAATAGATGTCGTCTGCATTGACATACAGCACGTCGTCCGGGTTCATATCCTGCTTGATGTGCTGCAGCATCAGCGTGGTCTTCCCTACGCCTCTCGGCCCTTTGATGCCGATTATGCGGTTGCGCCAGTTGATATCGGAGTAGAGGTATCTGTTGAAGCCTGTGTCGGTTTCGCGCAGCAGTTTCTTGAAGTGGGTTATTAAAGTCTCCATACTGTAATTTTCTGCAAATATAGTAAATTTGCACTTGGCAAGTGCAAAAATGTGAAAAATTTGCACTTATAAAGTGCAAATTAGAGATTTCTCCGGCGGCCGAGGAAGTAGTAGAGGGCGATGGCGGCGGTGGTGAGGGCCTCTGAGACGGCCATGGCGAGCCAGATGCCGGAGTCACCGAGCAGGCGGGGCATGATGATGAAGCTCGGGACGATGAAGACGAGGCCGCGCAGGCAGGCGAAGAGCATTGCGGGCTTCATCTTCTCGAGGCTCTGGAGGAGGCCGATGGAGGCTACGTTGGTGACGTAGAAGATGTAGCCGAGGGCGAAGAGGGGCAGGCCGTCGATGGCGATGCGGGCGGCGTTGCCCTCCTGGCCGATGAACAGGCCTACGAGGGGGCCGGGCAGGAGCATGAATACGGCCATCCCGACAGTGCCGCAGACGATGGCGGTGATGATGGCCAGGCGGCTGGCGGATGATACCCTGTCCATCTTGCCGGCTCCGTAGTTGAAGCTGATAATCGGCTGTGCGGACTGGGCCACGGCGTTGCCGAACATGAAGACGAAGGGGGTGTAGTAGCAGGCCACTCCGAAGGCACCTACGCCGTCGTCTCCGAGATATCGCATGAAGACCTGATTGCCCATGAACATGAGGACGGCGATGGTGGCCTCGCCTAGCAGGGCGGGGGAGCCTATCTTGCACTGATAGCCGATGTTGCGCAGACTCAGGCGCATACTCTTGCGGCTCATTTTCAACTTGATCAGGCGCACAACCCTGGCCCGCAGCAACAGGTAGCCGATGCCCATGCAGCCGCCTATGACGATGCTGATGCCTGTGGCTATGGCCGCTCCCTTGACGCCCATTCCGAGCGGGAAGATGAAAAGCCAGTCAAGGACGGTGTTGATCAGAGCCGTTACGACCGAGCACCACATGGCGTACTGCGGCGCTCCGTCCAGGCGGATGATGAAGAGCGACACCGAGAGCCACATCTGGAAGGGCAGGGCCGGGACTATCCACAGCAGGTAGTCCAGTACGAGGGGCATCAGGTGTTCCGAGGAGCCGAGCATCCGGGCCGTAGTCTCGGGGAAGGTCATGATGAGACCTGCTACGAGTGCGGCTATGATGGTCACGAAGAGGATGGCCTGGGTGACATTGAGCCGGGCGGCCTTGATCTTGCCGCGGGCCAGGTGTATCGAGGCCACTACGGAACTGCCCGCTCCGGCCATCAGCCCGAGACCGGTGAATATCATCCATACAGGTACGCAGATATTGACGGCGGCTATGCCGTCGCTGCCTACTCCGTGCCCTATGAAGATACCGTCGATGGCCGTGACCGCCGACATGCTCACCATCCCCAGCAGTGTGGTTACAAAATACTTACCGAACAGGGACGGGATGTTTACTGTTCCGAAATCAATAGCGTCACGCTGCATAAATTCCGAATAAATAAAGTACGGCAAAGGTGGGCCAAAATATCCGAATTGCCAAATAAAATACCTGCCGGAGACAGTGCTCTGACAGGTATTCTTGTTCTCAGTAAGACTACCGGGCTGTTACAGCTTGCGCTTGATCTCGACGATCTGGTAGGCCTCGATGGTGTCGCCGACCTTGATGTCGTTGTAGCCGTCGATGTTCAGACCGCAGTCCATGCCGGCTGCGACTTCCTTGACATCGTCCTTGAAACGCTTGAGCGAGCCGAGCGCGCCTGTGTAGACCACGATGCCGTCGCGGATGACACGTACCTTGGAACTGCGGGTGATCTTGCCTTCCTTGACCATACATCCGGCGATGGTGCCGACCTTGGATATCTTGAAGGTCTCGCGAACCTCGGCGGTGGCGGTGACTTCCTCTTTCTCCTCAGGAGCGAGCATACCCTCGATACCGCTCTTGACCTCGTTTATCGCATCATAGATGACGGAGTAGAGACGGATCTCGATCTCCTCTTTCTCAGCCAGACGGCGGGCGTTGGCCGAGGGTCTTACCTGGAATCCGATGATGATGGCGTTGGATGCGGCGGCCAGCAGGACATCGGATTCGGAGATGGCACCGACGGCCTTGTGGATTACGTCCACATGTATCTCCTCGGTGGAGAGCTTGATGAGGGAGTCGGAGAGAGCCTCGATGGAGCCGTCCACGTCTCCTTTGACGATGATGTTGAGCTCTTTGAAGTTGCCGATGGCGATACGGCGTCCGATTTCCTCGAGGGTGATGTGTTTCTGAGTCCTCAGACCCTGGATGCGCAGGAGCTGCTCGCGCTTGTTGGCCAGGTCCTTGGCTTCTTTCTCATCGCCCATGACGTTGAATGTCTCGCCGGCAGTCGGGGCTCCGTTGAGTCCGAGCACAGACACAGGAGTGGAGGGGTCGGCCTCGGATACTTTCTGTCCGCGCTCGTTGAACATGGCCTTGACCCTGCCGTAATAGCTGCCGCTGAGGATGATGTCTCCCACGTGGAGAGTTCCGTTCTGTACCAGGACAGTGGCCAGATAGCCGCGTCCTTTGTCGAGGGAGGACTCGATGACCGTACCTTTGGCCATGCGGTTAGGGTTGGCCTTGAGCTCAAGCAGGTCGGCTTCCAGCAGGACTTTCTCGAGGAGCTTGTCCACGTTGGTGCCCTTCTTGGCCGATATCTCCTGACACTGATACTTGCCGCCCCAGTCCTCCACCAGGATGTTCATGTTGGCAAGCTGCTCGCGGATGCGGTCGGGATTGGCTCCCGGCTTGTCTATCTTGTTGATGGCAAATACCATGGGAACGCCGGCCGCCTGGGCATGGTTGATGGCCTCTATGGTCTGGGGCATGATGGCATCGTCGGCGGCCACGATGATGATGACCAGGTCGGTAATCTTCGCTCCTCGGGCACGCATGGCGGTGAAGGCCTCGTGGCCCGGAGTGTCGAGGAAGGTGATGCGCCGGCCGTCGGGCAGCTGTACATTGTAGGCTCCGATGTGCTGGGTGATGCCTCCGGCCTCTCCGGCTATGACGTTGGACTTGCGGATGTAGTCCAGCAGGGATGTTTTACCGTGGTCCACATGACCCATGACGGTGATGATGGGAGGACGCTCTACCAGATCTGCCGGATCGTCCACTTCCTCCTGAATCTCGCTTTCCTCATCGGCGGAGACGAACTGTACCTCGTATCCGAATTCCTCGGCCACCAGCACGAGGGCATCGGCATCGAGACGCTGGTTGATGGAGACCATCAGGCCCAGGTTCATGCAGGCCTCGATGACTTTGGTCACCGGGATGTTCATCATGACTGCCAGATCGTTGACTGTCACAAATTCGGTCATCTTGAGTATTCTGCTCTCAAGCTGCTGCTGCTCGCGGGCCTCCTCCATCTTCTGGGAGATCATCTCGCGTTTCTCTCTCTTGTGCTTGGAACTCTTGGTCTTGCCCTTGCCTTCGGTCATACGGGCGTAGGTCTCCTTGATCTGCTTCTGTATCAGATCCTCGTCTATCTCCACACGTACAGGCTTGGGTTTCTCCTTGCGGTTCTTCCTGTCCTTGTTGTCACCGCCTTTCTTGTTGCGGCTCTTCTGACTGCCGGAGTCCACTTTGGTTATGTCCACCTTCTCGCCCTGACCCTTGATGCGCTCGCGCTTGCGGTGGCCGTTTCTGTCGCCTCCTGAAGTGTGTTTCTTCTCGAAGGCGGACAGGTCTATCTTGCCGCTGATGACAGGACCGGCGAGTTTCTCGACCTTTGTCTCTATGTGCTCCACCTCGTGTCTCTCGGGATGCTTTTCCGCGGCGTTGTCTTTCGCTTTTACTTCCTTTGCCGTTTCCTTGGCCTGGGTCGGCTTGGCAGGAGCCGGTGCAGGCTGGGGCTTCGACGGCTTTTTGTTCAGGTCTATCTTGCCGAGAATCCTGGGGCCTGCATGACCGGTGCCGTTGTCAGTGACGGCCGGCTCCGGCTTTGCCTTGGGCTCTTCCAGAGTCTTTTCTTCCTTTACCGGAGCCGGAGTCTCCGCAGCCGGAGCGGCGGCCTCCTGTGCAGTCGGAGCAGGAGCCGGTTCATGCCTGCGGGTGTCATCATCTTCTTTCACGGGCGCAGGATCGGCCTTCTTCTCCGTGATGGCGGGTTCAGGAGTGGAAGGATGATCGATGGTTGTGGTCTTGATGATGACCTCGTCCTCAAACGGTTCCTCTTCAGGTTCCTGTTTCTGGGTCTCTTTCTTGGTGATTTCCTTAATCTTGATGGATATTTTCGCAGATTCCTCCTTTATGCGCTGGTCTTTGGCATACTCCTTCTTGAGAAGCTCGTATTCCTCACCGCTGATCTGCGCACTGGGATGGGCCTCCACCTCATATCCTTTTTTGCTGAGAAACTCCACCAGGGTTCCCAGCCCGATATTGAATTCCTTAAGTACTTTGTTGATTCTTATTTTCTCTTGTCCCGCCATATATCACTTGTTTTAAATTATTGTTCAAATTCAGCTTTCAGTATCTTCTGTACTTCCACCACTGTCTCCTCATCGAGGTCGGCTCTGTGGCAGATCTCCTCTACGGGAAGCGCGAGCACGCTCTTTGCGGTGTCGCAGCCGATGCCCTTGAGGGCGTCGATGATCCACTGCTCGATCTCGTCGTTGAACTCGTCGAGCATCACGTCCTCTTCCTCTTCGCCGCCTTCGCTGTCCCTGAATACGTCTATCTCGTAGCCGGCAAGCTGTCCTGCGAGCTTGATGTTGCTGCCGCCCTTGCCGATGGCCAGGGATACCTCAGAGGGACTGAGGTTGACGCGGATGTGCTTGGTCTCCTCGTCTATGGACATGGACGATATCTTGGCCGGACTGAGGGCCCTCTGGATGAGAAGCTGGGTGTTGGAAGTCCAGTTGATGATGTCGATGTTCTCGTTGCGCAGCTCGCGGACGATGCTGTGGATACGCGAGCCCTTGACACCGACGCATGCTCCTACCGGGTCGATGCGCTCATCGTAGGACTCTACGGCCACCTTGGCCCTGTCACCGGGGATGCGCACCACTTTCTTGATCGTGATGAGTCCGTCGAAGATTTCGGGCACCTCCTGCTCGAAGAGTCTCTCCAGGAAAGCGGGAGACGTACGCGACAGGGTGATGACGGGAGTATTGTTCCTCATCTCCACGCTTTCGATGACAGCCTTTACGGTCTCGCCTTTCTTGAAGTAATCGGAGGGAATCTGCTCCGACTTGGGCAGCACCAGCTCGTTGCCGTCCTCGTCCATGACCAGCACTTCCTTTTTCCATACCTGATAAACCTCGCCTACCAGTATCTCGTGTATACGGTCCTTGTATTTGTTGTAGAGATTGGCTTTCTCGATGTCGGCGATACGTCCCTGAAGGTTCTGGCGCAGGTTGAGGATACCCCTGCGGCCGAAGTCCGACAGCTTGACCTCTTCCGGGAAATCCTCTCCCACCTCGTACGAGGGGTCGATCTTGTGGACTTCCTCAAGCGATATCTGGGTGTTGGGATCCTCGACTTTCTCGACTACCTCCCTGTTTCTCCAGATCTCAAGGTCGCCCTTGTCGATGTTGATGATGATGTCAAAGTTGTCGGCTGAGCCGTACATCTTAATCAACTGGGTGCGGAAGATGTCTTCCAGCACGCTCATCATGGTAGGTCTGTCGATGTTCTTGAGCTCCTTGAACTCGGCAAACGTACTTATCAGGTTTACTTCCATGTCGGTTGTTGTTAATTGTTATCTATATCATTTTCATTATTGTCGCAGTTGTCTCCGGCAGAGCTGACCATCAGGGAGAAATCCTCCTTGTCCCGGTCCAGTCCGGCTTCTATGAAGCGGCTCAGGGCCACGCAGTCATCTATGCACACCGGTCTGTCCAAAGCCCTGAAGAACACTTTTATGTTGTTGGCCTTGTTGACCTTCACGTCTACGAGGACCAGTCTGTTGTCCTCCATGTACTTTTCTACAATCTGTTCTATGGTGCGTTTCTCAATCATCTGATGCGGTTTTACGGGAGTGGCTAATAAGACGAAAGGGACTCGCCGTCCCTTTCCACTATCCTTTATCGCGACAAAAGTAATGGTTTTGTGCTGATAATCCAAAAAAAATTATTTTCTTTGCACAATTCTTTAATAGTGAAATTAGACTTATAATGGAGGTAAGTGCAAAACAGATAGCTGAGCATCTTGGAGGCGATATCGTCGGAAATCCCGATGTGACAGTCTCTTCCGTGGCTCGTATAGAGTCCGGCAAGCCCGGGACGCTCTGTTTTCTGGCCAATCCCAAATACGAACATTATCTTTATACCTGTAAGGCCAGCATAGTTCTCATAAACAAGTCCTTTGAACCAAAGGAGGCCGTGTCGCCCACTTTGGTGAGGGTGGACAATGCCTATGAGGCCGTCGCATCGCTTCTGGACCTGCTCAACACGATGAAGGCCGCCAGACGCCGCGGCAGGGCCTGGTCGTCTCACGTGGCGTTCTCGGCAAGGCTTGGAAAAGGTGTCTATGTGGGAGCCAATGCCTATGTGGGCAAAAAGACAACGGTAGGCCGTAATACGCAGATATATCCTTTAGTATATATTGGAGAAGGTGTCACAATCGGCGAGAACTGCATTATATACCCGGGAGTGAAGATATACAGGGGCTGCAGGATAGGCAACAACTGCATCATACAGGCGGGGGCTGTCATAGGCTCTGACGGCTTCGGGTTCGCTCCTACAGAGGACGGTTCATACAAGAAGATACCTCAGACCGGAATCGTCACCATAGAGGACAACTGCGAGATAGGGGCCAATACGGTGATAGACCGCTCTACTATGGGAACGACGCTTATTGAGAAAGGCGTGAAGCTGGACAACCTGATACAGGTGGCGCACAATGTAGTGATAGGCTCCAATACCGTGATTGCCGCGCAGTCCGGTATCGCCGGCTCCACTAAGATAGGCCGCTCATGCATGTTCGGCGGTCAGGTCGGCATAGCCGGTCATCTCAATATCGCGGACGGCACCAAACTCACGGCCCAGGCCGGTGTCCAGGGTGACATCAAGGAGGAGGGAAAAGTATATATGGGAAGTCCGGCCATAGAGCATATGAACTACATCAGGTCGTATGCCATGTTCCGCAGAAGCGGTATGAAAAAGTAATTTAAACTGAAACTTATGTCAGACAGACAGAAGACTCTTAAGAGAGAATATATATTTGAAGGAAAGGGACTGCATTCGGGACAGAATGTGAGGATGAAGCTTTCTCCCGCTCCTGTCAATCACGGTATCAGATTCCTGAGGAAGGATCTCGGAGACAGTGCCGTTATAGAGGCGTTGGTGGATTATGTCACATATACCCAGCGCGGAACTACCCTTGAGAACGGAGAGGTCAGGATATCTACTCTTGAACACTTGATGGCCGCCTTTTATGGTCTGGGAGTGGACAATGCCCTGGTTACTGTAGATAATTTCGAGGTGCCCATACTGGACGGAAGCGCACTTCCGTATGTCAGGGCCATACTTCCGGACGGACTGGAGGAGCAGGATGCGGAAAGGCAGTATTTTGTGGTCAGCGAGCCGATTCATTACAAGGATGAGAAGTCCGGCTCGGAGATAACAGTCCTTCCGGCGGAAGAGTTTTCCGTGGGTCTGACTATAGACTTCAATTCTCACGTTCTGGGCGTTCAGAAGTTCCATTATGACGGCAGTACTGATTTCGCAAGGGAGGTGGCTCCCTGCCGTACTTTCGTGTTTTTCCATGAGATAGAGTTTCTCTTCAAGAACAACCTTATAAAGGGAGGAGACCTGGACAATGCTCTGGTGATAGTGGAACATCCGGTTCCGGAGGAGGACCTGGCCCGTATGGCCGCTCTCTTCAATGTGGAGAAAGTGGACAGGCTTCCCGAGGGCTATCTGGACAATGTCCGTCTACATTTCCCGAACGAGTGCGCCCGGCACAAGCTGCTGGATCTTCTCGGAGATTTTTCTCTTGTCGGCAGACGCATAAAGGGTCATGTGACGGCGGATAAGTCCGGTCACAGGATCAATACTGCCGTGGCACAGATTATGCGGCGGGAGATTTTAAGAAACGGTAATAATTAAACAAGATATGATGCAATTTTCGTCAGTTCATCCCAACGCCAGGATTGCCGCAAATGTGGAGATAGGTCCATATTGCTACATTGCGGAGAATGTGGAAATAGGCGAAGGATGTGTTATCGGTCCTCATGTGACTATTTTCGACTATGTTAAGATAGGTAAGAACTGCAAGATATTCCCCGGTGCCGTCATCGGAGCCATACCTCAGGACATGAAGTATTCCGGTGAGGTCACATGGGTGGAGATAGGCAACAATACGGTCATCCGCGAGTGCGCGACCGTCAACCGAGGAACAGCCGCAAGCGGAAAGATGCTTACCAAGATAGGCGACAACTGCCTGATCATGTCCTATGCGCATGTGGCCCATGACTGCCGTATCGGCAATCACGTAATCCAGGTCAGCTATGTGGGACTGGCCGGAGAGACGGATGTGGACGACTGGGCTATCATCGGAGGCGGCTCGCTGGCACATCAGTTCACCCGCATCGGTATGCATGCCATGATTCAGGGCGGTTCCAAGATAGCCAAGGATGTTCCGCCCTATGCCCTCGTGGGACGTTCTCCTCTGTCTTTCTGCGGACTCAATAACGTAGGACTCCGCCGAAGGGGATTCACCAACGAGCAGATAGACCGTATCCGCGAGATATACCGCATCATCTACAACAGCGGACTCAACCGCAGCGATGCCTGCGTAGAGGTGGAAAGAGAGGTCCCGCCCTGCATAGAGAGGGACAATATTCTCAACTTCATCCGCGCCTCCAAGAGAGGAATCGTCAAGTACTCAGATCTCTCAGCTGATGACTAGTGGCGGATATGCGGTGGTGACCACTGCGTATTTCCCTCCGGTGGAGTACTTTATGGCCGCAGCCGCGACCGGACATCTCCTGATAGAGGACAGTGAGTCCTATGTGAAGCAATCATACAGAAACCGTTGCAGGATATATGCCTGCGACGGTATTTTGTCTCTGACTGTTCCCGTGTCCGCTCAGGACGGAAACAGAGGGATAAGGTCTGTCATGATGGATTATTCGAAGCCCTGGCTTCAGCAGCATGAGCGGGCCCTGGTGTCGGCCTATCGCACATCGGCGTTTTTCGAATATTATCAGGACGATGTATTCGCCATTCTGGATTCTCGTCCACAGACTCTTTTTGAACTCAATACGGCTCTTACAGTCAAGTTGCTGGAACTGCTGGGGCTTAGATGCCGGGTCTCCTTCTCCGGAGAATATATCCAGGAGTATGGCCCGGATGTCCTGGACTTGCGGGATGCCATACATCCTAAAAAAGCAGTCCCGGAGATGTTCCGGAACCGCTTCAAATCTTACTATCAGGTGTTTTCTGAAAAATTCGGATTCATACCCGGACTGTCGGTACTGGACCTGCTCTTCAATGAGGGACCGAATGCCCTGTCCTTTCTCTAGAATCTCCAGCCCAGCGTCAGAAGTATCTTCCAGTCGCGGAATCTCTCGCTGGTAACCGGGGCTTCAAAGGTCTCGTAACTGTCGTACAGCAGGTAGTTGTTGTCGCTTTGATTGCATTGCTGCTGGTAAGCCAGGTCTACGAAAAATCCGGAAAGTGCTCTGAATCCGATACCGGCCGATGCGTAGTGGCGGCTGAAGTCAAAGTCTCTGTCGGGAGAACTGTAGTAGTTGTAACCGAGTCTCAGCGCCAGTTGGGGAATGGGCCAGGCCTCTATGCCGGCCCGGACATTGTTTACAGCCTGGTAGTATGTGGAGATATACTCGTTGTCGTATTGAAAGGCGTTCCTGTTTCCGTTGTTGTCGGAAAGGAATATGTCGGAGTAGTCCGTCCTCTCGTAGTCCACGGCCAGGGCAAGGAATCCTCCGAGGGTGTAGCCCACTCCCAGATTCCATCTGAACGGGGAGGTTAGCCGGTAGGAACTCTCGCCTAAAGGAGAATCGATGGCCGTCCTTCTAAATTCGGTGTTTCCGTTCATGCTTTCCATCCATGTCTCGTTGAGGAACATCCATGTCGGGGTAGAGATAGAGCCTCCGATGGTCAGGCCCGCTACGGGACGGACTATGAAACCGGCCTCGACATTGACTCCCAGTCCGGACGTGGTTATGCGGTATTCATGGGTGAAGTCGGTGAAGCCAGTGTCAAATAGACTCGGATTGACTGCCGTCTCAGTGAGGGATGTGTATTCGTTCATCCAGATACTCTGGAGAGTCAGGTTGACTCCGAAGAAGAAGATGTCGCTCACGTTGCCTGCAAAGTTGAATATGATATCCTCCACGTAACCGGTCCTTTCCTTGTAGTAGCTTTGATTGAGATTATTCTGTGGAATATATAAGCTGCCGTTGGATGAGATGTTTTCTGTTGCTCCGATATATTGATTCTCAGAACCATTGTTCCAAGGATCCACTAAGTTTGTATTCCATGCCAGAATTTGATTCCACAATAAGTCACTGTCATAGAATGCATCGTAACTGTCTTCTTGCAATGTTAGCCTGTCTGACTTGATTCCACTCATTGTATTCGCAATAAGGCCGAGGTAGCTGGATGAGTTCTGGATGCCGCTGCCGGAGCTGCGCCATGCGAAATTGTTGGACTGGTTGGCGGTGATGGCGAAATTGAAATTGACCAGTCCCCTTGTCCTGCCGGTCTCGAAAGAGCCTACCCAGCCGACGTTGGACAGGGACAGGCGGCTCTTGTCGGCCTGCATGGTGTTGCCGAGGAATGATGTGTTGGTGATACTTGAGTAAACGGACGGGGTGAGTGTTATCTCGGTGTACCGGTATACTCCCGATGCCGCCGGGTTGTACGACAGGGCTCCGAGGTCTCCTCCCAAGGCGGTCATGGCATTGCCCATGGCCACGCTTCTGGCCGTACCGTCATAGAACTGGCTGGAGAAGAGCAGGGCATTGTTGTAGTATTGCGGGGTGAGCTGGGCATATGCCTGCAGCGCACCAGCAACAAGTGCTGTAGCTATAATGATTCTCTTGTACATTGTCGTGGTTGGCTAAAGTTATCTTCTAACACTTCTGACACTGCCGCCGCTGCTGCGCGAGCCTCCGCTGAACGACCTGCTGCCGCCTGTGAACGATGACCGTGAAACGCTTCTGGTCGCGGAGGTGTTGAAAGTCCTTGACGAAGAGGATGTGTTTCTGTTGAATACAGTGTTGTCGGTCCGGCTGTAGCCGTTGGACCTTACTGTTGATGTGGCTGTCCTGTTGAATCCCGTGCCGTTGAGGCTGCCGCTTACGGTCGCGGTGCCACGGCGCATCTCAAACGGATTCCTGAAAGATGTGGCCGTAGAGGTGGCGGCTCTTCTGTAAGAGGAGTTTGTTGCCCTGTATGACTGACCGGCAGTCCTGTTGAGCGATTCGGCCCTGACAGCGGTTCTTCCTGCCTGTACATATCTGTTTCCGGAACTGATGTGGCCTACAGGCTTGAAATTCCCGACGGCAGTTGTCCTGCCGCTGTTTATTGATACAGCAGTTCCCGTATTGGATACTCTTGTGGCAGTGGTCTTAAGCGAAGTGACTTTCTGTGCGGTGGCTGTGTTGCCCCTGACGACCGATACAGTAGGCCTTACAGTGGAAGCGACCGTCCTGCCTGAAGTGACCGCCTGGCGTACAGTACCTGCGTTACGTACAGTGTTGGTGTTCCGCACGGCAGTTCCGGTCTGACGGACAGTGTTGCCTGATGCGGTAAGCCTGCTTCCGGAGAGACCGGCCCCTGTTCTCAGGCTTGTGCCGGTGTACCGCCTGTCATAGTGTATGGCTGGCTGATATGCCACGGGGTATCCCCACGGACCGTACCAGGGGTCATACCATCCGCCCCAGTAGCCGCCCCACCACGGGCCGTACCATCCCCAGCTGTTCCAGGCGAAGCTCCATGTCCAGCCGTAACTGGGATACCAAGGATCGTATATGCCGGGGAACCAGGGCGAGTACCAGTTGTACCAGTCAGCCCAGCTTGAGTATCTGCCCCAGGGGCCGAACATGTCCCAGTAACGCCAGTCCCAGTACGAGCAGTAGGTGTCGTAACCGAGCAGATTGTATTCGTACCAGTTGTCCACGTTGATGTTGAGCGGGACGGCCGTGGCCGCGGCCGCTGAGGTTATGCTGTTTGTGCCGTTTATGCCTGCGAGCATTATGGTGTCCGAGAAGCGGGCTGCTTCCTGTCTGGTCTTCTCGATGAGGTCCTGCATCTCCTGACGGTCCTCGGCCAGCTGCTGACGGGACTCCTTGTCAGGTCTGTAATATATGCCGTCTTCGAAAGCGGAAGAGGCATAATAGGATGATGTTCCGCAGGAGGACAGCAGCGCTGCGGAGCATATGGAAAGGAAAATCAAACTTTTTTTCATACCTACCTCCTTGTTTTGTCAATAATTACTACTTTTGCATACAAATTAACAAAAATCATTCCATTTAAACAATACATTAATGGCAAAAGAAGTTACAAGCAAGGAGGAGAATTACTCCCAATGGTATAACAATCTTGTGGTAAAGGCTGATCTGGCGGAGAATTCCGCAGTGAGGGGATGTATGGTCATCAAGCCTTACGGCTATGCTATCTGGGAGAAGATACAGGGACAGCTTGACAGGATGTTCAAGGCTACAGGACATCAGAACGCATATTTCCCGTTGTTCATACCTAAGTCCTTTCTCAGCCGCGAGGCGGAGCATGTGGAGGGATTTGCAAAAGAATGCGCTGTGGTGACCCATCACAGGCTCAAGGCCAATCCCGACGGTCCGGGAGTGGTGGTGGATCCGGATGCCAGACTGGAGGAGGAGCTGATAGTGAGACCCACCTCCGAGACCATCATATGGAACAGTTACAAGAACTGGATAAAGTCATACAGGGATCTGCCCATACTGATCAATCAGTGGGCCAATGTGGTGCGCTGGGAGATGAGAACCCGCCTTTTCCTCCGTACTGCCGAATTCCTGTGGCAGGAGGGACACACGGCCCACGCTACGGCTAAGGAAGCGATGGAGGAGGCTCAGAGGATGGTGCAGGTCTATGCCGACTTCGCCCGTACCCACATGGCCCTGCCGGTAGTGGTCGGCCACAAGTCGGAGCACGAGCGTTTCGCCGGGGCCCTCGATACTCTCTGCATCGAGGCCATGATGCAGGACGGTAAGGCCCTGCAGGCCGGTACGTCTCATTTCCTCGGACAGAATTTCGCGAAGGCGTTTGACGTTAAGTTCGCCGACAAGGACGGCAAGCTCGATTATGTATGGGCTACCTCATGGGGTGTGTCCACCCGTCTTATGGGTGCGCTCATCATGGCCCATGGAGACAACAACGGCCTCGTGCTGCCTCCGGCCATCGCCCCGATACAGGTGGTGTTCGTACCTATATATAAAGGTCAGGAGGAGCTGGACCGCATGGTGGCTTACATGAAGGATATCGCTTCCGAACTGGAAAAGGCGGGTATATCCACCAAGATAGACGACAGGGACAATGTCCGCTCAGGCTTCAAGTTCGCCGAGTGGGAGCTCAAGGGCGTGCCTGTCAGGGTCGTGATAGGTCCGCGTGATCTGGAAAGGGGAGAGGTTGAGATCTGCCGCAGGGATACGCTGGAGAAGTCGGCTGCTTCCCGCGAGGGACTGGCCGGTCATATCAAGGAACTTCTGGATGAGATACAGGCCAATATCTACAACAAGGCATTGGCCTTCAGGGATTCCAAGACAGTCAAGGTGGATACATGGGATGAGTTCAAGGAGCGTATCGAGGAGGGAGGTTTCCTGCTCTGCCACTGGGACGGTACGACCGAGACGGAGATGAAGATTCAGGAGGAGACCAAGGCCACTATCCGTTGCATCCCTATTGACAGTTATGTCTGCGAGGAGCCGGGCAAGTGCGTTTACTCCGGCAGGCCTTCACAAAGAAGGGTGATTTTTGCAAGATCATATTAAAATATCCGACAGATAATGAACAGTGATGACTCAAGCCCCCGGGCCAAGATAATCAATCTGCTGAATGTCAAGTCTGTAATCAAGTCACAGATATTTGACCAGTGCCTGGAGGTCTTCGGTGTGCTCAAGGATGTCCTGAGCGAGATGAGCAATGACTTGAACGATATGCTGGAGAACCACGGTGCCAGACGGGTGCGTCTGGAATACCGGGACAGGGGCAAGTTCGAGGCTGAGCTGAAGTTTGCGGACGATGTGCTGATATTCAGCCTGCATACCGATGTGTTTGAATTTGACAGGGATCATCCGGTATGGAAGAATCCATATGCGAAGAACAACCCGTACAATACCTACTGCGGTGTGATCAATGTGTATAACTTCCTGTACGATTCCATGAAGTACAACCGCAATGACGATCTGGGCTATCTGGTGGCCAGGATGTTCATCAACAAGGACAAGGCATTTTTCGTGGAAGGCAAGCGGCAGAAGCGTCAGATTACCGATCAGTTCGGCAAGAGCACTCTGACCAGGGACGACCTGGTGGCTTTCGTGGAGTCTGCGATTCTGTATACTCTTTCATTTGACCTGCTGGTTCCTCCTTATGATATGGTGAAGGAGGCGACTGTGGGAGAGATGAATGTCAAGATAGAGTCCTCCAGGATGAAGACAGGCAAACGCCTGGGTTACAAATATAATTCCGACGACGTATTAAACTCTGAAAATCATGAATAGAAAAGCGGTTATCTGTATCGGCCTGCTCTCGCTGCTGACCGCCGGTGCGACAGTGGCACAGGCCTCTGACAGAAAGAAGAACAGTGACAACGATATCACTTATAAGGAAATCAAGGAAGTCGAGATAGATCCGTCCGCACTGGATGATGCCCAGAAGGTGTGTCTGGACGTAGTGTCCTCGATAGACGAGGCTGCGGTGGATACGACAGAGAAGAAAGAGCCGCCCAAATACTGGACCAACGGTATCCTGACCCAGATAGGATTCTCCCAGACATCCCTGACCAACTGGGCTGAGGGAGGATCGGCCAATATCTCCCTGAACGCCCTCATAGATGCGAACGCCAACTATGCCAAGGACAATATGATATGGGAGAACAGACTGAAACTGTCCTACGGATTTATCCAGTCGTTTGACAAGAATACTCCTCTCAATCAGCAGTTTGACAAGAGCGATGACCGTATCCAATTGGACAGCAAGTGGGGCTGGCAGTTGGTGGACAAGCTGTATTTCTCGGCTTTGTTCAACTTCAGGACGCAGATGACTCCGACTTACGCATTCGATACTTCTACGGATCCTGCCACAAGGACGCTTCAGTCAAAGTTTATGGCGCCCGGCTATGTGTCGCTCGGTCTCGGTATCAATTACAAGCCGTTCAATTTCCTGTCGCTCAACCTGTCGCCCGCTACGGGCAATCTGGTGGTGGTGACTGAGGAAAGCCTCCGCGAGACATACGGCAATGCGATAGACCAGCCTGTAAGGGCTGAGTTCGGTGCCCAGTTCAAGATGGACATCAACTATGCATATAAGATATTCAAGATATCGTCTGCACTGACCCTTTTCTCCAACTATCTGGAGAATCCTGACAATATCCAGGTTTACTGGGATGTGGATGCGTCTTTGGCCCTTACCAAGATACTTACGCTGACTCTGAGAACCAACCTTATCTGGGACGAGAACATCAGGATAGCCGATGCAGAGGGCAATCTGGCTCCCAGGGTGCAGTTCAAGGAGATTGTCAGCCTGGGTCTGACCTGGACATTCGGCCAGTATGTAAAGCCTGAGTAGACATGACGATTGAGCGGGAATTTGCCTCTGCCCTGGAGTCCCTGTCGGGCGGTACGCTGAAGGGGCACCGCTATCTGCTCGGTGTGAGCGGAGGTATTGACTCGATGTGTATGGCGGAGTTGTTTCTCCGTTGTGAGCTGAGGCCTGATTTTGCATTGGCGCATGTCAATTTCTCTCTGCGCGGTGAGGAAAGCGACGGGGATATGCGCTCAGTTCAGGCCTGGGGCGAGCGCAACGGTGTGAAGGTGTACACGAGAGTGTTTGATACGAAGACCTATGCGGCGGAGCATTCGCTGTCCACGCAGATGGCTGCGAGAGAGCTCCGTTACGGATTCTTTTCGGAACTGATGGACTCCGATGGATTCGATTTCCTGTCTATAGCCCACAATCTGGACGACAGCATTGAGACAATATTTCTCAATATTGCCAGGGGAACCGGTCTTAAGGGCCTTTCCGGCATACCGGTGCGCAACGGGCGTATCATCAGGCCGCTTCTGGGTGTATCCAGGGCGCAGATAAGGGAGTATGTGGAGCGCAACAGCATATCGTACAGGGACGACCACACCAATTTTGAGTCACACTACGCCCGAAACCGGGTGCGCAACATCATTTTTCCGGAATTCCGCAAGATCAATCCATCGTTTCTGGATACAGTCCGCCGCGATTCGGAGTATTTCCGTCAGGCATCGGAGATTATGGATGACTTGCAGAAGGATGTTTCTGACCGTGTTTGCCGCAGGGACGGAGATGTGCTGCTTATAGATGCGGCAGGTCTTACCGCCAACCGTCATTACGGCTACTGGCTGTATATGATTCTCCGCGATTACGGTTTCAACAGTACACAAGTCTCGGATATTGAGCGGTGTCTGCGCTCAGGACAGCCCGGAAAACTGTTCCGTTCCGGAAGCCACGAACTGGTGCTGGCCAAGGACAGCCTGAAAGTATATCCGCTGCAGGAGGAAGAGGACACGGAATTTCTCATCGAGGGCCCTGGTGTGTACAACTTTAAGGGTACGCGGTTCCGGATAGACTTCTTCCCTAAACCGGCGGATTTCAATCCGGTCTCGGACAGCAGCTCGCTGTACTTCGCGGCCGACCGTCTGCGGATGCCCCTGCTCTGCCGTGGATGGAAGCCGGCTGACCGGTTCAGACCGTTCGGTATGAGGCAGGGCTCTAAGAAACTCAGCGATTTTTTCACTGACCTGAAGCTGGACCGCGTCCGCAAGCTCTCCCAGCCGGTGATACTCGACGCCGCCGGACACATTGTCTGTCTGCCCGGTCTCCGCATCGATGACCGCTATAGAATAAAGGCCCCGACAACCGCAGTCGCCGGAGCCTTTATCATCCGTTAGCAATCCCTGTTTATTCGAAAAGGTAGACGTAGGGGAGGAGGGCGTAGATGCCGGCCTCGGCCTTGATGGACCCGTAGATCTTCTCTATGAGTGTCTCGGGCTCGGACATGGCCTCAACGGTCTCTGAGGTGGTGCTGATGTTCTCCATCAGTTTGTCCAGACTGGTCTGTACTGCCGGATAGGACACTACCCGGTAGCTCTCCAGTCCTGCTGAAGCCGCTGCATAGTCCAGGGCATCGGTCAGACCGCCGATCTCGTTGACAAGGTTGATTCCCAGTGCCTCGTTGCCGCACCATACGCGGCCCTGCGCTATCTCGTCCACTCTGTCTTTGGAGATGCCGCGTCCGTCAGAGACGATGGTGATGAACTTATCGTAGATCATCTCTATCTGCTCCTGGGTGGCCTCGGTCTCGCGGCTGTCCAGCCGGCGGGAGGGAGAGTACATGTCGGCGTGACTGTGCGAGCGTACGGTCACCGGGTTGATGTGGGCGATGTCCTTGAATGTCTTCTCGAAAGACGGAATCATGCTGAATACTCCGATGCTGCCGGTAAGTGTGGAGTTGTTGGAGTATATCTTGTCGGCGCCGGCCGAGATCCAGTAGCCTCCGGAGGCCGCCATGGTACCGTACGATACTATCAGGGGCTTCTCCTGCTGGAGCAGCTCCAGTTCAGTACGGATGATCTCGGCGGGCTGTACGGCTCCTCCTGGAGAATTGACCCTGAGTACTACGGCCTTGATGGAGCTGTCGCTGCGGATGTCCCTGATGATGGGCTGGAACTTCTGGGCCGTGATGCCGTCCCCTTCGACATTGATCTGTCCGTCAGCATAGATGACGGCGATTTTGTCCTTGACCTTATAGTCTGTCTTGAGGCGGGCCTTGGCGTATTTGTCCAGGGTAATCATCTTGACATCCTTGATCTTCTCTGCTCCGGAGAGCATTCTGAGCTGGTCTTCCATCTCGTTTACCGTGTAGACGCCGTCGATGAGACCGGCATTGAGCATGTGCTCTGCCGTGTTCAGCTCCAGATTGTTGACCATCCTGTCCAATGCGTCCGGCGTGATGCCTCTTGACCTGCAGATGCCGTCTCTGACTGTCTGCCAGAGAGCGTCTACCATGGCCTGGTTCTGCTCACGGTTGGCCTCGCTGATGTTGTCGGCGATAAACTGTTCGCCGGCTGATTTGTATTTGCCGTGACGGATGAGCTGCATCTCCACACCGAAGCGGTCGAGGATGTCCTTGAGGAAGAATATGGTGGTCGAGACTCCCAGGATGTTGTTGCTGGCGAACTCATCGGAATAGATCTTGTCCGCCACGGATGCCAGATAGTATCCGCCGAGGGAGAAATTCTGCCCGTAGGCGATGACGGGCTTGCCCGAGGCTCTGAAACGTTCCAGGGCTCCGCGCAGTTCCTCCATGTAGGCCAGGCCGCTTGAATATGCGCAGTTGGTCAGATAGATGAACTTGATGTCCGGATCCTGGGCAGCATGGTCTATGGATTTGACAGCGTCCAGAATGCCCAGGGATGACGTGCTCCCTGAGTAAGGAACTATAGTGCTGAAATCCAACGGCTCGGAAACAGTCTGCTCTCCTATGGCGGAGCTCAGGTCTATTTTAAGCACTGAGTTGGGATAAACTGTGACGGGTTCACTGGATGACATGAGGCCTCCGACAAGTCCGCCTATGATTCCAAACGTCAGGAGCATCAGGAATCCGAACGCGATGAGCGAGCCGATAAAGGCCGCAAGAAGATTTTTCAGGAATTTCATAAGTAAGATGTTGTTTAATTATAGAACAAATGTAATCAATATTCGGGATAAGACAAACAAAACTGCACCGCAACGGAAAATGTATTATCTTCGCAGCTGAAATAATAATACGGTTATGTATAAGATACTAAGGAAGAAATTTCTGACGCCGGCCATCTGCCTCATGGAAGTGGAGGCGCCGCGTATCGCGCACTCCGCGCGTCCCGGACAGTTCCTCATCGTGAGGGCCGGGGAGAAAAGTGAACGGATACCGTTGACTATCTGCGATTATGATACGGAAAAAGGAAGTGTGACCATCGTTACCCAGGAGGTGGGTGCCTCGACCAAGAAGATATGCCATTATGAGGAAGGCGAGTCATTCGCCGATGTGGTAGGTCCTCTCGGCCAGCCCTCAGAGTTTGTACACAGTACAACCCAGGAGCTTGCGGGCACTCGCTGGCTGTTCATAGCCGGCGGTCTCGGTACGGCTCCGGTCTATCCGCAGGCGAAGTACCTGCACAATGCAGGCGCTTATGTGGACGTAATCATAGGCGCGCGCAACAAGGACCTCATCATCATGGAGGATGAGATGAAAGCGGTGTGCGATCATCTGTATATCTGTACGGATGACGGCTCTGCGGGGGAGAAGGGTGTCGTTACCGCAGTCATGGACCGTCTGCTCGGAGGCGGGGAGAGATATGACCAGGCCGTGTCCATAGGGCCTATGATCATGATGAAGTTCGCTACCCTCAAGGCAAAAGAGTACGGTCTGCCGCTCATAGTCAGTCTCAACACCCTGATGGTGGACGGTACCGGCATGTGCGGAGCCTGCCGCGTGACCATTGCGGGCAAGACCAAGTTTGCCTGCGTGGACGGCCCCGAGTTCAACGCTTACGACGTGGACTTCGAGGAGGCCATGAGACGTCAGGGCATGTACCGGGACATAGAGAGGGAAGAGGATCACAAGTGTAATATAGGACTTCATTAAAAAGGAGGAATGAGCAATGGCAAATAAGATACCCAGAGTGCCGGTAAGGGAACAGGATCCGGCAGTCAGAGCGCACAATTTCGAGGAAGTGTGCTACGGATACAATGAGGAGGAAGCTCTGCTGGAGGCTTCCCGCTGCCTGCATTGTAAGAACCCGCGCTGTATGGCGGCATGTCCGGTTTCCATCAAGATACCTGACTTTATCGCGAGGATAGTGGCGCATGATTTTGACGGAGCGGCTGGCGTCATTGCTCAGGACAGCTCTCTGCCGGCGGTATGCGGCCGTGTCTGTCCCCAGGAGACTCAGTGCGAGGGCTCTTGTGTGCTGGGAGTCAAGGGAGAGCCGGTGGCTATAGGGAAACTGGAGCGTTTCGTGGCGGACTGGAGTCGGGAAAGCGGCAAGGTCTTTCTGGACAAGGCTCCGTTCAATGGTATAAAAGTGGCAGTGATAGGCAGTGGCCCGTCTGGTCTGGCCTGTGCTTCCGATCTGGCAAAGTGGGGCTACGACGTGACCGTATTCGAGGCCCTGCATAAGGCAGGAGGTGTGCTTCAGTACGGTATCCCTGAATTCCGTCTGCCCAAGCAGAAAGTGGTGGAGCATGAAGTGGACAATCTTCGTAAGTTGGGAGTCAAGATAGAGACAGACGTGGTTGTGGGCAGGACAGTGACCGTGGACGAACTTTTTGACAAGGAGGGTTTCAAGGCCATGTTTATAGGTTCGGGAGCCGGACTGCCCAGATTCATGGGCATTCCCGGAGAGAATCTCAATGGGGTGTCTTCGGCCAATGAGTTCCTGACGCGTAACAATCTCATGCACGGCTATGATCCTGATTATGATACACCGGTGTTCTCAGGAAAGCATGTAGTGGTGGTCGGTGGCGGTAATGTGGCCATGGACGCGGCCCGTACGGCCTTGCGTCTGGGCTCGCAGGTGACAATAGTATATCGCCGCACAGAGAATGAATTGCCGGCAAGGCGCGAGGAGGTGCATCATGCAAAGGAGGAAGGCATAGAGTTCAGAATGCTTACAAACCCTGTGGAGATACTTGGAGACGATAGGGGTTGGGTGCGCGGAATACGCTGCATCCGTATGGAGCTTGGAGAACCGGATGCTTCCGGCCGCCGCTCTCCAGTGCCTGTCGGAGGTTCGGAGTTCGACATAGAGGCAGATACGGTCATCATGGCTCTTGGGACGTCTCCCAATCCGATGCTTCCACGCTCGACGCATGGAATAGAGATCAATAAAAAAGGCTGTATAGTGGCTGATGAGAGCGGCATGACCACGCGTCCTATGGTATATGCCGGAGGCGATGCCGTAACAGGTGCCGCAACCGTGATTCTGGCCATGGGGGCTGGCCGCCGGGCTGCCGCCGCCATCCACAAGGCCTTGGAACTACAGAAATAATTTCTAACTTTGCCCGGATAAATGTATTAAACCTAATGAACGACAAGTTGAAAATCGTTGTCCTGGCCAAGCAGGTGCCGGACACCAGAAATGTAGGAAAGGATGCGATGAAAGAAGACGGAACCGTCAACCGCTCCGCATTACCTGCTATCTTCAATCCGGAGGACATGAACGCCCTTGAGCAGGCTCTCAGAATCAAGGATCGTCTGAAGGACGTGGAGGTATATCTGCTCACAATGGGACCCGGAAGGGCTGCCGACATCATCCGCGAGGGCCTATTTAGAGGTGCTGACGGAGGTGTGCTTCTGACAGACAGGAAGTTTGCCGGTGCAGACACTCTCGCTACATCATACGCTCTGTCCCAGGCAGTCCGCAAGATCGCTCCGGACATGATTATCGCCGGCCGTCAGGCTATCGACGGTGATACCGCCCAGGTAGGCCCTCAGGTGGCAGAGAAACTGGACTGGCCTCAGATTACTTACGCAGAGGAAGTATTGTATATAGACAACAGCCGTGTAACTGTCAGACGGAGGCTGGAAAGAGGTATTGAGGTGGTGTCCTCACCTCTTCCTGTACTGATCACTGTAACCGGTTCGGCCGCGCCCTGCAGGCCCCGCAACGCTAAGCAGCTTATGCGCTACAAGAGTGCGCGTACGGTATCCGAGGAGCAGGCGTCCGGCTCCGAGTACGCTGCTTCCGGCAAGTGTACCGCTCATCTTCAGATTCCGGAATGGGGATTTGCCGAGATAGGCGGGGATGAGAAGAGTTACGGTCTGGCCGGCTCTCCTACGAAGGTAAAGAAGATTGAGAACATCATCCTTCAGGCCAAGGAGTCACGGACTCTTACAGACTCCGATGCCGACATCGAGGGACTCGTTAAAGAGCTGATATCAAGTCATACAATCGGTTAATCTGTTAAAACGAAGGAACATGAACAACATTATAGTATATTGCGAGACAGACGGAGGACATCTCTGTGACGTGAGTCTCGAACTGTTGACCAAGGCCCGCGACCTTGCGGCAGTGCTTTCCTGTGATGTGGAGGCCCTTCTTATCGGGTACAATGTCAGGGGGCTGGCTGATGAACTTTATGCTTACGGCGCAAAGACCGTGCATCTGGCGGAAGACCCGAGACTGGAGTATTTCCGTACATTGCCTTATGCCGCCATCATCATTGACCTTTTCCGCAGGGAGAAACCCCAGATAGCCCTTTTCGGAGCCACTTCCGTGGGCCGTGACCTTGCACCCAGGGTGTCAAGTGCCCTGCACAGCGGTCTGACCGCAGACTGCACCGCACTGGAAATCGGTGATCATCAGGACAAGGAGAAGCAGTACCACAACCTTCTGTACCAGATCCGCCCTGCATTCGGAGGCAACATCATAGCCACTATCGTCAATCCCGAGCACAGGCCTCAGATGGCCACTGTCCGCGAGGGTGTGATGAAGAAGGCTCCTTTAGCGTCTCCCGTGGCCGGCAGGATTTCCGAGATAGACGTCGCATCCATCGTTAAGGACAGTGATCTGACAGTGGAGATAGTTGCCCGGGAGATTGAGGAGAGGAAGATAGACATCAAGGGCGCCCAGATTATCGTGGCCGGAGGATTCGGAGTAGGCAGCAAGGAGAATTTCGACCTGATATTCGAACTGGCCAGGACTCTTGGCGGAGAGGTGGGAGCATCCCGTGCCGCTGTGGACGCAGGCTTTGCGGACCATGCCCGCCAGATCGGCCAGACCGGAGTTACAGTACGTCCCAAACTGTTCATCTCATGCGGTATATCCGGACAGATACAGCATACCGCCGGTATGGACCAGTCATCTATGATTATCTCCATCAACAGCGACCCTGAGGCTCCTATCCACAAGATAGCTGACTATGCCATAGTGGGAGACCTCAATGTGGTGATTCCCAAACTCATCAAGTTCTACAAACAAAACAGCAAATAGTCATGGCAAACTTTTATACAGACAACAGTGATTTGAAGTTCCAGCTTTCCCATCCGTTGATGAGGAAGATTGTGGAGCTGAAGGAACAGGATTTCAAGGACAGCGGCGTATATGATTATGCTCCCTGCAACGTTGAGGACGCCATCGACTCGTACGACAAGGTGATGGAGGTCATGGGCGAGATATGCGCCGACACCATCGCAGCCAATGCCGAGCAGGTGGACCATGACGGCCCCGTCTGTGAGAACGGCCGGGTGACATACGCTGCCGGTACGGCTGAGAACCAGAGAGTGCTGACTCAGGCCGGTATGTACGGTATGTCGCTTCCCCGCCAGTACGGTGGACTTAACTTTTCTCTCGTGCCTTACGTGATGGCTGAGGAACTGGTCTCAAGGGCCGATGCCGGATTTGCAAACATATGGGGTCTTCAGGACTGTGCCGAGACTATCCATGAGTTCGCATCAGAGGAGATTAAGGCAGAATTCCTGCCCAGGATTCCCCAGGGTGATACCTGTTCTATGGACTTGACTGAACCCGATGCAGGCTCAGATCTTCAGGCAGCAATGCTCAAGGCGGAGTGGAATGAGGAGAAGGGCATGTGGATGCTCAATGGCGTGAAGAGATTCATCACCAACGGCGATGCCCAGATTAAGCTCGTCCTGGCCCGCTCAGAGGAAGGTACCCGCGACGGCCGCGGCCTGTCGTATTTCGTACACGACCAGAAATGGGGCGGCGTTACAGTCCGTCGTATCGAGAACAAGCTCGGTATCAAGGGCTCTCCTACCTGTGAACTGGTATTCAAGAACGCTCCTGCCAAGCTTATAGGCGAACGCCGCATGGGATTGATCAAGTACGTGATGTCCCTGATGAACGGGGCCCGTCTCGGAGTGGGTGCGCAGTCAACAGGTATATCCGAGGCTGCTTACCGTGAGGCTTACAAGTACGCCTGCGAGCGCCGTCAGTTCGGCAAGGCAATCATAGAGTTCCCGGCTGTGTACGAGATGCTGGCCGTGATGAAGGCCAAGCTCCAGGCTTCCCGCGCCATTCTGTACGAGACCACACGTTTCGTGGATATATACAAGTCTTACGGCTTCATCGCAGAGACCCGTAAGCTGACACCGGAAGAGCGTCAGGAGATGAAGAAGTATCAGCGCTACGCCGATATGTTCACTCCCGTGCTGAAGATGATGTCCAGCGAGTACTGTAACCAGAACGCATACGATGCCATTCAGATTCACGGCGGATCCGGTTACATGAAGGAGTATCCCGTGGAGCGTATTTACCGCGACGCCAGGATCACCACTATATATGAAGGTACGTCCCAGCTGCAGACTGTGGCTGCCATCCGCTATGTGACCACCGGCGCATATCTGGCCAAGATACGTGAGTACGAGGCTGAGGAGACCGCTCCTGAGTTTGCTACTCTCAGAAAGACACTTGTGGATATGGCTGCCCAGTACGAGCAGGCCTGCGCTCTCGTTCACGGACATGACACCAGTTATGTGGATTTCCATGCCCGCCGTTTGGTGGAGATGGCCGGTCATATTATCATGGGCTGGCTGCTTGTGTTGGACGCTCAGAGATGCTCCGACTTTACCAAGTCGGCCCGCGTCTTTATCGGCAAGGCCAGGGCCTGGAACCAGGAGAGGTATGACTATATCGCCGGCTTCACCGAGGATGACATGGCTGACTTTCAGTAACAGGATGATATGAGCAGAAGACATGTTCTGATATTTGCGCTTTCCCTCATCAGCGGCACGGCTGTCGCTGATGAGGGGATGTGGCTTCCGTCCCTCATCTCCGAGAGGATAGAGGACATGCAGGCCAAGGGCTTCGAACTTTCGGCCGAGGATATTTACAGCATTAATCAGGCTTCCCTTAAGGATGCCGTGGTGCTTTTCGGCAGAGGCTGTACCGGAGAACTTATTTCCCCGGAGGGACTGCTTATTACCAACCATCACTGCGGCTATGCCCAGATACAGCAGCACAGCTCGGTGGAGCATGACTATCTCCGCGACGGCTTCTGGGCCATGACCCGGGAAGAGGAACTTCCCAATCCAGGCTTGACCGTCAGTTTCTTGGAGTATATGGAAGACGTGACAGAGCAGGTGTTGGACGGTTATGAGGCGGGAATGACTGAGGAGGAGCGGACGGCTCTGATTGATGCCAATGCCGACCGGTTGATAGAAAAGGCGACTGCGCCAGGCAACGGACTCAGGGCCTCAGTGGAGTCCCTGTACTATGGCAACAAGTACTACATGTTCGTCTACCGGGAGTATTCAGACGTGCGTCTGGTTGGAGCTCCTCCCTCGTCCATAGGCAAGTTCGGCGGCGATACCGACAACTGGATGTGGCCAAGGCATACCGGAGACTTCTCCATTTTCCGTATCTATGCCGGCAAGGACAACAATCCGGCTCCCTATTCGGAGGACAACGTGCCTTATAGGCCCAAGCGTTATTTCCACATTGCTGCCGGCGGTATTGAGGAGGGAGATTTCACCTTTGTATACGGTTTCCCCGGAAGTACCAGAGAGTACATTATGTCCGAGGGTGTCCGCTATGTGTCCGAGGTGTCCAATCCCTTCAAAATAGCCCTGCGTACCATGCGCCTGGACATTCAGAAACGGTATATGGACGCTGACCAGGCTGTCCGCATACAGTATTCGTCCAAAAACGCCAGTGTTGCCAATGCCTGGAAGAAGTGGCAGGGCGAGATGCGCGGCATCAACCGTCTCGGCACAGTGGAGCGCAAGCGCGCGTACGAGGCCCGCTTCATGGAATGGGCGAAAGGCACGGAATACGAGGGCATCATCCCCGCTCTGGATTCGCTTTACGGATTATATGTGCCTTATATGTGCGCCCTTGAGTATTATTATGAGGCTCCGAGGACAGTCGAGCTTACGAATTTTGCCTCAAAGGTGATGAGGATAGCCGAGGACGGCGGCTCGGACTCGCTTCTCAGGGCTACTGTGGAGGCTTTCTACAAGGACTATTACCTGCCTTTGGACAAGGCCTCATTCATAGCGGTGATGAATTACTACAGGGAGCATGTCCCCGAGAATTTCAGACCGGAGTATTTCGACAGCACTCTTGCCGCATACGGCAGCGTGGAGGCATGGGCTGACTACATGTTCGCTCATTCAACCTTTACCGACAGGGAGTTCGTGTCCGCGATGGGCGTTGCGGACATCTCCGTCCTAAAGGATGACCCCGCAGTGGAGTTCAGCCGTAAGTTCTCCTCGTGGGCGGAGGCCGAGATTTATCCCCATGTGGACAGGCTCGGTGGTGAGATTACTCTGCTTTACAGGGACTATATGCGCGGTCAGATGGAATTCGAGCCGGACAGGGCATTCTATCCGGACGCCAATCTGACTCTCCGTGTGGCTTACGGTCATATTAAGGGCTACTCTCCAGCAGACGGAGTGGATTATCTGCCGTTCTCGACCATAGACGGTATCATGGAGAAGGACAATCCGGATATATTCGACTACAATATACCGCAGAGGTTCCGCGACATAGTAGCTGCTGGCGACTACGGGCGCTGGGGCAGCGACGGATCCGTGCCTGTCTGCTTCATTGCCACCAACCACACTTCCGGAGGCAACTCCGGCAGTCCGGTCATTGACGGCAAGGGCCGTCTGATCGGCATCAACTTCGACCGAGTGTGGGAGGGCACCATGAGCGACATCGAGTTCGACCCGGATTTCTGCCGGAACATCAGCCTCGATATCCGTTACGCCCTTTTCGTCATCGACAAGATCGGCGGTGCTTCCCACCTCATCGACGAGATGACCATCGAGACCGAATAGCATTTCAGCCGTAAAGAACAATATTTTTTTGTTAAAAAATTTGGTGATACGAAAATATTGCTATCTTTGCGGTCCGATTCGGGATGTGGCGCAGTTGGTTAGCGCACCACGTTAGGGACGTGGGGGTCGGACGTTCGAGTCGTCTCATCCCGACGAAAGGGGTCTCCCGAAACCGGAGACCTCTTTTTGTGAGATACATAATTGCTTTCGGGAAGTGGCGCAGTTGGCTAGCGCGCTGCGTTCGGGACGCAGAGGTCGGGTGTTCGAGTCACCTCTTCCCGACAAAAGGGTACCAATCGGTGCCCTTTTGTCGTGGAAGAGGTGACGCTCCGCTTTCAGGACCCTCTCCCAGACCCTCTCCAAAGGAAAGGGCTCTGTCGCTCCGCTCCTTGCCGGTCCAAGGTGGCATCTTCGGGTGCCCTTTTGTCGTGGAAGAGGTGACGCTCCGCTACAGCAGGTCGATGACTTCGCCGTCGCAGATCAGGTAGCCGCGCAAGTCCTGACGTGATGCTATTAGCTCAGCAGCTTTTCCCTTACCGGCCACCATGCAGTATGTCGCATAGGCGTCCGACAGAGCTCCGCCACGGACTGAGTCGTTGCAGATGACAGTAGCGCTGAGCAGATCATGCTGTACCGGATATCCGGTGACAGGGTTGATGGAGTGGGCGAATTTCTTCCCGTCAATGATATAGAACTTGCGGTAGTTGCCGGAAGTGGTGATGCCGCAGTCGCTCAGATAGACGACTTTCTGGATATTCTCACCTGCCACCTGGGAGCCGTCCACCGGGGCGTCGATGCCGATGCTCCATTCTTTCCCTGAAGCATTTACTCCCTTGCAGACTATCTCCATGCCCACTTCAACCAGATAGTTCCGAACTCCCAGACTGTCCATCAGGTCTGCCACTATGTCGCAGGTATAGCCCTGTGCGATGGCGTTGAAATTGAGCTGCACCCTTGGGTCTTTCTTGACCAGCCTGCCGTTTTCCAGACTGACGAGGTCCATGCCGACGAAGGTTTTGAGCGAGTCAACTATGCGTGCTGTGCGTGCATCATTCCGTATGCTGTCCATAGTGCCCACTGACTTGAATCCGAATCCCCAGAAGTCAAACAGCGGCCCTCCGGACACGTCGAAGAGTCCGTCTGTCTCCTCCCACAGCCTGCGGGACATCTCATACAGTTCCAGGAAGTACCTGTCGGGGACACAGTCCTCGCCGCGGTTCCATCTGGACAGAAGCGAGCCGCGGTTGTAGCCGGATATGGAGAAGTCGATATCCTGCAGCCGCCTGCTTACCAGGGTGATGATACTGTCTTCATCCGCCGGCGCCGGCTGTCCTTCGGGTGCTGAGTATATCACATGGAATGTGCCTCCCTGGGCGTAGCCTTCTATTCTTCTGTATTCGTTGCGCGTTGAGCATGAGAATATTAAACTGGCAGCTGCTGTGAAGATAAGGATGAACGGGATGTTTCGCATGATGGCATGATTTTAGTAAAATTATTATTGTTTGCAAAACTAAGAAAATTTAATGCATCTTTGTACTGCCAAGTAAAATATTGAAATGAACAGTAATTGTTTTAAGACGGTACTGTGGACCGTACTGCTTTCCGTACTTATGCTGGTCTCCTGCAAGAAGGATGATGATGATACGAGGGAGTCCATGTCGGGCTCTGTCAATTTTGATTTTCCGGCCTATGCTGTGGCCGGTCAGTATGTGGAGTCCTATGCGTCAGGAGTCACGACACCGGCGGATCCCGAATACGTGTGGGTCTCACATGACTTGAATATCAGCGAAACAGACACGGTAAGGAGCCGTTCCATAGCGTTTTACCTCCCGGATGAGCCGGGTGAGTATACCATGACGGTGTTCGCGATGCATCCTGATTACTATTCGCTGACCAAAAGTGCGATGGTGGTGGTCATCTCCTCGGATATAAATGATGTCGGCGGCATGTATCCCGGTGAGGAGGAATTTGTGGACCAGAGAGACGGAGAAAGCTATTACGTCCGGTCATACGGAAGTCTCAAGTGGTTCACTCAGAATCTGCGGTATGCCGGTACTCAGTCGGATACACTTGGCTGTCTTTATGAGAATTCGGAGGGGATAGACATGGTGTTCGGTAGGCTGTACTCATGGAACGACGCGACGGGTGGAGTCTCCGGCAGCGGTCTCGGCGGCGGACCTCAGGGCGCCTGTCCGGAAGGTTGGTCTGTTCCGACAAACGAGGACTGGGAGGATCTGGCCGCGGCAGTTGGAGGACAGGAGTATGAATTTATGGACAAATGGTCCGGTCTTGGTGTGGTAATGTCCTCTGCGATTACTCTTGCGGGTCTGCAGATGTGGCCCTATTCTCCGGATAACAGCCATACGAATACATCGAGGTGGAACGGTTTCCCCTCCGGCAATTCCCGAGACAGTTACGGGGATTTCGAGAATATCTCCACTTACGGTATGTGGTGGTCATCGTCCGAAATTGATGATGAGACGGCTCCCTACCGTTATATTTACTACGATTCGGATACCTTTGACGTGTATTACACGGACAAGAATACTTACGGAGTGTCTGTAAGATGTGTACAGGTAATAGAATAACAATTAAAAATAGATGAATATGAAACGCGGTTATGTAGTGCTTATCGTCATAGTGGCGGTAGTGCTGGTGTTGTTTTTCTGGATCAAGGGCATGTACAACTCTATGGTGAGAATGGACGAGGGGGTGTCGAGTGCATGGGCTCAAGTGGAGAATGTGTATCAGAGGAGGGCCGATCTGGTACCCAATCTTGTGGCAACGGTCAAGGGGTATGCTGAGCACGAGTCTTCCACACTGGAGGCTGTGGTCAACGCAAGGGCCAAGGCCACGCAGATGACAGTGGATCCGTCCAGTCTCTCGGAGGCTGAGATTGCGCAGTTCACGGCGGCTCAGGATGAGTTGGGAGCGGCCATCGGACGTCTGCTTGTGTCTGTGGAGCGTTATCCCGACCTTAAGGCCAACCAGAACTTCCTGGAGCTTCAGGCCCAGTTGGAAGGTACGGAAAACCGGATTACGGTGGAGAGGCAGAAGTTCAACGAGGCTGCCAGAAGTTACAATGTGACTATTCGCAGGTTCCCCAACAATATCTTCGCGGGTATGTTCGGCTTTGAGAAGAAGGGCTATTTTGAGGCTTCTGAGGGAGCGGAGCAGGCACCGGTCGTAAGTTTTTAAGTGATGACGGCGGCTGATCTGCTCAGGAAAGAGAACAAGGCCAGGCTGGTCCGGGCCATCGGTACGGCTGAGAAGAACACATCCGGGGAGATACGGGTACATCTGGAGCAGGTCTGCAAGGGAGACCCGTATCTGCGTGCGGCCTATGTGTTCTCCAGGCTCGGAATGTTTGATACAAAGGACCGTAACGGAGTACTGATCTATCTGGCTGTCAAGTCCCGCAAGTTTGCCATTGTGGGGGACTCGGGCATTAACGCCAGGGTAGGAGCCGGTTTCTGGAATGATGTCAAGGATGCAATGGCGTCTGATTTCCGTGCCGGAGACTTTACCGGCGGCATGGAGAGAGCCATAGTCTCCGTGGGTGAGAAGCTGAAGACCTTCTTCCCCTATCAGAAAGATGATGTGAATGAACTCTCAGACGAGATATCATATGAGGACAATCAGAACGATAACTAGATACCTTTCGGTATTGTTGGCGGCTCTTGCTGTCTTTGCCTTCGTGGCTGCGGCTCAGGTCCCGGAAAAGCCTGCCGTGCCCAGGGCAGTCAATGACTTTGCCGGCATCTTTTCCGCTTCGGATGCGGAGTATATGAACCGGGTTCTGGTGTCTTTCGCCGACAGCACTTCCAACCGCATAGTGGTGGTGACGGTCAATGACTTGGGCGGCATGGAGCCTGCGATGGCCGCTTATGAGATAGGTGAGCAGTGGGGTGTGGGCTCGTCGAAGTTTGACAATGGGGTGGTGGTGCTGGTAAAGCCTAAGACAGCCTCATCCTCCGGCCAGGTGTATATCGCGGTCGGTTACGGTCTTGAGGGAGCGATACCTGATGCCATAGCCAAGCGTATCGTCGAGAACGAGATGATACCCCGTTTTAAGGAGAATGACTATGCGGGAGGTGTAGCTGCTGCGCTGAACGTGCTGATGCGGCTCTCTGCCGGGGAGATATCCTATAAGGAGTACGAGGAGTCTGTCAGTGACGGAGGCGGAGGTTTTGTCGCGCTCGGATTTATCATATTGTTCATCATAGTGTTTGTGATTGCCCGCCGTAACGGTCCGACCAATATAGGTCACGGCGGCTCATCGGTTGCCGATGCCATCTTCTGGTCGTCCATTCTCGGAGGTGGCCGCAGTCACGGCGGCGGTTTTTCCGGCGGCGGCTTCTCCGGTGGTTTCGGAGGTGGGTTCGGAGGTGGAAGTTTCGGCGGCGGTGGAGCCGGCGGCTCCTGGTAGTGTCCCTCTTTCCGCCGAAACTTCCGACTAAGCCCGGTGTGTCATAATTGCAGACAGCTGCGTTATTATCGGGATTCGGGCTAAGTCATTTTTCGGTGTTACAGGTAGTGTCAAGAGGATACGAAAGCATTTGAGTTTATCGTAATTGATTGCAATACAGTCTGTTTGTTGCTATCCGTACTGATGATGGAGACTTGGGATATGTGGCTGCGGGAGAACCATTGTATACGTCGGTAAGTTTAGAAGAATAAATCTGTTATGTGTTAGGCGGGTGTTTTGTGTCTCAAAAGGACCGGCCTGATATATCGCAATGTGGAATCTGTTATTTATATATTTTGTTATATGCTTGAACTATAAATATTTGTGTGATTACGGATAAAACAGACAGGCGGGGTCTTCGGTGTCATGGGCTGTTTCTACCCCAGAATCTGTAATAGGGTGTTTGTGATAAGTTGTTGAATTATAGTAAAATAAATAAATTATGGCAAAACAGATAGAGAGGGGAGGGAACAGCATTCCATCCATACATCGCTTCAAATATCTGATTGCCTTGAAATATGCGATAGGAATATAGGTGGCAGAAGACAGGCTTTTGGGATGTACCGAAACAAACTCGTAAAGTGATACCTTTGTTGCCGCACCGGCCTGTTTGAAGGAGGTCTCTATGTTTAGAGGGATAAGAAAGTATGAGAAAAAGTTTGTGTTTTTAAATTTAAATTTTAATTTTGTCACAAACCATAAAACTATAGTATCATGAAAAAGAGATCAGTCATCATCGTAGCTGTTGCAGCTGCTGTCATTGGTATTTCTGCTGTCGCCTATGCAGGCAGTGTTACTGCATTTTCCGAGAATGTCAATCTATTGTCAACCCAGAGCGGCTACCCGTGCCCCGGAGCATGTCTTACGTGGACAGGCTCAACTGGCGGTGGCATTGATTGTTTGTGCCATAGATATGTGGGTAGATGTAAGTCCTGGTGTGACGGTAATGATTCCAGCGATAATCCAGGTCATCAGCAGGGTGGCTTGGAAGGAGACTTAAAACCTGAAAAACCATGAGGATGTATTCTGCGTTGGCAGTGCCTGTGCTGCTGCTTTCAGTGTCCTGCACCAACAGCGGACAGATGGAAAAGCACTTTGATGTTGTGAAGGAGATAAAGGCTGAACAGGTCTTCATATCAGAGATTCTGAATCCAAACAATATAATCAAGCTGGAAGATTATATTGTATTGCAGAATGCGGTAGACGCTGCTGTTGACGTATATTATGTCTATTCGTGTCCGGAACTGGAGTTTCTGTATTCATTTGCCCACCATGGACGCGGGCCTGAGGAATATCTGATGCCATCGGTTATTAAGAATACGTCCGGCAATATTCTGGGATTCAAGGATCATGCAACAGATAAAGTAGCTTTCTACGGACTTTCCGATACCGCGGCGGTGCTTGTGGGTGACAGTAAATTCCAGTCTCCGGACTACGACAGATTCTTCTGGGAAATCAATCTGATAGATGATTCGCTGTTTCTTGTAAAGCATCAGGGATACAAGAGGGGAAACAGAGAGCTGTGGAGTCTGAAAAGCGGGCTTAAGGACTGCATACCTAACACTTTTAAGAAACTGCCGGATAAACTCGGGGATAATTATTATACTATCTTCGATGATTATCTGATTTCCGCAAACGGAGACCGTTTTGCAATAGCCTACAATTTCATAGACAGAATTGAAATCGGGGAGGTGAGGAACGGTAAAATAAAGATTGAAACGGCTCTTGGCGCAAAACGGGCACCGAAGTTTCATTTGTACGGAGATGACACAGAGACGGAGTTCAGTGTGGACAGAAATATTGTCCGCTATGAGAATCTTTATGCAGGAGAGCACTGCATCTATGCTCTATATTCGGGGGCAAGGCTGGATGATACGGAAAAGAATCATTCTTCTGTCATTGAAGTGTATTCCTGGGATGGGAAGCCGGTGCAGTTGTTGAAACTCAGTACAGCAGTCGCATATTTTGCCGTAGACGAAAAGTCGCGGACAATATATGGCGTGAATCCCGAACAAAGTCCTGACGTTATATTGAAATTCAAATACTGAGGTTTTCAATGAAGTTGAGAATATTATTGGCTGTTGCGGCAGCAGTGGTGACTGCGGGATGTGCGCGTTTTGATATCAGGATGGAGATGAGGCGTTTTTTCAAATCAACTGTTGAAGTAACGGACACGCTGGGATGTATTTATGAACGTAATATGACTTTTGAATGCATTGACGGGGGTATGCTCAAGTTTATCGTGTACGTTGCTTCAACAGAATGCAGTTCATGCGAGATGCGTCAGATTCCAAGATTGAAGCCTTTGTATGAGCTTGCAGATTCTTTGGGAACGTTTGAAGTCTATACAATATTTTCTCCTTCGCAGGATGAGTATAATGATGTCTTAGAACAACTTGTATTTATGAACTTTGAGTATCCGCTGTATGTTGATGTGTTTGGTGATTTTCAGAGGAAGAATACCTGTATGCCTGTAGAAAAGAAGTACCATTGCTTTCTACTGGATAAAGAGGGACATCCTGTTTTTGTCGGAAATCCTTTGGCCAATGCGGATATGATGCGTTTATTCCTGAAAGTATTGAACCGTATATAGTGGGAAATGTGTCATGATGGCACGGGACATGCCAAAACTTGATTCTGGGGTGCCCCATGCCGTTCGTATTTCAGTTGGGCAGTATTATAAAGAGTATTGATGAGCAGGCAGGAGCTCAGGGTTTTTCGGCGGAGTCGAAGGCCTTGATGATGCGGGTGACGAGGGGATGCCGCACCATGTCCTCTGTACCGAAATTGATGACTGCGATGCCCTTTATGTTCTTGACCAGCTCAACCCCGCGCATGAGTCCGGAGTCCCGTTTATTGGGCAGGTCTATCTGGGTGGCGTCTCCCGTGACGATGAACTTGGCGTTGTTGCCCATACGGGTCAGGAACATCTTCAGCTGTCCCAGCGATGTGTTCTGGGCCTCGTCCAGGATCACGAAAGCACTGTCGAGAGTCCGTCCCCTCATGTAGGCCAGCGGGGCTATCTGGATGATGCCCTCTTCCATGAGTATCTGGAGCTTGCGCGGATGTATCATGTCGTGCAGGGCATCGTACAGCGGCTGCAGGTACGGGTCCAGTTTCTCTTTCATGTCTCCCGGCAGGAAGCCAAGTCTCTCCCCGGCCTCCACAGCCGGCCTTGTCAGGATCAGTTTCTTTACTTCCTTATTCTTCAATGCCCTTACCGCCAAGGCGATGGCCGTATAGGTCTTTCCGGTGCCGGCCGGTCCGAGGGCGAAGATAAGGTCGTTCTTATAGTATTCGTCGACCAGTCTGCGCTGATTTTTGGTTTTGGCCCTGACTATCCGGCCCTCATTGCCGTATACTATATTATAGGCCTCGTCGTTTTTCATGGATTTCTGCTCCTGCACTTCCGACGGGTAGGACTTATAGTCCAGTAGTCTGTCCATCTCGCTGTCGCTTAAAGTATGTCCCTTGCTGACTGCTTCCATGATGGTCTCCAGTCTTTCCTTCAGCAGCCCAACCTCCCCTGGATTGCCGCTGAGCCTGATTTCAGAGCCTCTTGCCAAGATTCTCACATTGGGGAAAGAGTGCCTGAGCCTGTCTAAAAGCTTGTTGTTCACTCCGTAGATATCCACGGAGTCAATGCCGTCTATGATTACGGTCTCCTGTCTCTCATTCTTCTCTGTCATCTTCAAACAGCGTTTTTAATCTATTGTATGTGTCTTTCATTTTTCCGTAGTTGTAGCTGCTCCTGAATTCCTCCTTCCTGTTCAGGAACTCCCGAACCGGCAGGACTGTGTACCCGTCCCCGTATCCTCCAGGTCTGGAGCACCATACCGGCACGGCCTCAAGTCCGGCCACGTAGCTGTCACCGTAGGATGTGACGGCTATCCTCAGTATCATCATCAGCCCTAGCTCAGTGTTCCTCAGGCTCATGTTGGATATGAAATTGCCCATGGAATACGCCACCGGGAACTCTACCGGCTGGACTACATGCGGATGGCTTCCGATTACCGCATCGGCCCCGCATTCCAGCAGGAACTCCGCCCATTCCCTCTGACGTCTATCGGGTACTGTCGTATATTCCTGGCCCCAGTGCGGCAGGGCGATGATGATGTCAGCCTCCTTTTCCCTGGCCATGACGAAGGCCTCCCGCACTTTCTCTTTGTCCATCATGTTGACGATGAACGGCTCCGGGACTCTGATGCCGTTTGTGCCGTAGGTGAAGTTGATGAATGCGACCCGGACTCCTCCGAGCTCGGCTATGTAAGGGTTGTGCTTCTGTTCATCCAGGCTGTCGCGGTATACTCCGGTCACGGGTACGCCTATTTTCCCGTATTTCTCCAAGGATGAGACTAGCCCCCTGCGTCCTTTGTCGCAGATATGGTTGTTGGCGCACAGGAACAGGTCTATGCCGGCCTCAGCTGCCTCTTCTGCCAGTGCTTCGGGGGCTGAGAATGACGGATATCCGGTGTACGGAGGCCCTCCGAGACAGAACTCCATGTTGGCTACGGTGAAGTCAGCCTCGTCTATAAAGTGCTGGACATGTGCGAAATAGGATGAGTAGTCGTAGGACGATGACTGCATTGAATCGGCTCCTGGGATGAGGGCTGAGTGTATCTGCTGCCTGTGCTGCATGACATCGCCCATGAAGAGGATGGACAGTGTGTCGACGACAGTGAGCAAAAAAGTTCCGGTCATCCGCTACTCCTGCAATAATTTAACGTTCTCAAAATCCAGCCTTACAGTCAGCCATTTCCGTAGTTTCTCCACATTCTCCCCGGATATGGGCTTTTCAGCACTCAGGATTACAAGTATCTCTTCCTGCCTCTTGCCGAGCGAATCCGGGTTGATGGAGTAGCCGCGGGTCATGGTCACGTTGGTCAGGCCGGGATACTGGGCCAGCAGCTCGTTGGTTATCTGTTCGTAAGGCAGTTCCCTTGTCTTGTAGCTTTGCAGCTCCTTGCGCATCGTGTCGATTATCTGCTCCCGCTTGAGGATTTCCTGGTCGCTTCTCTCGTAGATGCTCTGGATGGCGACCCTGTCGGTCATCTCCCGCTGGTCGGTGGCGGCGTTCTGGCTTATGATGATCTGGTCGTCGGTGAAGCCGAACTCGTGTGCGGACTTGTAGATGAGGTTGAGCTCCTCATGGCTGAGCGCCTCTCCGGCTATGAACAGCTCGACTTTCGGCGGTTTGGCTCTGAAGTCAATGCTGTGGTCGTATATGTAGCTTCTGCTAAGTTCCTTGTTGGCGGCGATGAACTCTTTCGCCGTGTGGCTGAAGTTGTTCTCCCGGATCATGATGACGGCCGAGTAGACGCTCGGGATGATGATTATGATGACGAGTGCGGCTATCCAGCGGCTCACCCTTTTCTGCTTCGCCGGGTCGGTAAACGTGGCCATGGGGAACTTCAGGTACTTGACGGCCAGCAGGGTGGCGATGGCGATGAAGATACTGTTGATGGAGAACAGATATAGTGCTCCGGCAAAATATTTCAGGCTGCCTGTGGCGAGGCCGAAGCCTGCGGTACACAGCGGGGGCATGAGGGCTGTGGCGATGGCCACACCGGAGATGACGGTGCCCTTGTCTTTCCGGCTTATCTCAATGATGCCGGCCGAACCGCCGAACAGGGCGATGAATACGTCATATATCGTAGGATTGGTCCTCGTAAGCAGCTCGGTGGGGTTCTCCAGTTCCAATGGGGATACAAGGAAGTATACCGTGGAGGCCAGTACGCTGATGACGACCATCACTATCAAGTTCTTGAATGACTTTTTCAAAAAGGACGTGTCGTTGGTTCCCAGGCCGTATCCGATACCGAATATAGGTCCCATAAGCGGAGATATGAGCATGGCACCGATGATTACCGCTATCGAGTTGGTGTTCAGACCGACGGACGCTACGATAATGGCGAAGGCCAGGATGTAGGCGTTCGGACCTTTGAAGTCTATGTTGCTGCGGATATACTGGGAAGCCTTGTCGGTGTCGATATGATCGCTCAGGCTCACTATGTCGCTGATGTATGTCTTGACTTTGCTGAAAAAAGTCTTGGAATTGTTTTCCATCCGGCTTATTTTATCAATTAGAGTGTAAATATACATTTTTTTTGCTCTTATGTTATTATTTGCCTATTTTTGTTGGATATAATTAAACTGTTTAATTTTAATAAATTGCTGAATATGAGAGTCGTTAAATTAATTATGACCTTGGCGGCAGCTGCAATGCTGCTGACAGGATGTGACTTTTTCCGCTCGCTGGTAGGAAAGCCTACTTCCAAGGACCTTGAAAGAATGAGACAGGAGGCTCTGGAGCAGGAACGTCTGCAGCGTGAGCAGGATTCGCTCAACAGGGTTAGGGCCCTTGAACTGGAGCAGGCCAGAATCGCGGCTGAGAACTCACTGGAGAATGCCGGAAAATATCATGTGATTCTCGGCAGTTTCAAGGTGGAGGGCAATGCTGAGAAGATGTATGCCGTGCTGGAGAAAAACGGCTACAAGCCCAGAGTGATAGAGTTCAACAACGGATTCGAGGCAGTCTCCGTTGCTGCTTATAATGATTATCGCGAGGCGCTCAGGGCTATGGAGGATATCATGGAATATCAGTTCTGCCCCGAGGATGTATGGATCTATGATGTCAGTCAGAATATGCATGTCAAATAACAGTAAATAACAACAAATAACCAAGTCAGTATAGATGAAAACAACAGCATTTACCCAGAAGCACATAGCTCTGGGTGCCAAGATGGTTCCTTTCGCCGGATACAATATGCCGGTTGAGTATGTAGGTATCACTGAGGAACACAATACGGTCAGGAACGGAGTCGGAGTATTCGATGTGTCGCACATGGGTGAGATATGGGTAAAAGGCCCCAACGCCCTTGCATTCGTACAGTATGTCTCGTCCAATGACGCGTCGCTTCTCTATCCCGGAAAGGTGCAGTATGACTGCTTCCCCAACGGCAAGGGCGGTATCGTGGACGATTTTCTCGCATACTGCATTGACAGCCAGACATATCTGCTCGTAGTCAATGCCGCCAACGTGGAGAAGGACTGGAATCACCTCTGCGCCATCGCTCCCAAGTTCGGACTTACTCCCGGTAAGGAACTCTATAACGCATCGGACGAGATCTGCCAGCTTGCAGTGCAGGGTCCCAAGGCTATCCAGGCTATGCAGAAGCTCTGCGAAGAGGATATTACCGGTATGGAGTACTATACATTCAAGAAACTGATGCTCGGCGGTGTGAGCGTGATCTTCTCCATCACAGGATATACCGGTGCCGGCGGATGTGAGATATATGCTGCCAATGAGGATGCCGACAAGCTTTGGAATGCCGTGTTTGAGGCCGGAGCCGAGTTCGGTATCAAGCCTATCGGACTGGGTGCCCGCGACACTCTCAGACTTGAGATGGGCTTCTGCCTCTACGGTAACGATATCGATGACACCACATCGCCTCTCGAGGCCGGCCTGGGCTGGATTACCAAGTTCTCCGAGGCCAAGGGCGATTTCCTGGACAAAGAGTATCTGCTGGCTCAGAAAGCCGAGGGTCTGAAGCGCAAGCTCGTCGGATTCGAGCTCATCGACCGCGGCGTGCCCCGTCACGGCTATGAGATCTGCGATGCCGCAGGTGCTGTCATCGGTCATGTGACATCCGGAACCATGTCTCCTTCCCTCAACATCCCCATCGGAATGGGTTATGTCAACACTCCGTTCAACAAGGCGGACACCGAGATATACATCAAGGTAAGGAACAGGCTTCTCAAGGCCAAGGTAGTAAAGACTCCTTTCTATAAGGCTTCGAAATAGTGAAACGCACAGCCTCCATTCTCATCCTGGCCGGTCTGTCTGCCGTACTGTCGTATGCGCAGAATGAAGAGGAGACCGCGAGATTGGAAGACCACGTTGTGTTCTTGTCATCGGATTCCCTGAGCGGTCGTCGTGCCGGAACTCCCGGAGAAACGGCTGCTGCGGAGTATGTCTATGACTGCCTGTATGAAGCTGGTGTCACTATGCTTTCCGGAAAGGAGGGCCTGGAGTTCTTCATCGCACTGGAGGACGACACGCTGACTTCCCGGAATGTAGTAGGAATAGTCGAGGGGTATGATGACAGACTGAAAGGTCAGTACGTGGTGATAGGAGCCAATCTGGATCATCTCGGGACCAACGTGATGACGGTGGACGGCAGAAGCGTGACGCAGATATTCCCGGGGGCGAATGACAATGCCTCCGGGATTGCCGTAATGATGGAAGTGGCCAGAAGAGTGGCCGCTTCCTCATTTTTCTTTAAAAGATCAGTAGTTTTTGCCGGATTCGGTGCCAAGGAGCAGGGGATGGCCGGGTCATGGTATTTTATCAACAGGACATTCCCGGATGCGGACAGTATCTCCCTTATGATAGACGTGAGGATGGTGGGCCTTTCAGGACCGCTCAATCCGTTTGTCTACTATAACGGGGTAGCCAGTCCCGAGGTCAACAGTCTGATAGGCGGACTGGCAGAGGTGGGAGCGTTCTATATTCCGGAGCAGGGAGAGGGCGTACTGCCTTCCGGAGATTATCTCCCTTTTTATGAGAAAAATATACCGGTGGTGCTGTTTACTGCCGGCAGTGACAGAAATATGAGGACTGTCAGGGATCAGGCCTCTTTTCTGGATTATGAGTCGATGGACTATATCAGCGACTTCATTTACAATTTTGTCAGGGAAGTCGCCAATATGGAACTGATGATAGACCGGCCTGAGGAGTATTGGACGGACGTTGCCGATTCGTCAGCGGCGGACGCAGGCGACAGAGTGTACTCTCCGTATGAGGTGGATACGCCTCCTGAGTTCTTTAAGGGTGATGTGGGTACATTTCTCAGAGAGTGGGTGTATACGTACCTTAAGTATCCTGATGTTCCTTTGAATCAGGGCATATCAGGAACTATAACGGTAGAATTCATCGTGGAGAAGGACGGTAGTGTAACCAACGTCAGGGCGGTCAGGGGCAATGACCAGTATCTCGAGGACGAGGCGGTGCGGGTCATCGCGGCGTCTCCGAAATGGAAGCCGGGAGTCTTCGGAGGAGAGAAGGTCAGGGTCAAGTACTCTGTCCCGGTTGAGTTCAGATTGAAAAAAAGATAGAAAGAACAATATAAGATGTCAACGGATTACAATTTTTCAGAGATTGAGAGAAAGTGGCAGAAGTTCTGGGCGGAGAACGGGACTTACAGGGTGACAGAGGACAGCGGGAAGCCGAAGTTCTATGTTCTGGACATGTTCCCGTATCCATCCGGGGCGGGTCTGCATGTGGGACACCCATTGGGATATATAGCCAGTGATATTTACAGCAGATATAAGCGTCTGCAGGGTTTCAACGTCCTGCACCCCATGGGGTTTGACGCCTTCGGCCTGCCGGCGGAGCAGTATGCCGTACAGACGGGCAGGCATCCGGCCCTTACGACGGACGAGAATATAGCCAGATACAAGAGCCAGCTCAACCGTATAGGCTTCTCGTATGACTGGACGCGGGAGATACGCACCAGCGATCCCGCTTATTACAAGTGGACCCAGTGGGCATTCCTGAAAATGTTCGGAAGCTGGTATGACAATACTCTTGGGAAAGCACGTCCTATAGAGGAACTGGAGGCGCATTTTGCCTCGGAGGGCACTTCGGACGTGAATGCCGCCTGCTCCAGGGAGATGAGTTTCTCGGCAGCAGAGTGGAACTCCATGACGGAGAAAGAGCGTGCCGATGTGCTGATGAATTACCGCATAGCCTATCTGGGAGAGACATCCGTCAACTGGTGTCCGGCACTGGGGACGGTACTGGCCAATGACGAGGTCAAGGAAGGACTGTCTGTCAGAGGCGGCTATCCTGTGATTCAGAAGAAGATGCAGCAGTGGCAGCTGAGAGTTTCCGCCTATGCGGAGAGACTGCTCGGAGACCTGGATACTCTGGACTGGTCCGATTCCCTGAAGGAGATGCAGCGCAACTGGATAGGACGCTCGGAAGGAGCCGAGATGATCTTCAAGGTGGAGAACGGAGACAGGACATATGATGTGACTATCTTTACGACCAGGGCTGATACTGTCTTCGGCGTGACTTTTATGGTGCTCGCTCCTGAAAGCGAGTGGGTGGACAGGCTTACTGCGCCTCAGATGCGCTCTCAGGTGGACGAGTATCTGGCCTCAGCGGCCAGGAAGACAGAGCGGGAGAGGATGGCCCAGACCCGTCAGGTAACGGGTGTGTTCACCGGTTCCTATGCTGTGAATCCTTTGACGGGCCAGAAGATACCTGTGTGGATATCGGAGTATGTGCTGGCCGGGTACGGCACCGGCGCCATCATGGCTGTGCCGGCTCATGACAGCAGGGACTATGCTTTCGCCAGACATTTCAATCTGCCGATAATTCCGCTCATAGAGGGCTGCGATGTGTCGCAGGAGAGTTTTGACGCCAAGGACGGCGTGATGTGCAACTCCGGTTTTCTCAACGGAATGACTGTCAAGGAGGCGATACCGGCCGCCATAGCCAAGGTAGAGGAGATGGGTATCGGACGCAGGAAGGTCAATTACCGGCTCAGGGATGCCATTTTCTCCCGTCAGAGATACTGGGGAGAGCCTTTCCCGATTTACTATAAGGACGGTGTGGCCGTTCCGATGGAGATGTCGGATCTGCCTCTGTGCCTGCCCGAGATAGACAAGTACCAGCCTACTGAGTCCGGGGAGCCTCCTCTGGCCAGAGCCAGGAACTGGGAATACAACGGCTGGCCTATAGAGAAGAGCACGATGCCCGGCTTTGCAGGCAGCAGCGCGTATTATCTGCGGTATATGGACCCCTGCAATGACAAGGCTCTGGTAGACCGTAAGAAAGACGAGTACTGGAGGAATGTGGATCTGTACGTCGGAGGGACGGAACATGCCACCGGTCATCTGATATATTCCCGGTTCTGGAACAAATTCCTGTACGATCTGGGTTATGTGTGCGAGCCGGAGCCGTTCCGCAAGCTGGTCAACCAGGGTATGATACAGGGCCGCTCCAACTTCGTGTACAGGATAAAGGGCACCAATACATTTGTCTCATATAATCTCAAGGACCAGTATGACACTACAGAGATACACGTGGATGTCAATATCGTCCACAATGACCGTCTGGATCTTGATGCTTTCAGGAAATGGATGCCGGATTTCGCTTCCGCCGAATTCATTCTGGAGGACGGGGAATATATCTGCGGATGGGCCATAGAGAAGATGAGCAAGTCGATGTTCAATGTGGTCAATCCTGACAATGTCTGCGATACTTACGGCGCTGATACGCTCAGGCTTTACGAGATGTTCCTCGGTCCGATAGAGCAGTCCAAGCCGTGGGATACCAAGGGTATAGACGGAGTTCACCGCTTCCTCAGAAAATTCTGGAGACTCTTCTACGATAAGGACGGGGCTGTGTTTACGGATGTGAAGGCCACCTCTGCGGAGCTGAAGGTGCTGCACAATCTTATCCGGAAAGTGTCGTCCGATATCGAGCATTTTTCCATGAATACTTCGGTGAGCGCGTTTATGATAGCAGTGAACGAGTTGTCGGAGATCAAGTGCCGCAGCCGGGAGATTCTGGAGCCGATGGTCATACTGCTCTCGCCTTTCGCACCTCACATCTGCGAGGAACTGTGGAGCCGGCTGGGACATGATGACTCTGTATCCAACGCATCGTATCCCGAGTACGTGGAGAGCTACACGGTGGAGAATACATTTGAGTATCCGGTGTCGTTCAACGGCAAGATGCGCTTCAAGATGGAACTGGACCTCGGACTCTCGCCCAAGGAAGTGGAGGCTGCCGTACTGGCTTCTCCGAATACTGAGAAATACCTGGGCGGCAAGCCTGTGCGTAAAGTGATAGTGGTTCCCTCCAAGATAATCAATGTCGTGTTCTGATATGAAACCGGTAACGAAGAAAGTCCTTATAACGCTGAAAGAGTATGTCATCATTACTCTTGGACTTGCGTTGTACTGCTTCAGCTGGACGGCTTTTCTGATACCGAAAGGCATAGTGGGCGGTGCTATTCCGGGACTGGCAACGTTTGTAAACTATGCGACAGGAGGCCTGATACCTGTATCCGTGACATATCTCTCAATCAATGTGGTGCTCCTGATTCTCGGGTTCCTGATTCTCGGCAAGGGGTTCGGATTCAAGACGATATACTGCATCCTGCTCAATTCACTGCTGCTGCAGGTGCTTCCTGAGCTGATACCCTGGGTGTCAACCATTGATGAGAAGTTCCTGAACGGCCTTATCGGAGGCTTTATCGGAGCGATAGGTATCGTCATGATATTCAATCAGGGAGGCAGTACGGGAGGTACGGATATCATAGCCCTTATACTCTCCAAGTTCAGGGAGATATCTCCGGGCAGAGTGTATCTTTTCTGTGACCTGCTGATAGTGGGTTCGGTGCTTCTGCTGCCCGGAAAGACGCTTTCCGATGTGGTCTACGGCTATATGCAGGTGATCGCTTTCTCTCAGGGTGTGGACCTGCTGCTGACCGGCAGCAAGCAGTCGGTGCAGGTTATGATATTCTCGCAGAAATACAGCGAGATAGCCGATGCGCTTATGACGCAGCTCAAGAGGGGAGTGACGGCTTTTGAAGGTGTCGGCTGGTACACGAAGGAGGCCCATCAGGTGCTGGTGGTCATAGCCCGCAAGCATCAGCTGAACGAGATCAATAAGATAGTCAAGAATCTTGACCGTTCTGCTTTTATGTCGGTGACATCGACCATGAGTGTCTATGGAAGAGGATTTGATGAATTAAAAGGACCAGAGAAAATAGAATGGAAACGCAAAAGAAAACAAGCACAAGAAAAGTCCTTACAGTAGTAAGTGATTATCTGATTATTACCCTGGGACTGCTGTGTTATACGGCAGGCTGGTGTATTTTCGTAATCCCCAACGGAATTGTCGGCGGAGGTGTATCCGGTATCGGTGCCATCGTCCAGTATGCTACTAACGGTGCGATACCTGTCAGCTACACATTCTTCTTTGTCAATCTGATACTGCTGATCATAGGAGTGAAGACCCTTGGAAAGGCATTCGGAGTCAAGACTGTGTATGCCGTAGTGGTAGCCTCCCTGCTTTTCAGGGTGCTGCCGGAAGTTATACCCCAGACTTTTATAGAGGAACTGGCTCTGGCTAACGGCAAGCTGCTTTGTGCTCTCATCGGCGGAGCGATGTCCGGCCTCGGTATCGGCATGGCTTTCAGTAGAGGCGGAAGTACAGCAGGGACAGATGTGATAGCGTTGATTATCAGTAAATACCGTAATGTTCCTCCTGGAAGGATTATCCTTTTGTGCGATATTTTCATCGTGGGCTCGTCCATCCTGCTGCCGTCGGATCTGAATTTCGGAGCCAGAATAGCCGGTGTCATGTACGGTTATCTGGTGGTGGCCGCATGCAGCTATGTGGTGGATCTGTCCGTGGCAGGAACCAAGCAGTCCGTACAGCTGTTCATCTTCTCCAAGGAGTATGAGAAGATAGCAGATATGATATCCGGTACGATGGGACGCGGAGTCACTGTTCTGGATGCGGAGGGATGGTATACAAAGAATCACGAAAAAGTGCTGCTGGTAATGGTCCGGAAGGTAGAGACCAATTATCTGCTTTCCATGATCAAGCAGATTGACAAACAGGCCTTTATTTCCGTCGGCAGTGTTATGGGAGTGTATGGACGTGGTTTTGACGCGATTAAAGAAAAAAAGAAAATAGCAAAAATATAAAAACATGTATTTGTTCTGAATATTTTTGATTTTCTAGTCAGGAACTAGTCTCCATTATATCTTTGGGCAGTTATTAACCTAAAGATGATGGAGACTATTTTTATATTAACGGTATCATTGCTGCCGTGTCTCGTATATCTCTCTGTCGGTATATATGTTGTTTTTAAGATGAGAGGCCAATGGAGCGGCAGTGACGGGACAACATCCGGGATTCAAAAGGATTTTGCAATACTTCTGCTGGTGATAGCCCTGTGCTATCTTTCCGGCTGTTCCTACATGGCGGTGGACGTGGATACCGCGCTGTCGGGGGTGATGGACCGCATAGTCATGAAACTGTATGTCGTATCCTCGTTTATGCCCTGCGTCTATGTACGGCGTTACGTGCTTAATGACCGTCCGTGGATTCATTTTTACATCCCTGCATTTTTCATCCTGCTTCTTATCCTGTTTACTGATGCCATGCTCCTGTCAGGAGTTCAGGAGAATGTGTCAGAGGCCATCCTGTTCAGGGGCTCGGTGTTCATCGCGCTGGTTATATTCTGCTTTGTTACCTATACATATTTTGCTCATGGTTCTGCGCTTGCGGAGGAGGATCGGACAGACCGTGCCGGAGGACTGCTTGCGCAGATACTCTCTGCCTCCGCATATAACTTTCTGCTTCTGTTCTATTCATTCGGGCTGCATGTTGTCCTGGATTATTTTATCCTTATAAGCGGCTTTGCAGTTATTCACGGGATGCTGTTCGTCACCTTGAAGAGGAACAGGCCGGAGAGCGGTATTTCCAACGAGGGTCCGGACTGTTGCAGGCGTACACCGAACGGTATGGTGCTCGGCTCTCTTGCGGACAGCGTATTGAGGGACGTGGAGGAGGACACTTCGCTGTCATTGAAGGAAAGGCTCTTGAATTATTTTGAGAATGAGAAGCCGTACCTGTCCAAGGATCTGAGTATGCAGGAGGTGGCGATGCGGCTGTTCACCAACAAGTCGTATCTGTCGAAGACCATTAATGTGGAGATGAACAAGAATTTCAGGGAACTGGTCAATTACTTCAGGGTACGGGAGGCCATGAGGATATTCTCGGCCAATACCGATATCTCAATGAGTGATCTGAGGGACATGTGCGGCTTCAACAACAATGCCTCGTTTACCAGTGCCTTTAAGCTGAATACCGGATGCACTCCGGGAGAATGGTGCCGCGATATGAAGAATAAACTGCAGGAAGAAAGGAGGAACAATGAAAGACAGTAGAAAAGCATGGGAGTATACCAGGGAGGTGGTATTTGAGCGTCTGGACCGTAAGATGAGGGAAGACAAACTGTATCTGGACTACAGTATGACTTTGCCCAAACTTTCGGAGATGACGGGGACCAACCGTACATATGCCTCCAGGGCCATCTGTGAGAAGTATAAGAGTTTCCGTGGATACATCAACAGTCTTCGGGTAGAGCACCTTCTGGCCGATGTCCAGGAAAGCAGGACAGCGGAGCCGGAGGGGGGAGACCCGGATGAGTTCGCGAACAGTTACGGATTCAGGACCAGAAGGAGTCTGGACCGGATACTGGTAAAGGAGACAGGCTGTACTTACAGGAAGATACTCAGGCGCAGGAACCGTTCAAAGTGACAGGATCTTCCCGATGAGCTCGGTGAGCAGATCGCCTTCCGTGGCGGTACCGCCTGAACCGCTTTTGCTGCGCAGGTCGCAGTCCTTTATCCAGGAGATGATCTTCATGGTCTTGCGCAGGTTGTAATTTGCTACAGCTGCTGTATAGGGCCTGGCATAGCTGTAATAGATCCCGGCCTTGGACGCGGCATCCTGTATGGATATGCGGTCTCTCTGCATGACTGCGTGTATCATCTCCACTTTGGAGAAAAAGAAGAAGAGGAAGCCGAGCGTCATCTGCAGCGGATACTGACGCGGAGATTCTCCGAAGAAGTACGCTATCCTGAAAGCCTTGTCGGCGTTGCGTGAGGCGAGGGCGGAAGTGAGTTCACTGGTATTGAATTCCCGGCTGATGCCTACGTTCTGCTCTATATCGTCTACAGTTATGGTTTTCTGCTGCTCCGGGATTGCCTTCAGAAGTTTGTCAGCCTCGACGGAGATCTTGCGCAGGTCGTTGCCGGCATACTCGGCCAGAAGCACGGCTCCCTGGGGCTCAATGGCCCTGCCGATGCTGTGGAAGTACGACTCAATCCAGCGCGGCATGGCTTCTTCACGTATCTTGGCCGACTCGAAGATGACGCACGACTTGGATGCCTTTTTATAAAAGGACGTCCGTTTGTCCATATTCTTACCTGAGAACAGCAGTACCAGTACTGTGCTTGGGGAGATATGGTCCAGATATATGCCCAGGCCTTCCGGCTTCTTCAGGGCCTGGGCCTCGCGTACTACCACCAGCACTCTTTCGGACATCATCGGATACCGCTCGCAGTTGGAGATGATCTCGTCCACTGAGGTGTCCGCTCCGTAAAGCACTGTCTGGTTGAAGTCCCGCTCATGGGGCTGCAGGGCCCTGTCTGTAATGAGGGCGCACAGCCGCTCCGGGTAAAAGGGCTCTTCCCCCATCAGGATATATACGGGCTGGAACTCTCCGGCCTCGATCTCCTTGCGGAGCGTCTCATATTGTGCCGCTGTATCTATTTTAGCCATGACTGCAAAAATATGTATTTTATCATTAACTTTGCAGACTATGGATACGATTTTCGATCCCTTGCGGAAGATGGATGTGGCCCGTACGCCCGAGGAGGAGGTGCGGCAGAGCGTCATCTCCTGGCTGAATGCCGAGAAGGGCATCCCGCTGGTGATGATGGCCTCGGAGTATGCCTTCCATTTCAACTCCATGACCTACAGGGCAGATATAGTGGTTTTCGGGAGAGATGCCAGGCCTCTTATGCTGGTGGAGTGCAAGGCTCCGTCCGTGAGGCTGGACCGGAAGGTGATAGAGCAGGGTGTGCGCTACAACCGCGTGCTGAACGTCAGGTACATGCTTTTCACCAACGGTGTGAATATGTATTTCTGCGAGAGGACGGGAGACGGACCAGAGTACAGATTTCTCAGTGATATACCGGATATTGTGATTTAAGATATGATACTGGACAGTTCTAGGCCTGTCTTCGGGGTAATATCCGAAGAGGCGGAAAAAATGGGAGTAAGGGCCTATGTCATAGGTGGCTACGTCAGAGATATGATTCTGGGACGGCCGAGTAAGGACATAGATGTCGTGGTGGAGGGAGACGGTCCCGCCCTGGCCCGCCGCGTGGGTGCGCGGACGGGTTCCAATGTGGCTATTTTCGCCCGTTTCGGTACTGCTATGATTCATTCCTCGGAGGGGGAGGAGGTAGAGTTCGTCGGGGCCCGGAAAGAGTCTTACTCCAAGGACTCCCGAAAGCCCAATGTCTGCCCAGGGACCTTGAGGGATGACCAGCTCCGTCGGGATTTTACCATCAACGCCCTGTCATTTTCCCTCCAGAAGGAGGATATGGGCACTCTGTACGATCCGTTCAACGGACTGGAGGACCTGCGCCGCGGTCTGATCCGCACGCCTCTGGATCCGGACACGACATTCAGCGATGATCCGCTCAGGATGGTAAGGGCCATAAGATTCGCCACGCAGTTGGGTTTCACTATTGTCCACGAGGCGATGGACTCAATCCGCCGCAACCGCGGACGTATGTCCATCCTTTCGCCCGAGCGCGTGAGCGAGGAACTGCACAAGATTCTGATGTCTCCGAAGCCGTCTGTCGGCTTTGACCTGTTGGATCAGACTACTTTGCTGGAACTTGTACTGCCTGAGATTAGCGGTCTTAAAGGGGTTGAGACACAGGATGGACGCGGACACAAGGACAATTACAGGCATACTCTTCAGGTGGTGGACAATATCGTGCCTCATACTGACAATCTGTGGCTCCGTTGGGCAGCCCTGCTGCATGATATAGGCAAGCCGGCTACCAAGAGATTCGAGAAGGGGACCGGATGGACTTTTCACGGTCATGAGGTGGTGGGGGCCAAGATGGTCTACCAGGTGTTCAAGTATCTGCGTATGCCCTTGAACGAGAAGATGAAGTACGTTCAGAAACTGGTGTTCCTGCATTTGCGTCCGATTGCGCTGGTACAGGAAGAAGTGACAGACTCTGCCGTGCGCCGTCTGCTGTTCGACGCGGGGGATGACATAGATGATCTTATGACCCTGTGCGAGGCTGACATTACCTCCAAGAATGACAGGACCGTGGCCCGGCATCTGGCCAATTTCCAGCTGGTGCGGCAAAAGCTGCAGGAGGTGGAGGAGAAGGACCGCATCCGCAATTTCCAGCCTCCGGTGACCGGTGAGATGATTATGAGTATCTACGGTATCCCTCCCTGCCGCGAGATCGGCATCATCAAGGAATACATTAAGGATGCTATTCTGGACGGACGCATTCCCAATGATCACGATGCGGCCCTTGCCCTCATGCGCGAAAAGGCCGCAGAACTCGGCCTGAAAGAAAGTCACGATCGGGAAATATAAAGTCCCGGAAAGACCAGGCCCTCCCACCGCTTCGCGACGGGCCCCATCCCTCTAGAGGGGCCTGGTCTTTTCGACCGCTTGCCTCCTGCGTTCCAGTGTCTGCCGGAGACCTGTCCTCTGTTGCTTTTTGGAAGTTCTTGATAACTAAGCAAATGCAAAATGGCGCGGAGGATAGGGGTGCCCGAAAACCGTTAAAATGCCCTGAATCTGCCACCCCTATCCTCGGACCTATTTGCGTATACATCTGAATGCGAGTAAGTTGTCATTATGTGGCACAGGATAGGTGTCGTGGACATGGCAATGGACTTGGATGAAAGTCGTGGGAAAAGTCGGGAGTACTTGCCCGGCGGCTCTTCTCCTACCTTGAACCTGAAGTCTGGTAAAGGGACAGCTGTAGGTATCTTTGCGGATGGATATTCATAAAATAAAAAGGCGGGACTGTAAGCCGGGTTCTGTACCGTCAGGGCGGACCCGGACGGCCTCTATCATTTATCTGAGCAGCCTACCCCCCGGCAAAGGACGAGCAGCCCTTGACTGCCGGTATATTTGGCCTTGCAGGCCGCAGGCGGATACTCCGATGATGTCGCCATCGAACGGACGCAGGCTCTTACCCTGCATTTTCACCCTTACCTCTCCCGAGGGAGGGGCGGTTGTTTTCTGTTACCCGTGACGTAAGCTTTCGCCTACCTGTGCTTTCCACAGTGCGGTGCTCTGTCCTGCCCGGACTTTCCTCCCC
>CASFSL010000039.1 GCA_949297365.1 uncultured Bacteroidales bacterium | reverse complement strand
TGGCAGCACGACAGATTCTGGCTCTGTAAATCTAGGTTCGACTCCTGGTAGCTCAACAAAATGATGGCGAGATAGCTCAGCTGGTTAGAGCGCATGATTCATAATCATGAGGTCCCCAGTTCAATCCTGGGTCTCGCTACTTGACTTAGAAGCACTTGCGATTTCCGCAGGTGCTTTTTTATTGCCTTTCCAGCAACAGGGTACAATTGTTGTATGCGTTCAGGTACGGTCATCAATGTATGAATAAGTTTCTGTCTGTCGTGATGAGTCTGGCGATGCTGCTGGGAGCTGCTTGGGAGGCTTGTGCCCAGACGGACTCCACACAGATAACGATTGAGCGGCATCACGAGGATATCGGAACATTCAGCCCTGAACCGTTTCCATCCGGAGCATTGGCGTTACCGCGGTATCTGCCGCTGAAGCTGTATAACCCGGACGGCAAGGGGACATGGGACGTAGACAGGCCGCTGAGCATCTACGAGATCCTGGCGCGTGACCGACAGCTGATACTCACCCGGATGATGCTGGAGGATCCCACTCCCGAGTTCCTGAAAGACATCCGGGACAATCATTCCATATGGGGCATGATACTGATACATCTTCTTGGGCTGCTGAATATCGGAGGACCGCTGGGCAATATGGATATGCTTGTGACACCGGTAAGTGTCGGCGGACAGCCGGTTTTCGACGATATGATCTTTCTGGATCCCAATTTCGACCCGAGGATATATCAGCCGTCCCTGCCGGTGCCGCAGTACGACCCGCTGGATCCGAGCCAGCCGTACAAAGCCTCTATCCGCAAGAAAGGAACTTCTTCTGAAAAAGGAGGCAAGGCATCCGGACCGCCTCCAGTACAGCAGTCAAAGTATGTAATTCCATAGAAGAAACAAATTGTGGCACGCACTTTGCATATTCTCTAGTGATAGTTTTTTCATAGGTTAAGTTTAGGTTAATAAGGAAAAAGCCCTGCGGTTCTGTGTCGCGGGGCTTTTTTCTTACAGTATCTTCCGGCTGAGCCATCGTCTCAGAGGCTCGTCGTACACTTTCAACGTCACCCAGGCCAGGAAAATACTTCCGGCAAATACTGCTACAGCCCACGGCCAGGCCTCGGAGAAAGGCACGCCCTGGAACGTATAGGCATAGAACAGATACATAAACGGATAGTGGATGATGTACACCGGATAGGATATGTCCCCGAGGAACTTGCACAGCCGCTTCGGAAAGCCGTCCGATATATGGCCGGACGCACCCATATACACCAGCACCGGGAATATCAGGATCGTACATACTGCCTCATACAGTCCGTTGAGCCACATGGCGTCCTCTCCGCCCAGACGCGGCACTGACAGCAGGAAGACTATCGCTGCAGAGCAGATCCAGAAAGCCCCGCGTACTTTCCACGGCCGGAAATTGCGGGACATCAGCAGTCCCATGGAGAAAGCGAACATCAGACGCAAGCATCCTCCGGGCAGATTCCAGTCCGCCAGCGACCAGCCCACGCCCAGATGCCAGAAACTGGACATACCGCTTAATGCATAGGCGGCAAGGCCCACGCCGGAAAGAACAGTCACCGCAGCCAGCCATTTCGTAGACAGGCGGCGCAGTATCACTGCATAAAGTATATTGCCTATATACTCGAAGAACAGCGACCAGCTGGGCCCGTTGAGCGGATACATCTCATTGTTCCCACGCACATCATACGGAGCGCCTGGATAAGCCGGTATCAAGAACATACCTAAGAGCATGGCCAGCATCACCATGGAAAACGGCACAGGTGTACCGTCCCAGCGCACCGAGCCTTGAATCAAATATGTAACGGCACCGAGGACAGCCCCAAGCACTACCATGGGATGCAGACGTATCAGCCTGCGCTTGAGAAAATCCCGGATACGCATACAGCTGTGACTGCCTGCTTTCGGCCTCCATCTGTCATCGTAGGCATACCCCACCACGAAACCGGAAAGGATAAAGAAAAAGTCCACGGCCAGGTAACCGTGGTTGAAATGCTGGTCGAGGGGACTTGTCGCAAAGCCCTCGAACACATGATACCATATCACCACCAGGGCCGCCACTCCACGCAGCCCGTCCAGTATCGCATAATGCGGCTTGGAGTCTGCAAAGGGCGAGGTTGATGTCTTCATAATTCCCGGTTCCTAGACACAACTTAATTTAGTATAGACTGTTGCCGCGCAAAGCACAGCCGCAGTTTCGGTACGCAGACGGGAAGGGCCGAGCGACAAGGGCGTAAATCCGGCAGCCAGGGCGGCGGCTATCTCTTCTGAGGAGAAATCCCCCTCCGGACCTATCAGAAACAGGACCTGCGGCTGTCCTTCAGCCCCCGAAGCATCCGACCTGACAGCGGCAAGGGCATCTGCAAAGGATTTACGGGTATTGAGTCCTGAGGCAATATCGCTGTCACAGTAGGCGATGTATTTACATCCGGCAAATCCGGACACCTCCTCCATCAGGGCATTGAAAGGCGTCAGTTCATCGAGTTGCGGCACCGCTCCCTTCAAGGACTGCTTGGCAGCCGAGACGACTATCCTCTGCCCTCTCTCCCTGTTATACACTTTCCGCTCGGAATGAGCGCAGAGTAAAGGCGTTATCCTGTCTATGCCCATCTCCACCGCCTTTTCGGTGAACCACTCGAAGCGGTCTATGTTCTTGGTCGGAGCCACTGCCATCCACAGGCGGTACGGATGTGTGCCGAAGCCGCCCTCCACCGACAGCACCTGAGCGACGGCCCTGCGTGGGTCGGCCTCCACTAGAGAGCAGCAGTACAGATTGCCGTCCCCTCCGCTCACATAGACCTCATCCCCTGTCCTGTGTCTCAGCACCTTGACACAATGCGCAGACTCCTCGGGAGACAAGCGGACGTGCCCGTCGCTGATATCGTTTGAATAAAATACTTCCATAGGTGCAAAGATACTTTTATTTTTCCTAACTTGGCGGCCTTAACGACACAGAGTCATGAACCGGACATCATCGCCATCCAACGCCCGTTCCGTATCGGTAATGGGCATCGTCAATCTGACGGACAATTCCTATTTCGCATCATCCCGCTGCCTCGGACCTTCCGGAGAGGTAGACATGCACAAGGCTCTCGACAGGGTAAGGCAGATGCTGGAGGAAGGAGCGGACATCATAGACATAGGCGCATGCTCCACCCGTCCAGGCTCGCAGGCCGTCGGAACCGAAGAGGAATGGCGCAGGCTCGGACCGTTTCTGCAGGAAGTGCGGAAGCATTTCGGGGAGATACGCATATCCGTCGACACCTACTGGGCTTCGGTGGTGGAAAAGGCATACGATACCATAGGACCGCTCATCGTCAATGACATCTCGGCCGGGGAGGACGACCCTCAGATGCTGCCGGCAGTCGGAAGGCTCGGACTGGAGTATGTGGCGATGCACAAGCGCGGCAATCCGCAGACCATGCAGTCGCTCTGCCAATATGAGGATGTGGTGGAAGATGTTCTGGAATATTTCAGAAAATTCGGAGAAAGAGCGGAACAATACGGCATCCGCAACTGGATTCTTGACCCCGGATTCGGTTTTGCCAAGACCATTGAGCAGAATTATCAGCTGCTCGCCCATCTGGACCGCTTCTCCGCCCTGGGACGGCCCGTACTTGTCGGTGTATCCCGCAAAAGCATGATCTACCGCCTGCTGGACATCACCCCAGAAGAAGCCCTGCCTCAGACACAGGTACTGCACTACGCAGCACTTGAGCGCGGAGCATCCATCCTCCGTGTCCACGATGTTGCCGAGGCCGTCCGCACCGTCCGCATCCGGCAGGCACTTGCCTAATCGGTTTTCTTCTTTCTAAGGAGGCTGTACGTCAGACAGGCCACGAGGACGAGGAATGCAGCCAAGATGATGACCATCTCGGTCACGTGCTCCAGAGGGGCTACCCAGATCTCGTTGAACAGGTCGATGCGGCCCATGATCTCCACCGGAGTCCAGAATACGATTACCGTGGCTATGGCCATTCGGATGTTGGCGCCCCACGAAGCAATCTTAAGCTGCTTGATGAACATGAAGACGGCTCCTATCAGACAGCCTGCGCCTATGAGCAGGGTTACAGGGTGATGGTCGCCGAGAAACCTCGGGTCGTAGCAGAACATCAGCAGCAGATAGCAGGCCCACATCATCATGTTGAGTTCCATGAATGTGGTGATGGAAGTGTGACGGGTCAGCGGACGGGTGACAATCTCGTCCTTGCGCTTGCCGAAGATGCGCTTCTGTATCCAGGTGATGAAGTAGCAGCCTGTCTTGACGCTGAAGATATACACGGTCATAATCAGCATCCAGAAGCCGAATGTGGCCGGCATGATCAGGTACTCGGGTTTGGTGACCACCTCGCCGTTCACTATTTCCGGCTGGACTCCGTAACGGGCGGCATAGTACTGGAGCAGGAACTCCACCCAGCCGGTCCAGAAAAGCAGGCCGCCGACCAGTCCCAGGATGGTCTGCCTGGTGTCACCCTTGACGAAGACTCCGGCAATCACGATGCCCAGTCCCACTGCTCCCATAGCGAAAGCGCAGCCGTGCAGGGCCGACTCCGGAAGAAAATGTTCCATAAGAATCATCAGCGCATGTCCCAGGGGCATGGCGCAGAGAACTACCAGAAATGCCACCAGGGTCCTGCCCCAGTATCTTTTGGCCTTGACAGGTGATGTTTCTGCTGTTTCCATAATATATGTAATTTATACTACATGCTCCACTCGGTACCTTCCTTGGTGTCCTTGATGGTGACACCGAGTTCCTTCAGTCTGTCACGGATACTGTCGCTGGTGGCGAAATCCTTGCGGGCCTTGGCCTCCCTGCGCACTTCCAGAATCATCTCCATCAGTCCTTCAAGCGTCTTCTCCTCAGAGGAAGCCGACACCTCGTCCACAAGACCCAGGACATCCGGGACTATCTTTCCAAACAGTTCGGAAAGAGATTCATAATCCTTGTCACTCAGTTTAAGGCTGCCGTCTTTGGCCTGATTGACTATTCTTACAGCATCAAAGACCTGCGCCAGTGCAACAGGCGTATTGAGGTCATCGCAGAGAGCCGCCACTACCTCCTCCGGCAACTTCTCTATCTCAGGATTGACTGTATCTCCGCCGTGAGGCAGGGCTTTGCAGTCCTTTGCCGCCTGGAGCACCCTCCTCAGTCCCTTCTCCGCAGCAGACAGAGCCTCATTGCTGAAGTCCAATGTACCGCGGTAATGGGCCTGCAGGATGAAGAAGCGTATCGTCATCGGAGAGTACACCTTATACAGGTCGGCCAGTGTGGTGAAATTACCCAGGGACTTGCCCATCTTCTGCCCGTTGACGGTCAGCAGATTGTTGTGCATCCAGTATCTGACCCCGCCCTTTCCGCGCGAGGCGGTATTCTGGGCCAGCTCGCACTCATGGTGAGGGAACTGAAGGTCCATGCCGCCTCCGTGTATGTCAAACTCCTCTCCCAGATACTTCTCGCTCATGGCCGAGCACTCCAGATGCCAGCCCGGGAATCCCTCGCTCCAGGGAGACGGCCACTTCATGATGTGCTGGGGAGAGGCCTTCTTCCACAACGCGAAGTCATATGGCGAACGTTTGTCACCGGTACCGTCCAGAGAACGGGTATTGGCCATCATCTCGTCTATATTGCGGCCTGACAGGACTCCATAATGGTATTTCTTATTGTAAGCCGGAACATCAAAATACACCGAGCCGTTGCTCTCATACGCGAATCCGGCATCCAGAATCCTCTTGACAAGCTCGATCTGCTCGATTATATGGCCAGATGCCCGCGGCTCTATGCTAGGAGGCAGGGTATTCAGCCTGCGCATGGCATCGTGGTATGCTATGGTATAAGTCTGGACAACCTCCATCGGTTCCAGGGACTCCAGCCTGGCCTTCTTGGCTATCTTGTCATCTCCCTCGTCAGCATCATGCTCCAGATGCCCGACGTCAGTAATATTCCTCACATATCTTACTTTATAACCCAGGTACCTGAAAAAGCGGACCAGCACGTCGTATGTCACTGCCGGTCTGGCATGTCCCAGATGAGGGTCACCGTACACAGTCGGTCCGCACACATACAGCCCGACCATTCCGGGATGCACAGGCTTGAATTCCTCTTTCCTCCTCGTAAGAGTGTTATAGATGTAAACTGTCCTTGCCATAACAAATCTGATTTTGTCAGGCAAAGATAACATTTTTACATCATCGGTGAATCCTCTATGACAAGTCTGCTGGCCAACACCTCATAAAAAGACCTTTCCTCGCCTTCTGCCGTAGTATAGCGGATCTGCCTCAGCCGGCCTATCACATGCACGCACACTCCTTTGCGGATATTGTTGAAATCCGGCATACCCTTTCCGTTCCAGGCCGAGACCGAGTGCCACGTCGTCTCCTCCTTCAGGTTGCCGGAACGGTCCTTGTACGTCTCGTTGGTGGCCATGTTGAATCTGACTACCGTGTTGTCTCCCACTCTGTTGATTCTTGCGTCCTGCCCTACATTTCCGCGCAGTTCGATTCTGTTCAATGATCTGTCCATAATTCCAATAATTAATGATTGCAGAGGCAAAGCAACACAAATCTACGGAATAAGGCGAACTTTAAACGTTTATAAACGTCTGGATATCTAAAGTTTTTACGAATGTGGTTATGCAGTCCGAAAGCTATTGCCTACCTTTGTACGACAAAACACACGAGCTGTATGGAAGAGGTGATGAGAATATGCCCTAACTGCGGCCGTCAAGTGACGGGCAGGGCCGATAAGAGATTCTGCTGCAGCGAATGCAGGACCATGTTCCACAACAAGAAGTACCGCCTGGAACGGAAAGAGATCCACCGCATTGACAGGATATTGAAAAAAAACCGGTCCATCATAGACCGGCTCTACACCAACGGAGAGCGGAATGTCCCGCTTCACCGTCTTTACCATATGGGATTTGATTTCAAGTATCTGACATCCTTTATCTCCGACTCCGGTGCCGGCGGGACCTGCGTCTTCGGATGCTACGACTATACCTGCGCCCTGTCTTCCGACGGCAGGATTGACATAGACAGACCAGAGTCCGCTACTCCACGGTGACGGATTTGGCCAGATTCCTGGGCTGGTCCACATCCCTGCCTTTTGCTATGGCGATATGGTACGCCAGCAGCTGGAGGGGTATGGTGGAGAGCAGCGGCACGAAGCACTCCTCCGTATCGGGTATCTCAAATGACCAGTCGGATATATTGCGGACATCGGTGTCGCCCTCCGTCACGATGGAGATAATCCTGCCTTTACGCGCCTTTATCTCCTGCACATTGCTGACTATCTTGTCGTATTTACCCTTCCTGGTGGCTATCACGACCACAGGGAGTTCGTCATCTATCAGGGCAATGGGGCCGTGCTTCATCTCGGCTGCCGGATAGCCCTCGGCGTGAATATAGGATATCTCCTTGAGTTTCAAGGCTCCTTCCAGGGCTACAGGATAATTGTATCCGCGTCCCATATAGATGAAATTGTGGGCATAAGTGAACACTGTAGCTATCCTGGATATCTGCTCGTCATGCTTGAGTATCTTCTCTATCTTGTCGGGAATCCGCTGCAGTTCCTCTATGAGCTCACGGCTGCGGGCCTCGGTTATAGTGCCTTTCTCTCTGGCCAGGCTCAGAGCCAGAAGCGAGAGAGCGGCGACCTGGGCCGTAAACGCCTTGGTCGAGGCGACTCCTATCTCCGGGCCGGCATGAGTATAGCAGCCCGAATCCGTCTCACGCGGTATGGACGAACCCACCACGTTGCATATACCGAACAGGAAGGCTCCGCTGGCCTTTGCCAGCTTGATGGCAGCCAGCGTATCGGCCGTCTCACCGGACTGAGAGATAGCGATAACAATATCATCATTGAATATCACCGGTTTACGATATCTGAACTCAGACGAGTACTCCACTTCCACAGGTATCCTGGCCAGTTCCTCTATGATATATTTTCCTATCTGGGCGGCATGCCAGGACGTTCCGCACGCACAGATGATGATCCGACGGGCCTTGAGGAAGCGGTCCAGATTGTCAATGATTCCGGACAACTTGACCTCACCCAGCTCAGGATTGAGACGGCCTCTCATCGATACCCTGAGGGTGTTGGGCTGCTCGTATATCTCCTTGAGCATGAAATGAGGGAAACCGCCTTTTTCTATCTCACTAAGATTCAGCTCCAGTTTCCTGACTATGGGAGTCACTTCCACCTGACGGAGATCGGTTATACGGATGCCTCCGTCCCTGTCCATTACAGCTATCTGCTCGTCATCCAGATATATCACCCTGTCGGTATACTCCACAATCGGGGTTGCATCGGAGCCGACCAGGAACTCGTCCTTGCCGATACCCAGCACCAGCGGGCTTCCCTTACGGGCGGCAATGAGGACATTGGGATTGTCCTTGTCTATAATTACTATCGCATAGGCACCTATCACATTCCTGAGAGCCAGCGGCACAGCTTCCACAAGCGGTATGTGGTGCGAATCCGTCATATACTGCACCAGCTGTATGACCACCTCGGTGTCCGTCTCACTGTGGAAATGATAACCCTTGTTCATCAGTTCCATCTTAAGAGCCTTGTAATTCTCTATGATGCCGTTGTGAATCAACGCCAGGTTCTTATGCTCCGAATAATGAGGATGCGCATTGATCTCATTGGGCTCTCCATGAGTAGCCCAACGGGTATGCGCTATACCTATGGTTCCGGTAGTATTCTTGTCGCTAATCAGTTTTTCCAGATCGCTTACCTTTCCTTTTGACTTATACACTGAAAGGTCACCGTTGTCGTTTATCAGTGCTATTCCTGCACTGTCATAGCCTCTGTACTCCAGTCTGTGAAGACCTTTGATCAGAATAGGCGCAGCCTGCTGCGGTCCCATATATCCTACTATACCACACATAGTTTAAAAATTTCAGTCTGTCAGCAAAGATAAACAGTATCTTTTTATAAATTTGTATTAATTACTATTTGTTATGAAAATTTTTACAACTTTTCTCAAGAGCCTTGCAGTTTTCCTACTGATTGTCATCATTGGCCTGGCTGTATTCAGTGTATCCCCCATATATCGGTTCTCAGGTCCTGTTCCGTTCTCCGGTGACAGGATTTACAACCCCTACGCGGACTTTGATTCCACCATAGGCTGGAAGCGGGCATGCCTGCACACCCATACCAAAGTGGACAAAGGCATCAACGAATGTCCCTACTATCCCGATGTGGTCTACTCTGACTACATGAGTTACGGCTATGACATCCTGGCGTTCTCCAATCACCAGGCACTGACTCCCCATCCGGTAGACTCCAGTCTATACATAGGTGTCTATGAGCACGGCTACAATCTGTTCAAGTTCCATCTCAATCCTTTCGGGGTCAAGAAAGTCGAGAAGTTCGACCATATCCTGCCGTTTCTGCTGTCCCAGAAGCAGTTCATGATAGACCGTCTGGCTGAGGACGGAGACTTCGTCCAGTTCAACCACCCCGACAGAACTCTAACCATCAACAAGAACGTCATGCAGCACCTGTCCGGATACCGGCTAATCGAGGGTGACGCCGGATTCGGAGAACGGGACAAGGGCAAAGGGTCAGCACTGACACATTGGGACGAGGCCCTGTCAGCCGGACGCTATGTCCACAACAATATCAGCGACGACAACCACAATTCCAAGAATCTGCCGAGAATAGCAAGAAGATGCTCATGGATAAATACTTCCACTCCGCATTACGAGGATGTAAAGGAACAGCTGCTCAAAGGCAACTTCTATACGACCAGAGTCCCCAATTTCGGGAATGATTCAGCAGCCAAGCATGAAGGCAATCTGCAGCTGCCGAAGATTGAGGACATAGGTATGCGCGGCGACACCGTGTTCATGCAACTGTCATCCCCTGCATCAGCCATAAGAGTGATCTCACAGAACGGTCGGACCGTAGACTCTACATCCAATGCCACCGGCATCAGTTATGTCATGACACCGGAAGATCCCTATGTAAGGATGACAGCCTGGTATGACGACGGCACAACCGTATACACCAATGCATTTGCCAGATACAGCGAAGGGGACTCACCGTACAGGGAGTTCCCGCATCCTGTAAGATGGGGGATGACCATACTCTGGAACCTGCTGCTGCTCGCTATGGCCGCAGCATCCGCAACCGGTATATATTTCCTGCTGAGAAAGAGGAGATGATAATTACTTTATAAATACTTCCAGTGCTCCGCTTCCGTACCTGAGCAGCGAAGCCTCTCCGAAAGTGACCCCGGGATACTCTTTCAGTTTCCTGATCAACCCGCTGCGGAGCACACCCCTGCCGTTTCCGTGAATAAATACCACGGACCGTAAACCCTTGCGGAAAGCCTCGGCCATACTCTTGTCCACGACTTCCAGCTGGACATACAGGGCATCCTCATCCGGAATGTTGCGGGCAGCCGGATACTTCCTACGCACGGCATCCATATGCAGGTCCACTTCCATTGTCCCGGCTTCACGCATAGCTTTTTTCCCGCTACGGACTGCTTTGACAGCAGAGTGCTGTCTTTCCTTGAATCCTGCCGCCTGACTGTTCCCGTCGTAAAGATGCCGCTCCTCTGAGAGATCTCCGGCCGGTACAGGCACGACTTCCGTGACCGAGACCCGCATGGTCATCCCGTCAACATCTATTACAAGCGTGGAACTGTCCGGCACGGCGACGACCCTGCCGTCCTCCACCGAATCCATCAGTCTTATCCTGTCTCCCGGAGAATATTCCATAACTCTTCTCAATCAAAAACCATACCCGATGACATAAGTGATTATTACCTTTAGACGGCAATATTGCCGCAGTACCAAATCAAAATTATACAACAATGATCGTGGGTTATCTAAGAGTCAGCACATGCCGACAACATCTGACAAACCAACAGGAGGAAATCCTGAGGTTTGCCGCGGGAAGACATCTCAGCGTAGATCGCTGGGTCACGGAAATCGTGAGCGGTAAAAAGAATGAGAGAGAGCGTAAACTCGGTCCGCTGCTTAGAAGGATGAAAGCAGGAGACACGCTCATAGTCACCGAAATCTCACGGCTCAGCAGGACACTGACCGACATTATGAACATTATGGGAAAGTGTCTCCAGAAAAAAATCAAACTATACACTACAAAAGAAGGGTACACTTTTGACGACACCATCAACAGCAAGGTTCTGTGTTTTGCGTTTGGTCTTGTGGCCGAGATTGAAAGGAATCTTATCTCGCTGCGTACCCGCGAGGCTCTTGCGGCACGAAAAGCCAACGGAGCGGTGCTAGGCAGGAAGGCAGGAAGCTGCACAAAACGAAATATTCTGATGAAAAATAAAGAAAAGGTTCTGATAATGCTGAGAGATGGACAAAGTATCAAGAGTATCTGCGAGTATTTTGAACTTTCAAGGGAAACATTCAACAAATTTCGGAAACAGGACAGAGATATATCACGGGCCATCACCGCCCGCAGGTCGGTACAAGATCGCAAGTATGCATAAAAAAAGCCCGCGGAGGGAACTCCTCGCGGGCTCTAGGGGGCGGCGGCTACCTACTCTCCCACCCCGGTTAGGGCAGTACCATCGGCACAAGCGCGTTTAACTTCTCTGTTCGGAATGGGAAGAGGTTGGTCCACG
>CASFSL010000038.1 GCA_949297365.1 uncultured Bacteroidales bacterium | reverse complement strand
TTTGTACCGTAAGAGTTTCCCGAACAAGCAAAGCGATGCAGACCACGGCAATTAGAACGGTTACCAACTCATTACCCGAAAACGAGGTAATTCTTCTAACTCTCTTGATTTCAAAGAGGTATATTCCTTATACAGATTTACTGAAAATTTCCAAAGAACGGCTGCTATTTCCCGGATATTGTTCAGTTCTCTCATGGGAGATGTGCTTTTCTGAATTCACAAACACACTCCACGTAATATAACTATCTTATTGTTCGGAAAATAGCCATAAACGTCCGTTCTTGTCGGCCCTTAAAAAAGCGGCGAGAAGAATCGCGTCCGGGACAACGGACCTATGGATGTCAGTTTTCGTCGGCGAGAAGGGCGTCCACGTCGGCCTTGATGGGAGTGCCGGTGGCGTAGTCCCAGAGGGTGACGGAGCGGATATTGTAGTAGTAGTACCAGTAGTAATAGAGCTGCTGGACATAGTCCTGGCGGGCGAGGTCCTTGGCGTCGCGGGCGTCGTTGAGCTCGAGGACGCTCATGCGGCCGATCAGGAAGGACTCGACGGAGGCCTGGTAGCGGGCATAGGCCACGCGGTCGGACTCACGGGCAAGCTCCAGCTGGCCGGCCTGGTTGTTGAACTGTTCGGTGAGCAGGAAGATGTTCTGGTTGAAGTCCAGTTCCTCCTGCCGGAGCTGGGAGCGGACCACGTCGCGGTTGCTCTCGGCCACCTTGACCTGCCCCTTGCGCTTGCCCCAGTCCAGGATAGGTATCGACAGTCCGATAGACACAACCTCCTGGTCGCGGATGTCGTTGTAGGCCATGGCCAGCTCGCGGTTCACTCCGGAGTAGCCGACGGTCACGTTCAGGTCCACCTGGTACCGCTGGCCCTTGGCTGTGGCCACATCGTAGTCGGCCTCGAGTTTTCGGCGCAGGATATTCTGGGCAAATGAACTGTTGGCCAGGGCCCGGCTCAACACATCCTGGTAGTCGAGTTCCGGCAGCGGAATGGCTTCGGGCAGCACGGCCACGATGGTGTCCTGCTCGGAGAGGCCGAGGAAGGCCCTAAGGTTGAACATGGCACCGTTCAGATTGCTGCGTCGCTCGGTCACATCGGCTTTGGCCTGCAGGGCGGAGAGGCTCAACTGCATCAGTTCGGTCTCGGATATCTGGCCGATCTTACGGCGTTCCTGGGCGATGGAATAGAGCTTGTCGGCGTTCTCCAGGTTCTGTTCGGCTATCTTGAGGTTCTCCACGGCAAGGATATAGTTGAAGAAATAGGTTATCGTATTCATCTTGACCTCCTCCATGTCCTCGGAGTAGGCGGCGCGGGACTCGGCATAGCGCACCGGCTCGATCTTCTTGTCCCAGCGGAACGTATTCACCGAGAACAGAGGTTGGGTAAGGGTCAGGGCCACGGGGACGGACATAAATTCGTTGTAGGCTCCCGTACCCAGCTGGCGCGTCATGTCCAGGCCGGTACTCAGCGAGACAGTACCGCCGGTGAACGGAATGTTCTGGGTCACGGACAGCTCGCCGGAGAGTCCCAGCCAGTTGCTGCGTACATAGCCGTAGGAACCGTCGGCATTCTGATAGGAATTGTAGTTATTGTTGAATGTCGGCAGCGTCCCGTTGAAGACCAGCTCCGGCAGTCTCTCCGCCTTGTAGGTCCGGTACTGCCAGTACGCGCTCTTGAGCTGGTTCAGTGCCACCGCAGCATCCACCGACTGCCCGCATGCCAGGTCCATCGCCCCCTCGAGGGTCAGTTCCATCACACCGCCCTGCTTCCCGCCGGCCTGCTCCACACCCGGCACTTGTCCGCCGGCCTCCTGCGCCGCCAGCCTCTGATGTCCGGGCACTGCAGCCATCAGCAGCACCGCCACCGTCATCACCGTCTCTCGAAAAATACGTCTCATTGTTATTGTCATTGTCTCAATTATTGTCACTATACATTTTCGTTATATTTCAAGTACCAATTCATCAAGCACTTAGCATTTCCCCAAAATGTTAGGTGCCCGATATTTTGCCCAGTAATGCTCATTTTCACTCGTCCTAACATTTTCTCAATTTCATATATCATTCATTCTCAACATATTGTCACACACCTAAAATGTATAGTGACAATATGGAAGCTTCCGGGGTTTCATGGTCATTCCTCCCGAAGGGCCTCCGACGGCCGCATCCCCGAAACCTTCCATACGGAGACGAGCGCAGCCAGAATATTCATCAGGAACACAGCAGCCGCCACGACAGCAGTGACCATCAGTACGGACAGCGGCCCTGAAGTCAGCACCGGCCAGGGTGTCAGGGTCTCGGCTGCCGGATAGACACCGAAAAACTCCGCGCCTACGGTGGCCGACTCGCGTCCCAGCACCAGATTGACATTAAGCACCAGGACGATACCGATACCCACCGCTATAGCGGTAGACCTACAGGCCCGGGCCACTGCGCTGAGCCGCAGCCTCGCCGGAGTGGCGCCCATCGCCTGACGGACACCGTATTCGTCCTGATTCTTCCGCGAGCTCAACAGCCAGAACGAGAAGGCTCCGAGCACGAGATTGAGGACGAGATATATCAGCCCGACATTGTGGAGGGAGACATCCATGCTGGCCTGCAGCTTGTTCTCCAAGGGCCATGCCGCTGCTGCCCTGAGATTGCCGAATGAGGCCTGCGACGAGAGCACCCGGTTGAGCTCGGGAAGGAAGGAGTCCAAGTCGGTACCGTCAGCCACACGGGCCACCCAGTAGGCACCGCCATTGGACAGTTCGTCGTAGTTCACGGCTGCGATATTGGCTATCAGCACCGGGGTCGGGACACCCGTAATCTCGCGCAGCTTCTGGCGGGGAATCACACCGACGACGACGTTGTTGCCGCTCTCGGTGGACTCAAATGACCTGCCTATAGGATTCTCCCCGGGAAACAGGAATTCGGCCAGATCCTCGGAGACCACGACCCTGCCCACAGCATCCTCCGTCAGGAAAGGACTGCTTTCAGGCTGCACCCATTCGTAACCGAACACTTCCATGAAATCGGAGCCGGTCACCCGGTACAGCATACTGCACTCCATGAAATGGGTAGAATCCCGGAAAACCCTGCCATACATGTGATTGTCAATACCGGGGAAATACGGACGGCACGGCGCGGCATACTCCACCCCGCTGACCGAGGACAGGACCTCCCCCATACGCCGGAAATCCTCCGTCATCCGTTCCCGCTCCATCGCCTCCGGGCGGTAATCCGGATCGTAGTCCGGCAGCACCTCCACCGGCACCACCACGACATTCTCATAATCCCAGCCCATGGGGATGAACATACTCCGGTACAGCTTCATTATCTCAGGGTCGGCGAGGAACCAGCCCAGCACGAAGACCAGAACGGTCTCCACTATCAGCCACATTCCGCTTTTTATCTTCTTATGCGCTTTCATAACCATGCTATTTTTTCTCGTTCAACGAATCCGTTACGCTGTATCTCAGCACCTTCCTTACCGGCAGATACGAGGACAGCAGATTGAGGGCCAGCACACAGACAAACACCAGAAGGTACAGTTCCGGACGGAAGAACACATCCGCAGGAAACACCAGGTCGGCCTGCATCTCCACGGCATCATACCCGGCCTTGCTCTGCTCCAGAGCATTGGACAGCAGGCCCAGAATCCCCCTGGCGAACACCACGCCGAAAAGCCCCCCGATAAGCGTCAGTAGGAAATTCTCCGAGAGCACCTGCCGCACTATGACACCGCCTGGTGCCCCGTATGCCTTGCGCACCCCGAACTCCACGATCCGTTCCTCCATGCTCGAAGCCACCATTCCGCTCAGATTGACAGCCGGGACAATCATCAGCATCAGCACCATCGCCGTTATGATCGAAAGAAGCGTTTCCGCTGACACACCGGAAGTTCTGATATAAGTCTCCGGCCGCACATCCGGTGAGATATAGAACTCCTCTGCCGCACCGAACGAGAGATTGTACCTCGCCGTCACATCGCTTACCCCTGCCCGTACCGCATCAAAGTCCCTGCGGCTCTTGGCCAGAATATACAGATAGCCCGAGCCTAACCAAGGCTGTCCGTCCGCACTGTAGAACCTCGTCCTGTACAGCTGATACGGCAGCCACACCTCCGCATCTGTCATCATCGCCGTAAGAGGAACATCCCGCACCACCCCGCAGATTCTGAGCGGAGTACCGCCGTAGAGCACGCTCTGCCCCACCGCCGCGTCACCCGAGCCGAAGCACCTGCGGGCAAATGTCTCGGAGACCACCGCCTCCACCAGCACCGGATTCCATTCCCCCGGAGCCTGCCCGTCCCGGAACTCAAACTGGAACACGTCCCAGAAACCTCCGTCCACATACATCACCGGAGCATTGTGGACATTGCCGTCGGGCGCGGTCAGACTGAGCGAACCGCTTCGGAAAGGCGCAATGACATACGACATGCTCTCCACGCCGGGGATATCCGCCTCTTCTATCAGCTGCGCCAGACGCTCGCTCACCATGGTACCCATCCGCGGCTCGCCTTTCGCATCATCCAGGATAACATTGGAGAGAACCAGCATACGGCTGCGGTGCTTCTCCGGATAGATTCCCGAGACACTCATCAGCATGAACATCAGAAAGGCCATCACGAAGGCCATCGACAGTGCCACGCCGATGATGTAGATCAGGCTGTACTGCCGGTCCTTGAGCATTATCTGCCAGCTCTGGCGGAAGTATACAGGTAGTTTCATAATCATTCTTCTCTTAAAATTTCTGACGGGCGGGTCCGGGAGACTTTCCACACGGAGACGAGCGCCGCCAGGGCATTTACAACAAATATTACCGCAGCCACGGCCAATGTCACCATCAGCGCGGACAGGAAAGGTGAAGTCAGTACCGGCCAGGGAGCCAGGGAACTCTCGGGCAACGCAGGCATATTGACCTGACCAATAAATACTACGTCCCGTCCTCGGAAGAGGATGATATTCAGCACCACAAACAGTCCGATACCAACCGACAGCGCAGCCTGTCCGAGACCCGCTGCCACTACATCGCGGCGCAGACGTCCCGGAGTCGAGCCCATGGCCGTGCGGACACCGAACTCATCGGCCCTGCGGCGGGTCTGAAGGGCATAGTGCGAGAACGCCCCGAGTATCAGGTTCAGCAACAGGTACGAGAGCAGTATGGTCTCCAGTTCCCTGCCGCCGTAAGAGTCCATTACTTTCGTCACCGGATAGGATAGTCCTACCCGAAGATTGCCGAATGAAGTCCGGGAAGCCGTCCCGTAATTGATTTGCTCGATAAATTGGCGCATGTCTGTATCCTGCGACAGCCGCAGCACCCAGAAACACTGCCCTGAGCGGATGTAACCGACCGGATAGGAGGCCATATTGACAATAACGACAGGCCGGGGATTGTCAGTCATAGTCCGGACCTTCTGCCGCTGAATCACCCCGGCCACCGTCCTCGGAGCAGCAGGAGACGAGTTGTTGGCAAGATACAATGTCTGTCCCACCGGATCACTGCCGGGGAAAAGAGCCTCAGCCAGGTCCTCCGAAATAATCACAGTACCCGTTCCCTCATCGGCAGGGCGCACACCTCCCTCCGGCGCCAGCACGCAGAAACCGAAAACATCCATGAAATCACTGCCCAGCTCCTTGAGGAAACAGGCAGCCTGTATTTTGACAGCAGTATCCGCATAGACCGTCATGCGCGTCTCGCTGTTGTTGCCGGGAATGAACGGTGACGCAGGTGTGAGTGCCTCCACCCCGTCCAAAGCAGCCAGCACCCGGCCAATTCTTCGGAAATCCTCCAGCAGTACTCCGTCCTCCGAGGCCTCCGGACTGTATGCCGCATCCGAGGCAGAAAGAGAGGAGACAGGAACACAGACTATCCGGTCAGAATCCCAGCCGACAGGTACGGCGTGACGGCGCACCCCGTTGAGCAGCATCGGGTCGGCAAGCAGCCAGCCGATGATGAATACCAGAGCGGCCTCTGTCACCAGCCAGGCATTCCGGACACGACGTGTCCTGTAATAGGAATTGTCCCTGAGCAGTTCCACCGCCCCCTTGCGCAGCACCTTCATCACCGGCTGCACCGAAGCGAAAACAGTCAGCAAGGCCACCGCCGCAAACCCCATCAGGAAAAGACCCGGACGGAAAAATGACTCTGTCGGAAAGAGCAGGTCCGCATCATTGGAAAAATCTCCCAATCCCGCAGTAACCTCTAAGAAATAGCCCGAGAGCATATTCAGCACTCCTATAGACAGGCCGAAGCCCAGGACACCCCCTATAAGCGTCAGCATCAGGTTCTCCGCAAATATCTGCGAGAACATCGACCGGAACGGAGCCCCGTAGGACTTCCTCGCTCCGAACTCCGTCAGCCTCTCCTGCAGGCTGGAAGAGACCATCCCGCACAGATTGACCGCCGGTATCAGCAGTATCACGACAATGGTTCCGATCACCAGGGACAGGACAAGCCCCGGAACTCCGCCCAGCCATGACACCCTGAAAGACAAGGGTTCTGTCTCATACGACATACTGAACTCACTGTCCTCCGGCTGCACGGCATTGTAGTTGCCGACAGCTTTTTCCACCGCCTCCCGGATATCGGAGAAATGCCTGCGGCTCTGTGCCAGGAAGATTATATAGTTCCCGCCTTCCGGCATAGCCCAATCCGTCAGAATACGCCTGCGCTCCTCCATATCCCTTGTCAGCCATATCTCCGCATCGGCTATACCGGCTGCGAGCGACACGTCCCGGACTACTCCGCAGACAGTCACCGCACGGCCGTTTACCGTAAGCATACGGCCCACGGCATCCTCATCTCCGAAACACCTCTGCGCCATAGTAGCGGAGACGACCGCTGCCGGACCGGCCTCCCCTCCCTGACCATCCTGTGTATCCTGACCGAAAGGTCTTCCCGCCAGAAAATCGAAATCGAAAACATCCCAGAATCCACCGTCCACATACCTCACATTGGCATAGAAAGCCGCCCTCTCCCCGGATGAGACCAGGACGTCCGCACAGATGGACGGAGGCCGGATTACCGACATAGCCTCCAGACCCTCCGGCTCCGCCTCCCGGATAAGGCGCACCAGGTCATCCGGCACACTTGTAGAACCGAAATACTTGCCGTCTGCGTCATTGTAATACACGCTTGTAAGCAGCATAGTCCGTCCACGGTGACTCTCAGGGTAGACATTTCCCAGCATCATCACCATAAATATCAGCACAGACGAGACAAGTGCCATCGACAGCGCCACACCGATGATGTAGATCAGGCTGTACTGCCGGTCCTTGAGCATTATCTGCCAGCTCTGACGGAAATACACGGGTAGTTTCATATATCCCCTCCTCTACCCGATGATGCGGCCGTCGAGCATACGGATGATGCGGTCGGTCTGCTTGGCCTGGGACTCGTTGTGGGTCACCATCAGTATGGTCTTGCCGCGCTGTTTGTTGACCTCGTGCAGGAGTTCCATGACCTCGGCACCCATCTTGGAGTCTAGGTTACCGGTGGGCTCGTCCGCTAAGATGATGGAGGGGTCGCCGACCAAGGCGCGGGCGATAGCCACCCTCTGGCACTGACCGCCGGAGAGCTGCGAGGGGAAATGCCGGATACGGTGGTTCAGTCCTACGGCATCAATCATCTTCAAAGCCCTTTCCTTGCGCTCGGTCGCACCCATTTTGCGGTACAGCAAGGGCATCTGCACGTTGTCCAGGACATTGAGCGAGGGAATCAGGTGGAAGCTCTGGAAGACAAATCCGAGTTCGGTGTTGCGGAAGCGGGCGGCCTCCCTGGCGTTGAGGCCTGAGACGGGCTTGCCGTGCAATTCCACGGTACCGGAAGTAGGCTCGTCAAGCAGTCCGGCGATGTTGAGCAGGGTGGACTTGCCGCAGCCGGAGGGGCCCATGATACTTACAAATTCTCCTTCGCGCACTTCGAGGTTGATATTGTCGAGAGCCATGGTCTCGATCTCGGAGGTTCTGTAGATTTTGGAAATTTCGATAAGCTTGATCATAATTTTAACTCTTTATCTGTTTTCTTACTTTTCCTTTTTGGATGGTCTGATGCGGAGCTCGGGCTGCTTGGCGTAATCGGACATGTCGGAGATGACCGCCTGCTCGCCCGGCTCAAGGCCGGAGACGACCTCCACATAGTCGTAGTTGGCCTCCCCGAGAGACACACGGCGGCGTACCAACCGGTCGCCCTCGCGGACGAAGAGGTCGTAGTTGCCCGCTCCTTTATAATATGTGCCTGACGGCAGACGGAGGACATTCTCGCGGTAGGCGTAGACCACGTAGATGTCGCACTTCAGGCCCGAGCGCAGGACCGGGGCGGACTCGTCGTCAAGCTGCACCGAGAAGGATATCAGGCCGTCGGTGGACAGAGGCGAGATGCCCGAAACGACTCCGGTAAGGGTGTCCCGTCCGGCCAGCACTGTGGTCCGGTAACCCTCGGCTATCTTGCCGGCCTGCATGTCCCCGAGCTCGCCCTCCACCTTGAAGCGGGTGAGGTCGGCCAGCATGGCTATCTTGCTGCCCTCGGAGACCTGGGCACCTATCTCATCCACGATATAAGTCAGGGTGGCCGCATAGGGAGCACGGATACCGGCATCGTAAAGCCGACGGCGGGTCTGCTCCATGTTCTTGCGGAAAATGGAAAGATCCAGTTCCGCCACCGCCTCGTCGGCAGCTGACAGTTCCCTCTGGTTTTCCAGTTTCTGCCGGTTCTCGTCCAGTTCCATACTGGCTACAGTATAAGCCAGTTCCGCCTCCCTGACCTTATCGGGAGTGCCCGCTCCCAGAGAATCCAGATACCGCTCATTGCGCAGGGCGGCCTCCTTGCGGTCAAGTTCCATTTCCTGGATCTTTATCCGCATCTCCATCTCAGAGAGCTGATTGCGGTTGGAAATCCGCATCTGGTCAAGTCTCAGGATCTTCATCTGTTCCTCATCCTCCTGCTTGTCGTAATCGGCCTGCGCGGCTGTCAGATCCAGCCTGAGCAGAGGCTCCCCGGCCTGCACCACGTCTCCGGCCCGCTTGAAGACCTCCTCTACCCGGGACGATATCGGAGCATTTATGGTCTCCTCATAGCCGGGCACTACCCTGCCCGTAGCCGATACGGCAAAATCTATCGAGCCGATATCCGCCGCCGCCATCTTTATACTGCTCTCACGCACTGACGGCTGGATCAGCACGGCCAGCAGCACCACCGCCGCCACCGCCGCTCCTGCTCCGAGGCTCCAGCGGATGATGACCTTGCGGCGGTCCTGCCATTTCTCCTTAACAGTCAGATTTCTGTCCATCGTATGTATTGTACCTTCCATTTCTATCAAATCCTCTAAAAAATCACTCGTCCCTAAGACCTTCGACTGGAGACTGGCGCAGGGCCAGCAGCACCGGCACGGCAGCCGCCACCGTCACCACGACAAGGAGCAGCCCCAGGACAATGCCCTCCACCGCCAGAAAATGCAGTACCGGGTCAAATAACAGCGGATACAACTCTCTGGTCACCGGCAGCATGAACTGTTCAGTCTCCCCGACGATATCCATCTTCCCCAGCACAATGATATTGATCACCACCACACTTGCAATAAGGGCGGCCGCTGCGGTCATGATCCATATCTCTCCGATGTTCTGAGCGAGAATCCTCCACCCGGAGCCTCCCATGGCCCGGCGGACACTGATCTCCCCGCGCCGCTCCTCCATTCTCAGCCAGCTGATGGACACCACCGCCAGAAGCACATTGATGATAAGGAATATCCTGAGGGCCTTCCACAGGAACAGCCGGTCCATGCTGCCGGACAGAATCCTGTCCTCCACCATCTCCCTGTAAGACACTACCTCCCTCACTCTGTAATTGCCCAGGCCTCCGCCGCTCTCAAGTTTCCGGCCCAACTCTGCCGCAAACGCCTCTGCATCCACCCCCGGCACAGTCCGGAAAGCGTATTTATACTCTTCATTAAAGACAATAGCCTCAAAGTACTCCTGCCTGTGGATATTCTCTATCAGCATCGGAATATTCTCAGCATCCGGGCTCATACGGACATTGGCGATGACTCCCGTTATCTTACTGTTCTTATAATATTCGTATTCTTGCACATAGCCGTCCGCCGCATCCCTGAGAGTCTTTCCTATCGGACTGACTCCAGGGAACAGCGTCATGGCCAGATCTTCGGAAATAAGTATCGTATTGGGTTCATCCACAAGTTCTCCGTCCTCAGGCAGCAGTACCCTGTATCCTAGTAACCGAAAGTCCTCCGCCCCGCAGATTCTCTGAATCACAGCTGTATTCACCATCGTAACACTGTCCAGGAATATTGTCATCACACCTCTGCCGCCCAGGCATGGAGTCATACTTATCGGGGCCTGACTCTGTATCTGAGGCATCTGACGCAGCCTGTCGCCTACCCGGAAAAAGTTCTCCATACGGGCCTCGTCCGTATCGTAGGTGCTGTCATAGCCATATTGACCGGGATACAGCTCATCGAGAGAAAGCACATACACCCCGTCATAGTCTATGCCGTCGGGTATGGCGTGAACCCTGTACTGGACATTCCATATCCGGTTGACTACAAACCACGACACGACAGCGATCACAAGAAGCTCCGCAAACAGCCAGGCACTGCCCCGGCGGTAAAACCATATCTGTTTGAATATCTGCCTTATCATAGCACGCTATTTTTTATAGTTCAACGATTCGGTTATCGGATGCCGGATGACTCTGCGGGCAGGCAGCAGGGCTGACAGCACATTGAGCACCACTATAACAAGAAGCAGCGCAGTTCCTAAGTATATGTTGTAGAAATCCCTGAAATCAAAATACCCTGCCTCGGGAGTCCCATAGCCCGCCGCGCCAGGCATCCATCCGCCGGTCGGGATCAACATGCTGAGCTGACGGGAGAACACCTCCAGCAGCAGCCATGACAGCACCAGCCCCAGCACTCCGCCGATAAGTGTCAGCAGCAGATTCTCCCAGGTTATCTGCGAGAGGATCGAGCCGCTCCCGGCACCGAAGGCCTTGCGGGTGCCGAACTCGGTCAGGCGGGCCTCCATCCGGGAAGTCACCATGCCGGAGAGATTGAAAAGCGGCACCAGCAGGATAAGCAGCAACACACCGACGCTCATCCAGATATAAGGCCTAACAGGCTGACTGTTGCCATGACTGTCAAACTGTACGAACATACTTTCCACATACGACGGTACTCCCCGGGGCAGGCTCAGTTCCGAGCCGCTGTCATCGGTATGGTTGAATATCTCCAGGCGGTCCTCAATCCCCGACCTGATTTTACGGAACGAGGCTCTGTCGTCAGCCAGAATATATATGGGTCCGTTCCCCAGAAAACTGACCTTTCCGAAAAACATCCGTCCGAGCCACGACATGTTGATGTCGTACTCGTCCAAAGGCATCCAAGCCTCGGCAAAAGCCGCAGATGCGCTTATGGGCACATCCCGGACCACACCGCATACTCGGAACAGCCGTCCGTCCCAGTACACCTCCTTTCCCACCGCATCCGACTTTCCTGCAAGACGGCGTGCTACCGATTCGGAGACCACCAGCTCGACTGCACTGCCGTGCATACCGCTTTCCGACAGGGGTCTGCCAGCGACAAACTGAAAATCGAAGACCCTCCAGAAGTTCCGGTCCACGAAACGGGTAAATGCCTTGCAGCTTATACCGGCGGCATCCCTCAATGTGAGCGGACCTTCCATAAAATGTCCCGGAGCCATTGCTGTCCAGCACTCCACTCCGGGCAGACTGTCCAGGAAACGCTTTCCGAACTCAGCCGACACTCCGAAGCCCAGCGTTCCCATATCTCCCTTATATAATAGATGGCTGACACTCAGCATCCTGTCCCGATGCGTCTCCGGCACGGTATTGACCACCCTGGAAGAAAGCACGGTCAGGAAAGCCATCACCAGTGCGACCGACACCGCCGTTCCGGCGATGAACACCGCGCTGTACACCCGGTTCACCCGGAGGTTGTACCACGCCTGCCTGAAGTATAAACCTAATTTCATACCGTTTTTATTCTACTTTTGTTCCGAGGCAGGGCAATCCCCGTGCCAGCATCTCACTATGCTATTTATCAATATTTTACCCTCGACGACATCCGTCCGTTTCCGTACAGGTGTCCGATATCGGACACCCCTCTGCGTACACCTGACCGAACCTCCGCACAGCCCACGATTGAAAATCTTAGGAATTTTTCATTGAAAATCTTGGGACACTTGTGTCCACTAAAAATTGTGGAGGATAGTTAAAAAGTTTAACAATTAAAACAATGTAGGTTCACTTGAATCATTCAGTTCATTGACAATATTGCAGTTAGGTTTACAGAACAATGTTTTGAGTTCAACAGTATCTGT
>CASFSL010000037.1 GCA_949297365.1 uncultured Bacteroidales bacterium | reverse complement strand
CATGACAGCCAATCCGACTTTCTGCATAGTCCCGCCCGGCAACAGAAGCAATATCACGCCGGAAAGGACGGAGAACAGCAGCCACATACCGAGGTGAGTCTGCAACCGCCGCCGCGTGATATAGAAACGGTCGAGCAGCGTGGTGAGTGCCGAACTGAACAGCCAGTAGCACAGGAAATAGGTGGACAGATTCATCAGTATGGCGGCATTGACATTCACGAATCGGATACCGAAAAAGAAATGCGCCGAATAGTTGGCTGCAAGCAACAGCATCGCTGTCCCCATAATCCGCCGGGAACGCAGGTAATTATCGAAAATGACTTTCTCCGGCGTCTTGGCAAAAAGAAAATAAAAGCCGAAGAACAGCATCAACGGCAAGGCGACACAAAGCGAGTAACTGTATATAGAATAATCCATGCTGTCTCTACTCCTTATGATGCGGTTGGTGTATATGAAGTATGCCCGCCTGCGCATTGCCGCGCGGCAGTGAGGCTTGCGGAAGATGGAAATTTTCCGCTAAGTATTTGTAGATTAAAGGATTTGCAGTATCTTGACGCGCGAGCCCTGTGTGTGTGTTTTTACACGATTTTCCCGGATTTCCAAATATTTATTAAGAAATCCAGGGGCTGCCGAGGGCTTCCCTGAGGGGTGTATGAAGTCTGTGTGCGCCATTGCATTACCGTTACGCAAAGATAATGAAAATATGAATATGTGCTGCCTTATGCGTAAGCTGTCCGGTATCGGCTGTTTCTGGTGGTGCCGGTATAGGCGGTCACGGTGATGATGGCCACAGCAGTCTGGAAGACGGGATGGTTATTTTTGGAAGCGGTGGGGCGGTCAGGGGAAAATCATCCCTGATTCATAGCGACTTACAAAACGCGCTGCACATTTGACAGCTTTAAAACCGGCCAAATGTGCAGCACCTTATCTTAGCGCATTGATATTCAGACATTTACTCCACCACACCGCACCATCAGTTCAGAAACTGACATGTCTGACATGAAGATGCCTCACGACTTCGAAGGTCAGTCCTTGACGGGGACATCGGCGACCCAGATCTGACGCTCGATGGCCTGGTCCAGGGAGATCATCGTATCCGTACTCTGGATGTAGGGGATGTTCTGAATGGTGTGGACGAGGATGCGCATCAGGTGATCGTGGTCCGTGCAGTAGAGCTTGATCAGCAGGGCATGCTTGCCGGTGACGAAGTGGCACTCCACCACCTCGGGTATCTGCTTGAGGGCCTTTATCACCTCGTTGTACTTGTTGGTCTCCGAGAGCGAGACACCCACGAAGGCGCAGACATTGAGACCGAGGGCCTGAGGCTTCACCAGAAGGCGGGAGCCGGTGATGATGCCCATGTTCTCCATCTTCTTGACCCGCTGATGAATGGCCGCACCGGAGACTCCGCACTCACGGGCTATCTCCAGAAACGGCATCCTGGCGTTCTTGACCAGAAAGGAAAGGATTCTCTGGTCTATTCTGTCCAACTGGTACTTCATGACTCTTATTTTTTCTTGGATTTCTCTATTATCTCCCGGCACTGCTCCAGAGTCAGAGTCCCTGGGTCAGTACCTTTCGGTATCTTATAGTTGGCACCCGAATGTTTGATGTAAGGGCCGAAACGTCCGTTGAGCACCTCTATGTCGGCTTCGGGGAAGGCCTTGATATTACGGTTCTTCTGCTGCTCCTCATGATCCGAGATCAGCTTGCGGGCCTCTTCCAGGGTTATAGTGTACGGGTTCATGCCCTTCTTGAGAGATACGAATTTGCCGTCATACTTGACATAGGGACCGAACTTGCCCTTGGAGCAGGTCACCTCCTTGCCGTCGATCTCTCCCAGAGTACGGGGCAGGACGAACAGGCGCAGGGCATCTTCCAGAGTCACCGACTCTATCAGCATACCTTTGTCCAGACCGGTAATCCGCTTCTGGGGATCGTCATCCTCCCCTATCTGCACCACCGAGCCGTAACGTCCCATACGTGCTATCACCGTCTTGCCCGTGGCCGGATCAGTTCCGAGCACCTTGCGGGTCTTCACAGGAGCGCTCTCGCTTATGGTCTCCTCCACCTTCTCGTGGAAAGGCCTGTAGAAGTCCGCCACTATCTTGTTCCACACCAGTTTTCCGGCAGCCACCTTATCAAAGTCCGTCTCCACCCTGGCGGTAAAGCCATAGTCCATGATGGACGGAAACGCCTTTTCCAGGAAGTCCGTGACCATCACGCCTATGTCCTGAGGACACAGACGGCCCTTCTCCGAGCCGGTCGTCTCCTTCTTGCCCGAGCGCGCGATATCGTCTCCCTTCAAGGTAAGCACCGTCACTGTCCTCTCCTCGCCCTTGCGGTCCTGCCTCAGGATGTAGCCTCTCTGATGAAGAGTGGATATAGTCGGCGCATACGTGGAGGGACGGCCTATGCCCAGCTCCTCCATCTTCTTGACCAGCGAGGCCTCTGAATACCTGGGAGGATGTACGGTGTACTTCTGCATGGCGGTTATCGTATCCCTCAGCATGAGATCTCCGACGGCCAGAGGAGGGAGCATTCTCTCCTCGTCTCCCGAAGGAGCGTCATCGTCGGACGACTCCATATATAATTTAAGGAAACCGTCGAACAGCACCGTGGAGCCGGTCACGTCGAAATGCTCCTTAATCCTGTCTCCTACCACGGTTATATCCGTCTTCTCCAGGCGGGCATCGGCCATCTGCGAGGCCACCGTACGCTTCCAGATAAGGCTGTAGAGCTTCTTCTCGGCAGCCGTACCCTCAATCTCGGTATTGGCGATATATGTCGGACGGATGGCCTCGTGTGCCTCCTGTGCTCCCTTTACACCGGTCTTGTACTGGCGGGCCTTGTGATACTGCGCTCCCAGATTGTCTGTAATCCAGGACTTGGCCGCACCTATGGCGAGCTTCGACAGAGTCGTGGAATCGGTACGCATGTAGGTAATCAGTCCTGACTCGTACAGATGCTGCGCTATGGACATGGTCTGACTGACCGAGAATCCGCACTTGCGGGCGGCCTCCTGCTGGAGGGACGAGGTAGTAAACGGAGGAGCCGGACACTTGGAGACCTCTTTCTTCTCCACCGAACCTACGGTAAACACGCAGCCCCGGCAGCTCTCAAGGAAAGCCTCGGCCTCCTGCTGTGAGTCAAACCTGCGGTCCAGCACTCCTATGACCTTATTGGCGGAACTCCTGCCGCCTTTCAACTTCTCAGGGACAAACACGCCCTCGACTCTGAAATAAGGTTTGGAATCAAATGCGTTGATCTCCCGCTCCCGCTCCACTATCAGGCGGAGGGCCACCGACTGCACGCGGCCGGCCGAGAGCGACGGCTTTATCTTCTTCCAGAGACTGGGCGAGAGCTCGAAGCCCACCAGACGGTCCAGCACCCTGCGGGCCTGCTGGGCCATCACCAGATTCATGTCCACGTCCCTGGGGGTCTTTATGGCATTGAGAATAGCGTCCTTGGTAATCTCATGGAAGACTATACGTCGGGTGCGGGACGGATCCAGAGCCAGGGTCTCCTTCAGATGCCACGCTATGGCCTCTCCCTCACGGTCCTCATCGGATGCCAGCCATACCACCGCAGCCTTGTCGGAGGCCGACTTCAGATCGGCCACGACTTTTTTCTTGTCCGGCGACACCTCGTACTGAGGAGTGAAACCGTGCTCGATGTCTATACCTAGATTCTTCTTGGCCAGATCCCTTATATGGCCGAAACTGGAACGCACTGTATAATCCTTTCCCAATATTTTTTCTATCGTCTTCGCCTTGGCGGGAGACTCCACGATTACCAAATTCTCCATATGTACCGGTTGAATGAAGTTGCAAAGTAAAGGATAAAGTAAGACAAAAACCAAATTTTTTCTAACTTCGCGATGTTTATTTTACAGAAATGAAAGAAAAGACCAAACGCAGACTCATAACCGCAATCTGGTGTGTAGTATTCATTCCCATAGGTATTCTGGTGCTTTTCATCGCAGGCGTAGGCATCTTTGCAGAGATTCCGTCCTTCGAGGAACTGGAGAACCCGAAGACCTATCTGGCCACCGAACTCATATCCGAGGACGGCGAACTGATAGGCACGTATCATATCGAGAACCGTACCCACGTGGGCTTTGACGACCTGTCCCCCTACCTGGTGGAGGCAGCCGTGGCCACTGAGGACGCGCGTTTCTACCAGCACTGCGGCATAGACTTCCGCAGCCTGGCCAGGGTGGCCGTCAAGTCGATACTGCTGGGGGACGCCGGCTCGGGAGGAGGAGGCAGCACCATCACACAGCAGCTGGCCAAGACCCTTTTCCCCAGGGAAGAGGCCACCGGCAAATTCCCCGGTGAGGCAGTGTTCAGACTGGTAGTCAGCAAGTTCAAGGAATGGATCACCGCCGTAAAGCTGGAGCGCAACTACACCAAGGACGAGATCATGGCCATGTATATGAACGCCATATTCTTCGGCAGCAACTCCTACGGCATCAAGGCGGCGGCCAATACCTTCTTTAATAAGGAGCCCATAGACCTCAACCTGCAGGAGAGCGCGACACTGGTGGGCGCGGTCAACAAGCCCACCCGCTACAACCCGGTGCTCAACTACGACAAGTCCGTCACGCGGCGCAACCACGTCATCAGCCAGATGGGCAAATACGGCTACATCTCCCAGGCCGATGCCGACTCCCTGATGGCCCTGCCGATAGTGCTGGACTACAGACAGCAGGACCACAACACCAGCAAGGCTCCCTATTTCAGGGACATGCTGCGCAAATACATGAGCGCGTCCGAGCCGGAGAGGGACGACTACTACTTCGAGGAGGACTATCTCGCGGATCTGGACCTGTGGGAAAACGACCCCCTGTACGGCTGGATCAACAAGACGCTCAAGCCCGACGGCACTCCATACAGTCTGGACAAGGACGGACTCACCATCTACACCACCGTCAACTCCAGGATGCAGCGATATGCAGAAGAAGCGGTGGTCCAGCATCTGAGCAAGGATCTCCAGCCGGCCTTCTTCAAGGATCTCAAGGACAATCCGCACAGACCCTTCGCCAAGGATATTCCGTACAATATCAGGAAAACAGTCATGGAGCAGGCGAGAAGGTGGAGCGACAGATACCGCAACATGAGAAGTGCGGGCGCATCGGAGAAGGCGATAGAGAAGGCCTTCAACGAGAAGGTGGAGATGCGGATATTCTCCTGGAATGCAAACGGATACATAGACACCGTCATGACCCCGGACGACTCCATACGGTACTACAAGTCCATCCTCCGCGCCTCGTTCGTGGCGATGGAGCCCACGACCGGACACATAAAGGCCTACATCGGAGGCCCCGAGTACCGGTATTTCAAATACGACAACGCCCGCCAAGGCAAGCGTCAGGTAGGCTCGACCATCAAGCCTTTCCTCTACACACTGGCGATGCAGGAGGGCTACTACCCCTGTGACAAGGTGCTCAACGTACCGCAGACCTTCGTGCTGGCCGACACCACATGGACTCCCGAAAGCGAGGACCGTCTGGAATATATCGGCAAGGAAGTCACCTTGAAGTGGGGTCTGACCCGAAGCAGCAACAACATATCGGCCTACCTGATGCGGCAGTTCGGCCCGACGGCCATGGTGGAGATGTGCCGCAAGCTCGGCATCACCTCCTATCTGGCACCCTACCCGTCCCTCTGCCTGGGACCGGCCGACATCACCCTGCTGGAGATGGTCAGCGCGTACAACACCTACCCCAGCCGCGGAGTCCACATATACCCGATGATGGTGACACGCATAGAGGACAGCGAGGGCAATGTGCTCGGCACCTTCAGTCCCCGCAAGCAGGAAGCTGTCAGCGAGGCGACGGCATACCTGATGGTCAATCTTATGGAAGGTGTGGTGAATGAGGGCTCCGGAGCCCGTCTGCGCTGGAGATACGGACTGGAAGGGCCCATAGCGGGCAAGACGGGTACGACCAATGACAAGTCCGACGGCTGGTTCATAGGCTACGTGCCCCATCTGACCGCCGGCGTATGGGTGGGAGCGGAAGACCGGCAGGTACACTTCGAGAGCATGGCCCAGGGACAGGGTGCCAATACCTCCCTGCCCATCTGGGGACTCTTCATGCAGAAAGTCATGAATGACGGAACGCTCGGAGTCACTCCGGAAGACAGGTTCATCGCCCCGCCGGGAGTGCATTTCGACACTGACTGTGACGGCAGCGACAACGACACCGTCACGGAGACCGAGGATGACATGAACTCATTTTTCAATATGTAAAATACCATGAGTACGGATAAAATACGGAATATCGCGGTAGTATACGGCGGATATTCCTCGGAAGTGGAGATATCCAAACAGAGCGGCAAGTCCGTCGCCCGATGGCTGCGCAATGCGGGATACAATGTCTACGAGGTCCTGCTGTGCAGGGAAGGCTGGTGGGCCGTCACATCCTCGGCGGACGGCAGCGAGGTGCGCCACACTATGGACAGAAACGACTTTTCCTGCACCATCGACGGGAACAGAGTCCGCTTTGACAATGTGTTCATCATCATTCACGGAGACCCGGGCGAGAACGGCAGGCTCCAGGCCTACTTCGAGCTGCTGGACATACCGTTCATAGGCTGCAGCTCCCTGTGCGCGGCCATCGCTTTCGACAAGTACGCCTGCAAGACCTATCTCAGGGACTCGGGGACTTATCTGGCCGACGATGTCATGCTGCGCAGGGGCGACACATACGACGCGGCCGGGATAACGGCGGAGCTTGGTCTGCCGGTATTCGTCAAGCCGTCGGGCGGAGGCTCCAGCTTCGGAGTCACCAAGGTCAAAAGGACGGAAGACCTGGCGGCGGCCATTGAGGCGGCCTTCAAGGAGAGCGACACTCTTATCATAGAGAAAGCCATAACAGGCAAGGAGATAGACTGCGGAGTCTACGCCGATGCCGACGGTGTCCACGCCCTACCGCTCATCGAGATAGTGCCCGGACCCGGGCACGAGTTCTTTGACTACGACGCCAAGTATATGGGAGCCAGCCGGGAGATATGTCCGGCCCCTGTATCCGAGGCTCAGACCGTAGTCATTCAGAACGAGGCCGTGAGAATCTTCCGCCGGCTGGGATGCACCGGCCTGGTGCGAATGGATTTCATCCTGAGCGAGGACGACAGACCCTATCTGCTGGAGATCAATCCCAATCCGGGTATGACGGCATCCAGCCTCGTGCCCCAGATGGTCCGTCAGGCAGGCATGACCATGGAGGATTTCCTGAAAGGACTGATAGACGGGAGACAGTAGCGTATGACCCGAAAGGAATTCGTCACCAAAGCCACCGAGAGTCTGGCGGAGCAGTACTCCCCCGGCGAGGCCAAGGCCATATCCGTCCGGATTCTGTCCCACTTCCTGGGCCTGTCCGAATACGAATATTCCGTCGAGCCCAACGTAGTGATACCCAAGCCTTACCTTGTAAAGATACAGAGTGCGCTGGAAGAGCTGGCGGCAGGCCGTCCTGTCCAGTACGTCATCGGAGAGGAGACCTTCGCCGGCCGCATATTCCACGTCTCGGAAGCCGTGCTCATCCCGCGTCCGGAGACCGAGCAGATGTGCCGGCTCATCATAGACGAATGGCGCAAGTCCGGCTATCAGGAGCTCAGGATACTGGATGCCTGTACCGGCAGCGGCTGCATAGCATGGACTCTGGCCGCAGCCTTTCCAAAGGCACAGGTCCTGGCGTTCGACGTGGACGAAGAGGCCCTGGACGTAGCGAAAGGGCAGCGCATATTCCTGGACGAGGCAGGCCGCCAGCCGCTGCAGACCCCGCCGGTCTTCTTCAAGGCCGACATCCTCGAAGGTCCTCCGGAGGAGATAGACGACATAGACATACTGGTATCCAATCCCCCCTACGTCTGCGAGAGCGAGAAGGCCTTTATGGCCCCCAATGTCCTGGATTACGAGCCTGAGAAAGCCCTCTTTGTACCCGACAGCGATCCGCTGCGGTTCTATAAGGCGCTGGCCGGATGGGCCGCCGGGACAGTAAAAACGGGCGGCAAATGCTGGTTCGAGATCAATGAGGCTTATGGGGTGCAGTCCCGGGAACTCTTTGAAAGCCGGGGATTCAGCGACGTGGAGGTACTGGAGGACTTCCGCGGAAAGCCGAGGTTCGTCACATTTACAAAATGGTTCTGAGAACAGCCTCCGCCAGGGTCATGTCCTCAGGCGTAGTCAGCTTGAGGTTGAACCTGCTGCCGGCAGTCAGATGCAGCGGCACCCCGCTTTTCTCCACCACAGACGCATCGTCCGTGAAATCCGGCGAGAAAGCCGTATCATAAGCCCTTTTCAGCACCTCCGAATGAAACACCTGCGGAGTCTGTACCAGACGGTACTGACTTCTGTCCACCATGGAGGAGCTCCCGTCAGGAGCCAGGGCGCGCATGGTGTCCGTCACCGGGAGCACCGGCACTACGGCGGGATATTGTTCCCCTTCCTCATACAGCCGGATGATGTCTTCCTTCCTGAGCAGGGGACGCACGGCATCGTGTACCGCCACCAGAGCCCCGTCCGGAAGATATTTCATGGTCTTGCGCACCGAATGAAAGCGCGTCATCCCGCCGGAGACCAGCACATACCTGAGCATCAGTCCCTCCTTCCGGCAGTAATCCACCCACATGGACTTCACGGTCATGTTGATGGATATGATGACATGCACCTCAAACGGCAGGTCCAGAAACAGGTCCAGAGTCCTGCGCAGTACCGGGACACCGCACAGTTCCAGCATCTGTTTCGGGATATCTCCCCCCATCCTGCTGCCGATTCCTCCGGCCGGAATTATCACGTATCTTTCTCGCATTTTACAGGCTCAAAATATTTTCTCAAATGTAGCAATTTATAAATTATTTATTACTAATTTTGTCTCCGATTCATCCACGGATTATGTAACTAAAAAGTTATCCAGCATATATGAACAGCGACAGAAAGATCCAGAAAGCACTGATCTCAGTGTACGACAAGAACCTCATCCTAGACATTGCAAATGAACTGGTTAGCCTCGGCGTAGAGATACTCTCCACAGGGGGTACGCAGCAGTATCTGGGCAGTCATAACATTCCTGTTACAGCAGTTGAGGACCTCACAGGATATCCCTCCATATTCGGAGGCAGGGTGAAGACCCTCCATCCCAAGATTATGGGCGGCATCCTGTACCGCCGGGAAGAGGCGTCGGATGTGGCCGAAAGGGAGAGATACGACATCCCCGGCATCGACCTTGTGATAGTGGATCTGTATCCTTTCGAGGAATATGTCGCAAAGGACGCTTCCGAAGAGGACATCATCGAGAAGATAGACATAGGAGGCATCTCCCTCATCAGGGCAGCCGCCAAGAACTACAACGACGTGATCATCGTGGCCGGCAAGGAGTCCTACTCCGACCTGCTCACCCTGCTCAGGGAGAAGAAGGGACACTCGTCCATAGAGGACAGACGGGCCTTCGCGGCAAAGGCGTTCCTGAAGAGCTCCAACTACGACACACACATCTTCCAGTATTTCAACAGGAAGGAGCAGATACCGGCCTTCACTGCCAGCGAGACCCGCGCCACTCACCTGCGCTATGGGGAGAATCCTCATCAGAAAGCCCTGTATTTCGGAAGTGAGACATCCCTGCCCGAGCAGTTGCACGGCAAGGAGATATCCTACAACAACATGCTGGACATCGAGGCCGCCCTGGAGCTCATATCCGACTTCGACGAGACCGCTGTCGCCGTCATCAAGCACAACAATGCCTGCGGCTGCGCCATAGGAGCCACCCTGAAAGAGGCATGGGAGTCAGCCCTGGCAGCCGATCCCGTATCCGCATTCGGAGGCATCATCGCCGCCAACCGCCCCGTGGACAAGGCTACGGCCGAGGAGATGCACAAGATATTCTTCGAGGTGGTCATCGCTCCCGATTACGAGCCCGAGGCCCTTCAGATACTCGAGGGGAAGAAGAACCGCATCATCCTCAGGACTGCCCAGGCCCGTCCGTCAGCCGTGAAGTTCCGCTCGATGCTCTCAGGCGTACTGGTACAGGATAGGGACACCTTCAAGGAACGCCCCGAAGACCTCAGACAGGTGACCAAGGAGGCACCTACCCCTGAGCAGATCGAGGACATGCTCTTCGCCAACATCATAGTAAAGCATTCCAAATCCAACGCCATAGTCCTGGCCAAGGACTGCAAGCTGATTGCCAGCGGCATAGGCCAGACATCCAGAGTGGATGCACTCAGGCAGGCCATCGAGAAGGCCCGCAGCTTCGGATTCAGCCTCGACGGAGCCGTCATGGCCTCCGACGCATTCTTCCCCTTCTCCGACTGCGTGGAGATAGCCGACAAGGCCGGTATCAAGGCCGTCATCCATCCGGGCGGCTCCATCCGCGACAACGACAGCGTGGACTACTGCAACGCGCACGGCATGGCGATGGTGATGACAGGACACAGACATTTCAAACACTGATAGATTATGGGATTTTCTTTTCTGACACAGGAACTCGCAATGGATCTCGGTACGGCGAACACCGTCATACTCGTAGACAATAAAGTAGTAGTGGACGAACCTTCCATCGTCGCATTCGACCAGACTACCGGCAAGCCCATCGCTTTCGGACAGAAAGCCAGGCTGATGCACGAGAAGACCCATCCCAACATCAAGACAGTACGTCCCCTGCGCGACGGAGTCATAGCGGACTTCAACGCGGCCGAGCAGATGATCAGGGGCTTCGTCAAGATGATCAACTACAAGCGCTCATTCTTCACCCCGAACCTCAAGATGGTGATCTGCATCCCCAAAGGCAGCACCGAAGTCGAGATAAGGGCCGTCCGTGACTCCGCAGAGCACGCCGGAGGCAGGGACATCTATATGATATTCGAGCCTATGGCCGCCGCGATGGGCATCGGTCTGGACGTGGAGGCCCCCACCGGCAACATGGTGGTGGACATAGGAGGCGGTACGACAGAGATCGCGGTCATCTCACTCGGAGGCATCGTGACCAGCCAGTCGATAAGAGTGGCCGGAGACGTATTCACCTCGGACATCCAGCAGTACATGCGCCAGCAGCACAACATCAAGGTCGGCGAGCTCACGTCGGAGGAGATCAAGATCCGCATCGGTGCGGCTATCCCGGAACTGGAGAACACGCCCGATCCGTTCATCGTCAGAGGTCCCAACCTTATGACCGCCCATCCCGTAGAGATTGCGGTCACAAGCCAGGAGATAGCCCACTGCCTGGACAAATCCCTTGCGAAGATCGAGGCCGCCGTGCTTCAGGTTCTGGAGCAGACTCCTCCCGAGCTGTATCAGGACATCGTGGAACGCGGCATCTTCCTCACCGGAGGAGGTGCCCTGCTCAGAGGTCTGGACAAGAGGCTCTACGACAAGATGAACATTCCGTTCCACGTGGCCGAGGACCCGCTCAGGGCAGTTGCAAGAGGAACCGGCCTGGCCTTGAAAAACTCTTCGAGATATCCTTTCCTCATGCGGTAAATGGACAATCGGAAAGCATACATAATCTACATCATAAACTGCATCGTATTCATTGCCCTGGAGGCCGTTGCCCTTACAATGGTCTCCAGAAGCAGTGTTGTCCAGCGGTCGGAGTTCATGAAAGCCGCCTCTGCCGTATCCAATACCCTCTCCGGGGCTACGGGCAGCGTCACGGGATATTTCTCCCTGGGAAGAGTCAATGACAGGCTTGCTCAGGAGAACGCCGCCCTGAGGATAGAGAACGACCGGCTCAGGACCGCTCTGGAGCAGACTGTCGGGGTGGACTCGCTTCTGGCCGGTGACAGCCTGCTGTTTGACTACATTCCTGCCTCAGTGGTGTCCAACAGCACGGACCGCCTGCACAACATCATCATAATAAATAAAGGTACGCGGGACGGTGTCCGGGAAGACATGGGAGTGATAACCGACCGTGGAATAGTCGGATATGTCCTCAGTGCAGGAGAAAAATACTCCAAAGTATCCTCCGTGCTGGACATAGACAATATGGTCAGCGCGATACACAGGAAGACAAATACCTTCGGAGTCCTGCAATGGAACGGAGAACACGCCGGGGAGATCATCCTGCATGACATTCCGGTCCATACGGAGATAGACGAGGGAGACACAGTGGTGTCCAGCGGTTACTCGCTGATATATCCGGCAGGACTTCCCGTAGGAACAGTTTCCGGAAAAGAACTGCGCGACGGTATAAACTACGACGTTACAGTCACGCTGTACGAGAACTTCTCCAAGCTCAGGCACGTATATGTGGCCGTCCGCAAGGATATAGACCAGCTGCTGGAACTGACCGGCGGCACAGATGAAGGAGGTGGGCGATGAGGAGCACGTGGAAATATATCATCATAAGTATCCTGCTCATCCTGGCTCAGGGAGCTCTGGACAACTATGTCAATCTGAGCATATACTTGAACATCACGTTGTTCGTTTTTCCCCTGCTGATGCTTCCAGTCAGGACCGGGACTGTCCCCGCGATGCTGGCCGCCTTCATCATCGGTCTCGTGGTGGACATACTGGGCAACGGCATACCGGGACTTACCGCTGCGGCCCTTACCGCAGCCGCCCTGCTGAGGAAGACTATACTGGGATTCATCGTCCCGAAAGACTCCAAGGAAGACAAAAGTACGGTGGAGGATCTCGGTCTGGTAAGATTTGCCGTCTACTCCGCACTGATGTGCCTGATATTCCTTTCAGTCTATGTATTTCTGGACAGCGCGGGATTCAAGCCTTTCTGGAGATGCCTTCTCAGGCTGTGTACATCATTGGCGGCAAATACAGCACTTATGACGCTGCTGTTCTCCGTCAGCAGGGACAATAGGAGGAGATAGCGGGGATGGAAGGAGGAGACAGACACAGGACTCTGTATCTGAAAGCCGGACTGGTCATCGCCTTCCTGGTCCTGGCCTGTCAGCTGTTCCGGCTGCAGCTGCTGGACAACAGCTTCAAGGTCAGCGCAAGAAACAACGCCCTGTACTACCAGACCAGGTACCCGGCCCGGGGACTTATCCTGGACCGCAACGGGAATGTGCTGGTAGGCAACAAGAACAGCTACGACATACTGGTCACTCCCCGTTATATCAAGGAACTGGACACGGCGGCCCTTTGCAGTGCGCTCAATATCAAGCCAGAGTACGTTAGAGCCAAGTTTCAGGAATACCGAATGTACCGCAGCAGGATAGGGTTCCGGGCCGTCACTTTCCTGTCCCAGGTCTCCCCTGAACAGTACAGCCGGTTCATAGAGGTACGGCACAAGTTCCCCGAGTTCTTCGGCATACCGCGTACCACCAGGATGTATCCGTACAACGCCGGGGGCAATCTGCTGGGCTATGTGACTGAAGTAGACCGGGATTTCCTGGAAAAACACCCCGACTACGAATCCGGGGACTATGTAGGCCGCACGGGACTGGAGCAGACCTGCGAATACATGCTGAGAGGCCGCAAAGGCTACAGCATCTATCTCCGCGACGCAAGCAACCGGATACAGTCCTCCTACAGGGACGGCGAGATGGACAAGCCGGCTGCCGCAGGTCAGGATGTAGTATCCACCATCGACGCAGAGCTCCAGAACTACGGAGAAGAGCTGATGCGCAATAAAGTCGGCTCCGTCATCGCCATAGAACCGTCCACCGGAGAGATTCTGTCCATGGTGTCCTCACCCGGCATCGATGTCTCAGTCCTGGGCGAGATCAACAAGCATTACAGCGAGATAGCCTCCGACCCATTCACACCGATGTTCAACCGGGCCGTCATGTCCCCCCAGCCTCCGGGTTCGGTGTTCAAGCTCGTAAACGCCCTTATAGGACTGCAGGAAGGTGTCGTGAGCACCCGTACCGAATATCCGTGCCACATGGGCTTCACCGCCCCGGGCATACACGTAGGCTGCCACGACCACAAGTCGCCAGTAGACTTCACGGAAGCCATCATGGCCTCGTGCAACTCCTATTTCTGCTATCTTTTAAGAAGCATCCTTGAGAATCCGGAATACTCGTCCCAGTCCGAAGCATTCGACCAATGGCACGATTATGTGCAGAGCTTCGGCTTCGGCACCAGGCTGGGTTCCGATTTCCCCTCCGAGATTGCAGGATTCGTCCCCACGTCAGCGACCTATGACCGCATATACGGAAAAGGCGGCTGGAAGGCCCTCTCAGTCATCTCCCTGTCGATAGGTCAGGGCGAGCTTGGATGTACTCCGCTGCATCTGGCCAACCTGGCGGCAACCATCGCCAACCGGGGCTATTACTACATCCCCCACATAGTACGGCAGCACGGCAACGACTCCATAGACCGGAAATTCCGCGAAAGGCACTACACCCTGGTGGACACCTGCCATTTCGAGGATGTCGTGGAAGGCATGTACCAGGCCGTCAACGCGCCAAGTGGAAGCGGAGCCACCGCCAGGATCGCCGCCGTGGACAGTCTGGACATCTGCGGCAAGACCGGCACAGCCGAGAATCCGCACGGGGACGAACATGCCGTATTCGTATGCTTCGCCCCGAGGGAAGACCCTCAGATAGCCATAGCCGTGTACATTGAGAACGCCGGCTTCGGAGCTACCTGGGCCGCTCCCATAGCCTCTCTCATGGTTGAGAAATATCTGACCGGCGACATATCCCGGAGCCGCAAATGGCTGGAGGAGAAGATGCTCAGCACCAGTCTGCTGCACAAGGTGCCGGCCAGTCCCGATTACGTACCTCCTAAAAAAGACAAATGATGAGCCCGGGAAGAACATTATACGCCAAACTGGACTGGATACTGATCCTGTGCTACATACTGCTGGCAGTGTTCGGATGGATCAACATCTACGCTTCCACTTACAGCGAGGGTGGAGAAGGTATGTTCTCCCTGGCCACCCGCAGCGGCAACCAGCTGATGTGGATAGGCATAGCCGCCGTAACCGCCTTTGTCATCATATTCGTGCTCGGCAGCCGTTTCTGGCGGACTGTCTCATGGCCGCTTTACGGACTGTCCGTACTGCTGCTGGCAGCCGTACTGCTGTTCGGGCACGAGGTCAACGGCTCCCGGTCCTGGCTGACCCTGCCAGGAGGCTTCGCCATTCAGCCCTCCGAGTTCTCCAAGATAGCCACGGCCCTGTGTCTTTCCAGGATTATGGGAAGCTACGGATTCAAACTGGCCAACACCGAGGATTTCCTGAAAGTGGCGGCCGTAATAGTCATTCCTGTCGGTCTCATAGTTCTGGAACCGGACGTGGGTACTGTCCTGGTCTACTGTTCTCTGGTCTTCATGCTCTACAGGGAAGGACTTCCTGGAAAGATTCTGGGATTCGCAGGTCTGGCCATTCTGCTGTTTCTGATGACTCTGAAATTCTCGCCGTCGGTATCCCTGCTCATCACCGCAGGCATCACCTGCGCTACGATAGTCATGGCATCCAGATACCGGATACGGGCCGCCGTCATATCAGCGGCAGCCATCACGGCCGCAGCATTTATTCCCCGCCTGTTCAGAATAGAGTCGGTTGCAAGACTCGGTCTTCCCTCTCCTGAATACTGGATTCTGGGCCTCATGGTCATCGCAGCCGCTGTCATGGCCGTCATCTGCATCCGAAAGAAGATCCGGGGGTGGACCAGGTTCCTGCTCATCCCGGCCGTATCCGTAGCACTGATATTTTCCGTGGACTTCATATTCCACAACGTGCTCAAACCGCATCACCGCGACCGCATCGAGAATCTGCTGGGCATATCCGAGGACCCGATGGGAGCCGGCTACAACGTCAACCAGTCCAGGATAGCCATCGGCTCCGGCGGCCTCACCGGCAAAGGCTTCCTCCAGGGTACGCAGACCAAGTTCAATTTCGTACCGGAGCAGAGCACCGACTTCATCTTCTGTACCATAGGTGAAGAGTGGGGATTCGTCGGCAGCATCGCTGTACTGGCCGTCTTCCTCATCATGATCATGCGCATAGTCACGACAGCGGAGAGACAGAAAGACAGGAGCATACGGGTCTACGGATACTGCGTCGCCTCCTATCTTTTCATGCATGTCTTCGTCAACATAGGCATGACCACAGGCATTATGCCGGTCATCGGAATCCCCTTACCTCTAATTAGTTACGGCGGTTCTTCATTTTTAACCTTCACAATTTTGCTGTTTATTTACATCAGATTTGACCTGGAAAGGTGGAAGTAATGAAAAAAATTTTTACTTTTGGGGTTCGTTAGAAATCAACAAAAGTAAAATATATCATGCCACTCAATTTTGTAGACAGACACAACGGTCCAAGAAAGCATCAGATCAAGCACATGCTGGATGTCATCGGAGTCAGCTCCATAGACGAGCTCATCCGCCAGACCATCCCCTCTGATATTCTCCTGAAGGAGCCTTTAAAACTTGACGGGCACATCTCCGAGCACGCCTATCTGGCAAGGCTCAGGAAGACGGTAGCTAAGAACAAGGATTTCAGATCCATGATCGGACTGGGATTCTACGGCACCGCCTCACTGCCTGTCATTACACGCAATATTTTCGAGAACCCCTCGTGGTACACCTCCTACACTCCCTATCAGGCCGAGATATCCCAAGGCCGACTGGAAGCACTGATCAACTTCCAGACCATGATATCATCCCTGACCGGCTTCCCTATGTCCAACTGCTCAATGCTGGATGACGCCACCGCCGCAGGCGAGGCCATGAGGATGATCCATGAGCTCCGTTCCCGCGACGCGGTCAAGGCCGGAAAGAACACCTTCTTCGTAGACAGGAACATCTTCCCCCAGGTACTCTCTGTAGTGGAGACCAGGGCAAAGGGCCTCGGCATCAAGATTGAGCTCGGAGACTACAGGGACGTTCTGGAAAAGGGATTCAGCCCTGAGTGCTACGGAGCGCTGCTCCAGTATCCCGCCGCAGACGGTGAGGTGCGTGACTACAGCGCATTCTGCGAGGCCGCTCATAAGGCCGGCATACTCGTGGCCGCTCACTGCGATTTACTCGCACTGGCAGTCATGAAAGAGCCTGCCGCATGGGGAGCTGACGTAGCTGTCGGCACAGCCCAGAGATTCGGACTCGGCATGGGCTTCGGCGGTCCTACTGCAGGCTGGATGGCCACCCGCGACCAGTACAAGAGAAATATCCCCGGACGTATCATCGGCATATCGGTGGACCGTCTCGGCAAACCTGCCTTCCGCCTGGCTCTCCAGACCCGCGAGCAGCACATCAAGAGAGAGAGAGCCACATCCAATATATGCACGGCCACAGCCCTGATGGCAGTGATGTCCGGTATGTACGCCGCCTATCACGGTCCCGAGGGCATCCGCGGGATAGCCATGAACGCATTCAACTATGCCCATGCCGTGGCTGACCTGCTCCGCAAAGGCGGATACAGGCTTACCCACGAAAGTTTCTTCGATACCATCCGCATAGAGGATGTCAATGCCGCCGACATCAAGGCCAAGGCCGAGGCCGCCGGCATCAACTTCTACTACCCCGACAGCAAGACGGTACAGATATCATTCGACGAGCTCTCCGACTGCGCCGAGGCAATGAAGATTGCCGAAATCTTCGGTGTCAAGGCCGAGTGCGCACGCGGCACTGAATATCCCGTACCTATGAAGAGGGAGAGTGCCATCCTCGCCGAAAGCATCTTCAACAAATATCATTCAGAGACTGAGATGATGCGCTACATCAAGAAGCTGGAGCGCAAGGACATCTCCCTGACCCACTCCATGATACCTCTGGGCTCCTGCACCATGAAGCTCAACGCCGCAGCCGAGATGCTGCCCCTGAGCTGGAGCGGACTCACCGACGTGCATCCTTTCGCACCCTCATGGCAGACTGAGGGCTACAGCCAGATACTCTCCGAGCTGGAGCACGACCTCTGCGTGATCACCGGCTTCGACCGCTGCTCCCTGCAGCCCAACTCCGGTGCCGCCGGAGAATACGCCGGTCTGATGACCATCCGCGGATATCTGGAGTCTATAGGACAGGGCTCGCGCAACACCATGATCATACCGACATCGGCCCACGGCACCAACCCCGCCAGTGCGGCCATGGCCGGATTTGACATCGTACTGGTCGGCTGCGACGAGCACGGCAACATCAACGTGGACGAGCTGCGCCAGAAGGCCGAGGCCAACAAGGACGGTCTGGCCGGCATCATGATCACCTATCCTTCGACCCACGGAGTATTCGAGGTGAAGATCCGCGAGATATGCAGCATCATCCACGAGAACGGAGGTCAGGTCTATATGGACGGAGCCAATATGAACGGCCAGGTAGGCATCACCAACCCGGGCTTCATAGGTGCCGACGTATGCCACCTCAACCTGCACAAGACCTTCGCCATGCCTCACGGCGGCGGCGGTCCCGGAGTAGGCGCCATCTGCGTAGCGGCACATCTGTCGCCTTTCGTACCTGGACATCCTATGGTACCCGAGTGCGGCGGCAAGGATGTCACGGCAGTAGCCTCGGCTCCTTACGGCAGCCCTCTCCTCGCCCCCATCACCCACGCCTACATCAAGATGCTCGGTCCCGACGGACTGCGCAAGGCCACCGAGATGGCCATAGTGAACGCCAACTATCTCGCATCCCGCCTGTCCAAGGAGTTCAACATCTACTACACCGGAGTCACCGGACGTGTGGCGCACGAGTGCATCGTAGACCTGCAGAACTTCAAGGCTGACTACGGAGTGGATGCTACCGATATAGCCAAACGTCTGATGGACTACGGCTTCCATGCTCCTACTCTCTCCTTCCCCGTACACGAGACTCTGATGGTGGAGCCCACCGAGAGCGAGTCCCTTGAGGAGCTCGACCGCTTCGTGGACGCCATGATCAGCATCAAGAGAGAGTGCGAGGCCATAAAGGAAGGCAAGGCTGACAAAGCCGACAACGTCGTGAAGATGGCGCCCCACACCGCCGAGGAGGTATGCTCCGACTCCTGGAGTCATCCCTACCCCCGCGAGGAGGCCGCCTATCCCCTCGAGTGGATCCGCGACAACAAGTTCTGGCCCGCATGTGCCAGGGTGGACAACGGCTATGGCGACCGCAACCTCGTTCCCACTGTAAAATAACACTAATCACTAATTAATAATTATTTTCAACCTGATGAACAACAAACCATTTTACCTGTTAATGATTGCAGCCGCATCCGTACTCCTGCTCGGCTCCTGCAAGGAGGACGAGACGGAGGAGTTGGGCAGCATTAAGCTGGATCCACAGGAAGTGTCTGTAGATGCCACCAGCAGCAGCTTCACCGTTAACGTAACCAGCTCACACGAATTCACCGTGAATACTCCCAGCTGGATATCAATAGATCCTGACCAGGACACCTACCAGAGCGGTACTCTTACTTTCCTTTACGAGGAGTACACAAACACTGCCGCGCCGCGTACAGGCAATATTGTTTTCACCTGTCTGAATACACGGGATACCCTTGTCGTAACCCAGGCTGCCGGTGAAGACCTGTATCTCAGTGAATTCATGGAGTATACTGAGCCCGGACTTTACGGGCAGGCTTTTGATAGCTTCATATACCAGGAGTTCTCGCATCAACACGCAGTCCGCACTTATGCCAATGGCAATACTGACTACAAGCTCATATCCACCAATCCGCCTTTATTCATCAACGTAAAGAGTCTTCCCTCCAATATTGAGGAAGGATCCTCACTGTCTATCGGACTGCAGCAGAATGTCACCACGGAACTTAACACCAATTTCTTCTACACCATCAACGTGGAGAAAGTGGATGGAAACAAGATCTGGATGTATGAGCCTACTAACAGATTTGGTATAATCATTTCAAAAGAATAACAACCCATGAGCAATAATTTTTTTACAAAAATACTGCTTGCATTCGGTCTTCTGGCCTGCGCCGCGACCGCAGCATACGCCGTTAGGGCATACCCTTACCCCATCACTGTCACCCAGCCGGACGGCACTACCCTGACTATCCAGATACACGGTGACGAATTTCTGAACTGGACTACCGCAGGCGGCCGTCTCGTAGAGAAAGGACAGGACGGATTCTACTATCTGGCATCTTTCAATTCAGACGGTACAAAAAGTATCTCAAAAACAAGAGCCACTTCCTCCATGTCCACTTTCAAGACCTCCGGCAGTACTGTCCGCCCTCCTCAGGCAGCCATAGCCGCAGCCAACATCAAAAGGCAGGTCATGGCCAAGATCGGCAACTCTGACTTGGCCATCGGCAGCAATCACTTCCTGGTAATGCTTATAGAGGCTCAGGACATAAGGTTCACTGTTCCAGACGCCAATGCAGCATTTACACGAATGCTCAACGAAGTAGGCTACAGCGAGAACGGAGGTACAGGATCGGCATACGATTTCTACAACACCAACTCACATGATCTGTTTGACCCCACATTCGATGTCATAGGTCCCATCACGGTCAGCGGCAATATGTCCAACTACGGTGACGGAGGAGAGAACGACCGCGCTGACTATATGCTCGTAGAGGCCTGCCAAATTGCCGACCCCGATGTCAATTTCGCACAGTACGACCATGACGGAGACGGCATCATCGACAACGTCTTCTTCTTCTTCGCAGGACACAACGCCGCCGAGGGAGGTGGAGACAATACCATATGGCCGCACCAATGGTCTGTATTCCGTCCCAGCTACGGAGATTTAGACGGCAAGAAGCTCGGTTCCTACGCATGTACATCCGAGTACAGCGGTCGTTCCGGACAGACTATGGCCGGCATCGGCACATTCTGCCACGAATTCGGACACGTAATCGGTCTTCCCGACTTCTACGACACCGACTACGAGGTCAACGGAAACGCCCCAGGCATCGGAAGTCTCTCACTAATGGACAAAGGCTCCTACAACAACAATGGACGCACACCGCCCTACCTGAGCGGCTTTGAACGCTCTATGCTTGGCTGGCTGGATCTTACAGAGTGGGAAGAGTCCGGTACTAAAACTCTAAAGCCAGTACATGAGAACGAGGCATATATGACACCTACCGCCACAGACGGAGAATTCTACGTATATGAATACAGGGACGGCACAGGCTGGGACCAATATATCGGTGCTACCGGAGTGGCGATCTATCATGTAGACCGCAGTGCCCAATACCTGAGCAGATGGGAGAATAACACACTCAATAGCTACGCGGACCATGAATGCTACGACCTGATTGAGTCCAGCGGCAACAAATATGCCACAACCAATGGTGAAAAACTTTATCCTGGCAGCAGTAACAATAGAGAGTTTTCCTCTACCAGTACCCCTGCCGCTGAAGATTGGAAGGGAAATCCTACAGGATTCAATCTAACCAACATCACTGACAATGGCAGCAATGCAACTCTCATGCTTATCAATCTGTCAGGAGGAACAGTAATCGATGAATTCATCGATTTCGGAGTCAACGCCATAGACAGAGACGACACCTACAGTGCCGGAGACACATTTGAATTTGCCCTCACAGTCAGCAATATGACTCCCGTCCAGACAGTATGGTACTTTGACGGACAAGAGCAGGACATCACTACGAATCCTACCATTGTCCTGACAGCAGGTGAGCACACCGTTCAGGCCATCGCCACATACAGCGACGGCTCGACAGAGACCATCTCCACCAAACTGAACGTTCAGTAATCTATCTGAATATACAGAAGAATCCCGGCCGCATCTGATGTGACCGGGATTTTATTATGCCTTATGCCTATCTTTCTGTCTTTACCGCATCTTGCGCCACATCCAGACGATATAGGCAATCACGAAAGGAATCGCTATGGATACCCAGGCCATCACCTTGAGCGTGAACAGGCTGGAGGAGCTGTTGTAGAGAGTCAGGGAGTCCTGGATGTCCACGGTCGAGACATAATAGGCTGTGTCGTTGAAGCCGGCGATGAGCAGAATGGCCCAGACTGCGAGCAATGCGCCTGCTCCTACGATGTAGAAGTTCTGCCTGATGCCCTTGCCTAGGAAATGCCTTCCGAGGCCTGCCAGCACGAGGACAACGCCGAGCAGGAAGACTACGGCTATCCACCAGGTGTGAAGGATGTTGTGCAGATATTTGAAGGGCTCGGGAGAGATTACGCCTGTGGCGGGATCCACCACATAGCCGGTCCTGAGGAAGAGCCAGAGGACGAAGGCCACGAAGGTCAGGACGAATGCAGGGGCGGTGATCATCAGCCGCCTGCGGCATTTATCCGCAAATGCGCCCACATCCGGCTTTGTCAGCAGGTAGAGCAGGCCGAGGGTACGGGCCGCGAGGAATACCACCACTCCCAGAAGGAGGTTCATCGGGTTGGCCAGGGCATCCAGGCCGTGCCAGCCATTGGCCCAGGTCGAAATGGCGGGAGAGGCGGCATCGGTGATGGAGACCTTGTCCACGGTGAATGCGCCTCCGGTGAAGAAGGTGCCGACGGCCACTCCGAGGAGGAAAGTCCCCAATGCTCCGTTAAGGAATAAGAATATCTCGAAGGTACGGGCACCGAAAATATTGCCGGCTGCCTTGCGGTATTCGAAGGAGAACGCCTGAATCACGAAGAGCAGCAGGATGCAGATCCACAGCCAGTAGGCTCCGCCGAAGCTGGTGGAATAGAACAGAGGGAAGGAGGCAAAGGCCGCTCCGCCGAAGGTGACGAGAGTGGTGAAGGTGATTTCCCATTTGTGCCCCGCATATTTGACTACGAGGTCCTTCTCATCCTCCGAGGAGGCTGTGCGCAGCAGCAGGCCCTGCGCTCCCTGCACGAAAAGCAGGAACACCAGAATCGCGCCGAGGAGGGCTACCAGCGCCCACCAGTAATGTTGCAGAAAATACAGTGTGTCCATGATTATTCTCCTCCTTTCTTAATCTGTTTGAGCATGATGCTGATCTCCACGCAGAGCATGGCGGTGAAGAGGACAGCGAAGATGATAAGAGTCGTAAGGACATTGCCCGGCTCGACTCCCGATACTGCCGCGTTCACCGGCAGCAGGTTCTGTATGGTCCAGGGCTGACGGCCGACTTCGGCGACGATCCAGCCCGACTGAGAGCAGATGTAGACAAGGGGTACGCTGATGATGCCCAGCCACAGGAGCCACTTGTGCTTGTCGCTGACGATAAGACTCTTCCACTCGAAGATGATGTAAAGCACGAAGAGCAGGATGAAGAACATGCCGAGGGCCACCATGAGGTGGAAAGCGTAGAAGACCATCGGAACATTGGGAACCAGGTCTTCCGGCTCCTCGATGTAGTGGTAGCCGAAGTAGTCGAAATTCTGCTCCAGCACCGCCCTGTTCTGAGCCATTGCCAGAGTATCGCCGGCCTCCTTGGCGGCCTGATAGCCTGCCAAAGCCGACACGGCTGCCGTACCCATTGCTTTCTTGTCAGCAAAGGAAGGCTCGATGTAGGTGTTGCCCTCCCTGTCGGTAAACTCGTAGCCGCCCTCGATGATGTCGTTGATGCCCGGAACGAAGCCGTCGGCCTGACGGGTGGCCAGGAACGAGAGCATATTGGGGAAGGAGATATCGAACAGATAAGGGTCTTCATCCGCACCGTCCTCGCCGATAATGTCCTTGTCAGGATTCAGTATGCCGACCGCTACCAGCGGAGCCTTCTCCGAGCCGTCGTAGAGACCTTCCATGGCAGCGAGTTTCATGGGCTGCACCTTGGCCACATTGTAGGCCGAGCCGTCACCGGTGCCGATGAGCACGGCAAGGGAGATGATTCCGAAGACGGAGGCCACGCGGATGGACTTGCGGGCCAGAAGCGTCTCACGTTTTTTAAGCAGGAACCAGGAGGATACAGCGATTACGAATACCGAGGCTAGCACGTAGCCGTTGGTCACAGAGTGGAGGAACTTGTTGATGGCCACGGGCGAAGATACCACCGCCCAGAAGTCCACCATCTCGCTGCGGGCAGTGTCGGGATTGAACTCCATGCCTATGGGATACTGCATCCATGCGTTGGCTATCAGAATCCATACGGCGGAAAGGTTCGTACCGATGGCCGTGAGCCAGGTAGATACGAGGTGGGCCTTCTTGCTCACTTTGTTCCAGCCGAAATACATCACGGCGAAGAAAGTACTCTCCATGAAAAATGCGAAGATACCCTCGATGGCCAGCGGGGCACCGAAGATGTCGCCCACGAACCACGAGTAGTTGCTCCAGTTGGTTCCGAACTCGAACTCGAGGATGATACCGGTTGCCACACCCATTGCGAAGTTGACGGCGAAAAGCTTCATCCAGAACTTCGTGGTCCGTTTCCAGAACTCGTCTCCGGTCATCACATAGCGGGTCTCCATAAAGGCTATCAAAAAGCCCAGTCCTAAGGTCAGTGGCACGAACAGCCAGTGATACATGGCCGTCAAGGCGAACTGCCATCTCGAAAGATCGACCAGTGTTGCTAAAATTGTCATATACTTGGGGTCTTTGTTTGGTTAATTATTATTGTGTCAGATTCTCTATCACTACACGGCTCTTTTCCGCATCCGTCTCACAATCAGACAAGGCTGGACGGAAAAAGAATACCCTGAGTATGGCGAACATGATGAAAAGTTTCAGGAGAATCACTATCCACAAGGTCTTTCCCAGCGATGACATGTCCCTGAAACCCTCATAGTAGAAAAGCCATATCCTGCGAAGCCTTTCCATCTGTCTCAGAGTTCGTCAGCGAACATGGGATCCCATGGCGGAAGCATGGTCGGCTTGGTGTCGAGCAGTTTCAGGATATTCTCGGGAACGTATTTTTTCTCGGCCACCAGGCGGAACATATACTCCTCGAACCACTCGTCGGTCATGACCAGATGTCCCTCGTGGCCGGTCATACCCCAGGAGTTCTCTACCTTCCACTTTTTAGCCTGACCGTATTCGTCCAGATCCACGGCCATCAGGGTCATGGCGTGGGACGAACCGCTGGCTCCGGTCAATATCCGCTCCCGCTTGTCCATACCGAAAGTGGTGCCCATCAGCGAGCCATAGTCGTAATAATCCACGTCCAGCACACCGTTCTGACGGTCCAGGAACTTACCCACGTCGCAGGAGAAATACATCATCGTGCCGTCCTTTATCGAAGCGATGGCTATGGCCTCTATCTCTTCGATGGGCAGGTTGATATACAGCCAGTTCTTGCCGTCGTACTGATGGCGGTCGTACTCTATCTCGTAGACCTTGTAGAACTCGCGGGTGGGGTCGTTCATCAGCATCACGTAGTTGTTCCTCAAATCCACGCCCACATACTCGTCATAGAAGGACTTCGGAGTATAGGTCTTAGTGCTGACCGGCTTACCCTCAGCGTCATACATAGTCCAGGTGAACTCTGCGGGCGGCTCGCCCAGATTGAGCACCAGGAAGCGGTACACGAAGGCAAGCATCTCCACCTTACGGGCCTCCAGCATGGCCGGCAGCTCCTTTTTCGGGCCTGTCATCTCCCGCAGCTCCAGACCGAACTCCTTGAGCTTCAGATCAAGCAACATGGACATCCGGGAAGTGTGGTTGGCCGCCCAGGTCTCCGGCATCACGTTGGACGGCACGATGCCGTACTTGGTGATAAGGTCGGACACACCGGTGAACTGACCGCCGTCATTGATAGTGTGGCGGAAAAGCCACTCCACCTTGCGGTCATCCATGGGCAGGTTGCGGGTGTCGATGATGCCCTGCAGGAAAAGATTGGCCTTCTCCAACTGGTCATAGAAAAAGATATAACTCTGGGAGAATTGGAACGGCCCCAGGTTGTAATCCTCTATCATTTTGGCCCTCAGCACATTCATCCCGGAGAACAGCCAGCATCTGCCGCTGGACTGCTGATCTGTTATGCCCTTTGAAGGCACTTCATCCGAAAAATAGAAATCATAGCCGGCTTCCACACCCTGGCGTACTGCCAGAGTATTGATGTCATTTGCAGAAATGGCGTTGCGTAAGGCTCTCTCCTCAGGCGTGTCCTGATACCCCTGCCTGATACGGGACATCATCTCATCCGTTATGCCGCCCTGGGCAAAAGCGGCCGCCGCCACCGACAGCGCCGCACATACAGTAAAGATTCGTTTCTTCATATTAATTAATTTACAATATATTATCCATGTTACTCATTCCATGATTCCATGCGTCTCCTTTACGGAGCTGTTCCCTGACCACCACGCTCCGACGTCACACTATCAGACCATGATTGCCGGAAAACATCGCATTGAACATTCAAAGTTAACAATTTTCCACATAACCCCACCACTTCCCTACTCACTACTTCTTCCAACGCCCTTTCCACAACGGCACCGTTTCCCGTATTTCCCTGCCGTTGTGGAAGCGGAGGAGGCGAAAAGAGGACAAATGCGAACAAAATATTTGCTGAAAATTTGGTTTATAAAATAAATCAGTTTATATTTGCATCAAGAAACATAAGAGAGGTGACAGGCACCACTCTTCTTTTTGCAGAATTTAGTTCATTTTTTAAAGTATTTTAAAGTTATGGAAAACAACTTCGACAAGAACGGACTTTCGGTAGAAAAGTCATTGGAAATCATCTCTGAGGCCATCAACAACAGCCGGCAGGACTTTCAGCGGCGCGGCGGCACCGCAATGCTCATCTGGGGAACAACCGTAATCCTCGTATCCGGGATTGTCCTACTGGGGCTGACACTTTCGGACAACAATCATCTGTGGAACCTGGCCTGGTTTCTGATTCCCTTCATCGGTTTGTTCTTGAATCAGCTGGTGTTCAAACGCATCGAGAGCAAGGGGAAGGGCGAGAATTTCGTGTCCAGGTCCGTGGGCATCGTATGGGGCATATTCGGAATCCTGGCAATAGCCGTCGGCATCATGGCGTTCTTCATCCCCATACCGACAAACGGTGTCATAATACTGCTTCTGGGCATGGCCGGCGCAGTCACCGGGGTCCTCTGCAGTTCTTGGACCGTATTCATTCTCAGCATTATCTGCGGAATAGCAGGACTGCCATGCGACTACTTCCTGAACATACCCACTCCGCTGATCATGGCCGTCGCAGCGCTGATGACCCTCGTCATCCCAGGCCTGATATTCAACCGTCAAACCAGTAAACTGCAGTAGCGGCCATGGGAGAATTTGCAAAACTCGACCCGCTGCTGCACTCCGAACTGCGTCTGGCCGTCATGTCCACCCTGCTGACCATGGAAGAGGCCGACTTCGTGTACCTGCGCGAGGCCACCGGAGCCACTGCCGGCAATCTGAGCGTGCAGATCGACAAGCTCTCCGAGGCAGGGTACATCTCTGTCGAGAAAGGATTTGCGGGGAAGAAGCCGCGGACGGTGTGCAGGATTACGGAGACGGGGGCGCGGGCTTTCGCTGCATACGTAGAGGCCTTGAAGTCTTATCTGCACTGAGCGCAGATAAGACTTCGCTCTCGCTCCAGGTACTCACTCCTTCGGAAGGAGTCAAAGAGTCCGTTCCACAACGGCACCAAATCCCAGGAAATGCTGCCATTGCGGCAAATGGACGAAGAGGAAATGCCGTTCACAGGGCCTGTGGCAACGGTTCGGAGGTAAAGGCCGCTCCACAACGGCACCAAATCTCAGGAAATGCTGCCGTTGCGGCAAATGGACGAAGGACAATGCCAACTATATGGGATTGTATGAAAATTTACGGGCGAGATTGCGGAACAGCGCGTCGGGAATGTCGGCCGAGGCGGTGCGGAAGCCGGCATTGCCGTTGACCTCGCAGACCTTAAAGCCGCCGGTATATGCCGACACGCATGAAGGGTCCTCAGAATGAGAGACGGCAGAGCAATCGGCAAGGGCACCGGCATCATCGTCGAACAGCAGGTCCACCCCCGCAAAGAAGAGCCCGCAGGCACGGGCAGCGGCCACGGCAAGAGAAGCAGCGGCGGGAGGCAGCGGAATCTGACGGAAAGAGCCCCCGGCGGCGAAATTGGACTTGAAGCTCGAGGGATTGTACCGCAGCACATGACCGGCCACCTCATCCCCCGTCACCCATACCCGAATGTCCCGTCCGCTGCTCATGGCCACGAACTCCTGCAGCACAGGCACACAGCCGCGGCGGACCTCCTCCGGTGTCTCGCCGAACTCGCTGATCCCCCTGGACAATGCCTCCAGACGCAGAGCCTCCTCCCGCCGGCATGCCTCCAGCGCGGAACGGTATTCCAGGGCATCGCGGACGAGGAAGACATTTTCCCCCTTCGACCCGAAATTGAGCTTTAGGATAAATGGAAATGCGTCCCCGCTCCGGGCCTTCTCAGGGGACAATGCCCCCGGCACCGGCACTCCGGCAGCGGCCAGGACCTCCCCGCAGCGGAGCTTGTCCCGACAGAGGATCATCGCATCGGGAGCATTCAGCACCGGTACCCCCTGAGCCTCATACCACCGCGACAGGGCGATATTGTACCCCCGCATCAGGACAAAATCCGGCTTCCAGGCAGGAGCGCCCGCGGGAGCCTCAGCCGCCGGAGCATCGTAGAACAGCACCTCGACCGACATCCCGTAACGGGCAGCCGCCTCCCGGAACCAGCCGAAAGCATTGTTCCCCCGGGGAGTCGTCGAGGGGTATATCAGCAGACCTCTTTTATTCATATACAAACACAGTCCCAGTCAATAACAAACTGCCGGACAAAACTAGAAGATGGAATTGCCGATGTCGGTGGTGAAATGCTCGAGGGCGGCCATGCCGGCCAGGGAGTTGCCGTGACGGTTGAGTTCGGGGCTCCAGACTGTGACGGCGAGGTTGCCGGGGATGTAGGCCGCTATGCCGCCGCCCACACCGCTCTTGCCTGGGAGACCGGCGCGGAAGGCGAAGTCACCCGACTCGTCGTAGAAGCCGCAGGTGAGCATCAGGGCACCGAGACGCTTGGCCTGACTGACACTGAGCACCTGCTTACCGCTGAAAGGATTCACACCCCTGTTGCTCAGGAAGAGAAATGCCCTGGCCAGGTCTACGCACGACATGGATATGGCGCACTGATGGCAGTAGACATCCAGCAGCGTGTCCACATCATTGCGGATGTTGCCGAAACTCTTCATAAGATAGGCCAGCGACATATTGCGGTCCGCGTTGAGCCGCTCTGAGCGGGCTATCTCCTTATCGTAATAGATATCATCATTGCCGCACAGACTGCGGACAAACTCCAGCATTGCGTCCTTGGGATGAGGATAAAGCGATATAAGACGGTCAGTGACCACCAGCGCACCCGCATTGATGAACGGATTGCGCGGCTTGCCCTGCTCGTACTCCAGCTGCACCAGCGAGTTGAACGGATTGCCGGATGGCTCGCGTCCCACGGCATCCCAGATATCGTCCCCCACATGTCTGGTCACCATCGCCAGAGTGAAGACTTTTGATATACTCTGGATAGAGAAGCACACCTGTGCGTCCCCTGTACTGTACTCCTGTCCGTCGAGAGTCGCGACAGCCATACCGAACTGCCTCGGATTCACCTTCTCCAGTGCCGGAATATAATCCGCCACCCTGCCCTGTCCCCACAGTTCCCGCACCTCGTCGCGAATCCTGTCTATCACGCTTTGATAATCCATAATACTATAAAATCGGGCTGCAAAATTACTTATTTCAGACAAGATTATTCATAAAAATTTGCATCTACAGAAATTTTGCCTACTTTTGCAGTGTACTAGATAACTAATACACTATCTAAAGAAACGGCGGGACGGAAGCACAGAGGAGCTGAAGGATGGATGAAGGCGGGATGGAGACGCCAAGGGACGGATGAAGGCAGCACAGAGAAAGTGCCGACGGATGAGGGCGAAGCAGAAGCGGACAAGAGAAGCATATGGGAACTGGAGGCGGGAAAGGCGGAAAGAAAAGATTTGAAGTTAAACGATAAAGCATAAAAGTAAATGTTATGGAAAAGAATGAACCGACAGTAAGAATCGAGAATCTGAGATTCAGCTACAGAAAACACCTGGTGTTTGAGAACCTGTCCATGAGTCTCGAGGCCGGCAGGATCTACGGCCTGCTCGGAGAGAACGGCGTGGGAAAGACCACGCTGCTGCGCATCATCAGCGGACTGCTGCGGCCCAAGAGCGGAGACTGCTCCGTGCTGGGCATCAGATCATCCTCGCGCAATCCCGAAATGCTCAAGGACCTGTACTTCATCCCCGAGATCTTCATCGCCCCTCCCATCCCCGTCAGGCGGTTCGCGCAGAGCAATTCCCTGCTCTATCCGGGTTACGACAACGCCATGTTCGAGAGGCTGTGCCGGACTTTCGAAGTGGATGCCTCAAGCCGCTTCGACCGGCTCTCGCAGGGACAGCAGAAAAAGGCCCTGATCTCGTTTGCCCTGGCCCTCAATACCAGGGTGCTGCTGATGGACGAGCCTTCCAACGGCCTGGACATTCCCTCGAAGACCACCCTGCGCCGCGTCATTTCCGAATGTGCCACCGAAGACCGGGTCATCGTCATCTCCACCCATCAGGTACGCGACCTGGAGAACCTCATAGACCCGATAGTCATCCTGGACCGCGAAGGCATGATCCTCAACGCATCCGTAGAGGATATCAGCAAAAAGCTGCTGTTTACCACCGCCCCGACACTCAGCCCCGAGGCCTACTGGAGCGAGAGCGGCCTGAACGGATACTACCAGGTACTTCCCAACCGCGATGAGGCCGACTCGAGAGTCAACCTCGAAGCCCTTTTCAACGCGGCCCTCAAGAACAAGGAGACATTCAAGACTCTTTTCAGCAAATAGACACATTCACACTTGACTAAATACGTACACACCATGAACGCAACATTCAACATACGCAGGCAGGGCCTGACCATCTACAAGGAGCTTCAGGAAAAATACATGATCATCCTGACCAGCATCGGCATCATCCTCATGATCTACCTTGCCATCTGGGCCCTTAATCTCATCGACGGTGAGCCAGTCTCCACCGTAGCCCGTGCAGTCACAGCCGCGACAATCCTCAGCATCATAGGCTGCCTGGCACCCTTCTTCCTCTACAAGAACGAAAACCGCCGCATGGAAGGTGTCTTCTACGCCGTCTCTCCTTCATCGACCCTCGAGAAGTGCATCAGTATGCTGGTCATCTGCTCGGTCATCTTCCCCTTGCTCTCCACAGTCCTGCTGATGAGCCTCGACTCCCTGCTCACCCTCATGCCGTTTGAAGCCAGCTACTCCGGCAGCATCTGGGGCTGCATGTTCTCCTCCAAGGACTTTCTGAATACAATAACAGCAGGCTTCCTGCAGCTAAATACCGACCCTATGGCCCTCAACTTCGCCAACAGGATGTTCGACTCCATGATTCCATTGGCCGTACCGCCCATCGTCGGTCTGGCTCTCTCCCAAAGCGCATTTGTCCTGCTCAATATGCTCTTCCGCCGGCACAAGATAGGCTATACTCTGCTTACTCTTCTGGGTATCTGGGTAATAGCAGTAGTAATTTCCGTCATTTCCGCCATCTGCTTCTTCGACAATCTGCAGAACAATCCCGACATTGACCCGGAGCGCATCTACCAGTGGCTGATAACCCTGTACAAAGCTGCCATGGTGTTCAGCACATACATCTTCCCAATTGCCTGCTGGGTACTCACCTATTTCCGTATCCGCAGGATCCAGTACTAAGGTCTCAGTAAAATGCAAGCGACTATGGAATTTGACCAGCACAAACCGATATACCTGCAGATAGCCGACTCGATATGCGAGCGGATACTGACAGGTCAGTGGCCAGAGGGTGACCGCATACCGTCAGTAAGGGAATGCGGAGTCTCCCTCGAGGTCAATCCCAACACCGTGGCCCGCTCATACGACGAGCTGTCCCAGGACGGCATCATCCACAACAAGCGCGGCATCGGGTACTTCGTCAGCCCGGGGGCGAGAGGCATCATCCGGGAGAGACAGCGCGGATCTTTCATCTCCGAGGAACTGAAAGAGGTCTTCCGCAAGATGGACATCCTCGGCATCACAATTGAGGATATCGTCTCCCTTTACCGGAAGCACAGCAGACAACAGCAGACAACAGCAGACAACAGCAGACAACAGCAGACAACAGCAGACAACAGCAGACAACAGCAGACAACAGCAGACAACAGCAGACAACAGCAGACAACAGCAATGAGACACCATATTCTTACAGCGACAGCGGCAGTATGCATGATTCTGGCCACTGCGGCAGCCGCCCTGGCCGGGCAGCAGCATGAACACACCGGGACATTGACCGGAAGAGTGACGGACGCCGCCACATCGGCGCCGGTGGAGTTTGCGACAGTGGCACTGATCCTGCCGGACAGCACGTTTGTGGACGGCACCACCACCGACTCCACGGGCAGATTCGCTTTCAACGGTCTGACCGCAAGGGAATACATCATGAAAATATCCTTCATCGGATACAATGACGCTGTCATCCGTGTCAATCCGTCCGACGGCTCCGACATCGGGACTGTCAGCATCGAGCCAGACGCTGAGATGCTGGACGCAGTGGTGGTCTCCGCCCGCCGTCCGGTCATAGAGCAGAAGCTGGACAAGATCGTCATGAACGTCTCTGATGCAGTCTCCACCGAGGGCAGCAACGGCACGGACCTGCTGCGCAAGGCTCCCGGCGTGACCATCGACTTCGACGGCAACGTCAAGCTCAACGGCTCTACCGTAGCGGTATGGCTTGACGGCCGCCCGTCCAACCTCTCCGGCAAGGAGCTGGAGGTCCTGCTCAACTCCACCGACGGCACCACGATTGACCGGATAGAGATCATGGCCCATCCGTCCTCCAAATACGACGCGGCCGGCGGAGGAGGCATCATCAACATCGTGACCAAGAAGAATTTTACCCAGGGCCTCAACGGTTCGGTCAATCTGGGCTACGGCGGAATGTATTTCGACCGGTACAATCAGGCGGCCGACGGTTCGGTCAATCTCAGTTACCGTGGGAAAAAGACCAACACCTTCCTGACCTACAGCGCCCGCTACGATGACATGAACATGACCCTGGACTCCCGCTCCCTCTACGGCGAGAACTATGACATCACCATGTCCAGCCGGTCCAACCTGCTCAACAGCAGCCTCAACCAGATGTTCCGGGCCGGCAACGACTGGTACATCAACGAGCGCAATATCCTGGGTGTAATCGTCAACGGCACTTTCCGCAGCAGCGGCACCGGCACTTACGGGGACAATTTCACGGAACACCTGCTCGGAGACGATCTGATGGGCCGGCTGGAAAGCGACATAGACAACAGCGACTGCTTCAACGGTATCTCGGCCAACCTCAACTACACCCACACTTTCGACAAGGCCAAGGCCCAGGAACTGACCGTCAACGCCGACTACTCGTACTTTGACATACTGAACAGGAGCAGCCAGAGCGACATACCCGTCCCCGGTATTCAGTCCATGATACAGCTGGACTCCAACATTTTCCGACAGAACGCCTCGCAGAAGCTGCAGATATGGTCGGTCAAGGCCGATTACCAGCAGGTGTTCTGGCAGACGGGACTGCTGGAGGCCGGTCTCAAATGGTCCCGCACCATTACCGACAACAACTCCGTCCGCGAGGACTTTCTCGGCAACTCCTGGCTTTACAGCGACAGCCTTTCCAACCTCTTCATGTACGACGAGCAGATAGCCGCCGCCTACATATCCGCAGCCAAGAGCTTCGGCCCGAAATGGTCGGTGAAGATAGGCCTGAGAGGTGAGTACACCTACGCCCGGGGCGACTGGCGCAGTGCCGGAGAGCAGAGCGTCAAGAGCTACTTCAATCTCTTCCCAACTGCATTTGTCAGCTACATGCCCACCCAGAAGTGGCGGCTGGCAGCCTCCTACACCCGCCGTATCAGCCGGCCCGGATACAGCCAGCTCAACCCGTTCCGCTCCTACATGTCCGCCAACTCCTATACCGAGGGAGACCCCAATCTTGACCCGCAGTTCTCCGACCAGGTGTCCCTGACCGTCGGCTACGGCCAGCATCTCAACCTGAGCCTGATGTACCAGCACAACTCCAACCTGATCATGCAGCACCCCGAGGTCAATCCCGACAACGGTGAGCAGCGCCTCATCTGGGAGAATTTCGGCACACAGGAGATAGCCGGAGCGGCCCTGTCCGTATCTGAACTGCCGATCACCAAGTGGCTGAACTTCTCGGCCAACTATTTCGCCGCCTACAACGGCAACACAAGTACCTCCGGCGGCTACAGCGACGGATCCTTCCTCCAGAGCTTCTACGGCAACCTGACATTCCTGCTGCCGAAGGAATGGAAGATAGAGGTCGGAGGCTTCGGCTCCGGCAACATGACCATCGGCTACATGAATATCCGCCCGATGTACATGCTCTTCGGAGGTATCAAGAAGAACCTCTGGGACGGCCGGGGCACCATCGCCCTCAACGTACAGGACATCCTCCGCTCGTTCCGGAGCGACATCACCTCGTACACCGGCGATGTGCTGACCTACAGCATCCACCAGCGTATGAACATACAGAAAGTCACCCTGTCCTTCAGCTGGCGTTTCGGTACTGCGACCAATACGCGCAGACGCAATGTCGGCAGCTTCGAGGAGTCTTCCCGCGTAGGCGGCTCCTCGGGCATCAGCACCGGGCAGCAAAGCACGGGAGGAATGATGTGATGGGAGTACCTTTTTTCAAGTTCAGACAGTTCACAGTATGGCACGACCGGTGCGCCATGAAAGTGGGCACTGACGGAGTCCTGCTGGGCGCCTGGGCCGGTCAGGACCGTCCCGGGGACATACTGGATATCGGCACCGGAAGCGGCCTGATAGCCCTTATGCTGGCCCAGAGATTTCCCCAGGCCCGTATCACAGGCATCGACTGCGACAGGGACGCGGTCTTGCAGGCAAGGGAGAACTTCGCCGGCTCGCCCTGGAGCGGACGGCTCAGAGCCATCCACACCAGTCTTCAGAACTACTGTCACGGCCCGGAGGCTGCATCAGAACGCTTCGGCCTGATAGTCTCCAACCCTCCGTTTTACGACAACACACTGACCAATCCGGACAGCCGCCGCTGCACCGCCAGACATACGGGCGGCCTTCCGCACGACGAATTGCTGCTGCTCTCCGCCGGCCTGCTCACCGACTCAGGGGTCTTTAGTCTGATCGTCCCCTCCGAGTCCGAAAGATCCATCCTGCGGCTGGCGGACAGAAGCAGACTTCACCTGCACCGGCTCACCAGAGTCTATTCCAGACCCGGTTCCGGAATCCGCAGAATCCTAGCCTCTTTCGGCAAAAGTCCCGTTCCCGCCCCGGTAGAAGACTCACTTGTACTTACCGACGCGGACGGACACCGCAGCACGGAACACGCAGCACTTACCAAGGAGTTTTACCTATATGAACAATAATCAACACACACTTGTATGAAAAGAACAGCACTTCTCACCGCAGCGACACTGCTGCTCCCGGCCGGCACTGCAGTCAATGCCCTGGCCCAGAACGACACTACTACGGTTCCGAAGGCCGACACCGTCACCACAACGCAGACAGCCGGCGTAAGACCGAAAGCCTGGTTCTCATTCCTGACCGAGATCAGAATGGGGAGCGACATACTCGACTACCCTAAGTTCATGACATTCGACTGGAACGTCGCACCGGGAGTATCTTTCCGGAACGGTCTCTCCCTCAGGATTCCGGTCGAGGCCGTCGTCGGCATGACAAAAGAAAGCTACAATGACTACGACGGATATTACAGTTCCAACGGAACACTCGGTCTCAACATCGGCTACGATTTACTTAACAAAAGTAACCGATGGAGACTGGAACTCAACGCCGCCGGAGGCTCCACCTACCTCAAGACCCCCTACCGGTTCGCCTACGCCGACCTGAACCTGAAGTTCGGCTCCAAGCACCTCGGAGCCTACAACATGTACGTCGGCCTGGGCCTCCGCTACCTCAGCCCCTACAACCCGGACATGACCCAGAAACTCCTGTTCAACTTTACTGTCGGCTTCTGGGCTCTCTAAACTGCTCATACGCAGCCTCCAGTGCTGCATAGAACTCTTCACCGAAGGCATCCGTCAGAGGCTTCTGCAGGAAGCGGAAGACCGGGATGCCTTCTTTCTTGCCCTTGGCGAAGGCGCAGGAGCAGATGTTCCATCGGTGGAGATTGAGGGCAATCATACCGTTGGATAGCCTTGACACACGGATCGGGTAGAGGCGGCAGGAAATGGGCTTGACAAAGTCCGAGCCGCCCCGGCACCAGGACCGCTCTATGGTACAGAACCAGTTGCCATCCTCATCGCAGGCCGCATAGGCACATTCCTCCCGGCCCGGGACCAGCGGAGTGACCATGTCCCCGTCCGAGTCTATCTCGAAAAATCCCTTCTCCTCCACCACCGCCCGACCCTCGGGCGACATCAGCGGGGAGAACCGGCCGTAATTGGCCTCGATACGCTCCGGCTCATCCTCCTCCATCGGAGCACCGCTGTCCCCGATAATGCAGCACGCACCGCCGCAGACCGCGTAGTCGCAGGCAAAATATTCCGTAAAAATCTCCGAAGAGAATATCTTGTCGTCTATTATCACCATTGTATCCATATACTTGATCATTCTTCAGGAATTACCGACAGAGTGGAGAGACTCCCCTCGTCCAGCACAGTAAAGAGCAGGTCATTGACCTGATCGGCCGTGACCGCATCCAGCGCAGCGGAGCGTCTTGTATAAAAGTCCTTCATATTGACGAACCGGTTGCGCAGCACAGACTCCCAGTACCGATAGTCGCGGGACTCCCGCAGCCTGTCCTTCAGGGCCATATTGCGCTTGACTCCAGCCACCTCACCCTTGCTGACGCCTTTCTCCGCCATGGAGACCAGTATATCCGCGAACATATCCTCCACATCTTCCACAGGCCCGGCTGTCGTGAACCGAAACTCCACAGTCATCACCTCCTCGGGATAACGGTAGAACCTCCGCTCCGCCTCGGCCAGAATACCCCTGAGTGAGAGCTGCCGTATGACCTCCCTCTCTATCACCTTGCCGGCGACCTCCGAAAGCATCCTGTCCTCCACTGTGAGTTCCGAAGGCACGGTGAGCTTGCAGCTGTACAGCCGGCGCGGGAAACTCATCGGTACCCTCACTTCTTCCGCCGCATCGTAGGACGCTATGAAAAATCCGCTGTTCTCGCTGCGGCCGAGTCCGGCCCTTCTGCCGGGCAGGCCTGAAAGACTGGCGTATACGGCCCTGAGCAGGTCGTTCTCCTCAAAGTCGCCCACGAAGATAAACGAGAACTCCGACACATTGGAGAAAAGCGCATTGACAAACCTCAGGGCAGCGTCATAGTCCAGACCGGCGATACCGGCCTCCTCCTCGGCCATCAATTCTCCGGACATGGTGCGGACATCCCTCTGACGCAAGGCCTGAAAGACCTTCTCGGGCGAATTGAGCGCATACGGCTCACAGCCTTCCTTCATCCGCCGGAACTTGCCGAAAGTCCCGTAATCCGGCTCCGCTCCCTCGAAATACATCGCCACAATATCCAGAAAATCCTCCATGCGCTCTACGGGAAAACTGCCCGAAAGCCTGCGCTCCCCCACCGAGACTGTCCTTTCCAGCGATACTCCCAGAGAGTCCTGAAGCCGCTGCATTCCGTACATATTCATACCTCCGACCACCGATATCCGGGCCACATCATTGATATACTTGCGCAGCACCGCCAGACTGTCCCCGGACAAGGACAGCCCGCCTCTGGCCACCGCCGTAAAATGCACCTTCCCCGGCTCCGAGCCCAGTCTGCGGAAAGCCACGGTCGCTCCGTTGGGCAGACGTCTGGACACTACACCGGTGGACTGATTGACGAACCTGGTCCTGTCCGTAATACTGCCGGCGGCGTACTCCGGCTCAGAACGGCGCGGAATGTATTTTTCCTTATACGGTTCCGGTCTGACGGCGAAATATTCCAGTCCCCCGCTGTATTCGGGAGAAGAGCACACCACGGTCCGGTTGCTGTCCGCAGAGAACACAGATGACAGGAAAGCGGCTACCGTCGAACTGTCCACTACAGTCCCGGCCGTCTCTATATAGCTCTTGTACAGCTCTATGCCCGTCATCACATACCCGTCCGTAAAGTTGGAGACACAGAGGTCCCTGTAATACCTGTTGTCCAGGGACGAGCGGCGGCTGTAGGTCTCTTCCAGCCCGTCCATAAAGTTCCCGCTGCTCCTTCTGAACTCCCTTTCCGAGATTCCGTATCTGAGCACACGTTCCACCTCGTTCAGGATCAGCACATAAGCATCCGCATAATCCTCAGGAGCGCACTCCACCGAAAGACGGTAGGAGATACGGTTGAGATAAGGCACTATGCCGGTCTGGACATCCAGCGCATAGAAAGGCGCGTCCTCCAGCGCGGACATCAGACGCTTTTTCATAATGTCCATTCCGACTTCGGACACATAGTTGTAGATGAACGGAATGGCCGTATTGCGCAGAGACGGGTCCAGAGGGTCCGCGATATAGTCAAACGTCACCCTGGCCCTGTCGGCCTCCCTGTCCTGAAAATAAAAATACCCTCCCCCGGCGGCATCCAGGACCGAATCCGGGAAATCGGGCAGAGGGGTACCGGGTCTGGATATTATCTGGAACAGGGCCCGGATCTTGGACTCGACAGCAGCGGCGTCTATGTCCCCGGCTATGACTATCGCCTGCCGGTCAGGCCTGCACCTGTTCTTGTAGAAAGCCGCCACATCCGCCGCCGTATATCCGCCGACAGCCTCCATCAGATCCTCCGCAGCCGGAGGGGCCAGGGGCGTACCGGCGAAATAATACCGCGCCAGGCTGTCCTCTATGCGGCGGTCCAGGGTCATGGAAGAGGCGAACATATTACGGAAGAAATGCTTTCCCCGCTCCACCGATCGGTCGTCCACGATGAGGGCGGAGGACATATTGAACATCGCCAGCAGCATCGAGTCCACCACCGAGGCGTTCTTCCCTATGGGCACATTGTTGAATGAGTATGTGGTATAATAGTCTTCCGCCTCTATCTCAAGGCCGTCAGTACGGCTCAGCCCCATGTCGTCGATAAAGGAGAAAATGGCTCCGTCGGGGAAATTGTGCGTCTCGGTAAGGGCCATGCACTCCATCAGGTAAGTCATGCCCAGCGAGGAGGAGTCCTCCATGGCCAGTCCGTTCCTCTGGACAAATGCGAAATCCGCATACCCCTTGACCGAGGAATTGGGCACCAGATAATATGCCAGACCGTTCGGCATGGTGCCACGGACTATCCTGGCATCGTCCTCCAGAATGCCCACCAGCTGTGCTGAGGCCAGGACCGCACTGGTCATCAATATTATGACGCATAAAAAAATACGTTTCATAAAACAAATGTATAAAAATATATCTTATATTTGTCGGCTGAATATAATCCAATCACATGAAAAAAGTTTTATCTATTCTTACAATCGCCACAATTTCAGCCATATCCCTCTTCGCTCAGGATATGGAGTCCGCGACATCAATGTACAATGAAGGAGTGACCGCACTCAACGCGGGAGACAAAGCAACAGCAATTGGATATTTCGAGGAAGCCCTCGGACAGGCAGCCATCATAGGCCCTGAGGCCGACGAGCTGGCCTACAACTGCCAGAGGAACATCCCCACCCTGCTCAACGCCATCGGCAAGGAACTGGCAGCCGCCAACGACATAGACTCTGCAGTAGTCGTCCTCAACCAGGCCATTGCAAAAGCCGAGGAGTACGGACAGAACGACCTCGCAGCCGAGGCCATTACACTGATTCCCCAGCTGTATATGCAGCAGGGCAACCTCTTCCTCAATCAGAAAGACTATGCCGCAGCCGTCGAGAGCTACAAGAAAGTAGTTGAAGCCAACCCCAACGACGCTATAGGATATCTCCGTCTGGGTCAGGCCGCCCGCCGTGTGGACGATGTCGAGACCGCTCTGACAGCCCTTACAAAAGCTTCAGAACTCGGACAGAAGAGCGCGGCCGACAAGGAGATCGCCACTCTCTATCTCACAATGTCCAACACAGAGCTCAAGGCCAAGAACTTCGAGAGTGCTCTTGAATATGCTCAGAAAGCCAATGAGATACTGCCCAATCCCACATCCATGCAGATCGCCGGCACAGCGGCTCTCCAGCTGAAGAACTACGCCGCAGCCATCGAGAACTTCGAGGGATTCATCGCCGCCTCTCCCAACGCCAGGAACATCGACCAGATCAGATATCAGCTCGCTACGGCATACGAGGCCACAGGCGACAAGACCAACGCCTGCGTCAACTACAAGGCCATCCTGAACAACCCTCAGTTTGCCGAGTACGCAAAGCATAAAGTAGACAACGAACTCAAATGCCAGTAGCATTAGAGCTTCTTGCTCCGGCTAAGAATAAGGACATCGGCATCGCGGCCATAGACTGCGGTGCCGATGCCGTATATATCGCCGGCCCCTCGTTCGGTGCCAGGGAAGCCGCGGGCAACAGCTTCGACGACATCGCCGAACTTACCGGATATGCCCACAAGTTCGGCGTAAAGGTATTTCTGACCCTCAACACGCTCATCTACGAGCACGAGCTGGATGCGGCCCGGCAGACAGTGTTCCAGGCCGCGGAAGCCGGCTGTGACGCTCTCATCGTCCAGGACCTGGGCCTGCTTAGGATGAGCATCCCCCCGATAGAGCTGCACGCCTCCACTCAATGCAATATCCGCACGGTGGAGCAGGCCCGCTGGCTCTCCTCGCTGGGATTCAAGAGACTGGTCCTGGCCCGCGAACTGAGCCTGGAACAGATACGGAAGATAGCGGAAGCCGTGCCGGGCTGCGGCATAGAATGCTTCGTACACGGTGCCCTGTGTGTGTCCTACAGCGGCCAGTGTTACCTGAGCCAGTACCTGACTGGCCGCAGCGCCAACCGAGGCTGCTGCATCCAGGCCTGCCGCTCCCGCTACGATGTAAAAGACGCAGGCGGAAAAACCATCCTGCGCGACAAAGCCATACTCTCCCTGAAAGACCTCTGCCTGCTGGACCGCGTAGAGCAGCTCGCAGAAGCCGGAGCCACATCTTTCAAGATTGAAGGCAGGCTTAAGAACATATCATATGTGAGCAATATAGTACGCACATACAGCGACACTCTCGACCGTATTGTCCGGGAAAGCGGCGGAAAATACGTCCGCAGTTCCTACGGCACCCCTACCGGCGGATTCACGCCGCATCCGGAGGCCACATTCAACCGGGGCTATACGCATTATTTCATCGACGGCCGGCGCGGTCAGTGGTGCTCGGGAGACTACTCCAAGGGTATCGGCGAGCCTGTCGGCGAGACGGTCAGGATACTTAATCCCCGTACCGGGAATCAGTCCACCGTCTTTGAGATCCGCCTGCGAAAGGACATCAGCACCCCGCTTGCCAACGGAGACGGACTCTGCGTAGTCTCGGCAAAGGGAGAAGTACTCGGGATGAAAGCCGATATAGTCCGGGACAATACGGTGACATGCAACCAGAAAGTGGAGATAACTCCCGGACTCCCGGTCTACCGCAGTTTCAATCACTCCTTTGAAAAGGCCCTGGAGAACAATCCTCCCGTCCGGCTGATTCCGGTTACGCTGACACTCAAAACCCTGGAGAGCACCCGATACAGCCTTACCGCCACCGCCGCAGGAAGCGGAGCCACGGCTTCCGTGGACTTTGAGGCGGAACCTGCCGTCAATCGGGATAAAGCCGCCACGGGCCTGCTGTCTTCCCTGAGCAAAAAAAGCGGGATTTTCTCATTTTCACTGACAGAACTGCCCTCGGATAGCCCGCTGCCGTTTCTGCCCTCCTCAACGGCAAACGCCCTGCGTCGCGAACTGGCCGGGCTACTGGAGACACCTCCGGCCCTGCCGGACATGAATCCGGCCGTACCGTTTGACAGTATTGACCATAATCGGATCGTCCCTCCAGCGCAAAAGCATCAGCTCAACTGCGCCAATACCCTGTCCAGCAGTATCTACCGGGCAGCAGGCATTGAACCTGATACGGCATTTGAACTGGACCCGTCAGCCCATGTGGAACTCATGCGCTGCAAATACTGTATCCGTTACGAGACCGGACGCTGCCCCAGAATCAATCCGAAGGAAAAGGCCACACCGCTCTATCTTGTCAACCACGGCCGCAGGCTCAAAGCCGTCTTCGACTGTGCCCGCTGCGAGATGGCCATATTACCCGACAACCTCCGTAATTGCAAGTAAACTTGCATTGCTTTCGGTTTATTATTATCTTTGTCAGGTAACATTAAAACTAAAACCATGGAAGTTTACGACAACAATTACCGCGGACCTGTATACATAGAAAGGCGGACCAACGGACTTGGAACAGCCGGTTTCGTACTGTCTCTCATCACTTTTATTTTCGGATGGGTGCCCGTTTTCGGATGGATAATATGGGTTCTCGGGCTCGTCTTTTCATTTATCGGTATGTTCAGGAGACCGAGGGGACTGGCCATAGCCGGATTCATCATCTCGCTGATAGATGTCATACTCATACTGTTCCTGTTCGCGGTCATAGCAGCCGCACTTGGCATAGCAGGTGCCTCCACCGCCCTCTACACGATGCTTTAACCCCTAAAAATAAACGTCATGAACACTCAACCACGTGCATTTATCTTCCTGGCTGAAGGCTTCGAGATTACCGAGGCCATGGCCCCCGCCGACATCCTCATAAGAGGCGGCATCGAGCTCAACATCATCTCCATCGGCAGTTCACACGCCGTGACAAGTGCACAGCGTATAAGTGTCAATGCCGAATCGACCCTGGACGAATACCCTCTGAATGACATCCGCAAGGAGGACATCATGATCTTCCCCGGAGGAATGCCCGGCACATCCAACCTGGCCGAATGTGCTCCGCTGATGAACCGGATGCAGAGACATTTTGCAGAAGGAGGCACGGTAGCCGCCATCTGCGCGGCGCCCGGACTAGTTCTTTCAATGCTGCCGCTGGAAAAAGTGGTGGAAGCCCGAGGCAGCCTCAGAATGACCTGTTACGAGGGTTTCGAGCCTGCCCTCACGGCAAAGGGAGTAACGGTCATCGACCAGCGTCAGGGTGTAGTCGAGGACGGCAACATCATCACCGCCAGCGGCCCCGGCCACGCCATAGCGTTCGGGCTTAAGATTCTCGAGCGCATCTCCGGTGCCGAAGCAGCTTCCACTATCGCCAAAGCCCTTATGCTCTAGGCTTGATCTTACGGACCTCCTCCCTGTACTTGGAAGGAGAGATACCGGTCTCCTCCCGGAACACCCGGAAAAATGAGGCGGCCGAATTGTAGCCGAGCGACTCATAGATATTCTTTATCTGGACATCCTTATCCAGATCTGAAAGTATCTCTGTGGCCTCGGCTATTCTGTACATATTGACATACCCCCAGAATGACTTGTCAGCATATCGGTTGATCACCCTGGATATGTAGGTTCTGTTGGTCCCGAGCATAGAGGCCAGCTTGTCCAGGGATATGTCGTTGGATCGGTAAGCATGTTCCTCACGCATAATCCTCTCCAGCTTGCCGAAAAGCACCTCATCCGCAGACTCATTACCTGACTGGGTTGATTCCTGCTTGAGGTACATCCGCAGCATCTCGCTTCTTTTCAGATATTCCTGATTGCGCTGGACCAGTTCCTTGTTGAGCCGGATCTGCCTTATATACCGATATATAAAGAATGCACATATCAGAATGCTCAGAATACAGACAAAAAGCGTCACATACACATCAAACTGCCGCTTGCGGATAATATTCTGCAAAGACGCTTTCTCATACAGGTCCAGCAGGTTGTTGAATGAGGTCTCCTTGTCGATGTTCATTATACTGTCCCTGGATGCCGATGCATTCTTATAATAGGTATAAGCGAACGGTATGTTTCCCTGCGCCTCATAAAGATCCGAGAGCAATTCCAGGACTCTGTATCTGTAACGGATATTGCTGTTCCTGTCAACTATACTCAGGGTCTCCGTGAGAAAATTCTCAGCCTCAGCATACCTGCCGGACTGTATAAGCATCCTGCCATAGGGAATCGCCAGCTCGAAATAAAAATCCGGATCGGTATTCTCCGCTGCCGCAAATCCCTTCTGCAGTAAATCCTCGGCCATGGAAATATCCCCTCTGTGAAGAGCCGCCTCACCCAGAACCATATAAATACGTGACTCCACCAAAGTGTAGCTTTCCTTATCGGCTATCCGCTTTGCTTCCAGTGCATACTGTTCAGCATCCTCATAATCGCCCTTAACCAGAAGCATCATCGCCATAATCACATCGGCCGCGCACATCATATAAGGGTCATCGAGATTGTCCGAACTTATCGACATGGCCTGCCTTGCATATTTCAATCCTACCGTATCCCTCCTGTAAAAATAAATCATACTGATATTATACAGAGCGTTGCACATATTGAGGGCATTCCCGTCTTCCCGGAACCAGTTGAAGGCATCTGTCAGATGCGCCAATGCCGCCGGATAATCAAAACCGGCCTTTATCTCATACGAAGCCCTGATGCCGTTGAACATCGCCATAAGATCCGGATACGCATCCCAGTCATCAAAACCCGCAAGCGTATCCAGATATGCCTGCGCTCCAGGATAGTCGTCCTGAAAAATTGCAGCCTGCGCTGAATGCAGCCCGGACAGCAGGACAAGCCGACGGTCAACACCCCCGTTCCTTGCCGCAAACACCTTCCCGGCATCTATTGCCAGACTGTCGAAAAGGCCTTTCCTGCAATAATGGACATACAGATCCGAGTACTTCTGCAGCTCGGACTGCTTTCCCCTGTCCGAACACGACCACACAGGGAGAATCATTGCCAGAAAAACTGTTATATAAATGATTAAATGCGTCTTATTCATACTTTCAAAGGTAGTTATTTTTCGTAAAACAGCATTACAAAAGGTAAAATATATGTAATGTCACCATTTAAAAACGGACAGAAAATAATTTTAGGACAGGATTGCATAATTTTGAACCAAGAAAACACATTCGGACACTTATCACATAATTAATACAACCTATTATGAAACTCTCAAACTATTTTCTTATCCTTCTTGCAGGTCTTTTCCTGTTGGCCTTCGCAGGACTTAACGGATGCAAAACACCTGAACAGGACCAAGAGGAAGAGCCTGTCATCGATGACGAGGTAACAGAGCCTTCAGTAGAAATCAATTTCGTATCCTCTGATGCCAACAGTGCGGTCTTTACTGTAAAGACCAACGACATCACTGAGATCGCCTACGCGGCTTTTGCCGGCACGCCTGAGGCCGAGCAGACTGAAGACGTTCTTTTCATGAACGGAACCACGGCCGAGTGTACTGACGGAGACAACTCCATAACCGTTTCCGGCCTCGAGCCCAACACCAACTACACCCTCTATGTAGCTGCCACGACCGTCGATGATGAATATTACGGTGAAGTCGTGACCCAGGATTTCTCCACCGGCGACTACGAGGAGGACGTCACTATGGTAGACATAGGCTACAATAGCTTTACTGTCCACGTGAAGGTACCTGAATCCGTAAAGGAAAACGGAAACGTACTGCGTTTCTCCTACGGCAACCTGGTAATGTACAACTCCAACAAGTCCGGCTGGATGGCCTCATCCGATGCACAGACGCTGGAAGCCAACGGAGGGTTCTTTATAACTAACGACAGCACTATCTACTACGGCCCCGAAAACGAAGTATATATCGATGAATACGGTGACGAGATTGTCCTCCACGACCCTATAGTTCCCGGCGAGCCTATAATGTTCCTCGTAGGTGAGTTCGCATGGGGTGAATCGATGTACGGCTGGGGCGAGGGATGGTATCAGGCCCTCTTTGACGAAACAGCCTATCAGGATGCTCTCTTGAACGGTACCGGAGACGTAAATGAAGAGGAGTACTGGACCGGATACTTTTACAAGACTCAGATCAGAGCCCGCGAGCCGCAGGTCCTCAACGCCACTGTTGACGTAGACTGCTCAAACGTACAGGCTGTCACAGGATCCATCAAATTCACGCCCGATCCGGACGTATTCCAGTACTGCGTGGTGATTGTAGACGAGTACAGTTATGCACAGATACTGGAACTCCTTGGCAATAACGAGGATTATCTCCAGTGGTTCACCACATCATACTACGCATCGTTCATGCTCGGTATGAGGACATTCGAGGGCAATGTGGAAATTGACCTCACGGAGTATCTCTACCTCCAGGAACAGACCAATTATCATATACTGGTTACAGCGATGGGCAACAAGGAGGGAACCAGCCAGTCATTCCAGCATATTGAGTTCTCCACTACTGAAAAGACCATGGAGGCACCGGAAGTGACGGTTACCGCCATCGACAATCCTAACGGACCCAATGATCCGTTCGAGGTATGGTTCAACGTAAAGAACACCGGAAACGTAGATGTAGCATCGGCTATCTATGCCGCCAACTATGACAGAGACTGGGCTGCGGCTCTTCAATATATGACATACGCCGACGTAACCGCATCAGGCAATGCACTGACTGACGAACAAGTGGCACAGATCAACACTGCCGAAGGTCTCAATCTCGGATTCTCCACTATAGACGGTATGACTACCAGACTGGCTGTTCTGGCATACAATATTGAGCAGACGCCCAATGTACTGGAAGAGGGCGGTCCCGCCATAGCTGACAACACCGCTGACTTCATGCCAGATGCTGAGAGAGTAGAGTCCGAGCTGTTCTCTGCCCTTGAGGGTGAATGGACCATGACTGCCGATGTCGCACACTACGACTACTATGAGGGAGGATATGTCAGCGAAGGTCCCAAGTCCATCAAAGTAACCGTATATGACGGCATCAATGACTACCCCGAGACCCTGCCTTCCGAAGTGTACGACTACTATACCGGCATGACAAAGGAGGAAGTGGACGCCCTCTATGACGAGTTCAAGATGGAGGCCGAGGCTTTCAACGCCAGAGTCCGCGGACAGAACCGCCTGCTCTGCCTGGGATTCGGATATGACACTGACGATGCAGATACACCGCAGTTCCCGAGCATCACTCCCTATGAGCTCTTCTGCAACCCGGAATACAGCTCATACGATGTCGCTTCCCTGTTCTATGACTTCGGTCCGAAGTGGTATCTCCAGATAGCCGAAGACGGTTCCGTGACCGCTCCTTTCAACTCCAACAGGATGTATCCTCTCCAGGCATGGACGGACAACATCTACTACCTGGCCGCATTAAGCGACAATGGATACGTATCTGTGGGTGAGAACGACAGCAACGAGGAGTTTACCGTTGACATTGCCTCCGACAGGAATACCATAACAGTCAATCCCTATATCCTGGACGGTACGGAGATGTACCCCAACGCAATATATCTCAACTACACATGGGCTTACCTGGGAGGCAAACGGATCAATTCCGAACTGACCCTTACAAGGGGCTGGACAGAGAGTGCGGCCTATGCACCTGCCTCCAACGGCAGTCACAGCACTGTCAGGATTCAGTCCGCCAACGGAGTTTCCCTGACCCCTGAAGTAAGGACCATGTCCAGGACTTCTTTCCGCACAGCCAAAGCGTATAAGAAGGTAACAGACTTCCAGATTGTCTCAGCAGAGGAATTCCAGGAAAATCTTAAGAATTATCAGCAGGGTACTGCAAGATAATATAACGAACTTTTTATTAACTTTGATTGCTTAACCGCAAGACGGGTGGTCTGACTATTAAGCCGGGCCACCCGTTCGGTGCGGTTTAACGGACAACAAAATACAATTGAAAATGAAGATTTTAAAACTTTTGACTTTTATCTCCGCAGGAGCCATGATGTTCTTCTCCTGTACGGAATTGCCTGATGAGAACAACGACAACGGAAATGACAATGGTGACGATGGCAATGATCCGGTAGGCTCGACCGAGCTGGTCCTGCTCGCTTCCGAAATGGTCATCCATGCCAACGGAGAGGACGCGGTGGAATTTACCGTACTGAGCAACGGTGAGCCGGTAACGGAAAACGTCCGCTTCTATGACGGTTCCAGCAAGCAGATTGAGCTTCCGGATATGAAATTCACGACCACAGAACCAGGCACTTATTCGTTCTGGGCCGCATACGGGACCTCGCACACGGATATCGTAACGATTACCGCGATAGGCTTCCCCGTACCGGAACTGCCGGAAGATCCCGAGCCTGAGAATACATCCTTTGCACGCAGAGTCCTTCTGACACAGTTCACCGGCACCGGCTGCGGATACTGCCCCGGTATGATCGAGCTCCTGCGCAGCGTCATGGCCGATGAGGATTATTCTTCCAGAACAGTGCTTACAGCCTGCCACTCATACAATTCCAATGATCCGGCCTTTTACTCAGGCGGTCTGGACATGGCATTGGGAGTAATGGGATATCCTATGGTAATCGCCGACATGTCGCTTTCCTACAACAACTACAATAACGAGGCCGGACTGAAGAGCACCATAGATGCGGCTTATGACAGTGCTCCGGCCAGGGCCGGAATATCCGCCCGCGCAGAACTGGACGGAAACACACTGGTAGTCATAGCCTCTGTCAAAGCCGCCGAGACCTCAGAGTTCCGCATAGGAGCCTGGCTGCTTGAGGACGGCATTGAAGGCCAGCAGGCCAACTACAACGCCGCTTCATGGACAGGTGACTACAACACTCATGACAACTGTATCCGCGTTGCTGACAGCCGCCTGTCAAATACCAACTTCACCGGACACTCCCTCGGCACAATCGAGGCCGGAGAAACGGCTGAGTACGCATTTGTCATAAACATTGAAGAAGGATGGGTCGCTGAGAACTGCCACCTGGCTCTGTTCATCACAGCACCGGAGGCCGAAGGTTCCGAGAGCTTCATCGTGAACAATGCCGTATCCTGCGACATCAACGGAGAAGTAACTTACCAGTATTCAGAATAAATGCGGAGACTAAGCCTCAGCTGATGAGGTGATATCGGCGAGCTCAGCGGTGATGGCCTGCTGACGGCGCTTGTTGTATTCGAGAGATAGGTCGTCTATGAGCTCCTGAGCATTATCTGTTGCCGTCTGCATGGCTATCATGCGGGCGGCATTTTCAGCTGTAACACTGTCGAGCAGCACGCGGTACAGACGGATGCGGGTGGCTGAGGGCAGCAGAGCGGCCAGCAGAGCGTCTGAGTCAGGCTCCAGGATATAATCCCGCACCGCCTCACGGCCGATATTGTCCACACTCTCCTCTATGAACGGCAGCAGCTGGTCTGTCATCGGAGTCTGACGGCCCATCGAGTGAAAATGATTGTAGACCATGCAGACCCTGTCATTGCGGCCCGCGACATAGTCCTCCATCAGCTGCGTGGCCAACGGAGCTATCCCGTCAAACGAATATTTTCCTGCCATGTGCCTGTAGTCACCACAGACCTTCAATACCGGTGCGAAACGGTCCTGAAATGCGGGGCGTGTGACAGCCTGCACCATCTTCTCCCCTATCGGATAGACTGTTATCCGCGTAAATCCTTCTGACTGCAGAGCCGACAGGGCGGATATCAGCTGACGCACGGCATTGGCATTGAAAGCCCCGCAGAGCGAACTGTCCGAGGCCAGGGCAATGACCACGGCATGACGCAGTTCCTTGTGCGGCAGATACAGGGGGGATGCCGTCACCACATCCGGGTCACTGCACAGAGCCGCCACCGTCTCCGTGAAACGGTTCTCGTACCGGGCAAGCGCCTCCATGGAGGCCTGGACACGGTGGAGCTTAGCCGAGGAGACCATCTTCATGGCGGAAGTGATCTTCAGCGTACTCTCCACGGAGTTTATACGTCCTTTCAGCTCTTTCAGTGCAGCCATGACATCATCCCTTTAATGTAGCGGCCACCTCGGCAGCGGCTTTTTCTATTGTCCGGCAGGCCTCGTCAGTCAGTCCCTCGGCTGCCAGAGTATCGAACACACCGGTAGGCTTCAGGGTCTCTATAAGCAGTCTCTCAAAGTCCGCCACATGCTCTATCGGCACATCCCTGAGCAGGCCGTGCGTGCCGCAGTAAAGCACGGCTATCTGCCGGCCCACAGGCATGGGGCTGTACTGGGGCTGCACGAGCAGACGGGTATTCTTGCGGCCGCGGTCCAGGACGGCGGCTGTCACAGGATCCATATCGCTGCTGAACTTGGAGAAAGACTCCAGCTCGCGGAACTGCGCCTGGTCTATCTTAAGAGTTCCGGCCACCTTCTTCATGGCCTTGACCTGGGCGTTGCCGCCGACACGGGAAACGGATATACCGACATCTATCGCAGGCATATTGCCCTCATTGAACAGGTCCGTGTCGAGGAATATCTGGCCGTCCGTAATAGATATCACATTGGTCGGGATATAGGCCGATACGTCTCCTGCCTGAGTCTCGATGATAGGAAGGGCCGTAAGCGAGCCGCCGCCGCGCACCTTGCCTTTCAGAGACACCGGAAGATCGTTCATCTCCCTGGCCACTTCCTCCTGGGCGATGATCTTGGCCGCCCTCTCCAGCAGACGGGAATGCAGGTAGAAGATATCCCCCGGATAGGCCTCACGTCCCGAAGGACGGCGGAGTATCAGAGAGACCTCGCGGTAGGCCACGGCCTGCTTAGAGAGGTCATCGTACACCACCAGGGCATGCCGTCCGGTATCCCGGAAATACTCGCCGATAGCGGCTCCGGCAAACGGGGCGAAATACTGTACCGCAGCGGGATCCGAAGCAGTGGCGGCCACCACTACCGTATAGTCCATAGCTCCGTATCTGTGCAGCGTCTCCACGAGATTGGCTACCGTGGAGGCCTTCTGGCCCACAGCCACATAGATACAGTACACCGGATCTCCGGCCTCGTAATTGGCCCTCTGGTTGATAATCGTATCGACTGCTATCGCGGTCTTGCCGGTCTGACGGTCTCCGATGATAAGTTCCCTCTGTCCGCGACCGATAGGGATCATGGCGTCGATGGCCTTGATACCGGTCTGAAGCGGCTGATTGACCGGCTGACGGAATATGACTCCAGGAGCCTTGCGGTCCAGCGGCATCTCCACCCTTTCCCCGGCTATCTCTCCGGCTCCGTCTATCGGCTCACCGAGAGGATTGATCACTCGTCCCAGAAGTCCTTCTCCGACATCTATGGACGCGGTACGGCCTGTCCTGCGGACCATGTCGCCTTCCTTGATATGATCCGTGGGACCGAGCAGCACGGCTCCAACATTGTCCTCCTCAAGGTTCATCACCACGGCCTTCATGCCGCCGTCAAACTCGAGCAGCTCGCTGGCCTCGGCATTGCGCAGTCCGAAGATACGCACCACGCCGTCACTTACCTGAAGTACCGTACCGACCTCTGCATACTTGGCCTCCAGGTCTATTCCCTGAAGCTCGGCCAGCAGCGCACCGGAGACTTCCGACGGTCTTATCTTATCTGTATTCTCACTCATATTCTTATATTAATCATATTTAAATCTTCCTGACCGGATTGCTGCCGAGCCGACGGCGCAGCAGCCTCAACTGCGAGGCCACGCTCGCATCCAGCAGGGTATCTTCCATCCGGAATACGAATCCGCCTATGATGGACGGATCCACTTTCGCCGTGACATTCACCGTACATCCGCTGCGTTCCTGCATCCTGCTGCGGACCATCTCCGTCACACCGTCACCAAGGGGTACTGCCGTAACCAGCATTGCCTCCTTGAGGTGATGACGCTCACGGTAAAGCTCCACATACGAATGTATGATAAAATAAAGATACGCCTCCCGGCGATGACGCAGTACCAGCCGGATAAAGTCCTGCAGACAACGGCACGGGCCTCCATCGAAAAGTGCGGAAATCACGGCCAGCTTGTCCTCCTGCGGAACGAGGGGAGACAGCACGGCCTCCCGTACCGCCGGGACATAGTCATACCGCTGCGTCAGAGGAAGCAGCTGGCCATACACCACAGCCTCCTCCCCCAGCCCTGCGGAATATTCCGCCAAGGCTTTCGCATAACGTCTGGATATCAACCCTATGCCTGTCATAACTATACCTCCTTGTTGTCAGCTTTGCTCTGCTCTATCTCGGAAAGCAGTCTCTCGGCCAGAGCGGTCTGCTCCTGAGTGTCCTCCAGTCTGCCGCGCAGCAGTCTCTCGCTGACAGCTATCGCCAACTGGGCCACCTGATGCCTGGCCTCCCGGATGATGGCTTCGCTCTCATTCCGGGCACTTAGCCTGGCTGCCGCCACAATCCGCTCGCCCTCCTCTCCGGCACGCTGACGGGCCTCGGCGAGTATCTTCTCACGGGCGTCAGCGGCTGACTTGAGAATCTCGGACTTCTGCTTCTGGGCCTCCTGACGCACACCTTCCATCTCTGTCTGAAGCCCCTCCAGCCTGCGCCTGGCCTCCGCGGCCTCCTCCAGAGACGAATCGATGTACTTCCTACGCTCGTCCAGAGTCTTCTGTATGGCCGGAAAGCCGAATCTGGCCAGCAGTCCGAAGACGATGAGGAACGCTATGGTCATCCATATGAGCAGTCCCGGTTCCGGTTGCAACATTCCCATAGCCTGTCCTCCTTATTAGAGAGCCATGAAACAGATAACCAGAGCGAAAAGAGCCACGCCCTCGATAAGGGCGGCGATGATGATCATGTTGGTCCTGATCTTACCGGCTGCATCCGGCTGACGGCCTATGGCCTCCATCGCCGATGATCCGATCTTACCGATGCCTATTCCCGCTCCTATTGCGACCAGGCCTGCGCCTAAAGCGACTCCCAGTATTCCCAATTCTGTCATAATTCTGAATTTTAAATATTTTACGTTTTTTAATTTTTATTTTTTTCTACAATCTTATCCTTTTTAACATTCCCCTCCTGAGCCAGACCGATGAACACTCCCGAAAGCATAGTAAATACATAGGCCTGCAGGAATGCCACCAGTACTTCCAGAGCGTTCATGAACACGGCGAAAAGCAGCGACACCACCGTCATGGAGGCATTGACCGCCGCTCCCATGCTCACCGTAACGAATATCACGCATATCAGGCACATGATCGCCGCGTGACCGGCCAGCATATTGGCGAAGAGTCGGATCATCAGGGCAAACGGCTTGGTGAATATACCGACAAACTCTATCAGAGGTATGAGCGGTACCGGCACTTTCAGCCATGCCGGAACCTCCGGCCAGAAAATGTCCTTCCAGTAAGCCCGTCCTCCGAAAAGGTTGATTACGATAAAGGAAGCAAGGGCCAGGACAAAAGTCACTGCGATATTGCCGGTCACATTGACTCCTCCCGGGAAGAACGGTATGAGACTCATGAAGTTGTTGATCAGGATAAAGAAGAACACCGTCAGGAGGAAGGGCGCGAACCTGCGCCAGTTTTCTCCAACAGTCGGCTTTATCAGATCCTCCTCCACTGTCTCCATAGCCCATTCCATCAAGGCCGCCAGCCCGCGCGGAGTCTCGGTTATCTTACGTCTGCGGTACCAGCGTGCGGCACCCAGCACCAGGGCCAGCACTATCGCGCTGTTGAGCAGGAGTGCGGCCGCAGTCCGGGTCAGGGACAGGTCAAAGGGCCTGACCACGCTGCCGTCGGAAAGAGTCTCCACTACCTTCCCCTCGTATTTTCCTTCCGGAGCTATGCTGAATCCAAGATAAGAGGCTCCTTCGCAGAGTTTTCTGGAAGAGAAACAATGCCATCCGGTAGCCTGACTGCACAGTATCACCGGAAGGTACAGATTGACCTCCTTCTGTCCGAATGTCCCGATATGCCACCAGTAACTGTCCTCAAAATGGCCCAGCACCAGCTCCTTGGCGCTGAAACCCTCTTCCTGACCGGCATCTCCGCCACCGGCGGCAGACACCGGCAGCACTGAGACCAGCACTGCGGACATGACCGATATTATATATTTCCACGCTCTCATGGCTCTACTGTCTCCACACATGCCTCTATCCTGTCATCCAGCAGACGGACACAGCCGGTGCGTACGGCCACTGTCTCCTCTTTCCCGTCCGGAAGCGTATATACGATATTGCCGGACTTAAGGGATGTAAGCAGAGGTGCGTGGCCGGGGAAGACCTCAAAGCCTCCGGCCGCACCTGGGAAGAAGACCTTGGTCACCTCCGTTTCACACACGGTTCTGACAGGCGAGACTATCAACAGTTCCATAATATCACTGCTTATCCTGACCGCCTGCGGCCGAGAGCATCTGCTCTCCCTTGCGGACGGCCTCGTCTATTGTACCGACATTGAGGAAGGCCTGCTCCGGCAGATGGTCCACCTCGCCGTCGAGAATCATCTTGAACCCGCGGACAGTCTCCTCTATGGGCACCATCTGTCCGGGGACACCCGTGAACTGCTCGGCCACCGAGAACGGCTGCGACAGGAATCTCTGAACGCGGCGCGCCCTGTTGACCACCGTCTTGTCCTCCTCTGAAAGTTCGTCCATACCGAGGATGGCGATGATGTCCTGCAGCTCCTTGTTGCGCTGAAGTATCTGCTTTACTCTCTGGGCCACGCTGTAATGCTCCTCGCCAACGATATTGGGGTCCAGAATCCTGGATGTGGACTCCAGCGGGTCCACCGCCGGATAGATACCCAGCTCGGCTATCTTACGGCTGAGCACCGTCGTAGCGTCCAGATGGGTGAACGTCGTCGCCGGCGCAGGGTCAGTCAGGTCATCGGCAGGCACATACACAGCCTGCACCGATGTGATGGAACCGTATTTGGTAGAGGTGATACGCTCCTGCATCTGTCCCATCTCGGAGGCCAGCGTAGGCTGATAACCCACAGCCGACGGCATACGGCCCAGAAGCGCCGACACTTCGGATCCGGCCTGGGTAAAACGGAATATATTGTCTATGAAGAACAGAATATCGCGTTTTTCCCCTGTCTCCCTGCCGGCATCCCTGAAGGACTCGGCCACAGTAAGCCCCGAAAGGGCCACCGACTGACGGGCTCCGGGCGGCTCGTTCATCTGTCCGAACACAAGCGTAGCCTGAGACTTGGCCACCTCGTCGTAATCCACCTTGGAGAGATCCCAGTGCCCGGCCTCCATGCTCTTGCGGAATTCGTCACCGTATCTTATAACGCCGGACTCTATCATCTCCCGAAGCAGGTCGTTGCCCTCGCGGGTACGTTCTCCGACTCCTGCGAACACCGAGAAACCGTTGTGTCCCTTGGCGATATTGTTGATAAGTTCCATAATCAGGACGGTCTTGCCCACTCCTGCACCTCCGAAAAGGCCGATCTTGCCGCCCTTCACATAAGGTTCCAGCAGGTCGATGACCTTTATGCCGGTATAGAAGACCTCCTGAGTAGTGGCCAGGTCGTCGAACTTGGGCGGCTCACGGTGTATGGGCAGCTCTCCCGAGCGGTCCAGCGCACGCATACCGTCGATACTGTCTCCGGTCACATTGAGCAGACGGCCCTTGATCTGGTCGCCTGTCGGCATGGAGATGGCCCGGCCCTCGGCTCTGACCTGCAAGTGCCGCTGAAGTCCGTCGGTTGACTCCATCGCTATGGAGCGCACGGTATTTTCCCCTATATGCTGCTGCACTTCCACCGTCAGTCCGCTACCGTCCTGCCGGACAACCGTCATCGCCTCGTGTATCGCCGGAAGATGCCCGCCTTCCCCGAGATCCGGGAAATGTACATCCACCACCGGGCCTATTATCTGTGATATATATCCTGTCAACTGCATAAACTGACTGAAAACTCAAAATTTTTTCACAGTGGAACTCTCCGAATATTGTGCCAGAAGCCGTTTAAATCACATTTATTTTATGTCTTTATCGGTACTCTTCCGGTCAAAAACAGAACTACAGAAAATTTTTCGCGCATAATGGCATATAATTCGTATCTTTGTAGTTTATGGCAAAGGCAAAAAGCAAGATAGAAATCCGCAACAAGAAGGCCTCGTTCGAATACGAGTTTCTTGAGAACTACACAGCGGGCATAGTCCTCACCGGCACCGAGATCAAGTCCATCAGGGCCGGCAAGGCCTCGCTTGTGGACAGTTATTGTTATTTCTCCGGAGGGGAGCTTTATGTCAAGAACATGCACATTGCCGAATACTGGTGGGGCACATTCAACCGCCACGATCCCAAGCGGGACCGCAAGCTGCTGCTGACTAAAAAAGAGCTGCGCAAGCTGGCCAGGTCCGTCAAGGAGAAAGGCCTGACCATCGTCACCCGCCGCCTGTTCATCTCCGAAAACGGCTACGCCAAGCTGGACATCGCACTGGCACGGGGCAAGAAAGAGTACGACAAGCGGCAGTCCATCAAGGAAAAGGACCTGCGCCGCTACTCCCCCGAGTAAACCGACCATCCGGACATAAGTATACCTCCGAAAAACCTCCCCACCTACGGTGGGTCCCCTCCCTTTTCGGGAGCCAAAGTTTTCGGAGGTATACTTATATCCGAACGGGTCTGTACAGAAGATGGCTATTTACCTCTACTTTGTACGGGTGACGGTGTGGAGCACCTTGCCGTCCTTGTCGAGCATGTGCAGGCAGAGGGAGTCGGCGGAGACGGTCACGAGGGACCAGCCGGACTCGGGGCTGCAGAAGACGGTGCCCTCGATAGACTCCACGTCGCGGCTCAGAGAACCGGAGGAGTTGACCACGTAGTCGATGTCACTGCCTTCCTTGCGGATATGCTGGAAAGTATGCAGGTGGCCGCACACGTACATGTCCACGTTGTCATGCCTGAGCAGGATGGAGTTCACGCGCTCCTGCATGTCGGTGCGCTCGCTCTCGTCCTTGTCCGTGTAGGCATAGATCGGATGGTGGCCCACCACGATTACCCAGTCCTCATCCGCCTCCGACAGGGTTCTGTCCAGCCATGCCAGCTGCTCGCGGTAGTCGGACTTGGAAGCGTCGGCATACTTGTCGGTCTCCTCGCGGTACTTGTCTATGAGCGGGGTGGTGTCGATCATCACTATACGTATCTCCACGCCGTCCTCCTCCTTGACGAAGGTGTAGTAGCGCGAGGGCATGTTCCAGCGGGCGCTAACCTGGCTGTAGTCGATGCAGGCCTGGGTATTGCTGCGGTACTCGTGGTTGCCGCAGATGGCATACCAGGGGGTCATCAGGTCGGGATGGGAGTAGATGAGCTCGTAGTTGGTCATCCACAGAGGGTCACTGACACTCTGTACGCCCTCGAAGTGATGCACGTCTCCGGCCGCAACCACAAATTCGATGTCAATGGCCTCGGCCATCCTGCCCATAGTTTCCGCTATCGGCTTCTGGTCATAATAGCCGTTGCGGCCCAGGTCGTTGGCAATGTAGAAATT
>CASFSL010000036.1 GCA_949297365.1 uncultured Bacteroidales bacterium | reverse complement strand
TCAAGTCTGATCTCATAACACCCGGCCGGGCGCAGGCGGACCACCATCCTCCCGCGCCCGGCTTTTTTCACCTCACATAAGCTGACTTTTTACCAGCTCACGATATTTGCCACAGGCACTCAGCAGCTCCTCGTGCGTGCCCTGCCCTACGGCACGCCCATGGTCCAGGACGATTATGCTGTCAGCATTGCGCACAGTGCTGAGACGATGGGCGATTACAAGCACCGTGCGCCCGTGAAAGAACTCCTCGAGACGCTCTACTATTACTGCTTCTGTGCGGGTATCAAGAGAGTTGGTAGCCTCGTCAAGAAAGAGGAACGGGGCATCGCGGTATACTGCCCGAGCTATGAGCAGACGTTGTTTCTGCCCTGTGCTGATGCCCTGTCCGTCGTCTCCTATGCAAGTTTCGTACTTAAGAGGCAACGACATTACGGTATCGTGTATGTCGGCTGTTCTGGCAGCATATTCCATACGGGCCTTATCCACTTCCCCTTCTCCGGGCAATATATTCCGCTCGATGCTGTCGGAAAAGATGCGGCCCTCCTGCATTACAGTCCCGCATCTGGAACGCCACCAGTCCGGATTCAGGCTGTACAGGTCTTCAGTTCCTATCCTTATGGAGCCTCCGTCCGGCCTGTAGTATTGCAGCAGGAGTTTCAAAAGGGTCGTCTTACCACTGCCGCTGGTGCCCACGACTGCTGTTGTCCAACCTCTGCGTATGACACACGTAAGTCCGTCGATAACGGAAACCGCATTTGTAGTATCGTAACAGAACTTAAGGTTATCGACAAATATATCACCATCAGGCATCGAAAGCGGAACTCTCTGTTCCGGACTGGCCTCATCCTTACGGATATAGACATCGTCTATCCTGTCCAGTCCGATACGTACTTCCTGAAGGGAAAAAATGAACTCTACGGTCTGCTCTACCGGAACAGCAAGCTGGCCGATAATGTATTGTATAGAGAGCATCATGCCTAGGGTTATGCCTCCTGAAAGTACGGACGTGGCAGCCATGACCATAATGACTATGTTCTTCCCCTCATTGATCAGAACACTTCCCGTTTCCGACTGCTGGTCGAGTCTTAGGGAGCGGGCCTGAAGCTCCGACAGCTCCCACTGCACTTTCTCCCACTCCTTGCGCTTGCGGTCAGCGCAGCCCTGCAGCTTCATCTCCTCCATGCCCGTCACCATCTGCCAGGTACTGCTGCTGTTCTGTGCCCGCTTGTTGAAAAATCGGTAGTTGAGCAGTCTCTTCCTTCGGAGGAACAGGGATACCCAGATGCCATAAAGCAGTCCCGATATCAGAAAGACCAGAAATATCAAAGTATCATAGTACAGCAGCACTCCGGAGAATATAAGCAGAGTAACGAATGAAAATACCGCCTCCAAGGATTTCGAGGTGATGAAAGATTCCACAGTGCGGTGGTCCTCTATGCGCTGCAGAATATCGCCTGTTCTCTTGGTGTCAAAAAAGGACATGGGCAGACGTACCATTTTCTGCAGAAAGTCGGAGATGAGCGAGAGGTTGATGCGCACGCTGATACGCAGCAGTATCCATCTTCTGATAAAATCTCCTGCCGTACGTCCCACGATAAGCATCATTTGCGCTGCAAGAATCAGATATATCAGCCGGATATTCCTCTCTCCTATGCCGATATCCACAATAGCCTGGGTCAGGAAAGGCAGCAGGAGCTGAAGCATAGACCCTAAGAGGACGCACAGTCCTATCCTGAACAATGCTCCTCGGTACTGCCGGAAGTATGTCCAAAGCAGGCCGAGTCCCCGCCCGCGGTACTTCTCGTTGCGGGACAGGAAATCATTCTCCGGACGGAAAGCCATCAGATAACCCCGGCCCTTCTCAGGGATAATCCAGTGCTCCTCCATCTCCTCACGGCTGAAAGTGACATATCCGAAAGCAGGATCAGCGACCTTGAATACAGTTCCCCTGCGTGTATCTCTGATTTCGTGCAGAACCACAAAATGACGGCTGTTCCAGTGCAGGACGCATGGCAAAGGCCGCAGCCGCACCAGTTCGTCCACGTTCATGGTCAGACCGGTGCACTGCAGCCCTATTCTCTCCCCGGCTGTGCGCAGAGCCGCGAACGAAACACCGTTCATCGTCACCTTGCACACCTCCGATATCCTCTCGCGGGAAAGCCTGCACCCGTAATAACGGGCTATCATTGCGAGGCAGGCATTCCCGCAGTCGAGATCATCGTACTGATACTCGATCCTAACGTCCGGCATCAGTGTCGAAATAGGTTCTGACACTGGAGCGGCGGAGTTCCTTCTGGTTCATGAAGTATATCTCAATACCTATCATGAAGCCGGAAAGATTTGTACGGTAGCTGTAGTCGATATTCTCGACCCCGCCGCTGAAACGGTGACTCACGCTCGGAGACTCCAACGGGCACCAGTATGACATATAGATACTGGAGCCCAGTGAGGGGAAGTACTTGTTGAGAGTCACGGACGAGACGTTATAGGTGGGCTCGTTATATCCGGACATCGTAAGCATCCTGCTGGTATATGAGCCTCCTGCCGAAAGAGTGATGTCCCAAGGCAGATAGAAGGTGACGTCCAGACCCAGATTGTAAGTAAACTCATTCCTTGTCTGCCCGAGGGTCCTGAAGTTATCATAGTACAGCATGACCGTAGGATCGATATCCATCCACTCTATCGGAGAATATGTTCCCGCAATCATCCAGCAAAGACGGTCCAGAGCTCCGTCGTTGATATAACTCTGCGTGGCGTTGAGGTCGCTGTCGTAATCGAAATTGATTACATGCACGTCCTTCATGTGCCAGTAGTTGAATCCCGTGGAGAATGTGAGTTTCGGACTGCGGTAAGCGTATTTCAGCTCGAAAGTATTCATGATGTAGGGGTCCAGCTCCGGATTGCCCTTGAAATAGGTTTTCTCATCTATCTGGACCGTATACGGCGTAAGTACCCATGCTGAAGGATAATATGCTCCGCGGCGGTACTGAAAGTTGAGGCTGTTCCTGTCGTCCACGCGCCATACAGCTCCTGCGGACGGCTGGAAGGATATCAGGGTGTTGGCGCCAAGGGCCGCGTTATGGAATATATTGGTGTTGCCCTCGCCCTTGAGGCCTATGCGGAAACCGAACTTGTCGAAATTGACACTGAGATCAGCGAATGCATTGTAGACCCAGTTCTCATAGTTGTTTGTCACATCCGCCTGTCCGTCTACGAAACTGTGGAGATTGCGCCAGTACCCCTGAGCTCCTGCATCAAGGGTAAGAACATCGCTAAGTTTGTTGTGGTAATCGAGTATAAGGTTGGCCGACAGGCGGTCACTCCTCTCGATGCTGGATACCTCTCTCACATCATCCCCGTACACTGAAAGATAACTGCTGAAGCCGTCCGTATAGCCTACATTGGCTGTCGCCGAGAAATAGTCAGTGGACTTTCCCCGCATTGTGTGGCGGTAGTACAGAGTATAATTCCCGACAAAATAGTTGTCCTCCGCTGTCCTGTTGAAGGAGTCCAGCATGGATGTAGTATCTCCGGCCGCATCTGTATAGTACTGCGTAAAATCAAAACTCTTCACGGATTTATCGGAAATGTCGGTCTGAGTGGTGATGTTGAAATAATCCCACTTGGAGATATACCAGTCCATATTGAAATTGACCGTATGGGAGAGCTCCAGGCCGCTTCTGCTCACTCCGTCCTGGTGGTAGGACTCCCCTGTGGCCAGGTCTGTGCGGGTATTGTTCAGGTCAAACAGAGGCCTGCGGTAATAATTGGTATAATAGAGTTCGAACTTTACCTTGTCAGTGCCGAAGCCGACTCCCCCTATGAAGTCATTATCCAGGCTCGGGGCACGGAAAGTATTGTTTATCAAAGCTTCCACTCCAGTTGTTATTTCTTTTCTGAATACGAGGTTGATGACACCGTCATAGCTCTTGTCGATATTGGACGGCGGCAGGGTTACTACCTCGACCTTCTCGATGTTGCGGAAGTTGATGCGGCGCAGGTCCACATACTGCCCGGTATTGATGCCGTTTACCAATATCAGGACGTTCTCCTTGCCTATGATGGTGGCTGTCTGACCGTCATCCGAGGCCCTGAGCAGGGGTACATTGTTGATCAGGTCAGCCGTGTTGACCACTCCGCGGAGCAATGTACTGTCCACAGAGTATATGTCGCGCCCGACGGCCCTTTCCACCGGAGCACCGGCTTCCACTGTCAGCTCATCAAGACTCTGAGTGTAAGCCTCGAGGGCAACAGTCCCAAGTTCCAGATGCCGGGGCACCTCAGAACCGTCTATCTCTATGCTGGCAAGCAGGTCGAATCCGTTGGTTATGGTGATGGTATAGCTTCCTTTTTCGATGCTCACGTCCTCGAACGAGAATGAAGCATCCTCATTCTCTATAAGTCCGGCAAAGACAACGCTGTCGCGTGAATCCGTAACGGTCAGGGTAGAGAACATCAGCGGCTCACCGGTAGCCTTCTCCACGGCACGGCCGGAAATGCGGATGTCGCGGGCAGAAAGTGGAATACTCACCATCACTGCCGCCAATATTAACAGAATAGTCTTTTTCATACGATGGATTTTGTTTTGATTATTTGCAATAATGTATTTCTTACCAGACCTTTATATCATTGAGCGGTACTGGAGCGTAAGGACAGTCCGGTGTCGGATACAGCCACTTGTCTTCCCCGTATGCGGCCATGACATCTACCCAGCAAATGCCTTTTGAATAGCGGCAGTCCTCAAATTCACGGCAAGTGGCGCAGGGGCTTTCCTTCGGGAAGATGGATTTTGGCAGGTAAAATAAGTTCCTGGCCCTTTCGGAGTTCCAGACATCCATAATAGAAGAATTCAGAATGTTTCCAAGCATAAGATTCGGGTTGAAGTATGTCTCCTCGCAGTATGTCACGTTACCGTCAGGCAGAATCATGAATGACGACATATTGCCCGAGCACGAAGAGCGCGCGTAAAAACTTTTCTTCTTCTCCTCATCTGACAGCCCCTCTTCTCTGGACGGGATGTCTGTCCTCAGCTCGAAATGATGCCGGCCCTTTTCTCTTTCAGCCAATTCCGATAATGCACTCAACTGCTCCTCGCTTAGTCTGTAATATGAAAACTCTGCTGCGGTTTTATAGAGGGAATGAGAAGGAGCAGTCAGCTCCACTACTTCCACATTGGCGTATTTGTCAAAATAATTGATATAATCCTCAATTTTATTGAGATTGAAAATAGGGCCCGTTATGACCCCTTTTATTTTAATGCGAATCCCAGCCTTATCCAGTAAATCTATGGATTTTAAGATTCTATCACGATAACCGGGGCCGACCTTGAGATTTGTCATCAGGTCATTGCCGTATATCGAGTCCAGTGATATCTGGATCTCCTTGGTCCCAGTAGCTTTAAGACGCTCTATCTCCCAGGCACTAAGAGGATACTTGGTGGAAATATACACACTGTATCCGGCCCCGTATAAAGCCGTCAGCAGCTTATCCCAGTCCTTATACAGGAACAGCTCTCCTCCCTGAATATCAAACGATATGATTCCGATGGACTTAGCCTCTTCTATCAATTCTAGTATGCGCTGGAAAGGAATCGTACAGTCATATATCCTGCGCTTATCGGCATAGCAGTAGATACAGTCCGTTACACACCTGTTGCTTACAAGAAATGACGCATAGATGGGCTTGTTCAGTCTTTCGTGCTCCAGGTCCACCTCCGTTTTTATTTTAAAATCCCCGGGACTGTAACACTCCGTCCTTTCCGCCTTCTTTTCAACAAGCACATTTTGCGGTAAATAAAAAAAGTGCCCGTCATATTCAACGGCGACTCCTGATTTATTGTCTATAAGTTTGGAAACTGTTTTTAACGCACCTTCGAACGAAATATTGAAATATGAGGAAACTTCATTCAATGTATCCTTGAGAGTTCGGCTTCCATCAAAGAAAGACAGGAGCACAGCAAACGCCGGGTGAAGAATCGTCGATACATCGTTCACATCCAGGCTGTGGTAGGAGCTGTTGTCCCTGGTTGCCAGAACGGCCCTTGTTATGTCGTTTCTCATCACATACCCTGGATTGAGAACATATACTTTATCTAAAATCTGCGTAATTTCCATTTTTAATGTTTTAGTTTAAGCAACACAGCATCATAATGACCGTTCTTCCGGTACAGTTCCCATCTTTGCAGGGAATTATAACCATACATAAAAAATCTGGATGTCATCAACTGCCAATTGGCCGCCATCCATAGAGCGAACAGCCTGTTTCTCAATTCATCGAGGCCGATGAACCTAACCATGCAGCCGGGGTGCTGCATCAGGAATTCGTAAATCACATCGCATGCTCTCTGCAAAACAACCCTGTAATTGCCCTCCTTAGTTCTTACGGATGTCTCGACTTCCCCTGTCCGTACATTCAGCGGACCGAATTCGAAATTGTAGACATATTCTGTTCCGGCAGGCAAGAATACGGCTATAATTTCGAACCCGCCGCTTTCCGCAAGAACCCGCGTTTCCAT
>CASFSL010000035.1 GCA_949297365.1 uncultured Bacteroidales bacterium | reverse complement strand
TTTGCGCTTTACTATTTTGCAATCCTCGCTGCGCTTCTTGATGGATGCTTTAACTTTCATTGTCGTAAATTTTTATTTGTACCTGAAAGAAATTCTTCCTTTTGATAAATCATAAGGGGACATCTCTACTCTGACCTTGTCTCCGGGCAGGATACGGATGTAGTGCATACGCATCTTGCCTGAGAGGTGGCCTATAATCACATGGCCGTTGTCCAGCTCCACGCGGAACATGGCGTTGGAGAGAGCCTCGATTACAGTGCCGTCCTTTTCTATGAAATCCTGTTTGGGCATAAGTACTTGTCTCTTACAACTTAGTATTGTCTCTTACCTTCTATAAAGTCAAAAGTAGAAAGAATATCGGCTTTTCCGTCCCCGACGGCGACCGTGAGCTCGAAATGCGCTGAGTTCTTCTTGTCAGAAGTGCTTACAGCCCATCCGTTCTCGTGGAGGTAGATTGACTTGCCTCCGGCGTTGATCATCGGCTCGATGCATATCGTCATACCCTTTACGAGCTTCTTTCCGGTGCCCGCCTTTCCGTAGTTGGGGACCTCCGGATGCTCGTGCATATCCTTGCCGATTCCGTGTCCCACCATCTCGCGGACAACCGAGAAGCCGAAACTCTCGGCGTAAGACTGGACAGCATGTCCGATGTCCCCTATCCTGTTGCCGGCGACCGCTTTCTCTATACCGAGATAAAGGGACTCCTTCGTGACTCTCAGGAGAGTTGCCGTCTCCTCGTCCACGTTCCCGACAGGGAAAGTGTAGGCCGAGTCACCATAGTAGCCTTTATATACGGTACCGCAGTCCACGGACACTATGTCGCCCTCCTTGAGCTTGTAGTCCGACGGAAAACCGTGGACCACCACGTCATTGACGGAGACACAGAGAGTGTAGGGGAAGCCGCCGTATCCCAAGAAGCCCGGCTCCGCCCCGTTGTCACGGATGAATGTCTCGGCAATCTTGTCGAGCTGCATGGTGGTGACACCGGGCGCAACGTGCCTGCCGACTTCCGCCAACGTCTTGGAGACGAGGATCGCATTCTCTCTGAGAATCTCGATTTCTTCTTCGGATTTTATTCTTATCATACTCAAAGAACTTTTTGAGAATTACATCCCCGAACGGCCTTTAAGACGTCCGGTCTTCATCAAACCGTCGTAGTGACGCATGAGCAGATGCGACTCGATCTGCTGCAGGGTGTCGAGCACTACGCCTACAAGGATAAGCAACGAAGTACCTCCGTAGAACTGGGAGAACTGGTTGTTTATCCCGAACATCATCGCAAATGCCGGAAGTATCGCCACGATAGCCAGGAAGAATGATCCGGGCAGGGTGATACGCGACATGATTGCATCGAGGTAGTCGACAGTCTTCTTTCCGGGCTTCACTCCGGGAATAAAACCGCCGTTCTTCTTCATCTCCTCAGCCATCATGTTGGGGTTCACGGTTACTGCGGTGTAGAAGTAAGTGAACACTATCACGAGAACTGCGAAGATGGCATTATACCAGAATCCGGTATAGTCGCTAAGTGTAGCCGCGAGTCCCTGCGAGGCGTCGAAACGCGAGAGCAGGAGCGGGAACATCATCAGGGCCTGTGCGAAAATAATCGGCATTACGCCGGCCGCGTTTATTTTCAGAGGTATATACTGACGGACTCCACCGTACTGACGGTTTCCGACTACTCTTTTCGCATACTGTACAGGCACTTTGCGCTGTCCCTGCACGAGGGCGATGGTGGCGATGAAGACGAGGAAGAGAATCACGATCTCAATGAGGAACATAAGAGGACCTCCATTGGTCTGGCTGAATCTCTGCGCGGCTTCAGCGAAGAGGGCGAAGGGCAGACGTGCGATAATACCGACCATAATGATAAGGGAGATACCGTTGCCGATACCCCTGTCGGTAATGCGCTCGCCGAGCCACATCACGAACATCGTTCCCGCCATCAGCACGATGGTTGCGAAAATGTTGAATCCGAAACCCTGTACTAAGAACGCTTCCGGGGGCAATTGTGCGTGAAGGTTGGTAATGTACGCAGGTCCTTGAAGCAGAAGGATTACAATTGTCAGGTAGCGTGTCCACTGGTTCATTTTTCTACGTCCGCTTTCCCCTTCTCTCTGCATCTTCTGGAAATAGGGGACCATCACACCCAGGAGCTGGATGACGATGGAAGCGGAGATATACGGCATCACTCCCAACGCGAAGATGGAAGCGTTGCCGAAGGCGCCGCCGGAGAACATATCCAACAGACTGAGGAGACCGGTCGAGGCCTGGGCCTCGAGGTTCTGGAGCATGGTAGGGTCGATACCCGGCACTACGATGAAACTGCCCAGACGGTAAACGAGCAGGAGGAGGAAGGTGTAACCCAACCTCTTCCTAAGCTCCTCAATCTTGAAGATATTCTTGATTGTTTGAAAAAATCTTTTCATCGGCCGCTATTGTTTTTAAAGTACTATAGCCTTTCCTTCAAGAGCCTCGATCTTCTCCTTGGCAGACTTGGAGAAAGCGTCTGCGGTAACCTCGAGCTTAGCCTTGAGCTCGCCGTTGCCGAGAATCTTCACCTTATCGTTCTTGGATACAAGACCGGCCGATACGAGTGTATCGAAATCTATAACGGTAATGTTCCTCTTCTCACTGAGAGACTGAAGCATCGAAAGGTTCACTGCCTTATACTCCACTCTGGTGGGGTTCTTGAAGCCGAACTTGGGCAGACGTCTCTGGATAGGCATCTGACCGCCCTCGAATCCGATCTTGTGACGGTAACCGGAACGGGACTTGGCACCGTTCATACCGCGGGTTGACTGTCCGCCGTGTCCGGAGCCCTCACCTCTTCCGACCCGCTTTACTCTCTTGGTGGAACCTTCTGCAGGTTTTAAATTATGTAGTTTCATCTCTTTTTAGCTTGATTTAGTTTATTTCCTCAACTTTTACAAGATGTAGAACCTTCTGGATCATACCGTTGGTCACAGGGGTAAGTTCTATCTCCACTGACTGGTGCATACGGCGCAGTCCGAGGGATGCGAGATTGGCTCTCTGCCTCTGGGTTGAACCGTTCTTGCTCTTAATCTGAGTAACTTTAACTTTTGCCATCGTTCGTCCTCCTTATCCTTTAAATACTCTTTGCATGGGAATACCGCGCACACCGGCTACGGTGTAGGCGTCACGGAGCTCAACGAGGGCAGCGATAGTAGCCTTGACGAGGTTGTGGGGGTTGGACGAGCCCTTGGACTTAGCCAGCACGTCCTGAACACCTACAGACTCGAACACGGCGCGCATCGCACCTCCGGCCTTCACTCCGGTACCGGGAGCGGCGGGCTTCATGAATACCCTTGCTCCGCCGAACTTGGCCTCCTGCTCGTGAGGAATGGTCCTCTTGTTCAGAGGCACCTTGACGAGATTCTTCTTGGCGTCCTCTATACCCTTGGATATAGCGGTGGTGACTTCGTTGGCCTTTCCGAGACCATAACCTACGACACCCTTCTCATCGCCTACTACTACGATAGCAGCGAAGCTGAAGTGGCGGCCGCCCTTGGTTACCTTGGTAACCCTCTGTACTGCTACCAATCTGTCCTTAAGCTCCAGATCGGTGGTTTTCACTTTCTTTACATTGATATCTGCCATAGTCTCTTAGAATTTAAGACCGCCCTCGCGGGCTGCGTCTGCCAAACTTTTAACTCTTCCGTGATAGAGATATCCTCCGCGGTCGAAAGCGACGGTGGAGATACCTTTTTCTGTCGCACGTTCAGCGATGAGCTTTCCGACCATAGCCGCAACCTCAGTGGCGGTCTTGCCCTTGGTTGCCTCTGCGAGAGACTTGTCAGTAGAGCCGGCCGATACCAGGGTCACGCCCTTGGTGTCATCGATAACCTGAACATATATCTGCTTGTTGCTTCTGAATACGGACATCCTGGGTCTCTCGGGAGTACCGTTGACGACCTTGCGGATACGGTAGCGTATTCTCTGTCTTCTTTCTATCTTAGTCATTGCCATATTCTTATCCTCCTATTATTTAGCTCCGGCTGACTTACCGGCCTTGCGGCGAAGCTGTTCGCCCACAAACTTAATACCTTTACCCTTATACGGCTCGGGAGCACGCATAGAGCGGATCTTGGCGGCTACCTGGCCGAGCAGCTGTTTGTCGCAGCTCTTGAGAACAAGAACAGGGTTCTGTCCCTTCTTCACAGGCTCTGCCTCGGCCTTGATCTCCGAGGGAAGCATGAAGTGTATATCGTGTGAATATCCGAGGGCGAGCTCAAGGATCTGTCCCTTGACCTCCACGCGGTAACCCACACCGATAAGCTCCTGCTTGATGGTGAAGCCGGTGGATACTCCAGTCACCATATTGTGAATGAGTGCGCGGTAGAGTCCGTGCAGGGAACGGTGACGGGGCTGGTCCGTAGGACGGCTGACCGTAATAATATTCCCTTCAACGGATACTTTGATGTCAGGATCAACTTTCTGACTCAGTTGTCCGAGCGGTCCTTTAACCATTACCACATTGTCGGCGCCCACTGTTGCGGTAACGCCCTGCGGCAGGTGTACAGGCAATTTTCCAATTCTTGACATTATTACTTCGTTTTAAATATTAATAAACATAACAGAGGACCTCGCCGCCGACATTCATGTCCTTGGCCTCCTTGTCGGTGATGACACCCTTCGATGTGGAGAGGATGGCGATACCCATGCCGTTGAGCACGCGGGGCATGTCCTCGACTCCTACATAGCGTCTCAGACCGGGGGTTGACACTCTCATGATCTTCTTGACAGCGGCCTGCTTTGTCTCAGGATGATACTTGAGGGCTATCTTGATAGTGTTGTAGGGAGTGCCTTCCACCAGCTTGTAGCTGAGGATGTAACCTTTCTCGTGGAGAATACGGGTAATCTCCATCTTCATCTTCGATGCAGGGATCTCGACGATCTTGTGCTTTGCGAGATATGCGTTCCTGACTCTCGTCAGGTAATCTGCTATTGGATCAGTCATTTGTTTGTTTTGTTTTTGTGGTTCGACGCTTTTCAGCGCCCGATATCCAATGGTTTATAAATAATTTTGTTAATTTTCTTTTTTACAACTGCTGTGCTTTATTCGGGCGATTTTCAAGGCCTGCGAGCGAGGAGACACCGGAGTTTACTGTCGTAAATGAGGATATCGCCGAGTGAGCAAAACGCAGAAAATCGTTCGAAGAAAGTGCAGCCGTCTACCATGATGCCTTTCTTACTCCAGGTATTAAACCCTTGCTGGCCATCTCGCGGAACTGAATACGGCTGATGCCGAAAACACGCATATATCCCTTGGGACGTCCTGTAATAGAGCAGCGGTTGTGCTGACGGCAGGGGCTCGAATTCTTGGGGAGTCTGTCGAGAGCGGCCCAGTCGCCGGCTTCCTTTAATGCTTTACGTTTCTCTGCGTATTTCGCGCACAGCTTTGCCCTTTTGACCTCGCGGGCTTTCATTGATTCTTTTGCCATATCTTCTATTTACGATTTTTTGTTCTTAAAAGGCAGTCCGAACTCACGGAGAAGAGCATAAGCCTCCTCATCCTTCTCAGTGGAGGTTACAAAGGTAATCTCGAGGCCGAAGATCTTGGTGATCTTGTCGATGTCGATCTCGGGGAAGATGATCTGCTCCTTGATACCGAGAGTATAGTTGCCGCGGCCGTCAAACTTCTCGTTGATACCGTTGAAGTCACGGATACGGGGAAGTGACACGGCGATGAGCCTCTCAAGGAACTCGTACATACGTGCGCCACGGAGAGTAACCTTCACTCCGATAGCCTGTCCGCGACGGAGCTTGAAGTTGGAGATATCCTTCCTTGAATATGTGGTCACGGCCTTCTGTCCTGCGATGGCGGTGAGCTCCTGCTGAGCGACCTCTACGAGCTTCTTGTCACCTGTAGCGTCACCGATACCCTGGTTGAGGGTTATCTTGACGAGCTTGGGCACCTGCATTACAGTAGCGAAGCCGAACTCCTTCTGGAGCCTGGCCACTATCTCCTCTTTGTATTTCTTCTGAAGATTGGGAACGTATCCTGCCAAGCTTACCTGCTCCTGCTTGGTCTCTTCTACTTTTTTCTTTGCCATTACTTGATCTCCTCTCCTGATTTTTTAGCATAACGGACCAATTTCCCGTTCTCGCCCATACGGCGGCCGATCCTGGTGGGGCCTCCCTTGGCGGGATCCACTACCTGAAGGTTGGAAATATGGATTCCTGCTTCCTGTTTGATAATACCGCCCTGAGGATGCTTTGCATTGGGCTTGGTGTGCTTGCTCACCATGTTGACACCCTCCACGATGGCGCGGTCCTTCTTGGTGATGATCTCGAGAACCTTTCCGGTCTTGCCCTTGTCATTGCCGGCGTTCACATAGACCATATCGCCTTTCTTGATATGTAATTTCCTGTTCATGTCTGTACCTCCTATATATTATAGTACTTCGGGTGCAAGAGAGACAATCTTCATGTAGTTGTCGCGGAGCTCGCGGGCAACAGGGCCGAAGATACGTGTGCCGCGGACCTCACCCTGATTGTTCAAAAGCACGCAGGCATTGTCATCGAAACGGATATATGAGCCGTCCGGACGACGGATCTCTTTCTTGGTGCGCACTACAACGGCCTTTGAGACCGAACCCTTCTTGGCGTCACCGCCGGGGATTGCGCTCTTGACAGCGACTACGATCTTGTCGCCGACGCTGGCATAACGACGGCGGGTACCTCCGAGAACACGGATACAGAGCACCTCTTTAGCACCGCTGTTGTCAGCTACCATTAAACGTGATTCCTGTTGTATCATTTTACTTCACTTTTTCTACTATTTCTACTAATCTCCAGCGTTTGGTCTTACTCAGGGGACGGGTCTCCATGATGCGGACCGTATCGCCCTCGTCGCACTGGTTCTTCTCATCGTGAGCGACGAACTTGGTGGTCTTGTTCACGAACTTGCCGTAAACAGGGTGTTTTTCCTTAACTCTTACAGCAACGACGATCGACTTGTCCATCTTGTTGCTCACCACCACACCGATTCTTTCCTTACGTAAATTTCTTTCCATACGAATTACTCTTCTGATTTAGCCTGGTTTTCCTTTTCAGTCAGGATGGTAAGCATACGTGCGATATCCTTTCCGGCCTTTCTGATCTTTGATGTATCCTCGATGGGGGAGACGGCATGGTTGATCTTCATCTGTGCGAGGTTGGCCTTCTCGGTCTCGATGCGCTCGCGCAGGTCCTTGATTGACATTTCTCTGATTTCCTTGGGTTTCATATCTTCTCCTCCATTTATTACTGTTCTACATAATCTCTACGTACCACGAACTTGGTAGTAACAGGCAGCTTCTGTGCGCCCAGACGGAGAGCCTCCTTGGCAACCTCCAAAGGCACACCCTCGGCCTCTATGAGCATACGGCCCGGAGTGATGGGGGCAACGAATCCCTCGGGATTACCTTTACCTTTACCCATACGTACCTCAGCAGGTTTCTTTGTGTAAGGTTTGTCAGGGAAAACGCGAATCCAAATCTTACCTTCACGTTTCATGTAACGCACTACAGCCTGACGGGCAGCCTCTATCTGCTGACCTGTGAGCCATGCGGACTCAAGGGTCTTGATGCCGAAAGATCCGAAAGAAAGCTCCGTACCACGGTGAGCATTACCTTTCATACGGCCCTTCTGCTGCCTTCTGAACTTGGTTTTCTTTGGTTGTAACATTGTCTATACTTTTTGTAAGTCTATTATTTTCAAACAAATAAATACAATTCTCCCATTAAACGGGGCTGCAAAGATATTACAAATTCCTGTAACACCAAACTTTTTTGACATTTTTATTGAAAATTTTTCACACATTTTTGACCGGAGAATTTGAAGGTCAATAAACGGGACATCAGAACGTTGCGAAATTATGAACATTTTCAGAAAACATATTTTGGACACGACTGCACCTATGGCATCCATATAAGATTTCTATTGAAAATCTCGAAACACTTTCTTAATTTTGTACCCGCATTAATAATATAAATATGTGTACCGATTTTACAAGTGTCGAAAAGGCCTACATAGGCTCAGCGAAACACAGATTCCACTCCAACGTTCCCTATATCACTGTAGAGAACTTTCCTAAACTTGGTAAACTTACTGCATTCCGCTTCCTGGAATGGGCGGCGGAGCATCCGGACGGAGTCATCAGCCTGCCCACCGGCAAGACTCCGGAATACTTCATCGCATGGGTCAAGAAGATACTGACCGAATGGGACACGAAGGAAGGAGCCGCATCGCGCGCCGAAAGCGGACTTACCGTAACACGCAAACCCGATCTGCGCGGACTGCATTTCGTCCAGATAGACGAGTTCTATCCCATCGACCCGAAGCAGCACAACAGTTTCTACAACTACGTTCAGAAATATTACGTCGAGGACTTCGGTCTGGACGCATCCAAAGGTCTGTTTATCAACTGCGACGAGATACCCCTGGCCGACGGCATGAACTTCAGGGACGTGTTCCCCGACGGGGTCATCGACCTGAGCCTGCGCTACCGTGATGCGAAATCGGCCGCCGAGAAGCTCCGCCAGCGGTCCATCTTCATGATCGACAACTGGTGCTCGGAGTACGACCAGAAAGTACGGGACCTGGGAGGCATCGGTTTCTTCCTGGGAGGCATCGGTCCCGACGGACACATCGCCTTCAATGTCCGGGGCAGCGATCCCAATTCCACCACCCGCCTCACCCATACCAATTACGAGACACAGGCCGCCGCTGCCAGCGATCTCGGAGGCATCGAGATATCCCGGATCAAACCGGTGATAACCATCGGTCTGGAGACCATCACCCACAACCCGGACGCAGTAGCGATTATCTTCGCAGCCGGAGAGGCCAAGGCCCCCGTTGTAGCCGACGCGCTCGAGAAGACACCTTGCAACCTCTACCCCGCCTCAGTGCTGTCCAAACTGCCCAACGCCAGATTCTACCTGACTACCGGAGCGGCATCCATGCTGCACGAATCCGTATACCATTACTATGCTGATTCCCCTTGGTCTCAGGAGAAGACCGACAGGGCCGTCATCGACTGCTGCAACAGGCTCAACAAGTACGGAGACAAGATCACTCTCGAGGACCTCAGGGCCGACGAGTACTGCAGCATGATTCCGGACCTGAACGAGCACACCATGGACAGCGTCATCAGTTCTCTGACCAAGAAGATTGCCCGAGGAACTTCTACATGGAGCAACCAGGTGTTCTACTATACCGGCCCGCACCACGACGACATTCTGCTGGGCCTGCTGCCGCACATTCACAGAGTATCCAGAAACGAGACCAACGAGTCGCACTTCTCAGTCATGACCTCGGGTTTCAACGCCGTCACCAACAAGTTCCTCATCAACGCACTTGAGGAGACGCTCCGGTTCCTGGACGGCGGCCGCATCGAGATGACCCGGTATCCGGACTTCTTCGAGCACGGCTGGAAAGAGAAACGCGAGAAGGACATCTACCACTTCCTGATCAACGTAGCCTCAGGCAATGCGGAGGAGCGCAAGAGAGGCAGGGCGCACAGACTGGTAAGGGACTTCATCGAGATATATGGAGTGAAAAATCAGGAAGAGCTGCGCAAGAAGATTATGGACGTAATCGACGAGACCAGGAAAAGTTATGACGGGCAGAAGATGTCCGCCGACATCCGGCTGCTCAAGGGCATGATCCGCGAGTTCGAGGAGGAGCTGGTCTGGGGATTCTTCGGTATCAGAAACGAGGACGTACACCATCTCCGACTCGGGTTCTACACCGGCGACATATTCACAGAGCAGCCCAACAAGGAACGTGACGTAGTCCCGATACTGAATGAGCTGCGGACTATCAAGCCCACAATAATCAGCATCGCATTCGATCCGGAGGGCAGCGGTCCTGACACCCACTACAAGGTACTGCAGGCCATAGCGGAAGCCATCCGCGAATGGGGCAAGGAGGCCGACCTGAGCAATCTCAAGATCTGGGGATACCGCAACGTATGGTACCGGTTCCTGCCTTCCGAGGCCACTCACATCGTTCCTGTATCGCTCAACGCGATGAGCGTGTTTGACAATGCCTTCTGCAACTGCTACGCTTCCCAGGTAGACGCAGACTTCCCGAGCTACATGCTGGACGGAAAGTTCAGCGACCTGGCCAAGAACATCTGGGTAGACCAGCTGGCCAAAGTCCAGAGAGTCCTCGGCAAGCCTTTCTTCTACCAGAACTCCAGCCCGAGACTCAGGACTACTCACGGTCTGCTCTTCTTCAAGGAGATGAACGTGGAGGAATTCCTCCAGTCAGCCCGTGAACTCCAGAAGTCCATGACCAGCATCTAGACATTCGCATTACCGCAATGAAGCGTCCCGTCCTCATCATCTTGGTTCTGCTGATGACAGTACCGCAGCTCCGGTCACAAAACCGGGATGAAGACGGGACGCTTATGCAATATATAGTGGACAAGAACGGGGACACTGTCTATCTGGACAGCATGGAACCGATATACAAGACGGCCAAAAGGAAAGGCAAGTCCTGGAGAAAATACTACCGCCTGGTACACAACTTCGCAAAGGCCTATCCCTACGCACTGCTGGCAGAGGAGAAACTCCGGGACGCTGACTCCACCATTGCCGTCGAAGGATTCAACAAACGGCAGAAGAACCGGTATATCAACATCCTGCAGAAAGAACTGTTCGACACATTCGAGAAACCGCTGAGAAACCTGACCATCAGCCAGGGGAAACTGCTGCTGAGACTGATAGACAGGCAGACAGGCATCACTCCCTACGAGATCATAAAGGACTACAAGGGAAAGGCCGCAGCCGGATTCTGGCAGGGCATAGCCAAACTCTTCGGCTCGGATATGAAAAAGCCATTCGACCCCGACGGCGAGGACAAGCAGACCGAAGAGCTGGTCGCATTATATAATAAAGGTGAGTTCAACAAGACCTACAGGTCTATCTTCGGGAAGAATCCGCCGGAGCCGGTCGTGCGCTCCCGTCTGGACATACCGCAGAAATAATGCGCAGGCTGCCGTTCTCAAGCACGGCATACTCACCACCGTCCACCCAGCAGCCCAGAATATGCATCTGGCCTCCTGACGGAATCTCCACTGTGCCCGGGGTATGATAATGCCCGAAAATATAGTAATCTATACCACAACCGCCGTGACACGCTCTGTAATCCCGTCCGAAAGCGTCGGCATAATGATAAAGCGGCTCCTCCGCACCCCGGAATACATAACGTCCCTCATTGTCCGGAGCATTCTTCATCTTTCTGGAATGACCGGCCCAGGCATAGCCCAGACCGAAAGCCCATCTCGGATGCAGGGCACTGAACAGGACCTGTAGAACGCGGTTATGGAAAGCCCAGCGTATCAGCCGGAACATAGTGTCGGTACGACCCAGGCCGTCACCGTGTCCGAGACAGCACAACTTTCCGTCTATCTCCGCCACATACGGCTGGTTCAACACGGTCATCCCCAGTTCCCGCTCGAAATAATCATACACCCAGACATCGTGGTTGCCTCTGAAGAAATACACCTTGACTCCACTGTCACAAAGCCGGGCCAAGGCACCGAGAGCCCTGGTATGTCCGCGTGGGATAACGTATCTGTATTCATACCAGAAGTCGAAGATATCCCCGAGCAGGTAGACAGCGTCGGCTCTCTCTTCCCTAATGCGGTCAAGCAAAGTAACAAATCTCTGCTCCAAGGCTTTCCTGTCACAGAAAGCCGCACCCAGATGCACATCGGAGATAAAATAGGACCTAGACATTCTGAACTATCTCGAATATAAAACAGAAAGCCGCTGCCACGCAGCAGTATATGGAGAAGTAACGCAGACGGGCCTTCTGCACGATACGTATCATCCAGCGGCAGGCTATATAACCGGAGACAAAGGCTGTCAGAGTACCGAGCAGCAGCGACAGCGTGGATATGCCGGAGGCTTCGGCCGAGAAATCTCCGCCCACCAGCTGTAGGAAAGCCTCTCCCAGAATCGGTATAAGTACCATCAGAAATGAAAACTGAGCCATGGAACTTTTTCTTACTCCGAGCATCAGGCCTGTTGATATCGTGGTGCCGGAACGGGAAAGCCCCGGCAGCACAGCCAGAGCCTGCGACAGACCTATGATGAACGCCTCCTTATATCCCACCTCCTTTCCAGCCTCGCGGCCTTCCGACACAGCCTTACGGGCCTGTCTGTTGGACAATGTCTCAGAGACAAAAAGCAGCACAGCCGTAAGCAGAAGCATACTGCCGACGACAAACAGTCCCGAGCCGAAGACAGCCTCCACCTGATCCTTGAAGAAGAAGCCCACTACGGCCACAGGTATCATGGAGACGCATATCTTCAGGAAATACTGAGTCTGACTGTTGTACCTGAACTTAAAGACACCGCAGATGATGTCCCATATCTCCTTGCGGAAAGCAACGATAGTACTGAGCACCGTGGCGGCATGGACAGCTACCTCGAAACTGAGGTTGTCCGCCTCAATCCCGAATATCGCCTTGAATATTGTCAGATGACCGCTGCTGCTCACAGGCAGGAACTCCGTAAGGCCCTGAATCAGCCCCAGGACCACAGCTTGAAACCACTCCATACCCCGGATTATTTCCGTTTGAACAGTTTAATCGGTTTCTTTCTCAAAAGCACATCTATCTCTATCGCAAATCCGATGAGTATCAGCAGAGGCGCGACATACATCCTCGTGAAACTAAAAAGCGCGTAGTTGAACACCTCGGGGCTGTCAGCTCCGCCGCCGAGCAGCAGAAGATAACCGACCAGCATCACAGCGAAACCGATAATCAGATACAGGATATTCTCTTTGGGAATAGCAAACTTATCCATTTTATTTATTATTAAAATCATCTTTCATCATTAATCAGACTTCTCACTCCCGCCGCCGTGGAAATCATGCAGATCAATATACCAAGAACTATGACTAAGGCCATAACCAGCCCGAGCAGCATGGCATCGAACAGGGAGAACAACTGATAGAACTCATTACGGACAAAGTACAGGGCAGTAAGAATGAATATATCCGCGGCAGCCCCGGCAATCAGTCCCTGGAAAAAAGCCTGTCCGACAAAAGGTCTCGTTATAAATCCCTTTGTGGCGCCAACCAGGCGCATGACCCTGATCGAAGACCGCTTGGAATCCACACTGAGCCTCACAGTGTTATTGATCAACACCACTGAGATAAACAGGAGCAGCGCGACGAATACCCCGGCGACAATGCCTATCCGCTCGATGTTGGCATTGAGCAGCTCTACCAGCGACTGCTGATACACCACATCATCCACGGCCGGATAACCGTACAGAGCCTCCTCTATTATACTCAGACTGTCCGCAGAGATATAATCCGCAGCTATCTGAAGCTCAAGCGACACTGGTATCGGATTGACCTCAAACACATCCATAAAGTCATCTCCCAGAATCTCCTTCATCTCCTCCACACCTTCTTCTTTTGTGATGATCCGTATATCCTTGACGTAAGGGGTATTTTCAAGCCTGTCCGCCATAGCCGACGCATCCGCCTCATCCGCCTCTACATTAAGCACCGCGGAAACCGTAATATTTTCTTTGAAATAATTGGAGACCGACTTGGCGTTGACGATAAGCGCGCCCGTCATTCCCACCAGGAAGAGCACCAGACTAATGCTGATTACTGATGAGAAATAAGACCTCAATAGTCTTCTATACAGGATATTACTCTCTCTTTCCGCCATCTGTTTACACTAGATAAATCCCTCAAAGATAAATAAAAAGATAATTAATTTAGATTTTTTATTATTATATTTGCAAAAAAGAATCTGCAATGAAAGATCCCAAAAGAGTTTTGTTCGTAAATTCCGAGATTTATCCGTATCTGCCGGAGAGCACCATCTCCGTCATCGGCAGGTATCTCCCTCAGGGCATTCAGGAGTCCGGCAAGGAGATACGGAATTTCATGCCCCGCTACGGCTGCATCAACGAAAGACGCAACCAGCTGCACGAGGTTATCAGGCTCTCCGGGATGAACATGGTCATCAACGACATCGACCGTCCGCTGGTGATTAAGGTGGCATCCATATCATCTGCCAGAATGCAGGTGTACTTCATTGACAACGACGACTATTTTCACAAAAAATCCATATACGAGGATGCCGAGGGCAACTTTCTGGAGGACAACGACGAAAGAGCCATCTTCTTTGCGAGGGGCATACTCGAGACTGTCAAGAAACTCCGCTGGAAACCGGACATAGTACACTGCTCCGGCTGGATATCGCATCTGGTCCCGCTGTATCTGAAAAAGGCGTTTAAAAACGACCCTATATTCTCAGATGCCAAGGTTGTCCTCTCGCTTTACGATGAATACCCGGACAGCAGATTCAATCCGGAGATGAAAAGCAAGATTCCCGTATCCGGCATCAAGTCCAAGGATCTGGAGACATTCAAGACTCCCGATGGCATAAATCTTGCAAAACTGGCCATTCAATATGCAGATGCCGTCATACTTGGCTCCGAAAGCATAAGACCGGAGCTTACGGAGTTCTCGGAAAAGAGGGGCATTCCAGTGCTTCAATATTTTCCCATAGACCATCCTGAAGGCACCTACATTCAGAAGTTCAATGATTTTTACGACAAATTACTGGAACAAGATGCCTAAAAAGACTCTTACGGCTACGCTCTGCGCTATTGCAGCCTCGCTTACAGCCGCCGTATCATGCGTAGAGAATGACCGCTCCCTCGGAAGCGGACTTCTTCCGGACGAATCCATACTGACTCTCGGCACAAAGACTTTCGATCTGCCGGTAACAAACCGTGTAAGCCCTTCGGTTCAGGCCGCGAACAGCATAAAAATGATGGTCGGAACCATGACCGACCCCGTTTTCGGGACTGTCGAGTCCAGTGCCGCGACGTACATCGTCCCCTATTCCAATTCCACAGACTTCGGAGACAGCCCCAAACTGCTGTCTGCATACCTCAATCTTTCAATAGACTCAACCTACTATCTTGAAGAAGACCAAAAAGGAATACATCAAAGAATAAAAATATACCGGCTTCTGACATCGCTGGACAGTACCGATATGGCTTTCTGCAACTCTTTGACATCGGAAGACTTCAGCCTTGAGCCGATTACTGTAAGTGACCCCGTTATTTACGGAGAAGGGGAAATCCGCATTGAACTGAAAGACGAGTTCGCACAGGAACTGCTTGACACCACTCCCGAGGAATTTGAGGATATTTCGCAATTCCTGAAACGCATTCCCGGACTTTATATCCAGACGGAGCCGTCTATGGGTACTGTCGGAGGACGGATGAACTTTCTCAGTCTGGGGAACTCAACCATCAATCTCAACTACACGCTCAACGACCCCGAACGCGGGATAACCGATCTGGACACTACCGAGTCGTTCGCTTTCGGATACAGCGGTTACGAGGCTTTCAACTATTTCAGCACCGGCTCAGAGAGTCTGAGCAACGAGACACCGGGCGAAGAGCTGTACATCGAGAGTCTTTCCGGCATCAAGCCCCATATTGCGGCGGCAGATCTCAAAGAGATGCTTGACAACTGGATTCAGGAAGAGGGACTGGAAGGACAGACCATAGCCGTCTCAAGGGCAGAACTCAAGTTCCCGTATGAAGAACCCGTTGACTACGGAAGATTTGACATGGAGCATCCTCCCTACATCTACGCATTTACAAGAGTTCCGACGTCCGACAATGACAGCCTCTACTACTATCAGCCGCTGAGTGAGGTATACAACACATCCAACTACGGCAGCATCAACAGGTCGCTGCTGGAATACAGCATGGATATAACCGCATACGTACAGAATATCATCAATACAGATTCCTCAGATATCAACGAGGACCAGGATCTGTGGATAGCACCCATGAAATACAAGGTCAATATCTCAGATACCAGAGTCTATGAATTTGACAATTACAACTACAACAAGACTGTTCTCAATGGTCCTGCCGCAGAGAGAAGGCCGACTCTGACCATCACTTACGGACTGATGCAATAAATACTGCTGCTTAAAAAGCCTTGAAGACAAGGCAGGAGTTGTGGCCTCCGAAACCGAACGTATTGTTGAGGGCCACCTTTACTGTTCTTTTCTGCGCTTTGTTAAGCGTAAGGTTGAGATTGTAGTCAATATCCGGGTCCTCATACCGGAAATTGATGGTCGGAGGAACTATTGAGTCTCTTATGGCATGGATGCAGGCCAAAGCCTCCACCGCTCCGGCAGCCCCGAGCAGATGTCCGTGCATGGACTTGGTGGAACTGATATTCAGTTTGTAGGCATACTCCCCGAAAAGACTCTTTACAGCCTTGAGTTCGGCCACGTCCCCCAGAGGTGTAGATGTTCCGTGAACATTGATGTAATCCACATCCTCAGGCCTCAGTCCGGCATCCTCCAGCGCCAGGCGCATCACCTTGACAGCGCCTGAACCGTCCGGCAACGGTGCAGTGATATGATAGGCATCCGCACTCATCCCGGCTCCGGCGACCTCGGCATATATACGCGCACCGCGGGCCAGGGCATGTTCAAGTTCCTCAAACACGAGGACAGCCGAGCCCTCTCCCATCACAAAACCGTCCCGGGTCCTGTCGAAGGGACGGGAAGCCGTAGCGTACTCGTCATTGTTGGTGGAAAGTGCCTTGGAAGCGTCAAAGCCGCCTATGGAAGGTACTGAGACAGGGGCTTCCGCTCCTCCTGTCAGGATTATATCGGCCTTACCCAGACGGATCAGATTGAGGGCGTCCCCCATCGCATGAGACGATGAGGCGCAGGCCGATGTCGTGGTATAATTAGGCCCCGCAAAACCGTATTTGATGGATATCAGACCGGGAGCCATATCCGATATCATCTTGGTAATAAGAAATGGACTAAAGCGCGGAATACATCCTCCTGCGCAGTAGTCCATTATCCCTTCGGTAAGACTTTCAATACCTCCGATACCGGAACCAAGAATCACTCCTGCCCTGTCCAGATCTATCTTCTGCAGATCCAGACCGCTGTCAGCCAAAGCCGTAGCCGCAGCCGCCATAGCGAACTGGGCAAAACGGTCAATACGCCTGAGTTCCTTGCGTTCTATACCGTACCGGGAAGGATCGAAGTCCTCAACCGTACATGCAAACCTGGTTTTGAAAAGAGTCGTGTCAAATGATGTTATCAGCCTTGCTCCGCTTACACCTTTATCCAGATTGGAGAAATACTCCTCAACAGTCTTTCCTAAAGGATTTATCGTACCGAGACCGGTAACTACAACTCTTCTCAATCCCATGTACAATTTATTTGGTGTGCTCCTCGATATAGTCGATAGCCTCGCCTACTGTAGATATCTTCTCAGCGGCATCGTCGGGAATCTCTATATTGAACTTCTTCTCAAATTCCATAATGAGCTCAACTGTGTCGAGAGAATCAGCACCTAAATCATTTGTAAAACTTGCATTACGGGTTACTTCGCTTTCATCAACTCCGAGTTTGTTGACGATGATGGCTGTTACTTCTGAAACAATATCTGCCATGGTCTAAATTTTAGTTAATAATTAGTTTGTAATAAAATTTGCTGCAAACTAACAAATAATTTTCGGAATTTTAAAATTTTTATGGAACTTTGCAAGAATCCAATAATAAAACCCGATGGAGAAAAGCGTTCCCAATATCGTCATATTCGCTTCAGGATCAGGCTCTAACGCCGAAAATATCATAAACTGGGCACAGAATCGTAAAACTTACCGCGTCACAGCCGTTCTCTGCAACCGCAAGGACGCTTTCGTACTCACCAGAGCTGAAAGGCTGGGAGTGCCGCACTATACTTTCACCGCTTCGGAATTCCGCAACAACACTTTAATATATAAAGAAGAGAGCCGGAAACTTACCGATGTCCTCCACGAGCTCGGGACCGACTTCATCATCCTGGCCGGATTCCTGCTGAAAGTCCCCGAATACCTTATCGCGGAATGGCCGGAACGGATACTCAACATCCATCCCGCCCTGCTGCCTTCATACGGAGGCAAAGGCATGTACGGTGATCACGTACACCAGGCGGTCATCGCGGCCGGCGAGAAAGAGTCGGGCATCACTATTCACGTAGTGGACAATCAGTACGATCACGGGAAGACCATATATCAGGCCCGCTGCACCGTCACCCCGGAAGACACCCCGGAGACGTTATTCGCCAAAGTTCACGAACTAGAGCGTGCCTACCCTGAGGTTATTGAAGGATACATCTCACAACTCTGAAATCAGATCTGATGCTGGAAAGTCTGAAAGAAAAGATACAGTCCGGACAGGAGATATGCCCGGAAGAAGCGTTGTGGCTGGCTGAGAAGGCGGAACTGAGGCCGCTGCTGGATGTTGCACAGGAGATTACAGCGCAGTGCGCACCCAGGCGGTTCGACCTGTGCTCGATCATCAATGCCAAGTCGGGCCGCTGCCCCGAAGACTGCAAGTGGTGCGCCCAGTCCGCCCACTATCATACAGGTTCGGAAATCTACCCTCTGGTGTCAGAGGAAGAATGCCTGCGCCACGCCCGGGTCAACGAAGCCTCCGGCATAGGCCGCTTCTCACTGGTGACCAGCGGCCGCAGACTTTCCGACCGGGAAGTGGACGAGGTATGCGCCCGTGTACGCCATATACGTGCCAACAGCGGCATCCGTGTCTGCGCGTCCCTGGGACTGCTTTCCGAGGACAGCCTGCGCAAACTCTACGAGGCGGGAGTAACCAGATACCACTGCAACCTGGAGACCGCTCCGTCCTATTTTCCCTCACTGTGCTCGACTCACACCCAGCAGCAGAAAATCGAGACTCTTGAAGCCGCCCGCCGCGTAGGAATGGATATCTGCTCCGGAGGCATCATCGGTATGGGCGAGACTGTGGCTCAGAGGGTCGAGTTCGCATTTACTCTCAAAGAGTTACGAGTACAGTCCATCCCCCTGAACATACTGTCACCCATCCCCGGAACACCGCTGGAGCACACACCGCTCATCTCCGAGGATGAGGTGCTGCGCACGGTGGCCATATTCCGGTTCATTCATCCGAGAGCATACCTGCGCTTCGCCGGAGGACGGGCCAGACTTTCCCGCCAGACAGTGCTGGAGGCCATGCGCACCGGCATCAACTCGGCCATAGCCGGAGACCTGCTGACCACCATCGGCTCAAAGGTGGCCGAGGACAAAGAACTGATAAAAACCGCCGGATATGAACTCTGAGAAAAATCCCAATTTCGACATATTTGACCGCGATCATCTGTGGCATCCCTATACCTCCACCATCAACCCACTGCCCACCTACAAGGTGCGCAGCGCACAGGGCTGCCGGATAACCCTTGAGGACGGCACGGAGCTTATCGAGGGCATGTCCTCATGGTGGTGTGCCGTACACGGCTACAACCATCCGGTGCTCAACGAGGCCGTCCGCCGGCAGCTGGACAGCATGGCCCACGTCATGTTCGGAGGACTGACCCATGAGCCGGCCATAGAACTGGGCAAGCTGCTGCTGAGCATCGCTCCTCCGTCAATGAGCCACATCTTCTACGCCGACAGCGGTTCGGTGGCCGTGGAGGTGGCCATGAAGATGGCAGTGCAGTACCAAGTGGCCGCCGGACATCCCGACAGGACCAATTTCGTGACCATACGCACCGGCTACCACGGCGACACCTGGAACGCCATGTCGGTCTGCGACCCTGTCACCGGGATGCACTCCCTCTTCGGCTCAGCCCTGCCGGTGAGGTACTTCGCACCCTCACCCCACAGCCGTTTCGACGGAGGCTGGGACCCGCACGACATAGACCCGCTGCGGGAGATCATAGAGCAGCACGGAAAGGGCATAGCGGCCCTTATCCTCGAACCGATAGTGCAGGGAGCCGGGGGAATGCGGTTCTACCATCCCCAGTACCTGAGGGAGGCGGCCGCCCTCTGCCGGAAGCATGGGCTGCTGCTGATATTCGACGAGATAGCCACCGGATTCGGCCGCACCGGGAAGTTCTTCGCCTGGGAGCACGCCGGGGTGGAGCCGGACATCATGTGCATCGGCAAGGCCCTCACCGGAGGTTACATGACTTTCTCGGCGGTGCTGGCCAATGACCTTGTGGCGGACACCATCTCCTCGCACGACCCGAGGGTATTCATGCACGGACCCACCTTCATGGGCAATCCGCTGGCCTGCTCCGTCGCCGTCGCATCCACCCGCCTGCTGCTAGAGAGCGGCTGGAAGGAGAAGGTGCGCAGGATAGAGGCGCAGCTGAGGGAAGAACTGGCTCCCGCCCGCCGGATACCGTCGGTAGCGGACGTGAGGGTGCTCGGAGCCATAGGAGTACTTGAAATGAAGCAGCCGGTGGACATGGCCTGGATGCAGAGGCGCTTCGTAGAGGAAGGCATCTGGCTCAGGCCCTTCGGAAGGCTGGTATACACCATGCCGCCCTTCATCATTGAACCCGGAGAGTTGTCCGCACTGACCTCCAGGATGCTGAAAATAGTAAAAGAGATACCGGCATGAGAGCAATATATGAGAAATATGCGGAGGAACTGGATGCTCTGAAAGCCTCCGGCAATCTGCGGACATTGCCGTCCGGCCTGCATGAGGGCCGCTGGATCCTCTGCGGAGGACAGCGGATGCTCAATCTGTCCTCCAACGACTATCTCGGGCTGGCCTCCGACACCGCTCTGATGAAGGAGTTCCGTGAATGGCTCAGGAACACCGGAAAACAGCTGCCGCTGTCCTCGTCCTCATCCCGCCTGCTGACCGGCAATTTCGGGGTGTTCAATGCCCTTGAGGATACTCTGGCCTCCCTTTATGGACGGGAAGACGCACTGGTGCTCAGCAGCGGCTATCACATGAACGCAGGCATCCTCCCGGCCCTGTGCGGCAAAGACACGCTCATCCTGGCTGACAAACTGGTACACGCCAGTCTCATCGACGGCATCCGCCTGAGCGGAGCCCGCTGCATACGCTATCGGCATCAGGACTACGGCCAGCTGGAAACGCTGATAGAAAAGGAGTACTCCGGCTGCGACAGGATAATCATAGTCACCGAAAGCATATTCAGCATGGACGGAGACACGGCCCCGCTGCAGCGTCTGACAAAATTAAAACGCCGCCGGGACAATATAATGCTCTATGTAGACGAGGCTCACGCCGTGGGGGTACGCGGAGAGCGCGGCCTGGGACTGGCCGAGGAGACCGGCTGCATCGCGGACATAGACCTGCTGTGCGGCACATTCGGCAAGGCCCTGGCCTCAGTAGGAGCATTCGTCATCTGTGACCGGGTAATCAAGGAGTATCTTGTCAACCGGATGCGTACCCTTATCTTCACCACTGCCCTGCCTCCGCTCAACATGGCCTGGACTCTGTTCGTCATGGAACGGCTCTCCGGCTTCAAGGGACAGCGTGAAAGGCTGCAACGGCACTCTACACAATTCAGACAGGCCCTACAGGCAAAAGGATTCGGAACTCCATCCGAAAGCCATATAGTACCGCTTATCACAGGCACGGCGACAGAAGCCGTCCTCAAAGCCGAGGATATGCGGCGCAAAGGCTTCTACGTCCTGCCCATAAGGCCGCCGACAGTACCCGAAGGCACTTCCCGACTGCGTTTCTCCCTTACCGCCGGTCTCACAGACAGTGACATAGAACGGCTCTGCGACAGTATATGAGACACACCTTTCTAAGACATCACTCAGGCAGTTCCGAGCTGCTGCTGTTCTTCTCCGGCTGGGGAAGCGAGCCCGGCATGTTCTACTCTGACTCAGATACGGGCCCGGGCAGGAACATACTGATGCTGTGGGACTACCGGGACATGACTCTGGACCCGGACCTGCTGCGCGGATACTGCAGGATAAGCCTGCTGGCCTGGTCCATGGGTGTGTGGGCCGCAGGCAAAGCACTGGGCGAGGCCGGCATGGTAAACGGTCCGAGGCTGGCCGTGAACGGAACACCATTCCCCATAGATGATAGCAGAGGTATCCCCACGGCCATCTTTGACGGTACCCTCAACGGCCTTTCCGAGCGGACTCTGGCCAAATTCCGCCGGAGGATGTGCGGCTCGTCCGACACTCTTGAAAGTCTGCTCGCCTGCGGTCTCAACCGAAGTGCGGAGGAACTGCGCGATGAGCTTGCCGCCATAGGTGACAGGGCCAGGAACACAGTTTCAAGTCCTTTAAGATGGGACAAAGCTGTCGTAGGAGACCGGGACATGATATTCCCGCCCGCCGGTCAGCACCACGCCTGGGAAGAATTGAACGTACCGATAACAGACACAGATGCAGCACACTACGACGCCGGCCTGTTCAGGCGGCTGCTGTATGAGGATGAGCTATGGACAAGACCCTGATACGCCGCCGCTTTGCCCGCTCGGTGCGCAGCTATGCCGAATATGCCCGGGCCCAGCAGATGATAGCCGGGCGGATGTGCGCCATGCTCCGCCCACTGTTGTCCGACAGACCGGCCGACGTACTGGAGATCGGTTGCGGCACCGGCACATTTACCCGCCTCTTCATGCAGCATTTCCACCCTGCCCGGATGATCCTCAACGACATCTGCCCCGAAGTCCGCGAAACCCTGACAGATATCATGGCCACTGACGACAGCGGACCGGTACCTGACTCCTCTGTATCTTCCCGTCCCCGGGAATGCGTGATACGATTTGTCTGTGGAGACGCCGAGCACTGTGATCTGCCAAGGGAACAGAGCCTCATCGCTTCGTGCTCCGTGATGCAATGGTTCGAAGATCCCGAACGGTTCATCAGACGCTGCCATGACCTGCTCGCTCCGGGCGGTATATTGGCCCTAAGCACCTTCGGCCCCTACAACCTCCACGAGATCAGGAGCATTACAAGTAGCGGACTGGACTATCCGCCACTGGAGCGGCTACGGCAGATGCTGTCCTCGGCCGGTCTGGAGACTGTCACTGCAGAAGAAGAAAGCATCGTGCTGGATTTTCCCTCAGCCATAGAGGTAATACGGCATCTCAAACATACAGGAGTAAACGGCATCACCCGCACCTCCTGGACACCCGCCCGACTGGCCCGCTTCTCCGACGAATACCTGCTCCGCTTCGGCACACCGGACGGCAACGTCACACTCACTTACCACCCTGTCTACCTCATCGCCCGGCATCCTATTCAGGGACATAGATAATCTCCCCGTTCTCCAGCTCGTAGGCTATGCCCACGCGCTTACCCCTCTGACCGGACTTGGACTGGTCATCGGAAGGGGTGTAGCGGTCGATGTTCTGTCCCTGCTTGACGATGATCTCCATGTCCTCCTTGCCGGGATTCTTGACCATCGTAAAGTCCTCGGGCGAAAGCATCTCGGTCATGTTGTAGCGGGTCACGAGGGCGACCATAAGGGCCACGGCGAAGACCATGGCCACGTCGAAGAGGTTTCCCACCACGCTCATCGGGTCGTTCTCCTCGTCCCCTCCCAGCAGTCTTCTTCTCTTCATCGCACTTCCTCCCCTGTCCTGGTTTCCACTTCCTGCACACCTGCGCATCCGTCCAGCACCTCCGACACGAACTCTAAGCGGTTCAGGTCGCGGGTGTACCAGCGCTGCTTGACCTGCTGGGTGATGAAGCCTATCGCGGCCGAGAACAGGCCCACGACGGTCGTGGCAAAGGCCACCTGCATGTTGTAAGCCATCGAGCCGATATCGCCGGTGGACAGGCCCACGAGAGCCGGACCCATAGGAATCAGGGTTCCCATCAGACCGAGCATAGGGCCCATCTTCGAGAGGGTCTTGGAGGTGCCCAGGTCCTTGTCAGCGGCTATCTCGTAGTCGGAGAGCAGCAGCTGGCGGTGCGCCCGGTCCCTGGTGGTGTCCAGCATACCGGCCAGGCAGTTCAGCAGAGGGGACTTAGTATTGGCAGGCAGGGAAGCCCTCAGCTCCCCGACGGTAGCCGGAGTCAGAGCCTCGACCTTGGTCATGAAGAGGCGGTCCACCTTGCGTATCTGCAGGTACTGTCCGAAGAAATTGCCAATCAGCAGCAGCGACCGAAGGAAAAACAGGATCAGCAGGACCACTACCGGTACGAGCAGTCCGTTGGAAATCCAGAAGAGAACATCAGATATGTAGTTCATACTTTTTTATATTTTATTACTTTTTTAAATTATAGTTCATTTTTAAAAATCTCCGGAAAGGCCGGGCCGTCCTCACGAAGGAACCGGCCAGAACCCCTGCGACGATAAGCCCTAAGACCCCGGCAAGAGCCCTCCAGTCCACATCGCTCACCCCGGCCACGGCCGTCTGTCCGTTGACGGTGGCTATCACCGCCACTATCCCTGTCAGGGCATTGGTCAGGAAGAACATCTCCAGGCGGCTCTCCTTGTCGGGAAAGAGCAGGCGCATGAGCCAGGCCCCTCCGGCTATCACCACGAAGACCACGGCGGCGGCACTCCAGGCCACTAAGGGGAAGGATACACCCGGGAAGGCAAATATCAGATAGACCAGGAAACTGAACAGCACCCCGAATATCAGCACCCCCGGGAACCAGCGCAGGATGCGGTAGCCCCAGACGGTGGAGGACTTCAGTTTACCGGAGCTGAGCAGATGCACCGACAGCAGGCAGAAGGATATCTGGAGGATAACCTCGAGGGTGATAACCACCGAGGTGTCGAGCATCAGGTCCGGGTTGGCCAGCCAGGTCTCGATCTGGGAGCGGGACTGACGCACTGCCACCGGCCACATCAGACCGGTGAAGAGGGCGGCCGCGGCGGCATGGGCCAGGACCGACCACCATTTGTGCCAGGACTGCTTCAGCACGAAGTTGAAGCAGACCAGCACCATGAGTATAACGACTAGACTGTACATAGGCGCATTCGGATGATTTAAATGCCGCTGGACTTCCTGCGGCGGCGTATCAGCAGTCCGCCACCGATGAACAGGGCGATGATCAGCACCGCCACGGCTATGTTGCTTACCAGCGTGGTTTCCTTCTCCGTCTCACTCTGCAGCCTGTCCTTGCGGAGCACCATACCGTCCGAAGCGTCGCTTACCGATGCCTCCCGGATCTGCCGGATAGCCCCGCGGTACTCTGAGGCGGAGACCTCGGGCAGGGCTGAGGCGATGTAGTCCTGCAGGGCCGGATTGTCACAGACAAAGCCGGAGCAAGAGGGCGCGAACTCCTCTATCAGGCCGGTGTGCAACTCCGCGATATCGGCCACCTGCTCCGGCGTAGCGTTCCAGAGACCCTTGCGGACCGACTCAAGCATGACGGCCGTCACCTCCTCGAGGGCCGCCGGATTGACCTCCTTGAAATGCTCGTGCACTCCGAGGTCAAATTTATCCTGCACGTACACCTCGTATATCTCGTCCCAGACCCGGTCATCGACGGCCTCCGGCTTCATCACGTTCCAGCCGAAGGTATTGGTGACAGTTTCCGCTATGGCGGCCGCATCTCCCGCTCCGCCGTTGAGTTTCTCGGCAATGTACGAGGGATTGAATATCGTCGTGCGGCTCTCCACCCCTATCGCCTCCTTGAGTTCCTGCATCCTCACGCGGTTGCGGTTGCGATAGTCGCTCAGATAGGCGTCGGGGTCCTTGCCCGTCACCTCCTTCACGGAAAGATTGAGCCCGCCCATGAACTCGTACACGTGGTCGAGACTGAGGGCACCCCAGGTATTGCTCTGACGGGGCTGCACCACGGCGTCAGTGCGGGAGAGGGCCGCCTCGAAGGCATACCGGGAGAACTCCTCCCAGCCCTCCTCGCTGCCGTAGTAGGCTCCCATATTGTTCATGTAGACCTGCGCTATCTCCGAACTGGAGGTCCAGCGGTCGGAGGCGGTCACCATGCCCTGAATGCCGGTGCCGTAGTTGCCGTTCACCCCGCCGAAGACCCTGTAGGAGGACATCCTGCGGGCATCGGCCGGAGTCACGCCCTTCTCGGTGAGTATCCGCTCGGTCTCGCGGATACCCTCGGCCACATTGTTGACATACTCCCCGTCCTGAGCCTCCGCCGCCATGCGCACAGCCCTGTCTATCAGGAAGAGGCGCGAGGCCGCAATATCCCGGAGCTGGCCGCTGGTCTGCACCACCACGTCTATCCTCGGACGGCCGAGCTTCTCCGACGGTACCAGGCGGATATCGGTCACGCGGCCGAAGCTGTCGTAGACCGGCTCGACTCCCAGCATGTAGAATATCTGGGCTATCGTCGCGCCCTCCGTCTCGATGAACTCGCTGCTCCACAGGGTGTAGCTGACCTTGCGGGGCAGGGAATCGCAGTGCCGCTGACGGTAGAGCCGCAGGGTATTCTCGGCCAGGGCTACGCCCTTTTCCCAGGCACTGCGGGTCGGGGTGGCCTCGGCGTTCACGGCGAAGAGGTTGCGACCGGTAGGCAGGGTATTGGGATTGGCCACGGGATCACCTCCGGGCGAGGGCGAGGTATAGCCGCCGTCCAAGGCGTTGAGCATACTGCCCAACTCGGCGGAAGGGCTTTCCAACAGGGCCCTGCGGTAGTTGTACACATTGAGCACGGCCTGTTCTATCTCAGTCACCGCCCGGGCAAAATCCTTCTCCTGCTGCGTCGGCTGAGTTCCCCGTCCACCCATCATCTGCCGGCCCACAGCCGACATCATCTCGCTCATTCCCCGGCCGGCAACTGAGTCCTTCCTCAGCTGCTGCATACCGGCCATCTGAGCCATCATAGACATCATGTCGGGCAGGGTCTGGAGCGAAGCGGCCACCTCCCTGGCGCGGGCAAGTTCCTCCATAGTGATTCCGGCTATCGAGCAGAGCTGCCGGTCATCCGCCGGACGGCCCTGGGCCAGCAGCCGGGCCACTATCTTCTTTGCCGGGGCCACATACCTGCGGTTGAACACTGACAGCTGCTTCTCCACCCCGTCCACGTCCTTGCCCCTGGCCCTGTCAATACCTAAAAGACCGTAGGCCACCGGCTCCGTGCTCATGGCATAGACCGTAGACTCGATCTGAGCCGGCAGATAGGGCTCCCCCATCACGTAGAGCCGGCCCGTCACCTTCTCGGAGGCCAGTTCCTCGGCAAAATTCCCGATGCGCAGGACCTCCTCCTCAGTGTAGGGCACACCCCTGTCCAGGGTATCCAGCCCGAGGTCGGAGGCAATGCCCATCTCTATGGTCAGCCCCTTGATTCTGAGTGCTATGTCCTCGGCGCGGGCAGCATCCGGCCTCTCCCCGTAAAGAGCGTCCTCATAGTGCGAAAGCTCCTCCGAGAGGTCGCGGTACAGCCCCCTTACATTGCTCTCCATAAAAGGAGCGGTGAGGTAGGACTGGAGCGTAGCGTAGGCGCGGCGCTTGGCCATCACCCCCTCCCCGACATTGGAAATGGTGTACAGGTAAAAATGCGGCACGGTACCCACCAGGCGGTCCGGCCAGTCGTACCGGCTCAGGGCCACCTGCTTTTTCGGAGTGAACTCGAGGCTGCCGTGGGTTCCGAAGTGAATCATAGCATCGGCTTCAAAGCCGTAACGGGCGTAGAGGTAAGCAGCTATATAATTGTACGGAGGTGCGGCGTGCGTACCGTGTACCATCTGAAAGTCGTTCTGACCGCCGCCGGCTGCGGGCTGCGGCAGCAGCACCACATTGCCCAGTTCGATCCGGGCCAGGGCCAGACGGCCGTCTCTCGACATATAGGGCCCTGGGAACTCCCCGTTCAGGGCCTCCACCTCCTCGCGCAGCCTCTGAGGCAGGGCATCCTGAGCCCAGCGGGCAAATGTCGGAGCGTCCACCCACTCGGGAGCGCCCTCGTCCATGAAGCGGGAGGCGGCCCCTTCGGCGTAGGAGCCAAAGACCGCGCCGCGGCTCTGAATCAGAGCAGCCAGGGCCTCGGGAGAGGACGGCAGCCCCTCCACATTGTACCCTGCCAACTGCAGAGCCTTGAGAAAATTGTACAGCGAGGGCACCACCTCCATGCCGGCGGCCGTCAGGGCATTCTGTCCCGCGCCCTTGTAGTAGAATATGGCTATCTTCTTCTGACTCTCGGGCTTGCGCCTGAGTTCCAGATAGCGGTTGACCGTCTCGGTAAACTCCTGCAGACGCTCCGGAATGGCCTCGAGCCGCTGCAGCCCGTCCTCATCCTCGTAGTGTCCGAAGAGCACGTAAGGGCGGATGGCTCCGTCTATCTCGGGAGTCACCACGCTCTGGGAGAGGAAGCCCCCGGCCATGCCCATCTCATCGGCCTCCCAGTCGGAGACCAGGGAATTGACATTCAGGGGAGAGAAGAGGGGGATGTTGTATTTTTCCAGGAACCTGACCATCCCGTCGCCTAAGCGGCCGTGCGCCATGTTGATCACCGCTGAAGGGGCGATGGAGTCGAGCTGCCCGGTGCGGAGCATGGGCATGGTGCTGCGGATCGGATAGACGACATTGCCCGTGGCCTCGAGGGAGGCTATCAGGTCGGTGGGGTCGCCCATCTGGCCGGTGACGATGATGCGGGGAGAGCCTTCCTTCCAGAGGCCATTGTCCCTGAGCCACTGATTATAGGTTGCGATGGAGCGGAAGCCCTCCTCCTCCCCTCCTCTGCCGTCCGGCGAGGGGTGGTAGATGTTCTCCACCGTGTATTCCTCGGCGGGAGCGGGCTGAGGGGCGGCGATGACCTTGCGGTCGATCCTGCGGCGGATGAAGGCGAGCATGTTGCGATAGTTCACCGGACCGCCGTTGGAAAGGTAGGCCTGAAGCTCCGGGGCGAGGGTGGAGTCCACGGTGTTGATGTCGTTGGCCGGGTTGGTGACCATGGTCGAGAGCACGGGCAGGCCCCGGTCGGCGGCCTTCTGTATCTGCGCCCGCTGTTCCTCGGTGATTCTCAGGCCCATGCCGTTGATCAGGAGGATGTCGTAATGACCGGCCTTGGAGGCATCCTCATGGGTGAGCTCGTAGAGGCGGACCATGCGGCTGTCATTGGCCTTGGAGATCTGACCGAGGGTGATGACCTGGTAGTTCAGGAAGGCCACCCGCGTAGGGGCAGCCAGAAACGCCCAGAGTCCCCACAGGATGAGGACTGCCAGGATGGATACTACTATGAGAGTGATGAGTTTTGCCGTTTTTTGAATCATGCTGCGTTTTTATATTTCCTATTTTTTATTGAAAAACTCCTCGATATTCATCGAAAGGGAGACTGCGGCCGTTGTTCCGACGGTGCTCGGGGTGCTGCTGTAGTAATAGTCGGGCCTGTAGTTGAAGAGGTTGTCCACTATCACGTTGAGCTGTATGCCCCGCCAGATGTCCTGCGACACGGTCAGTTTCCATATCGTGTAGGCCGGGTAGGTTTGGGTCTCGGTGTCTTCGTAGTTGGTGGCGGAGGTGTAGACCTCGGTGGTCACGGAGGAGAGGATGCGGCCGCTGATGGCCACGTTGAAGCCGTAGTTCTTCCAGGACTTGCCGTACTCGATGCGGGCTGTAGCCGAATGGGGACGGGTCTGGGAGAGCAGGGGCTCGCCGGCGCGTATGGCCTCGTCGGTAAAGGTATAGGCCAGCCGGGCCCCGAGACCGAATGGCAGGCGGGTCGAGACGGACACGTCCACTCCGCGTACCTGCAGGGGGCTCATGTTGGTGTACATCATGCCGCCGAGCTCTTCGTTCCAGACGGTGGTGATACGGTTGTCCACGAAGTTGTAGAAGCCTGAGACAGAGGCGGAGAGGTATTTCCAGTTGTACTCGGCCGAGACGGAGAGGTTCTCGCTGGACTCAGGTTCAAGGTCAGGGTTGCCGTAAATCATGAAGATGCTGGCCATGTCGAAGGACATGTACATCTCCTTGAGGGTCGGGGCCCGGAAGCCGCCGGAGTAAGAGCCTCTGAACGACCAGTTCTTGAGACTGTACATCAGACTCAGCTTCGGAGAGAAATGGCTGAGCCGCTTCTGGGAGAAGAAGTCGTAGCGCAGACCTCCGATAAGATGCCACCTCTCGCTCAGCTTAGCCTCTATCTGGCCGAAGACATCCGCCGTATGCTGGACATAGTAACCGTTGCCTTCAAACTGATAGGACATCAGGTAGTCGCGCATATAGTCGCCTCCGAGTATCATGGTGTGCTGTCCCTCCTTTCCCAGACTGTAAGTATAGACTCCGCGCACCACATGCTGTACGTTGCTGTAGTCCCGGACATCGGTTTCATTGAAGAGCAGGTAATCGCTCTTGTCGTACTGGTCGAAGCCGTAGGAGAGTTCCAGACGGTTGCGGTCGTTGATATCCCATTCTCCTCTCAGACCTCCGCTGAAATCGCGGTAACGGTCCCTGGTATCGCTCTGCAGATCCCTCTCGCGGAAGAAGTAGCCGGCTCGGGCTGTGAATTTAAGACCGTCCAAAGGCTCATACTGCAGACGTTCCTTGACGCTCCAGTTGTAGCCGCCATAGAAGGTGCTGTAATCGCCCTCCGAGGGCATGGAGTAGGAATCGATGCTGGTGTACTGGGCATTGGTCATGCTGTTCAGTTTCCCGGCCTGGAAACCTACCGAGCCGCCGTACCGCTGCTCATTGTGGGCTCCGTATCGGGCGTTGACGTTTACAGACCAGGGCTCGGTCGCCCCGGCACTGATGAGATTGACCACCCCGCCCACGGCATTGGAGCCGTACAGGGACGAGGCCGCACCCTTGACTATCTCGACCCTCTGGACATTATCCAGATTCAGGCGGTTGTAGTCTATGTTGTCCAAAGTCTCACCGGCTATGCGCTCCCCGTCTACCAGAAAGAGAACCGAATTGCCTCCGAAGCCCTGCATATTCAGGGTCACCTGCTGGTCCATCGCATACGAGAACTCTATGCCGGGCAGTTCCGACTCCAGCAAGTCACCGATATTGAGGGCATCCACCCTCTGAATATCCAGATCGGTTATAACCCTGGTCAGGATAGGACTCTCCTTAAGAAGTCTCGGTGTCCTGGTTCCGGTGACGACTACTGTCTCCAGATTCATAAGATCCTCTTCCAGCACCACATTCAGGAGATTGTCCTTCACTTTCTCCAACGGTATGTCCTGAGTCAGATAGCCCAGAAGATGAAACCTGAGCACTGCCGCACCGTCCGGTACGCTTATAGTATATCTGCCGTCATCTCCGGCCACAGCATACAGTCTGTCGTTTCCGACGACTGTCACGACTGTACCGGAAAGCGGCTCTCCCCTGCTGTCCCTGACCGCACCGGTGACGGTTACGGATGCGGAGGCGAAAAGACTCTGAGCCGCCAGCGAAAGCATTACGAGCAAAAAGATTATCCTGTTCATGGTCAGAATTCTACCGGATATACATAATCAATAGTCATAAAACCCTTGACCTTGCTGTCATTCATATAGTTGGTCAGTTGCAGGGCCGCCGCCTTGCCGTCCTGCGTCATCAGCACGTACACCTTGCCGGACATCGTATACACCGGCGGCATGGTGGAGGTGTCCACATTGAGCCATTTGGACAGTTCTGGATTATACCAGGACGGGGCGTAGAGGATAATCCCGTCCATCATCTGCGACATATCGACCGTTATCCTGTCCTCTGTCCAGACATCCTCCACATACTCTCCGTCCGGAAGCCTGCCCGATGCCAGGAACTCATCCAGCGAGGTGAACTCAGTCTCGATAACCGCACCGCCGTTGGTCTTGGTGTCGTAACGGTGTACGGCCAGATCCCAGCCCTCCATCACTTCTCCGGTCTCCGTGCCGTCCTCAGCAATCACCGTGGTGTCTATGGAGAACGTCTCGAAGTCGATATAGGTCCACTTGGTGTACGAGGTGGCATCGATGTATATCGTACCCGATGACTTAGCCTGATCCACCTTCGTGAACCCGAACTCGGTATCGGCCAGCGGCTCGTCATATATGCCCTCGAAAAGACCGTTGCACGAGGGGAGCGACAGCATGGCCGCTCCCACCGGCAACATTATCAATAATGGCTTTGGGATTCTTTCCATTTATTTCGTTCCTTCGAAATCCACATTGATGGCCATAGGCATGGCACCCGGAGTGATCTCGGCACTGAGAGTCATAGTGCTGCCGTCCGCGCTGACTGTCCCGGTCAGAGAACCGGTTATACTGGTCTCGCCGGACACAGCCTCTATGCTTTCCGCACTTAAAGTGTAGCCGTCAGCGGATTCGGCCAGTTCCACCTCCACGGATATGGACTCCATGGACATTGTGCCCATACCCATCTCCGGAAGTGTCAGTGTCCATACATCACCTTCAGCGGTAAGGGACACCTGAGCCTCCTCCATCGGATCCATGGCCGTTCCCATGACCGACATTGTCAAAGTTCCGGTGTAAGAACCGCTGAGCAACAGCTCGGCAGGAGGATTGCCGGGAAGAAGAGTAATCTTCAGACCGCCCATCACTGCCGGAACATCAAACGCAAAAGTGAAGTCTTCCGTACTTTTGACTGTCGCCGAAAGAGTGCAGTCGTACTCGCTCTGAGAGTCAGCCGACATGCCCATTACTGTCTTGCCGCTGCCGCTCAGGCTGTAAGAGCCGTTACTTTCCGTAACCGTCACTCCCGTCAGAGAGAATGTGCCCCAGGTATCGGAAGTATAGCTTACGGAGACCGTTCCGCCCTCCTCTGCCGTGACTTTCAGGGACTGGTTCTGACTGACCATAGGCGTAGACGAATACTGGAATTCCGCTGTCGAATAACCGGTATATGTTCCGGCCACCGTCTCGGAAAGATTCACCTCGGGTTCCTGATTCTGGTTTCCAGTTTTCTCGCAGGATGCTGCGAAGACCGCTACAGCGGCCAGAGAGATAATTTCTATCAGCTTCATTGTATTTTGAATTTTAATGTTTACAAATGACGCTGCAAAGGTATCCCGACCGGCCAGGCCCGGCAATCGCAAAAAATGAGGATTCTCTGCCGTTCTCATCCCCATTTCCCACTAAATTCACTGCTTTTCCACTCCTAACTGCAGTAGCGCACTGTTTTCATACCATACACTGCACCATACGCCATTACCGGCGCACCAAAAAGTCAAACTCTTGCCCTATCTGCAAGGCAAGTGCATTACAGAAGTATCCCGGTTTTAAGAATTTCCGAATAAAGAGGACTGCTGTCATCCTCTGTCAGCAGAACCGGTTCTATAAGATAACTTATTTTTCTGCCCAGTTTCCACAGCAAGGGCGTATCCTCAAAATAATTGTCACTTCGCTTTGACACTATGACAGCTATGTCTATATCACTTTCCTCTGTATAATTTCCTTTGCTGTATGAACCATAGAGATACAATGCCTTCAACGGCAAGTGCTCAGCCACCATTGCTTTGTATTTCCTTGCAATTTCTATAGCCTGTCTTTTATCCATAGCTGAAGTGCTTTTGTCTTGTCAATCAAATCAGAACAATACTCCTGAGTCAGAACTGGCTTTGCGGCAAGCCTTGACAGATGGTGAATCCTCAAAGGCGGCTCGACCAGTACCTTGCCCCAGTAAGCCTTAAGTATCTTTTCTATGACCTGATGGCACATAAACCCTACATAAAGATATCTTCTTGTCTCCAGCATGGCCTGTGCCGTATCCAAATCATAGTCAGACAACTCTACCCAATATCTCACCTTATCTGTCATAAATCAAGCGTTTATACGGCAAATATACATTTTTATCCTCAAAATGCATTTATTGTTGATGAGAAAAGCATCAGACAATGAGAAATAAAAAAAGCAGCTACAGAAACTGTAACTGCTTTGACTTGGGTGGAGAACAAGGGAGTCGAACCCTTGACCCCCTGCTTGCAAGGCAGGTGCTCTAGCCAACTGAGCTAGTCCCCCATGAAAATATTCAGTCCTTTAAGCACTGAATGTAGTCCCGAGCGGACTTGAACCGCTGACCCCTACATTATCAGTGTAGTGCTCTAACCAACTGAGCTACGGGACTGAATAATATACATAAAAAAATAATAGCATCCGGGTGAAAAAGGAGAGAATAATCTCTAACCGATCGGAAAGCTCCAAAAAGGAGGTGTTCCAGCCACACCTTCCGGTACGGCTACCTTGTTACGACTTAGCCCCAGTTACCAGTTTTGCCCTAGGCCGATCCTCGCGGTAACGGACTTCAGGCACCCCCGGCTTCCATGGCTTG
>CASFSL010000034.1 GCA_949297365.1 uncultured Bacteroidales bacterium | reverse complement strand
TTTTTTATAACTTGCCACTGTTTATCAGTCAGGTTGGTTGGGTACTTATGCATAACTTTAATGTCTTGACAACCTTAAAGTTACGAAAAATATTCCAATTAACCTACTGATTTACAATTAATTATAAATAAATTTAAACAGTTTCTAAGATAGTTTAACTTTTTTCTTATTTATGGAATGTAAATTTGCACCAGACAAACCAATAAATACCATAAGCAATGAAAAAATTTATCAACTGTATTATCCATTTGGCCGGCATTTCAGTGCCGTATGCCGGCAGAAAGAAGAAAAATCCTTGAACCCAGTCTCAAGCAAGCTCCTCAGTCCGTTACGGCTGATTCCGCAGGAGGACATTACTGGATAGAATCACATCGATAGTATTAATCAGAGACGCTTTATGTCTCACAGCGGTTTTAATATGAGATACATACTTAAATTTTCACTCTGCGCCATTGCCGCATGCCTGATGCTGGCAAGTAATTCTTGTAAAAAAGATGAGGCGCCAAATGTAGAAACTCTAATCAATCAATTCTGTTTCAATGGGGTGACGAATGATATACAATCCGTACTCTATGAATACGACAATCTGAATGGTGTGTATACATTCTTCATATCACCGTCCAAAGGAATAGAAGACATCGAAGCCATGCTGAATGCAAATGATTACATCAAAATCACAAGTTCCGTGGCAAATGGGGAAATAGACCTTACATCTGAAGGAAATTCTCTGAGCTATATGGACTTCAGCATTTCTTCAGCTGAAAGTTCCGGGATCGAGTATTCGGAACTTTCGCTGGTGTTGGACGGCAACAATCTGAGACTAAGTCTTTCAGTGAAAAAGAATAGCGGAGACGAACTTCGCGCAGAATATCACGGAACATGCACCAATGTCAGTGAAAATCACATAACCTTGGACAGAGCCGTGATGAGCTTTTATATGGGCAAGGAATCAGAATTGGAAAACTACTATATTGTCTTGACAAATGCCGGATTCAAGCTGGATGGGACTGATTATAGTCTTGAGTCTGAGGGGTATGCTCTTCAATTGGATCTTTATGCTGACAATGCTGGCTTTATCCTCGACTTGCCGGCCGGTGAATACAGTTCTTCCTCCACTGTCTCAAATCTCACTTATTCCGACAAATTCAGCGGAATAATAGCAAAAGATGCCGCCGGCAATGTGTCGGAGTTGATTCCGCTCTATGACAAAGTAGTCGTAGAAACATCCGATAACAGCACATACACAATCTCGGCTTCGTTTGTACAGGATGGCACGACATACAGTGTCTCGTTCTCGGGAGAGCTGTCAATGGAGAATGCTGACTTTAATCCCAGCCTGCCTCAGATAGGAGAAGACTTGGACTTCAAAGGCTTCTATGCGGAAGCAAGTTATGAGGGGAATGTCCTTGAGAACGGGACAGGCCTCATGGAGATCGTTATCTATGATGAGAATTGGGAAAACCGTATAAGCCCGGGACACGGCATGACGCTCGTTCTCCTGCATGACCTGTTTATTGATTCCAAGAAATGCAGGATTATGCCAGGTGAATATACCGTGTCATCTAGCCTGGAGCATTCTACATGCATGACTACTGAGGAAGTCAATATCCTGGGGCTGATTTTGCCTTTGGGGTCGTATGTGATGAGAAATGACGGAACGGAAAACGCCACATACGCATACGTGGCAGGCGGCAATATAACTGTATCTGAAAATGGGAACAATACAGTGATAGAGGGTACTGTCCTTACTCCTGACGGATATACGGTCAATATTTATTTCGATGGCCCCATCGGCATTACCGACAACTCGAAAGACGATAACGACGGTTCAACCACCCTCGAAAAGGACTTGGAACTTGAACTCGACTATTTGCCGACAGCATATTGCACACCCCAGACCGACATATGGGTAAAAGGACTCGGCACCATTCCTGTTGAAGACCTTACAAACGTAACCCCTCCTGCTGAAGAAGCATGCGGATATCAGTCTATTGACATAGGCATGGCTACCGGATTTTACGATGAGGATGGGAAACTCGTGGAAGGGGATATAATTCGTCTCGACCTCCTCGTCAACCCCGGTGACGAAGGCAAGATAACAACAGGTACGTATACGGTTACGCCTAACCGCTATCCGGCTTCATTCCGGCCGGGTACAGCTCCGCGCGGATATCAGGGCATGGAAGGAAACCTCGGAACCAGATACATGGATATAGCCAATGCAATCGGCAGTGGAGATATCGACGGCGATGGAGTCGTAGAAGAGAATGTTCCTCTGAACATCCCCACACAGGCAGGTTTCGCATGTCTGTATGAGGGTACTGTCACCATATCGAAAGCGGCAGGAGGTGAAAACTACTATACTTTCGAAATAGACGGCATGGATGTGCTGAAACATAAGATAACAGGCTCATGGACGGGGCCGGTCTGCCTGATAGGAACGGATACCCCTGTCATTCCTTCCGATAACACGTTCAATGCTCCCATGCGCTTGAAATCCCAAAGATCTTTATTGGAAAATAAACTTAAATAATGAGACAAATGAAAATGTTTATGAAAAAACTTACCGTGCCGGCATTGATTGTAATGCTGGCAACGGCTATTCCGACTTCTTGTAAAAAGAATGAGGTATTGGTTCCTCCAGTAGAATTGGAAGACCAGATAATGTATAATGAGAATGAGCCGGTGGAAATACGCTCTGCGATTTATGAAGCAGAAGAAAACGGTATGACCACTTTCTATCTGTCACCCACGCAAGGTATATCCGATGTGAATGGAATGACAGCGGCAAACGACTATCTGATGATATCAGTTTCCAGCGCGGACGGTGAAATAGACGGTACGTTTGAATTGTCCTATTCGTCATTGCATCTGACAGACAAAGCTGATGCCGAGCAGTTCATGATGAGTGTCAGGTATTCCGCAAACGAAGAGAAACTTGATCTGGAAACTGACATCAAGATGAAAGACGGGACCACGCTTAGGGCGGAATATCACAATACATGCGTCGAGGCAGTCCCGGAAACCGTTCCTCTCAATAATGAATACTCTCTGGACGATGAGAGGATGGCCATATCAAGTGTTCTGGAATGGTATGACCATAAAGAGGCGGCTATGACTTATTGTTTCTATGCCGAGGACCTTACAGAGCCGGACGACAATGCCAAGGGATTAGTCATCAGGGTAAAGGACGGACAGTCCACTGAAAATATTGATCTTTCCACTGTTACCACTGACGTCATTTCCATAGAATGCGGAGCATTTACCAATAATGAAAGCACGGCAGGTACACTTACATTATCCAAAGACAAATTCGGGGAAAAAATAACACTGTCGCTAAATGCGGAATCCGGTGACTCGCATTTGCAGGCGGAATACACAGGAACATTCATAAACGGATATTACAGCGGCAATTATTTTTCCGTGACCACAAAGGAGGGAGATGTAGAGAAGAACGATATTCAGGGCATGTTCCTTTACAATAACGGAACACAGAACATCCTTGCAATCGGGCAGACACAAAACGCAACAACTCCTGAAGACTTCATGGAGGGACATTTTGCTGCGGAACTCCTTATAGGCAATACAGCTGAAGGCATGAGTCTGGTACTGCCTGAAGATGCCGGTGAATGCGGCTTCTTCCTGTATGATTACGAGACATACTCCACGCTTGACATCAATGGAGCTTCGGGAAAAGGAGCAACCGGCAAGATCAACGTTAAAAACGCAGGAGACAAGACTTATGTCGGATTTGCCGTTACTTTCCCTGACGGGACCATAGCAGAAGGGGAGTGGTTCGGGGAGATGACAATAGTTGAAGAAGAATTCGACCTTACTCCCATAGTGCCGTTTTCTCCAACCATAACCATAACATCCGAGGACGGCACGGTGCTGTACCATAAAACCATAACATCAATGGAAGTGCGTCTGGAAAAAGACTATAGGCTGCGCGGAGGTAATTCGCAATACGGAGGAGCGACTTTCGATGCCTATTTCTTTTATTTCAGACCTGAAGGATACGAAGAATCTATTGATGACCCCATAACCGTACCCAGCTTCATGTACATGGCAGATAACATTCCAACCGAGGGAGAGATTGAGCTTGCCCAGGCTGGAGCAGACACTCACTGGAATTTTAAATTCCAGAATTCCAATTTCAAATACACGGAATACTTTGAAAATTACGAGATGTATGGAATGAAGACTCTTAGATGTCCGGACAATGTAAAGGTAAACATCATGCAGGACGAAAACAAGATCTGGAATTTTTATTTTGAAATGACGGACTATGGTTCTTTCAGCAGTTATACTCCGGATTTGAAAGAAGGAACGAAGAACAGAATTACAATCGAATGGAGGGACTCAGCTACCATCTATAGCGGAAGTAAGGTAAACGATATGGATGCATCAGAATATTAAAAAAATTATGTCGTAAAACCGCATAACCTTTCTGATATGGCAAAGCCCCGGCTTATGAAAGTCAGGGCTTTGTTTTATTCTGCCGTTGCCTGCGTTTTATGACGCTGATGGTTATGACTCCTGCCGCTGTCACGGCTGCGACTGCTCCGATAATCCACCATGCCGCTTTGTAACCGCTGTCCTCAGCCGTGTCTATTCCGGCAAAATAGTCTTCCTGAAGGTAGAGTCCATGCTCGATAAGTTCAAGAGCGCGGTTGAGGATAAAATCCTCTTCGGCGGTGAAATACTCCTCGTACTGTAAGTGGCTGGTATTAGGGTCTTGGAGGTTCTTCGTACTTCAGCTGCTCGGGTTCGGCTATTATTTTCGGAATGGTGTTGCGTATCTCGTCCAGTTCTTCGGGGGTAAGGCCGCTGAGCGGTTTGCCGAACTTCTTTCGGGCAAATCTGTCCCTGACGGTGTCGTAAGCCTCATCGAGGGCACTCTGAATCTTGACGTACAACTCAGAGGACGAGGTGTTGTCGCTCCTGATTGCGAATACGGCTCCGAACCAGTCTCCGTCAGTGTCATCTGTGCGGATTCCCTGGGCCTCTATTATCTCCACGGCTTTCTGCGGTATTTCCTCCAGTGTGACCTGGTATCCGTCCATCATGATCCTGTCGTTGCTGTTGACCATGATTTGATGGATATATTTCCGTCTGATGTCGGTGATTGGGATTTCAGATGTGGCAGTCCCTGCGGAATCGGCATTCTCTTTAAGGGCAGGAGGCAGTATGCGCATTATCTCGGTAGTCGGAGATGTCGTGTCCGCATCTGTTTTGTACGCAATGCTTATTTGTCTGACGCCAGCCTTTCTGAGGCTCTGCTTGACATCTGTGAGCACTCCCATGACGACATCTCCGATTACTGTTATGTCAGCCGAGGATATGTTGTCAGACTTAATCCCGGAGAATACGCTGCCTATGTCGCCGAGGCTGTCATATTCATATTCCCGGCCGTTGATTACGACGGATGTCTTATTCCCGGTGTCTGTGATTTGGAAGGTGATGGTTGAGGCAGAGTCCTTTGCAGACGGTATGTCGGATGATGCGTCTTTATATGAGACTTTTACGCTGACGGTGTCCGGTTTGAGCGCATTGTCCGTAATTTCCGTGGCTGCTGTGTCTGATGCGAATTTTATCCGTACTTTATGATCTTTGTCATTGCCCTCAATAATCATGTATTCTATCGCTCTTGTGCTGTCTATGGCATTGGAGATGTCAGACAGAATGCCCGTATGGGAGTCTCCGTTGAAGTTGATACGGATTGTGCTTTCGGGGGATTTTTCCCCGGCAAGGTATTCGCGTACTTCAAGATAACTGCTTCTCTTTCCGTTGAGTTTTACATCATTTCCGTCCTGAGAGATGTCGATTACTATGACGGAGTCTTGCTGTGTTCCGGCATCCGCTGCTGTCTGGATGACGGTGCTGTCAGAGCCTGTCATGTTTTTGGGAGGTGTCTGTGTCCTGTTGCCGCAGCCGAACGCGAGGAATGTCGCTGTGAGCAGCGGAAGGGCGGCGGCCAGTCTGAGGAAGGCGTAGCGGCCGAGCTGAGTCTTTGTCATCATAATAAACCGTTTTTTAGTGAGTGAGTGATTCAACCCGCTGGATATATCCGGATTATAGCCAAAGAGTTGCTTGAAGATAGCTGTTCTATATAGAGTCAGGTCATTTCCTTTGTCAAGTACGTCGCGGTCGGCCTCCCATTCCTGCACTTCCCTCAGGTCTTTCTCGGCCATCCATAGGAACGGGTTGAACCACAGGAGACTGCGCAGGACGGAGAGGACGAGCCTCTCGTAAGAATGCCAGTGCCGGACGTGGCTGGCTTCGTGGGTGATGATCATCAGCCGCTCGGACGGGGCGTAGTTGAAGCCCATGTAGACTGTCCGCAGAAACGAGAAAGGTGTCTCAACCTGTTCGCTCTCGGCCAGGATCCAGTCCTCCATAGGGGTCAGCCGTGCGCTCCGGCGCAGGCGGCGGATTTTCGCTATGTTGAAGAGTATAAGAACAATGGATGCTGTGGCAGTCAGGCAGTAGACAGCGGTGATGATATTCAGAATGGCAGTTCTGATGTCTTTATCTGTCTGTCCTTTTTCGGTTGCGGCGGCACTGTCCGTGATATCTGTGGCGGTACTTTCACCGAAATTGTAGACTGTCCCCTTGTCACCGAATAGGTGACTGTCATTGATGATGGCAGCCGGACCGGGTGCCGGAGATGATTGGACAGGAGGGTACAGCGGCACGTCCAGCGCGGGGATGACTGCCGCCAACAACATTGTTCCCACGATGTATGTCCTGCAGATCCGGTAGCCGACCTTTCCGGCCAGCAGCCATCGGTACAGCACCAGGAACAGGCCGCTGCATATCAATACCTCCAGTATATATTCCATTATTTTCATGATATAGCCCTGCTGAAGCCTGCGTCAATATCTTTATTTGCCTGATTTCAGGATTCTCAGAATCTCATCGGTCTCTTCGGTCGAAATCGATTGCTGAGAGGAGAAGAAGTTGACCATCCGGCTGACGGACCCGTCGAAGAAGTTGTCCAGTACCGTGCGCATGTAGGTGCCGGTGTACTCTTCCTTCGCCACGAGCGGAAAGTATTCGTAGGTCCGGCCGTAGGCTTTGTGCGAGACGAAGCCCTTGCTTTCCAGTATCCTGACTATCGTTGATACCGTGTTGTACGCCGGCCTGGGCTCGGGCATCTCCTCCAGTATGTCGTGTACCAGCACCTTGCCTTTTTTCCAGATTACCTGCATGATCTCGAGTTCGGCCCGTGTGAGTTCCTGCCGTCCTTCCTTGATTATTTTAGCCATAGCGTGTATGTTTTCAATTTCTGCGTACAAAGCTATAACTAAAAATTTAAAAATGCAACTAAAATTTTAGTTAATTCAAAATATCCTTATTTACCAGCCGTTCGTAGATCTCCCGGGCCTCTTGTTCCTGCAGGCTCAGGATGGTGAAGGAGGTGCCGTTGGTGGAGAGGGTGAGGCTCACCCGGCGGGTGTACCGGGTGAAGGGGGTGGCTTTCAGACGGACGACCTCGATGTTGCTGTATTTGACGTAGTTCCGGATGTCCGCAAACTTACCGTTGTGAATCTCGATGTAGTCCTCCTTCAGAGTGATGCGGCTCCGACGGACGGCCATGAGTCCTTTGGCCAGAGATATAAGCAGCCAGGCCGCCGGCACAGCGAGCCATACATACAGGCCGAAGCAGGCTAAGGTGACCGCAGCGGCCAGCGATATCAGAATATCCAGACGCATGACGTGCCACATCAGACCGTACCCCGACCGGGCCGAAATGACATCCGGAGAAGAGCCGTAGCCGCTTCCGAGCCACCAGTTGAGAAAATCCGCAGCCGATTCCGAGCCGTAGACCCTCACATCCGCTCCCTTCTTGTCATCGGTGGCATTGAGAGCCTGACGCAGCATGACGGTGCTGCCATGCAGCCATTGCTCCAGAAAATTGCGCTTGACATAGACCGTGCATACCTTATCGTAGGAGAAACGGCTGCTGTTGCGGGCAATAAGTCCGCTCTCGAAGGTAAGCTGACCGCGGGCGATACGCACTTCCATGTTGGCATAACGCAGAAAGACCTTGCCTATCCACAGCAGCATCACGAAGAAGTACAGAGCCACGGCGACGACCACATAACCCGAAGGCTGGAGCGACAGAGTGCCGGCATATGTGTCCACATAGTCTATGATATGGTCTACCGCATGGTCATCTACAGTCGTAACGGAATTGTACACAGCGGCCAGGGCCGCAAAGAGCACGGCCATGCCCTGAAGGTGGTTCTGGCAGAACGCACCTTTGATCAAATTGGAATTGCTGAAGTTCATCCTGACGGTATTTCCGGCAGCGGATTTTTCTTCTGGATTCTCTTCCGTGGCCATGTCTTTGTCCATAGCCTCGCCCGCAGGTACGCCCTGAACATCACCGGCATCTGCATCCGTGACTGCTTCCGCTCCCGAGTCTTTATCCTCCACTGCCACCTCCTGCATCTCCACCCTCTCCATCAGTGCCTTCCAGTCCCGGTCATCCAGGATAAGCTCTATCTCCGCTGACTTGGACGCAAGCGTATCGAAGAGCACACCCCGCAGTTCCAGAACCCGGTAGATGAACCCCTGCTTGGTCCGCATCGACTGGACTTTGCTCAGCGGTATGCTGGTTATTCCCTTATTCAGCAAGCCGTTCATGAAAACCAATTTGCCACCCTCGATATAATACTTCTTGAAATACCAGTCGATGAAAGCCATCAATGCCGCCAGTACCAGATATCCGGCGCATATCAGCGAAGCCAGCAGTATTTTCCCCGAAAAGGTATGCTTGTCCCCGGTGATATTCACTATAACTAAAAGTACGAAAAGTCCGGCAAACTCCCGCAGCTCCTTGGCCATCAGGACCCAATAAGCACTTCCGCTCATCCGCCTAGGAACGGAAAAATCACTTACTCTCATTTCCGGTTCTCTCGATTAGAAGTGACTTTATCTCCTCGGCCTTCTCACGTGTCAGTCCGGGGATGACGGTCTCCGCCAGCATCTGAGCTCCGTTGACAATGTCCACGGCATAGAGTCCGAACATCCGCGAGACGGGATTCTGCCGGATGCTGACCTGCTGTATCTTGCAGAAGGGTATCGTAACTGTCTTCGGGAAGACAATTCCGTAACGGTAGGTGATGTCGTGCTCCCGGACGGCATATCCCTTATAGGCGTATGCCTTGGGCAGAATCGACAGATTTACAAGCCCCGCTGCAAGCAGCACCGCTTCCGCGCATATCACGATCAGGTTCCTGCCGTCGAACTCATCGGCCAGAAGCAGGAAAAGCGGCAGCAGCATCAGTCCGAGCCAGATCAGTGCCGTTATCACAGCCTGTGTCTTGAGATAGCTTTTCTCCAAAGGTGTGTAGGACAGTTCCTCCACGGGGTCAATATTATCCGGGTGCCATTGTCTGTTGGTCATGTCTGGTCTGCCTGTAAAAGTTCGTCACAATATTTTTGACAAAAATAAGAAATTAAGTCTTATCTGTCTAAATAATGGAGGACATTATATGTGCTTGACTACCTTTGCCGGGACGCCGACTGCGACGGTATTGGCCGGTATGTCGCCCGTAACGACCGCCCCGGCACCATCATCGCTCTGCTGTAAGAATAGTGGTGGATGGTTTTTGAAGTTGTGGTGCAGTAGTGATGTAAATGTTGTTGAATATCAAAGCTTTGCGTTGTGGTGTTGCACATTTGGCATGTTTTTGAAGTGCTCAAATGTGCAGTGCATTTTGTAAGTCGCTGTGAGCCAGGTGTGATTTCCTCTGGTCTGCACCGTCGCTTCAAAAATCAGTCAGATGCAGAAATCCGTCAAGTATTGTTCCTGATGTAGTCGAGGACGGTAAATCTTTTCTTGGCGGCCGGAGCCCCGGGGACGGTCTCCAGCGTATGGACCGACAGCGGCCTGCAGGACGGTGATGGCTCCGGCGCTTGAGCCGCTGATGACAATTTTCTCAGGGTCAATGCCCCAGGCCTCCCGCTGCTGCGCGATGTACCGCGTCGCGTCGTACAGGTCCACTACGGCTGTGTCAATGGCAGACTGGAGGATATTCATGAAATCGACGGGGGAGGGGCGTCCGTCGAAGTTTATCCGGCCCAGCATGGTGCGGTAGTCTATCGAGGCGACCGTGCAGCCGTGGCGGGCCAGGAACTCGAAATAGGGCACGAACATTTCGGAGTACCTTTCACCGAACCTGAAGCCTCCTCCGAATACGAATACTACCACAGGGGAGTCTGCCTGCTCCATTCCTGACAGGAAGTAGCGGTCAAGCCTCAGAGTGTCGGCACCTTTGATGGCGAATATCTCCGTTTCCATCAGGACTTCCCGGGTGCTGTCAGCGGCATGGGCCAGAGTCTCGGCACCTTCGTAAGAAGTGACGGCTTCTGCGGCTTCGGCATACGGATGAGTATCAGTGTCGGAGTGTTGCCCGGATGAGCCCCGGCAACTGCTCAGGGCAAATGCGGAGGCGAGGGCTATGAGGATGATGCGTGCAGCTATTTTCATGTTTCCGTAAAATAGTCATGCAAAGATAACTTATTTTACGGTGGTTTTGCTGAAGGACAAATGATGGGGAAAGTTTTATTTTGAGGAAAGGAAAGTTTGTCTATATTTGCACCGTTGAAAGTTTCCTGACCGCCGCTCTGCGGTGGAGGAATTAAAAGGGAACCGGGTGAGAGTCCCGGACAGTTCCCGCTGCTGTAATTTCCACGTCCTGTATGGACGGAAGTCATGCGGTAATCTATTGAGCCACTGCCTTGTGAGGTGGGAAGGCTGCCGCAATGAGGAATAAGTCAGAAGACCTGCTTTCAAGTTTGACTGTCTGCCCTGCGGGAGTCGGGTGCGGCAATGCTGAATGATTTTTCTTCATCAGGAACAGACAGTCTGCCTTTGCGCCAAATATGACGCAAGGGAATCCCGGGAGTTGGAAAATTATTTGGCGATGAACAATAAGAAAGCAGGTATCGTTTTACCTATCATTGTGGTGCTGCTGTCGTTCGGCATGGCTCTAAGGGCTCAGGACATGGAGTTTGAGCCGCCTGTGGATACGCTGGACGAGGTAGTGGTCACGGCCGACCGTATAAGGGAGATCGTGCCGGCTCAGAAGCTCTCCGGAGAGCAGCTTCAACGGTTGAGCTCCAATTCGATAGCCGATGCGCTCCGGTATTTTTCCGGCGTGCAGATTAAGGACTATGGCGGCATAGGAGGCCTCAAGACGGTCAATGTCCGCAGCCTCGGCAGCCAGCATGTAGGGGTGTTCTACGACGGCATCCAGATTTCCAATGCCCAGAACGGGACGGTGGATCTGGGCAAGTTCTCCATGGACAATATGGAAGTCCTGTCGGTGTACAACGGGCAGAAGAGCGATATCTTCCAGTCGGCCAGGGACTATGCCTCTGCGGCTGCACTGTACATGGTGTCCAGGAGGCCGAAGTTCAGCGAAGACCGAGAGAACAACTTGAATTTCAAGCTGCGCAGCGGCTCCTTCGACCTTATCGACCTCTCTGGGCTGTGGGAGCACCGTATAGGAAAATATTTCAGTACCTCGGTCAATGCGGAGTTCCTCAATACTTCCGGACGCTACAAGTTCCGGTATCAGAGGGACGGCGGCTACGATACGACGGAGGTGCGCCGCAACGGGGACGTGATGTTCGTCAGGGCGGAGGCAGGCCTGTTCGGTCAGATGCCGCGGACGGACTTCATGCTCAAAGGCTATTTCTACTGGTCGGAGAGGGGTTATCCCGGTGCGGCGGTCAAGAAGGACTACGGCATCTCGCTGCTCAACGAGGACCGGCAGAAGGACCGCAACATCTTCGTGCAGACGGCCCTGACGCATAAAGCGGCTGATTTCTACAGCCTAAAGGTGCAGGCCAAGTACGCCAACGATTACATGAACTACATAATGCCTCCGCACAGCACCGTCCAGCCTATGGACAATCACTACTGGCAGCAGGAGCTGTATCTGACTACCTCCCATCTGTTCTCGGCCGGCCGGATCTGGAGTGCCAACCTCTCCTGCGACCTGCAGTGGAACAGTCTGGATGCTGACGGTACGGAGATGTTCAACGCCAATTTCATACAGCCGCGCAGGCTGACCGTCCTCTCAGCTGCGGCCACCTCGGTTAATTTTGACTTCGGTCTCAGTGCTCAGGCCAGTCTGCTCTATACCTATGTCCACGACATGAGCAAAAGGGACATGGAGACAGCCGGTGACAAAAATGAATGGACGCCCACGGTGATAGTCTCTTATACTCCGTGGAAGAGTGTCGGGCTGAGTTTAAGGGCCTTCTACAAGAAAATCTTCCGCATGCCCACATTCAACGACCTGTACTATGTCCAGCTGGGCAACCGCAACCTCAGGCCGGAATACACCACGCAGTATAATGTGGGTATCGCATACAGCAAGGCGTTCTCTTCCTGGTTTGCAGGATTGCAGGCCAGTGTGGATGTCTATTACAACACGGTGAAGGACAAGATCATCGCCACTCCGACCTCCAATCAGCTGGTATGGACGATGGTCAACCTTGGTTATGTGGAGATACGGGGGGTGGATGTGGCCATGACACCATCCATGCGTTTCGGACCTGTCAATGTGTCGGCACGGCTGAACTACACATACCAGAGGGCGCAGGACTTTACCGATACCAAGAAAGACGAAGGATATGAGGGAGTCATCAGCACTTACGGGGACCAGATACCCTATGTGCCTCTGCACAGCGGTTCAGCTGCGGTCAGTGTCAGCTACAAGACCTGGGACTTCCACTACAGCTTCGTCTATACCGGTGAGAGATACATGCTCGGCGGCAATGTGCCAGTCAACTACATCCAGCCCTGGTACACCAGCGACCTCTCGCTCTCCAAGGTCTTCCACATCAAAAAGGTTGACCTGGGAGTTACCGCCGAGGTAAACAACATCTTCAACCAGCAGTACGAGGTAGTGAAGTGGTATCCCATGCCCGGCACCAATTTCAGGATAACATTAAGTCTTACAATATGAGAACAATTAACATCAGGACCATTTTTCTGCTAATTTCAATACTTCCGCTCGCATGGGCAGTTACAGGCTGCCGCGGCGAGTACCCTGTGCTGCCCTCTGAGCCGGTGGAAGTCAATCCCTGGGACACCGTCTCGGGCGATGTCTGCGGCTTCTTCCTGCTCAACGAGGGCAATATGGGCAGCAACAAGGCTTCCCTGGATTACTATGACTACACTACGGGAGTGTACACCCGCAACATCTACGGGGAGCGTAACCCGAATGAAGTCAAGGATCTGGGAGATGTGGGCAACGACATCAAGATCTACGGCGGCAAGCTGTGGGCGGTGATCAACTGCTCCAACTACGTGGAGGTAATGGACGTGCAGAGTGTCAAGCATATAACAAAGATAGCCGTTCCCAACTGCCGCTACCTGGCCTTCAAGGACCAGTATGCCTACGTCAGTGCGTATGCCGGTCCGGTGAAGATAGACCCGGACGCACGCATCGGCATGGTCGTGAAGATTGACACTGCGACATTGGAAATAGTGGACTCGTGCATTGTGGGCTACCAGCCGGAGGAGATGGCCATAGTGGGCAACAAGCTGTATGTGGCCAACTCCGGCGGATACCGCGTCCCGGACTACGACAGCACGGTCTCCGTAATCGACCTGGTCACCTTCAGTGAGATGTACAAGATACCGGTCGGCATCAACCTGCACCGTATCGAGCCCGACCGCTACGGCAACCTGTACGTATCGTCCCGTGGAGATTATTATTATACCCCGTCAAAGACCTTTATCATAGATACGAAGACAGATGTCTGCACGGACACGCTTCATCTGCTTCCCAACAGCAACATGACCATCCGCGGGGACTCCCTCTATATTTACAGCACTGAGTTTAGTTATCTCACTAACGACTGGACGGTGTCTTATGCTGTTCTCAATACTCTGACGGGACAGGTGGTGACACGGAATTTCATCACTGACGGCACTGATAAGAATATACAGGTGCCTTATGGTCTGGCGGTACATCCCGTGACTAAGGAAATTCTGGTGACGGATGCGAAGGACTATGTAAGTCCGGGTACCCTGCACTGCTTCTCTCCCGACGGCAAGCGCAAGTGGTCCGTCACCACAGGAGATATACCTGCGCATATAGTATTTACACATAAACCTTTAATACCATTAGAAAAATGAAAAGAATTATTCGGACCGCGCTTATTGCGCTGGTAACTGCCGCAGTAAGTGCGTGCAGCATGTATGACGACACTGAATTGCGTGACCGTTTGGACGGAATCGATGACAAGATTGCATCGCTGGAAGAGACTGTCAAGGACATCAATTCGGATATTGATGCTTTACAGAAGATAGTCGACGCTCTGCGGCAGAATGTGACAATCGACAGGGTAGAGGCCGGTACTGACGGTTATGTGATATATTTCTCTGACGGGACGACGGCGGAGATAACAAACGGGAAGGACGGAGCTAATGCTCCGATAATATCCGTGGCTCAGGATGAGAGTGACGGACTGTGGTACTGGACTATAGACGGGGAATGGCTCGTAGTTGACGGCCAGAGGATAAGGGCCCAGGGCATCGACGGTGAAGACGGCCAGCCGGGAGAGGATGCCGTCTCCCCGCAGGTAAGAATTAACCCGGACACCAAGATGTGGGAAATATCTGTAGACGGAGGTCTGAACTGGGAGTCTACAGGTATAGTTGCCGAGGGACAGGACGGAGAGCCGGGAACCGGCGGCTCCGGGATTATCGCGGATGTGGACTACGAGAGCGATGCCTACAATGTAATATTCATTCTTGCAGACGGGACCAGGATATCGGTGCCGAAAACCATAAGCGTTGAATTCAATATCAAGGGACTTTCATCGGAAGGAGTGGAGAGTTACCTTTACGGCAGTAGTAGAACATACAATGTGGAGATATCCGGAATGTTCGCCTATGTGGTAAGTAAGCCGGACGGCTGGAGGGTGACTCTGTCCATGGCGGAGGATACGACTCTTACTGTTACTGCGCCGACCAGGGAAAATACGTATGCTGAGACTGAGGGCATGATCGGATTCAGCCTCCAGTCCATGACCGGCGAGGTGTCTATGGTGACCTTCCGTGTCAAGGCTGTGGAATATGAGTTGCGTGTGCTTACATTTGAAGGAGAATACTGGTCTTCGCTGATAGATACTCCCCAATATGGAGGGCCGCTGCTTTACGGAGAGAGCGGAACAGGCCCGGCGGATTACGAATGGTACGATGACGGCAATACATTTCTCAAACATGTGATGCCTGAAAATTACGGAACGACGTGCTACTGGGGTGGAGGACATGCAGTATCCGACTACATCGAGACTGATATTGCCAACGGTGACTATCTGCATCAGCTGGCAGTGTACTATAAGGACCCTGTGACTGGTTTCGGCGGGCACAACGGTTCTGAGAATTTCTGCGTGCATTTCGGTTACAAGGATGAATCTCCGTATAATATGACTGAGAACCTGCCGTCCATAGAGTTCGGTGACGGAGTGGCCCGCGTGGTGGATCATCTTTACATCATGTGGAATACATATCTTGCTAATTGTGTGTCCAACGGCAACGGGCTTACTGACCCTCTGACGCCGGACGGATATGTAAAGGTAATAGCCATAGGATACGATGCTGAAGGAGTGAAGATAGAACAGGAACCGGAATTTTTTCTGGCCAGTAGCGAAGGCAATATCCGGGAGTGGACCAAATGGGATCTCTCCTCGCTTGGGAAAGTGTCCAAGATAGAGTTCAATGTCGCCGGAGACAGCGACAACGGCTACGGTTTCAGCCAGCCGGCTTATTTCTGTTATGACGATGTTGCCGTAAGATTTGAATAGGCATATGATGAGAAGAATATACAGTCTGATCTTAATGGCGGTGGCCGTGGTGATGCTGTTCTCCTGCAGGGAGGACGGCATCACACCTCCGGCTCCTCGCATATCGCTTGACAATGAAAGCGGTATCTATACCACGAAAGCCGGTCGTCCGATAACTGTATCGCCTGATTATGAGAATGCGGAGGACGCAGTGTTTTCATGGGTACTTGAAAGTGGGGAAGAGATTTCCTCCGCCCCTGTCCTTGAGTTTGTCAGTGATGAAACAGGGCGTTTCTATATCACACTTACGGTTTCGACGGACGGAGGTCTGGACAAGGCTGATATCCGGATAGACGTACTGGAACTTACCCCGCCTACGATAACCCTGCCTGGTGCCGAGAACGGTTTCGTGATACTTCAGGGCTCTTCACTGGAATTAAAACCTGCTGTAGCATCGTCTCTGGAGACTTCATACCGATGGAGTGTGGACGGCAAGGAGGTCTCTACGGAGCCTGTACTGGTATTTGAAGGAAAGGAACAGGGGGATTATCTGCTCAGGCTGGAGACAGCCAATGAGGACGGCAATGACAGCGTGGAGTTCACGGTCAGTGTGAAATCTCCGGAGGAAGTGGATTTCTCATGGACATTCCTTCAGACAGAGTACAATATGTCACTGGGCCGCAGAATCCTGTTGCGCATACTGGATATTGAGAATGCTTTTGATGCGGTCTACACATGGTATGTGGACGGTAAGCAGGTGCAGTATGGAGAGCGTACGGAATATATGTTCTCCGCTTCTGAAGAGGGACAGTATTCAGTCAGGGTCGAGATGCGCAACAGCTATCTTACTGCCACGAAAGAGCTGGCAGTCAATGTATGTCCGGCAGAGGGAACATATTACCGTCCCGGTTCGGCATCAGCTCTGTCATCCTGCAACAAAGTCTATGAGTTCCTGCCGGCTCCCGGACAGTTCGTCAATGAATATTACACCGCAACCACTATGGAGGAGGCCTGCGCATATGCGGAGGAGAGGATGGCTCAGACTCAGTATGTGTCTTTGGGCGGTTTCGGAGGGTATATCGTAGTGGGATTTGACCACAGCGTGGACAATGACGGAGACTATAATCTGGCCATTACCGGCAATGCTTTCGACGGCTCTTCCGAACCTGGTATAGTATGGGTCATGCAGGATGAGAACGGAGACGGACTGCCCAACGATACATGGTATGAACTGAAGGGTTCCGAGTATGGCAAGGCGGAGACCTGTCAGGACTATGCCGTGACTTATTATCGTCCGGAAGCCCCTGCCATGGCTGTCCCCTGGACCGACAACAAGGGCGGCAGCGGGGAGATAGATTATCTCGCTTCTTTCCACCGTCAGGACTATTATTATCCGGAATGGGTAGAGGAGGACAGCTATACCCTCAGGGGCACCTGTCTAAAGGCCCGTAATTACGATGCTTCAGGCAACGGCACTTATTGGGTCAATCCGGCTTATGACTGGGGGTATGCGGACAATTTCAGCAGCAAGGACCGCCTTACCGATGATGACAACTACAATGCGGCTCCTGCAGACAATCATTTCCGTATCAGCGATGCCGTTACTTTTGACGGCAAGCCGGCCAATCTGAGCTATATCGACTTTGTGAAAGTGCAGGTAGGGGTAAATGCCAAAAGCGGCTGGCTTGGAGAGGTCTCCACGGAGGTTTTTGATATCAAGGATTTTAACCTCTTGAAATGATGCGGGGATGTTTCTGCTTGCTTAGGGCTGTCTGTGAAAATCACCGGTTATATTCTTCATCGGTCACAGGCTCCAGCCATTCGTTGTAACTGTTTTCTCCCGGAATTTCAAAGGCAAGGTGTGCGAACCAGTTGTCCGCCGCCGCTCCATGCCAATGCTTCACATTCGCCGGGATGTGGATGACATCGCCCGGAAGCATCTGCACGGCAGGCTTGCCCCATTCCTGATACCAGCCCTTGCCTGCTACGCAGACCAGCATCTGCCCGCCGCCTTTGGTTGCATGGTGTATGTGCCAGTTGTTGCGGCATCCCGGCTCGAAAGTAACATTGCTGAACGGTATCTGCTCCTTGGATATCGGAGCCAGATAGCTGTTGCCGATGAAATACTTGGCGTAAGCGGTGTTCGGCTCGCCGATGGGGAAAATCATTTCCCGCTGGAAAGCAGCCTTGCCGTCCGCATCCGCCGTTTCCTCTTTGATGATGCGCAAGGCCTTGATGGCGGCTGGGAAGCCGATGTAGGGCAGGCACTGGATGACGGCGGCGGTCAGGATTTCGGGAGAGTTGCCGGCGGTGATGTTGCCGTGATAGTGGGAGTGGAGCTGGCTCTCGGCTTCCAGGGTGGTCAGGACGCAGTAGCCGAGCAGTTCGCGGGTCCGCAGGTCGAGTGCGCCGCGGCTGTAGATATCGCCGAAGAAATAGTCCGTAAGGAACTGCTCCACATCCTTGCCCATATCGCCGGGCACACCTTCCATCACCGAGGCGATACCGCCGGGATAGAGCTTGTCCTGAATGGCTTTGCCCGCTTCATGACGTGTTTCTTCTGTTGCCGTGCCTTGCTTTTCCAACGGCAGGGAGATGCCACGCTCCTTGAACACCTCGTTCACCGCGCCCACGGCATTCAGCATCTTGGGAAAGCCGATGAACGGGGCGGTGAGATACATCACCTCGCGCAGCTCCTCGGGGGTAACACCCACATTGAGTGCCGCTCCGGCATGGGCCTTCAGCTGAGGGAGCGTCTGCATCGTGGCGAGGGTGATGCAGGTAATCATTTCCCTCTGTTTAATAGTCAGATCACCCGTCTGAAATACATCGCCGAAGATGAACTTCTGAAGGATATCCATCATTTCCGGGTCCGTGCCCTGCCCGGTCAGGGCTTCACCGCTGAACAAGGTGCGGTAATTCTGCTTGCATACTTCGATTCTGTTCATAGTGTCTGTTGTTTGTGCCGTCGCGGACAGGCTGCATACCAGTGCGGCGGCGGTTATTACGATTGCTTTCCTCATGGTTATTCTTTTTTGTCCGATGCAAAATTATACCGGAACAAGGATGCTTTACATAACCATAGGACGGCAATCTGTACCATTTTCACAGAATTTGCTTTGCTTATAAGTTTTACCGAAAAGCGATGAGCATAATACTGAGAAAATGTTCAGTACGGCATCGGGCAGGAGCTGTCGTTTACTGCCATAAAGATTCTGTTTCCCAGTCGGGTGGGAACCCCATCGCTATGACATCCACGTTGGGATAAGCAGCAATCAGTTCTTTCAACGTTTGCGTGAATGTATTTTC
>CASFSL010000033.1 GCA_949297365.1 uncultured Bacteroidales bacterium | reverse complement strand
TTACTTGCAATTGCCGAGGCGCCCCAGTATATGTGGACGAAGTCCAAATTGCGCAGAAGCCGAGAGCAATGCAAGTTTACTTGCAATTGCCGAGGCGCCCCAGTATATGTGGACGAAGTCCAAATTGCGCAGAAGCCGAGAAATCCAGCCGCCATGGGGTACACAAAAAAAGTCTGAATCATGCGATTCAGACCTTTTTGTGCCCAGAACAAGACTCGAACTTGCACGCCCTAAACGGGCACTACCCCCTCAAAGTAGCGTGTCTACCAATTTCACCATCTGGGCTCATTGGGGCTGCAAATATACAATGTTTTTCTGAAAAAGAAACTTTTTTTAGAAATTTTCTTAAATTTACATCAAAATTCAGTAAAAACATCGGACCATGAAAGAGATTAAGAGCAGTTTTGCACAGAAGGGCGATACGTTGTATCTTATAACCTCTTCTGAAGCAGTTGATTATCTCAATACCAGCATTGATGCCGGCTTCATATCCTCCCTTCACAGGATATCCGGCAAGGGTATATTTCACTCATTGGTCGAATGCTGCAGGGCCAATGCGCTCGGTTTTGATATTACGGGAGACTCGGATCTTAGTGACGACGAATTCCTGTACGGCAATACCAAGTACCTGGCCATAGTCTCTGTGAATGAGGATCAGGAAGAGGATTTCGTGAACTTCATGTTCAATCACGGGATGGATGCTACGCTTCTCGGCCATGTGACGAAGGGTGAACTCAGAATGGACGACCGCTCTTTCGGTTTTATATCAGACTATGCCGGCAAGACAGCTTAAGAAAGACAAGGAGACCATCTCGTCGATGTTCGATTCGATTGCGCCTACCTACGACAGGCTCAATCATATTCTCTCTTTCGGAATCGACCGCTCCTGGCGCAGGAGGCTGGTCAGGAGGGTCGTGGACTCGGTGCCCTCCGGCGGTACTGTGAAGGTCCTGGACGTGGCCTGCGGAACAGGAGATGTGTCATTGGCGCTTAGAAGAAAGGGCATGGATGTCACGGGAGCCGATATCTCAGGGAAGATGCTGGATATAGCCCGTGTGAAGGCTCCGGATATCAACTTCGTGTACGGCAATGCGGCCGGGCTTCCTTTCGGGGACGGCACTTTCGACTGCGTCACTATAGCTTTCGGAATCAGGAATTTCGATATGAGGCCTCAGTGCATCAAGGAGCTCAGGAGGGTCTTGAAGGACGGGGGGATGCTGGCCGTGGTTGAGTTCTCGATACCTCGCAACAGGCTTTGGCGCGGAATCTACACTCTGTATTTCAAGAATATACTTCCGGCAGTAGGGCGAATGGTGTCACGGCAGGCCTATGCCTATACCTATCTGCCGGAGTCCTCGTTTGACTTTCCGGCTCCGGATATGTTCCGCAGGGAGTTGGAGGACGGAGGTTTCCGGAATATCACGGTGGAGTCCATGACAGGCGGTGTCGCCTGTCTGTACACAGGGAGGAAGTAGTCTATGCGGTTGTCTGATTTCTGGCCGGTATTTACGACATCCCTCTATGTCCTGAACATTGCGATAGCCGTGTACTCGTCTGTCAAGCTGATATCCAATAAACGGGATCCTGTGAAGACCCTCTCGTGGGTCATGGTGATGATGCTGTTGCCTTACATAGGTGTCATACTTTATTTCTTCTTCGGACGTAATTTCCGTAAGGACAAGATGTTCAGCCGTAAGGGCGCCTGTGACCTCAAGCTCAGGAAGGAACTCTGCAGGGAGATGCTGGAAAAATTCGAGGACAGGAACAACATACCACAGGAGGTCCGCAGATGTCACAAGATCATTGTACAGAACCTGAAGAGTGCGCACAGTCTCCTGGAAGCCAACGAGAAGGTGGACATTGTTTTTTCCGGCAAGGCGGCTTTGGAGTCTATGTTGGAAGCGATGAGGAATGCAAGGACGCACATACACCTGCAATCGTTCATCATTGAGGATGACAGGGTCGGCAATGCTTTCAAGGATGTGCTCATGGCAAAGGCCAGGGAGGGGCTGGAGGTCAGGATGATGTTCGACGGTTTCGGAGGCCGGCATCTTGGCAGGAAGTTCCTTGCGGAGCTGCAGGAGGCCGGGGTGGAGATCCTCAATTTCTCCCCGTTCCGTCTCTTTTTCCTTCCTCCCATTGTCAATTACCGCAATCACAGGAAGATACTGGTGGTGGACGGTAAGGTGGGTTTTCTGGGAGGAGTGAATATTGCGGACCGCTATTATGACGGTGGGGATTTTCCGGAATGGAGGGACACACATGTGCGCATAGAGGGGCTTTCGGTGATGTCTCTTCAGGCGATATTTCTGTTGGACAGGTATTTTATTCTGAACAAGAACCTGCGCCGCCGCAAGAAATATTTTCCGGACGTGGATTTCAGGAATAAGGAGCTGCTGACGGACGGCAGGGCTGGAGGCTCCAGATATTATGCTCAGATACTGTCTTCCGGACCGGACAGTGACTGGGCTGCCATCATGCAGTGCTATTTCACGGCCATTACCAAGGCCAGAGACCATATCTATATCATTACGCCTTATTTTATCCCTTCGGAGACCATCCTCAATGCCATAAAAATCACAGCCCTGTCGGATGTGAAAGTGTCATTGATGATTCCTGAGCGGTCTGATACGTGGCTCACAAACTGGGGCACGATGTCCTATATCTCCGAACTGATAGACGCAGGGGTCAAGGTCTATCTGTTCAAACGCGGTTTCAACCATTCCAAGGTACTCAGTATCGACGGGGAGTACTGTATCATCGGCTCGGCCAATATGGACAACCGCAGTTTCGAGCATCATTTTGAGGTCACGTCGGTTATCTACGACCCGGAGTGTGCAAAGATTATAGAAGACCGTTTCCACAAGGATCTTTCCCGCTGTACTTTGGTGTCCAAGGCTAAATGGAACAAGCGTCCGCTGCGCAACAAGTTCTACGAATCGGTGGCCCGTCTGGTAAGTCCTCTGCTATAGCTGCTTGCGGTACTGCAGCGGGGTGGTGCCGGTGTGGTGGCGGAAGAACTGCACGAATACCGAAGGACTGGAGAAACCCAGTTCCTCCGATATCTCCAGTATGGTCATGTCCGTGGTCTGGAGCAGCAGCTTGCTGTCGCTCAGCAGCATGGTGGCTATCCAGTCGGATACGGAGCGTCCGCTGATGCGGCGTATGGCCTCGGAAAAATATTTCGGGGTGCGGTTGAGCCGGCCGGCATAGAAGGCCACGTTGTGCTCACTGCGGTAGTGGGTGGTCAGCAGCCTGAAGAAGTCGTCGGTCAGCTGTTCCTGGCGGGGCTTGGTCACCTCGCTTCGGTCTCCGGAGATGCTGCGGTAGATGTCGCTGATCTCCAGCATGAGGGCGTAGAGGAGAGTCTTGGATATCTCTTCGTGATAGGCGTTTCCGGTATCATTGTTCCGTTTTTCAATGAAATCGTAGTATCCCAGAAGGCGGGCCGCCCTGTCCTTCCGGAGCTGGATTACAGGGTGGAGGAAGGTGATGTTGAGGATGTTGATGTCCACCGGGCTGGGATGCTCCAGGATGGCTTCAAGAGAGGCACTGAGAGTCCTGGCACTGAAGTCCCCTGAGCAGGATATGTCCTCCGTGAACTGCTGGGGAATCAGGATGAAGAGGCAGCCTGGAACTATCTCCCAGCTCCGTCCGCTGATGCGCAGTTCCCGCTTTCCGGCTGTGCACAGTCCTATGGTAAAGCCCTTTTGCTCTGAATTCATACTGAAATCCGACTTTTCCTACATTTTTTCTGCTGCAAACATAACAATTTATACGAAATGAAGTGCCAATTTTGCAGCCGATTTAATTCCTAAGATATGAAGCAATACTACAATCATTCCATCGAGGAGGTCTCGAAGGAGTTTCAGACCGATGCGGAGCGGGGATTGAGTCCCGACGGAATAGCCGCACGGATTGAGAAGTACGGCAAGAACACTCTGGTGCAGAAGAAGGGACGTCCGTTCATCGTGATGTTCCTCGAGCAGTTCAAGAGTTTTCTTATCATTCTGCTGATTATAGCCGCCGTAATTTCCGGCGTCATGGGTGTCAGGACGGGCGAGGGCCTGCTGGATACCTATATTATAATGGGCATCCTGCTGCTCAATGCCTTTATCGGCGCCTACCAGGAGTTCCAGGCCCAGAAGTCGATGGATGCCCTCAAGAAGATGGCGGCTCCCATGGCCAAGGTCATCCGTGGCGGGGAGTCCTACATCGTTAATGTGGAGGACGTGGTGCCCGGTGACATCGTAGTCCTGGAAGTGGGCGACATCGTGCCGGCCGATATCAGGATTACCGAATCGGTGAATATGAGTATACAGGAGTCGTCTATGACCGGTGAGTCCGTGCCGGTGGAGAAGTCTCCCGAGACCATAGCGGAGACGGAAGTTCCTTTAGGAGATCGGAAGAATATGGCGTTCTCCAGCGGAGTGGTGACCTTCGGCCGCGGCAAGGGTATCGTAGTGGGCACGGGTATGAATACCGAGATAGGCAAGATCGCCAACATGCTCAACCGTGATTCCGATACCCAGACTCCCATGCAGGTGCGCCTCGAGAAACTCGGCAAGGTGATAGGCATCGCCTCCATCGTAATCTGCGCGGTGATATTCCTTATCGGCGTGCTCTACGGCCGTCCGGTCATCAGCATGTTCATGGTTGCGATTTCCCTGGCAGTTGCGGCCATCCCCGAGGGACTGCCGGCCATCTCGACCATTATCCTGTCGATGGGCGTGCGCCGTATGGCCAGGCACAACGCCATCATCCGCAAGCTGCCCTCGGTGGAAACCCTCGGCTGTACGACCGTTATCTGCTCCGACAAGACAGGTACGCTTACCAAGAATCAGATGACGGTGGTTGAGGATTATGCGGTCAGCGGCAATATCGACCGCCTGGTGTCGATAGCCGTGCTCTGCTGCGACGCCAAGTTGGTCAAGAACAGCGACGGCACCACTACCAAGGTGGGAGACCCTACCGAGATAGCCCTGATAGACCTCGGTGCTAGGCAGGGTGTGGTAAAGGACGCGCTTGAGGCCCGTTGCCCGAGGGTAGGAGAGGTGGCCTTCGACTCCTCCCGCAAGAGGATGACGACCATCAACCGCATGGAGGACGGCTCCCTCAGGGCCAATGTCAAGGGCGGTCTGGACGAGATACTTTCAGTCTGCGACCGGATTGAGACTGCGGACGGGGTGCGTGAGATAACTACATCCGATATAGTGGACCTGCAGAGGCGCAACGAGACTATGGCCGAGTCGGCTCTCAGGGTGCTGGCAATGGCGTACAGGCCCATGGACGAGGTCTCTTCTGAGATGGAGGTGGTCGAGCGTAATCTGATATTCGTAGGTATGGTCGGAATGATAGACCCCGAGCGCGAGGAGGTCATCGGCGCCATCGCGGAGTGCCGCAGCGCGGGTATCCGTCCGGTGATGATCACAGGCGACCACAAGGTGACGGCCCTGGCCATCGCCAGGAAGATCGGCATCTTCCAGGAGGGAGACCTGGCTATTACAGGTACGGACCTCGAGAAGCTCGACGACGCGTATTTCGACGCCAATGTGGACAAATATTCGGTATACGCCCGTATCGCTCCCGAGCAGAAGGAGCGGATCGTGACGGCATGGCAGAAGAGGGGCGAGATAGTGGCCATGACCGGTGACGGTGTCAATGACGCCCCGGCCCTCAAGAAGGCCGACATCGGAGTATCTATGGGTATCACCGGTACGGAAGTGGCCAAGGACGCATCGGACATGGTGCTTCAGGACGACAACTTCGTGACCATCGTCTCCGCCGTCTCAGAAGGCCGCCGTATCTACGACAACATTCTCAAGACCATCCTTTTCCTGCTGTCTACGAACCTCGGAGAGGTGGTTCTGCTCTTCATCACCTCGATATTCAACATGGGTATTCCCCTGCTGCCTATACACATCCTGTGGATCAACCTCGTCAGCGAGACCTTCCCGGCCCTGGCCCTGAGCCTCGACCCCGCCGCCAAGGACGTGATGAGCAAGAGCCCCCGCGGCAAGGGCAAGCAGTTCATGGACCGAGGCATGATCTGGCGTATCAGCTACCAGGGTCTTATGGTGACGGCCATTACCCTCACTGCCTTTATCATAGGTAAGAACCAGGGCGGCGAGGCCCTCGGTCAGACCATGGCCTTCGCATCGCTGATCATGGCCAAGCTCGTGCACGCCGGCAACCTGCACTCCAACACGGAGTCCCGCTTCAAGTTCAACATCCTGAACAACAAGCCGCTGATCTTCGCCCTGCTGATGTCCCTCGTGCTGACCCTCGCAGTGCTGCTGATCGCGCCTCTGATGAGTGCCTTCGAGTTCGTTTCCATGTCTCCCAATCAATGGGGTATCATCGTCCTTCTGGCCTTTGTTCCCCTCGTGGTAGTCGAGCTCTTCAAGGCCCTTAAGTGGAACGGCAGGTAGTGTTATCTGAGTAGATTGAAGATCTGCTCTGAAGTATCGGGGAAGGTGTTGGCTGCCTGAGCGGCGGTCATGCTTTCCCTGAATTTTTTATCGGTGCAGAGGAGGCGGGCGATGGCGACCTGCTGAGCGGTATCGGTGGTGCTGTAGGACATGCCGTGGTAGTGGAAGAAACGGGCGTTGTCGGTCTCGCAGCCGGGGATGGGAGCCGTGTGGATCAGGGGAATGCGCTTGGCAGCGGCTTCTGTGCTGGACAGACCGCCCGGTTTGGTGAACAGCACGTCACAGGCGTCCATAAGCAGTGGAACGCGGTCTGTGAAGCCGATGGGGTGGACATTGGTTTCTTCACCGAAATCCTTGCAGAGGCGGTTGCGGAGCTTGGTGTTGCTGCCGCAGACAGCGAGGATTTCTACTCCTCGGCCCTCGGCCTCCAGTATTGTCCTGATAAGTTCCCCGGTCTTGCCGAATCCCATGCTGCCGGACATTATCAGATACCAGCGGGCACTGCTGTCGATGTGGCCGTTGCCGGAGAAGAGGCCGGTACATTCTTCCCTCGCTGTGTTTCTGTCCACGTGTCTCCAGCATTCCTCACTGACCGGGATTCCGAACGGATACAGCAGTTCCCGGTGGGCTCCGATGGCCACGCATTCCTCTATAAGGTGAGGGTGGGGGATGACGATGCTGTCCACCTCGAGGTCCTTCATCAGAGTCAGCGCGTCGTAGTCGGTCTGGACAAAGACGGTTCTGAGGCCGGAGGGCAGCAGACCGGCGCGGCGCAGGGCGGTCATGGCCTCGGCCGGGAAGACGTGAGTACAGATGACGGAGGTGAAGCCGCCTGCAAGGATGTGGTCGCAGAGACGCTTGCAGTAGATCTTATTTGCCACGTAGACGGGAGACTTGACTCTGCGCGAGCGGGGCACGATCTCGCCTGTCCTGTAGATGACCTTTATCAGATTGCTTTTGGTGGTGAAGATATACAGGTCCGACATCGTCCTGGAAAAGTCGGTGCTGATGAACGAGAGGGTGTCTGCTGTCTCGCATTCTATCCCGTTGCCTCCGCCCCATTGGGCCAGGGCCTTGGCCGCGGAGTTATGTCCTCCGCCCATGTCGCATGAGAGTATCAGTGTCTTCATGTATGCAGTATTTTTAAACAAAAGTAGAATATTTTTTAAATTTGCTGAAAATTAAAAATACGTTTGTATGAAGATAGTTTTTCTGGATGCCGCGACTGTCGGCAAGGATGTGTCTTTGGATGGACTTAAGCAGTTCGGTGAGACGGTGTTTTATGACGCGACCAGGCAGGATGAGACTGCCTCCAGGGTGGCTGACTGCGATATAATCATAACCAACAAGGTGAAGGTCTACAGAGATGAGATCGATGCGGCCCGCAACCTGAAGCTGATATGCGTCGCCGCTACCGGTGTCAACTGCGTGGATGTGGACTATGCGGCCTCTAGGGGTATACCGGTCAGGAATGTGCCGGCGTACTCGACCGAGAGCGTGGCCCAGGTGTGCTTCATGCACATCCTCAATCTGGTGGGCCACGGGATGTATTTCAATGAGATCTGTCACGACGGACGCTACTCCCGCAGCGGGATGTTCTCCGATGTACTCAATCCTTTCTGGGAACTCAAGGGCAAGAAGATGGGTGTCATCGGCATGGGCAATATCGGCTCGCGTGTGGCGGAGCTGGCGACGGCCTTCGGGATGGAGGTCTCCTATTACTCGACTTCCGGTACGGGACATTGCAGGACTTATCCCTGTGTGAGTCTGGAGGAACTGCTGTGCGGAAGCGATGTAGTGTCGGTAAACTGTCCTCTTAGTCCTAAGACAAAGGACCTTATCACATATGCGGAACTGGGCCGGATGAAGCCGGGTGCCTATATCGTCAACTGTTCCCGAGGCGGCATCATCAACGAGCACGATCTGGTACGAGCCCTCAACGACGGCCTGATAGCCGGAGCTGCGGTCGATACATTTGAAACTGAGCCGCTGCCGATAGACCATCCCTACATAGCCGGAGTAAAGGACCCTTCCAGGCTGATTCTATCGCCGCACATCGGCTGGACCAGCATAGAGGCCCGTATCCGCCTGGTGGAGATTCTGGAGGAGAATATCCGTACATTTCTGAACAAATAAAAGCGAATAATGAAACCTGGGTTGAAAAAGACGCTGAAGGTCAGTCTGATCTCGTTGGGATCACTGCTGGGACTGTGTGTCGTGGCCATAGCCGCAGTGCTTTGGCTGGTGCTGACTCCGTCCAGACTTACTCCTATGGTGGAGAAGGCGGCCAACACCTATCTCGATGCAGACGTGAGAGTGGGCAAGGTGGACGTGACGTTTTTCTCGACCTTTCCGCGTTTCACGCTTAAGATAGATGACGGCGAGTTGGTCAGGCATATGACCGGGGCCGACAGCATGTCCTCATCCCGTCCGTACAGGGATTCCCTGCTGCGGTTCGCACGCTGCCGTGTGGCGTTCAACCCGATACCTCTGCTCAAGGACAACCGCATAGTGATAGGCCGGGTGCTGCTGGACAGTGTCAGGGTGTATGCGTGGAGAGACTCTTCCGGCAATGCCAACTGGAACGTGATGCCGGCTGCCGGGGATACGATCACGGCTGAGGACAGCGCCCCGTCCGGCGGATTTAAGCCTAAGTCCGTAGTGCTGCGTTCATTGAGGATAAGGAATGCAGATATCATATTCAATGACCGCTCGACGGATGTCTATGCGATGGTGAGGGATGTGAACAGCCGTGTAAGACTCGGAGCAGGAGTGCGGGGTGCCGCGGCTTCTGTGGAACTCTCGTGCGGTAATCTGTTCTTCATGCAGCAGAGGAATGTCCTGGTGAGGCGGACGGCGTTGTCTCTGAACACGGATGTCGGTTTCAATGCCGACAGCATGAAGGTGGTGCTGCGCAATGCGGATCTGGGAATCAATGATATCAGTCTGTCTCTTAACGGTACGTTGTGGGGAGACTCTGCCCGCAGGGCGGTGGACGTGGATCTGGCGTTCGGGGCAGTGGCTCCGTCTGTCGAGAAGGCTCTCAATCTGATTCCGGAGTCGGTGGTAAGGCATCAGGATCTGACGGCGGACGGAACAGTCATGCTGGAAGGGACAGTGAGGGGCTCATATGGCAACGGTCTGATGCCGACGGTAAGCCTGTGTCTGAAGATAGATGATGCCTCGGCTCACTATAAGGGGCTGCCGTATGGCATTGACAGTCTGACGGCTGATTTTGATGCATTCGTGGATCTGGCCAGGGAACAGGAGTCCTATCTGGACCTGAAGATATTCAAGTTGCGCGGCAATGACATAGACGTGCTGGCTGATGCTAAGGTGACGGAACTTTTCGAGGATCCTCTGATAGCCCTGAATATGAGGGCAGGGATAGATCTGGGCAGCATAGCCAAGACTTTCCCTTTGCAGGAAGGCATAGAACTTTCCGGAGTGATTGACGCGGATCTGAAGGTGCGCACGCGGCTGTCTACGGTTAAGAACCAGGATTTCGGACGGATATTCGCAGCCGGTAAGCTGGAGATGGACAGGGTGTCGGTCAAGGATACGGGCAGAGGCCTGGATGCCGTGGGTGACATAGACTTGAAGTTTTTCGGAGGCAAGGCTCTGGGACTGAGCGGAGACGTGTCTGAACTGCATCTGAAGAGTCCCTGGGCTAATGCCGTGGCGGACAGTCTGCAGTTAAAGGTCATCTCGACCCGTCCAAGGGATACGACTCAGGTATTCCGGATAAAGGCGGATTTCCGTATGAACAGGGTAGGTGCGGCTGTGGGAGATTCGCTGAAAGTGTTCTGCGGCCGTGGAGAGGCAGCTGCCTCGCTCGGCCCTCAGCCGGATGTTCCTGAGCGTCCCAGAGCCTCGCTGGAGGTGGAGACGGATACGCTGTTTTTCAAATACGGAGATATAAGAGGCGGATTCAGTAAGGGTATCGTCAAACTCAGTGCGGACAAGGTCAGAGATTCGCTCTGGCGTCCGGATGTATCTGTGGAGTTCAGCCGTCTGCATGGCGGAATGGGAGACTCGCTCGGAGTCTTCTGTCTGCGCGGCGGGCTTACAGCATCGCTGAAGCCGCAGGCGAAGAAGACCGGGATGCCGAGACTTACGGTGAAAGTGGAGACGGATTCAATATTTGCGAAAGCCGGGGATATCACCGGAGGTATGAAGAAAGGTGTTATAAAGGTCAATGCGGACAAGGTCAGGGACTCGCTCTGGCTGCCTTCCGGAACGATAAGGTTCAACAGGCTTGTAGCCGAGGTCCCCCAATGCGCCCTTCCCATCCGGTTCAACAAGACTGTCGTCAAGTTCGGGGACAGGCAGATAACCTTGAAGAAGGCGGCTGTGCGGGTGGGACGGTCCAATGTCGTGCTCTCCGGCACGGTGCATGACCTTTATGGAGCGATGCGCCATGGCCACATGCTGCGGGCCAATCTGGACGTAAGTTCCAAGAACGTGAATTTCAACCAGCTGATGAGGGCCTTTGCATCACCGGAGGCGACGGCGCAGCAGATAGAGGCCGATACCTCCTCGACGGCACTGAGCCTGTTCAAGGTCCCGGACAATATTGACTTCAAGTTGACAACGGACATAGACAAGATGCGTTTCGGCAAGTATGTCTTCCGGAATATAGACGGCGATGCGGAGATCAGGGACAGTCATGTGTATTTGGAGAATCTGAGTCTCAATGCTTTTGACAGTGCCAGTCTGAAAGCGTCGCTGATATACAAGGCAGCCTCGTCGAAGTTCGGATATGCCGGATTTGACATAAAGGTGCAGGATATAGACATTGCTTCTCTGGTGGACGCTACGCCATCGGTGGATTCTCTGGTGCCGATGCTTCAGTCATTCAAGGGAAAAGTACAGGTGGATGTGGCTGCAGAGGGTGTCCTTGACTCCACCCTGAACATCATGATACCTTCTCTCCGTTCGGCAGTGTACATCCGTGGCGACTCCCTGGTGCTGATGGATGGCGAGACATTTGCGGAGATATCCAAGAAACTGATGTTCAAGAACAAGGAGGAGAATCTCATCGACAGTATATCGGTCAATATAACCGTGAAGGACGGTGCGGTGAATATCTATCCGTTCCTGGTGGAGATAGACCGCTACAAGGCAGCTGTCGGAGGCGTGCAGAATCTGGATATGAGTTTTGACTATCATATCTCGATACTTAAGTCCCCGTTGCCGTTCAAGGCCGGGCTCAATATCCGGGGTACTTTGGATGATATGCGTTTCGGCATAGGCCGGGCGAAATACAAGAATGCCGTAACCCCGGTGGAAACCCGCAGGATAGATTCCCTCCGTCTCAACCTCAGCGATGAGATTACCCGCCGTTTCAGAAGTGCAAGCGAGCGTAACCGTTGGGGAGACAGGGCGGCGGCCCGTACACGCATCGACTGGAACCATCGCCGGGATTCTGTCCGCAGGCACCACCGTATCCGGTTTGACGGGGATTCGATACAATGGGAGAAGATTCCTCTCCGCCATAAGGAAGACACAACCACTGAAGCTAATAATTAAATAGATAGAAATGAAAGGAATAGTACTTGCCGGAGGTTCCGGTACCAGACTTTATCCCATTACGAAGGGTATCAGCAAGCAGTTGCTGCCCATATATGACAAGCCGATGGTGTATTATTCCATATCGGTGCTGATGCTTGCCGGCATCAGGGATATACTCATAATATCCACGCCTCAGGACCTGCCAGGGTTCCGCCGTCTGCTCGGAGACGGTCAGGATATAGGCGTGCGCTTCGAGTATGCGGAGCAGCCTTCTCCGGACGGACTGGCCCAGGCCTTTATCATAGGCCGGCAGTTTATCGGAGAAGATGCGGCCTGCCTGATATTGGGAGACAATATTTTCTATGGCAGTCATTTTACCGGAATGCTCTCAAGAGCGGTGGAAAGAGCCGAGCGGGACAATGTGGCGACGGTCTTCGGCTATTGGGTGGCGGATCCTGAACGGTATGGTGTGGCGGAGATGGACTCTGACGGCAATGTACTCAGTATAGAGGAGAAGCCGGCCTGTCCCAAGTCCAACTATGCGGTCACAGGTCTGTATTTCTATCCGAACGAGGTGGTGGAGGTGGCTGCCGGAGTCAGACCCTCGGCGAGAGGTGAACTGGAGATTACGTCAGTCAATCAGGAGTTTCTCAATCGCGGACGTTTGCGGCTGGAGACATTGGGCCGCGGCTTTGCATGGCTGGATACCGGAACTCATGATTCTCTGGCGGAGGCCTCGACTTTCATAGAGGTGATAGAGAAGAGGCAGGGGCTGAAGATTGCCTGCCTGGAGGGTATCGCCATGGAGCAGGGGTGGATAGGCCCTGAGCAGATGAGGCGGCTTGCAGAGCCGATGAAAAAGAACCAGTACGGGCAGTATCTGCTGCAACTGGCGGAGGATGCCGAGAAACAGACAGTGAGATAAGGCTATGGAAGTGATAAGGACTGCAATAGATGGTGTGGTGATAATAGAGCCGCGCGTCTTCCGGGATTCGAGGGGATATTTCTTCGAGTCATTCAATCTGAAGGAGTTTGAGCAGAAAGTCCGTCCCGTGAATTTTGTCCAGGACAACGAGTCCTGCTCTTCCTACGGAGTGCTGCGCGGCCTGCATTTTCAGAAACCGCCGTTTGCCCAGAGCAAGCTGGTGCGGGTGGTACAGGGGAGGGTCCTCGATGTGGCTGTGGACATACGCAGGGGCTCGCCCACGTTCGGGCAGCACGTCGCAGTGGAACTTTCCGGGGAGAACCACCGGCAGTTTTTCATTCCAAGGGGATTCGCGCATGGTTTTTGTGTGCTCAGCACCGCAGCTCTTTTTCAGTACAAGTGCGACAATTTCTATGCTCCGCAGAGCGAGGGGGCTGTGGCGTGGAATGACCCGGAGTTGGGCATAGACTGGAAGGTGAGCCCGCAGGATGTTATTTTATCGGAAAGGGATGCCCGGCATCCGCTCCTGAAGGACGTTTCCGAACTGTTTGATTACCATGACAACTTGTATTAATTATGAATTATAAGCGCAATATACTGATAACCGGCGGAGCTGGTTTCATAGGCAGCCACGTGGTTCGCCTGTTCGTCAACAAGTACCCCGAGTACCGCATAGTGAATCTGGACAAGCTGACGTACGCCGGCAACCTGGCCAACCTCAAGGACATCGGGAATGCCCCGAACTACGTGTTCGTGCGTGCCGACATCTGCGATTTCGATACGGTCTGCGGCATCTTCCGGACATACGGTATCGATGGAGTCATCCATCTTGCCGCCGAGAGCCACGTGGACCGTTCCATCAAGGACCCGTTTACCTTCGCCCGTACCAACGTCATGGGCACTCTGTCGCTCCTGCAGGCCGCCAAAGTGTACTGGGAGTCACTTCCGGAGAGATATGTGGGAAAGCGTTTCTACCATATCTCCACGGACGAGGTGTACGGGGCTTTGGAGCTGACCCGTCCTGATGGCGTGCGCTCCGATATCAGTGCCCATATGGTGTATGGAGACGAGTTCTTCCGCGAGACCACCCGCTACAGCCCCCACAGCCCCTACAGCGCGTCGAAGGCTTCCTCGGACCATTTCGTGCGGGCCTTCCACGACACCTACGGGATGCCGTCGATAGTGACCAACTGCTCCAACAACTACGGCCCGTATCAGTTTCCGGAGAAGCTGATACCGCTGTTTATCAATAATATCCGTCACCGCAGGCCTCTGCCGGTATACGGTAGGGGGGAGAACGTGCGGGACTGGCTGTACGTGGAGGACCACGCAAGGGCCATCGACCTTATCTTCCATGAGGGCAAGGTGGCGGATACGTATAACATCGGCGGGTTCAACGAGTGGAAGAACATCGACCTTATCAAGATCATTGTCAAGACCACAGACCGGCTGTTGGGACATCCTGAGGGCTATTCGGACAGTCTCATCACTTTCGTGACGGACCGTGCCGGCCATGACTTGCGGTACGCGATAGATGCCACGAAGCTGCACCGCGAGTTGGGCTGGAGTCCGAGCCTGCAGTTCGAGGAGGGCATAGAGAAGACCGTGCGGTGGTACCTGGACAATCAGGCCTGGGTGGACAACATCACATCCGGGGAATATGAGAAGTATTACGAGGAGATGTACGGAGGCCGTCGGGGATGAGCAGTTATCTGGAAGTGGTCAATGTGTCCAAATCCTACGGCCCCCGCGTGCTGTTCGACCACATATCGTTTCATATAGACGAGGGGGACAAGATTGCGTTAGTCGCTCCCAACGGTACCGGCAAGACCTCACTGCTGAGCATCATAGCCGGCAAGGACTCATCGGACGGGGAAGGAGAGGTTCGTTTCCTGAAAGACATTGACGTGGCTTTTCTGGAGCAGGACCAGCATTATGCTCCGGACAGGACCATAGCGGACATTGTGCTGGAGGGAGCCGGGGACAAGGCGCACGACGTGCAGGACTACGAAGTGGCCGCAATCCTTTCCCAGCTGCATCTGAACGACCCTTCCCGGAAGGCCGGAACGCTCAGCGGAGGGGAGTCGAAGCGCACGGCCATTGCAGCAGCCCTGATCCGCAAGCCGGATTTCCTGGTGTTGGACGAGCCGACCAACCATCTGGACGTGGACAGCATCGAGTTCCTGGAGGACTACCTCACCCGCTCGCGCTGCACCCTGCTCATGGTGACTCACGACCGGTATTTTCTCGACAGAGTATGCAATCAGATTCTGGAGCTGGACGGCGGGCAGCTCTACCGCTACAACGGCAATTATGAGTATTTTCTGCAGAAGCGGCAGGAGCGTATCGAGAATTTCAACGCCGCCACCGACCGGGCCCGCAACCTGCTTCGGACCGAGCTGGACTGGATGCGGCGCATGCCCTGTGCCAGGGGAACCAAGGCCAAATACCGCAAGGACGCATTCTACGACCTGAAGGAGAGGGCGGAGCAGCGGAGGGATGACCGTCAGATGGAAATCAAAGCCGGCATGGCCCGTCTCGGCAGGAAGATAATCAACTGCAAGGGGTTGTGTTACAGCTGGGGAGATGTCCCGATAGTGGACAATTTCACCTACAACTTCGCCCCTGGGGAGAAGATTGCCATTGTCGGGCCCAACGGAGTGGGCAAGAGTACATTCCTGGACCTGCTGTCCGGGACTCTGGAGCCGTCTTCAGGCACCATAGACAGGGGAGAAACCCTGCGAATAGGCTATTATCGTCAGGAAGGCATAAAGTTCGACAATGAGAAGACCGTCATTGACACGGTGTCGGAGATAGCCGATGTGGTGACCATCGGCAATGGTGAGAAAGTCTCTGCCATGACATTTCTTAACTATTTTATGTTTCCGCCCTCCATGCACCGCAACAGGGTCGGAAGGCTCAGCGGAGGGGAACGGCGCAGGCTTTATCTGCTGACCGTGCTGATGCGCAGTCCCAATTTCCTGATTCTTGACGAGCCTACCAATGACCTGGACCTGATGACCCTCAATGTCCTGGAGGAGTATCTGGCCGGCTTTACCGGCTCACTGCTGATTGTCTCTCATGACCGTTTCTTTGTGGACAAGCTGGCCGACCATCTCTTTATCTTCGAGGGCGGCGGCCGGGTCAAGGATTTCGTGGGCAGTTATTCCGGCTACCGTCAGTATCTGAAGGACAGGGAGGAGGAGCACCGGGCCGCCTCACGGGAAGCCCGCAGGGAATCCTCACCTGCCGCTCCGGTGGACAAGGGTGAGAGAAAACGGCGGCTCTCCTACAAGGAAAAGATGGAAAAGGAGCAGCTGGAGAAAGATCTGGCCGCGCTGGGAGAAGAGAAAAAGGCTCTTGAGGAGCGTCTTTCATCCGGTGTGCTTTCATCTGACCAGCTTACCGCTGACTCAATCCGCATCGGGGATGTCACTCGTCTGCTCGATGAGAAGGAACTCCGCTGGCTCGAACTCGACGAGATTGCCTCCGGTTCATAATTCTGCTAAATGGTTGAGAGGGTGTAGCCCTGGGCGGTCTTGACGAGGGTGCCCTGTGCGACGAGCTGGGAGACGGCTCTGGAGAGGGACGGACGGGCTACGCCGAGGATGAAGGCGGTCTCCTGCAGGTTGGTGATGGGTCCGTTGCTCTCAATATAGCTTACGATGCGGGAAGAGAGGGTCTGCAGGGCAAATTCCACCAGCCGGTTGCTCAGGAACATACTGTGGTCGGAGATGACTCTCAGGTAGTTCTGCATCACTCTCTGGTCGGCTTTCAGGATGCGCAGCATGGCTTCCCGGCTTATGAGCCGGATGCTGCAGTCCGAGGCCGCGATGATGGTGACGGGGAAAATGCCCTCGGTGCTGAACAGGAATGCCGATGCAAGCACTTCCGGTGCGCTCAGGGTGTCCAGAGTGAATTCCTTGCCTTCCTCGCTGACCATCCTGGCGTATGCACTGCCGCTGCACAGCAGGTAAAGCTGCTTGCAGACATAGCCCTGAAGGGCGATGATGTCACCTTTGGCATAAAGTCTGTGTCTTGCGGGATTCTCCTGCAGGATGTTGTTTATTAGTTCTTTATCTCCTCCGGAAAAGAGCGGGAGGCTGTAAATGTCGCAATCCATGTCAAGTTTCAGTCAGCTTCACGGCGGGTGTAACATATGTTACGGAAAATGGCTGCGGGCCGGAATATTTTTGCACCCGTTATGAAAAGTTATGCGAATATACTAATTATTCCGGCTCTTGTGACACTGCTGATGTCGTGTTCTGTGGAAGAACGGCCCCGTCCGTCGGAAGAGCCGTGCGGAGACAGGCTCGCTGTGGGCCTGCGGTATTATGAGTTCGGAGACGGCACTACCCGCACCAAGGCGGCCGCGACGGCTGACTACGACAGGGTGGAACTGCTGGTGGCGGATGATGCCGGTACTGTGGTCGGCAATATCAAGGCGTACTATGAGAAACGCGATGCCTCTGTATATATAGAGGGAATCCGGCCCGGGGACTACCGTCTTATGATCGCCGGGGTTAGAGGAGACGCGGACGGGGACGGGGTGAGTTTCGCTCATGCCGGCAGTGTATCCGATGTGTGGATAAGTTTCCCGGAGGGCGGGGTCGTCGGGTCGGAGTATTTCTATTCCTCTACGGCCTTTTCTGTCTGGCCTCAGGACAGCCCTGACGGAGTGGTGATGGTGTCCGACTTGCCGGAGACCATCACGCAGGAAAGGATAATCGGCCGGTTGGACATGACTCTCAATTTCCGCAATCAGTATACTGAATGGGCATTGCTTTCTGCTGTGGCGGTTCTGGAGTCTCCCGCGTTCTATACCGGCCTGACTGTGGACGGAACTTTTGCAGGAACTACGGACGGCCGGGCGGTGACGCTGGACCTGATGGCCGGCCGGAGCTGTTTCATGGTGCCCACAGTGGAAGGTGGAGGTTCTGCAGGACAGGTGGAGACGGTCTCGCGCACATATGTCGGGGAGACTGTTCTAAGAGAATACGGCTTTACAGTGGAGGCCGTCAGGGCCAACCATATAACATCCGTGTCGGTGGACTCTGAACATCCGGATGACGGCAGCGGAACGATGTTCATCACCGACAAGGCGTATGCGGCGGGCGGACACGGCCTTATCCTTCAGGATGACGAGCCGTACAGTATCTATACGGACAAGACCCTGCGCAACTTCAATACTGCCAGGCCGCTTCAGGTCTCGGTGACAGGCGATGAACTGCTGAGTGTACGCTTCTATTCGCCGAAACCGTTGGAAGATGTGCTGATACGTGCCCGTATACCGTCTGTCGGGAATGAGTATGTGGACCTGGCTTATTTCGACAGCATCCCGGCCTTTGCGGATTTCTACGGAGAGATTCCGGCCCTGTCCGCCCCCGGTGTATACCGTACCGAATCGGGCAGGATAGTGGAGCTGCCTCAGTTGACGGCGGCCCAGCTGTCCGATGCGGAATTCAGGATAGTGTCCGGCGATCCGTACTGGGACAAGCTGAGCAGGATCGAGCACGGCTGGAACATACGCTTCGACCTCTTCGGCGGCGACCCGACCCAGGCGGACGGCAAGCCTCAGGGCAACTGGATGGGCATAAGACCGGTGCATTGCCGGGAGGCCGTGGCTTTCTTCCTCAATTTCACCTATATGATAGACATGCCGGAGCATGAGGAGATACTCCGGGCCAATCAGGACCGGCTCTATGGCAACGGCGGTGTGGACGACAAGGTGCCGGTGGAGACCGTGCTTGCCCAGATGAGGCAGCAGCGCACCATCAATGTCGGACTGGTCTATCCCGGCAACGGAGTAGTAGGACTCGGAGGCGGCAGTACCTTCGGGGCATGGCAGGCCGGCTGGCTGGAACACTACACCTCCGCTTATGCCTGTGAGGTCATGTTTCACGAGCTTGGTCACGTGATGGGCTACAGTCACAACAGTTCCTTTACTTACGGACCGTGGGCTCAAGAGCTAATGAACAGATTTTATGTCAATAACATCTCGGAGATGCCGGTCGAGTCTTCCCATTGGCTTGACAGCAGGGCCAATCCGAACATATACAAGTAATGATGAAAAAGTATTTGAGACCAATATTGCTTATGGCGGTGCTTATCTCCGGATGCTCGCCGTCAGATGAGAGGCCGCAGGCTGATTTGCATGAGGCATTGACGGTCAAGATGGATGTAGATGGTCAGGATGTGTATGATGTGTCTGCGCTCAGGTTTGAAAGCGGAGTGCTTCGGGAAGTGCTGCCCTTGGAGAAAAGTCACGGAGATAATATTTATATCCTGGAGCCATCAGAGATATCTGGCAGGCTTTATCTGCTGGCCAATTCTTCGGCATTGGCGGCTGTGGACGGTTTTATCCCCGGGGATGTCACGGAGGAGGAACTTATGGGACTCACGGCTCCTGTGGAGGAGATGACCGGGCAGGGCCTGCTGATGACCGGTTCTTTAGAACTGCGTGACAATGTGGCGGGCACTCTGCCGGTGAGTATGCGCCGGACTGTGGCACGTATGGATGTCGCTGTTGCCGAAGCCGGGATAGAGGTGCTGTCTGTGGAGGTGACAGGACTGTATGGAGAAGGATATGTGATGCCTCGTGCGGAGGATGTGTCAGTGCCGGAGACAGCCGGGCAGATGAGGATTGTCCGGGACTATGGGGAGACTCCGCTCACAGGCGGGAGAGATGTCCTGGCGTATGTGCCGGAGCAGTCGTGTACTGATGCTGCTGTGGAGGTGGCGGCCAGACTGGAAGGTGCCCTACACCGTTTGCGGGTCACTCTGCCCGGTGTATTGGAACGCAATAATGTCTATACGGTGCAGGTGAGTGGAAACGGGGCCGGACTTTCGGCTCTGGTGCTCTATGACAATTGGGGTCTGGGACCGTCTTCGGGTTCGGAGTATGTCCCTGCCGTAGCGGTGGATGTTGACAATTCGGTACTGGGTAGCGGCGTAAGGGTAAATGACATGGGTGACAGTGTCTTTGTGGCCTATACAGGAGGCTCGTATACTTTGGTGCTGTCTGCGGCGCGGGATGCGGAAATCGCGGTAGAGGGCTTTTCTGCGGATGCCGAGGTAGTGCCTGGGGATGATGGAATACGGGTGACGAGCGTGTCCAGGAAGCCGGGCAGCAAGACTGAGAGATTGTATCTCAATGTGCGTCAGGGAGAATTGTCAATAGGAAGAATCGTGATAGTTTTAGAGGCAAGTCCGATAAAGTTGGGAGGAATGCTTGCTTTGGACAGCAGTGGAGTCTGCGATTTCGGCCGGTATGTGGACGGAGTGTTGGGAACGGTGAGTGTCCCGGCCGGAAAGATTGTGACCGTGGAAGTTCCGCATGATGCGCCGTGGATGAAGGCCGAGCTTCAGGCTGAGGATGACGGAGGCCGTGTGTATAGGATATTGGGAGGATGGCGGCCCAATGATCCGACTGCTGACGGCCGGACACAGGAGGGGCTGCTGGTCATATCCGATGAAGACGGCGGCAACCGTGAGGCATATACGGTAAGGCGGCTCAACTGGGGACTGCCGGTGGCAAGGATAGGTGAAACGTGGTGGGCTGTCTTCAATCTCCGTGGCAATGCGCGTAGTTTTGAGGACCAGATTACCGGCGGGCCGTATGTGGTAGAGGATGATCTTATGAGCTTCCTGCAGACTATGCCGGACGACAGCCTGCTTGCACTGATGGGAGACCAGTATCAGGCCGGCAATCCGGACGGGCTCGTGCTCAGTCACAATGGAAGCGCATATTATTACGAGGGCATGAAGGCCTACGGAGGGGATTTCGGTCTGCTGGACCCCGCGTCGATGGCTCCGGACGGCTATCAGATACCGTCTTACGATGACTTCGCCTATCTGGCAGCGAGTGATGACTACAATCTCGGCGGGGTGGGTACCAGGACATTCACCAACCGTAAAGGAAAGATGATTACAGTCACCATTGCTGAGCGGCAGGCGGAATTTCTCGGACAGGATTACGGAACGGTGTCCTTTTACGAGTTTGAGTCTGACGGTAACAGTTGGGTGCTCTTCGGTCTTGGCCATCAGTGGAGTACCGCGGCCGGAGATGTGGCCCGCAAGAACATCCTGCTGGCTACATACGGCAGCAGCGGACGAAGCTGGGGACTTGAGGGATATGCCTCCTCCGACCGTCCCGGACAGAACTGGCTGAAGTTCGTGGCGCACAACAATACCAAGACCAGGACTATAAGGTGTGTCAAGACACCCGTAGAGTATATTTATTAAAAACATTTTACTAACCATTTAAATTTAAAAAAGATGAAAAAGAATTGGACAACTGTGCTGATGATGTCGCTGATGCTGGCATCCGCATGTAACGTAGAGGAAAGACCTTCTCCGGTACCTGGAGGAGAGAGGATAGTAAGGGCCGCTGTCTCCGGGTATGAGGGTTCTGGCCTGTTGCTCGACGGAGAGAATACTGTCGATGACCTGCAGGCCTGTATATTTGACAAGGGACGCATGACGGCCGTATTCGAGAATATACCCGTTTCCGGCAATGCTTATGAGATAAAGGTGACCGGCTATTCCGGCAATATGTATGTGCTGGCTAATACTGCGGGTCTTGTAGACCTTACTGCGCTGCAGTCTGGAAATATTACCGAGGAGGAGTGGCTGCGTCTGGGACTGGCTACCAACCGTGACGGCCCGGCACATTTTTTCAGCGGCAGTGTAAGCCTGGACGGTGTGAGTCCATCGCAGACTGAGCTGCCAGTAACTCTCCGCCGTGGAGTGGCACGTTTTGACCTTCAAATAAGGACAGCAGGGGATGCGTCCGTGAAGGGGATAGAATTCCGCAATGTGGCGCAGTCTGCCTATGTCTTCCCGGTGGACGGAGAGTATTCTCCTGCGGATGTGTCAAGGGATGTGGCAAAAGTCACTTTCGACGAGCCTGTAACATCTGATACTCAGGCGGTGATGTATCTTTATGAGCAGGCCAATGATGGTATAGAAGTGAAGGTTGAGGCGGTGCTGGACGGTAAGAGCTATACCTTGACCAAGACTCTTTCAGGAGATGTTCTCCGAAATACTGTCTATACCCTTACCGTACGGAAGGACAACATAGATGTTACACTGGATATTACCTTCGAGGACTGGGGCTCAGGTGGTGACACGGAGCTGACACCGGACAGAAGCAAGGCCGTTGCCGTGGATGTACACGGCAGTGGCCTGCCCTACGGGGTTGAGGCGTTGGACGGAGGCAGGACATTGGTTCTGCCTCATTTTGCATCTGATTTTATCATATCCGTGGACAGTGACGAGGAACTGGAACTGGTCTCTGCAGAGGGTTATCTGCTTTCTGTGGATGCCATTCCTTATTCCGGAGCTGACGACATGAACCGTTTCAGGATAAGCAAGGCCCTGTACGCTCCCGGTGTTCAAGGAGGGGAGACTGTATTGCAGTTCCGCCGCAAAGGACTGGAGCGGGTCTATCCTGAAGACCGTATTGTCCTGAAACTGTCTTCCAATCCGGCGTATATAGAGGGTGAAATGGATTTTGACTCAGAAGGCTATGCCTATGACTTCGGCCGTTATGTGGACAATGAGCTTGGGGTGCTGACTATCCCGGAAGGCAGTACTGTGTCGGTCAGATTTGCGTCAGGAGAGGACCCGTGGGTCAGACTGGATGCCGCAGGCAATAACCGCTGGCGGATAGTAGGCGGCTGGAGACCCAATGACCCGACAGCCAATGGCCGCCGGCAGTCGGCTGTAGTTGTCATATCAAATGGCGTGATAGAAGAGGAATATACTGTGACGCGGCGCAATTACGGACTGCCCGTCACCTGGCTTCACGGGATATGGTGGTGCAAGTACAATGCAATGGGCAATTCCCGCAGCTTTGACGACCAGATACTCTCATCTGAGGATCCTGCAGTGGCGGCGGGTATGAGTCTGTTCGATTATCTTGCGGTGTGCAGTGCGGATGAATACCGCAGTCTGTGGCAGTGGGCTTATCAGGGCGCCAGCGGCCATGGCATGAAGGTTATCGACAACAATGGTGTGCTGGTGATGGATGGATTCAGCATGAATGTACCGGCGCATATCAACAAACTGCCGGCCGACTCCCTGTCTCCGGACGGTTACGAACTGCCATCCATGGAGGATTTCAACCGTATATTCGATGCAACGGATTATGTATGGATGATGTGGAACGGTACGCACCGGCTGAAGACACCGTGGGAAGGCCATGACATTATCAAGCGGGTACAGAAACGGAAGGACAATGTGACTGTAGGAAGCCAGACAATATCCAATCTCTATTATGCGGCCATGTCCTCACCGGACTATCCTGAGCATGAGCCGGTGGTGTGGTACGGCCCCGGAGCCCAGTGGAACGATGACGGTATACAGCATGCGAATCATTACAACAACATACTCTTCGGAGTGTACTCTCCGAAAGGGGAAGGATGGTACATCGCCGGCAATATGGATGCATTCTATCTACACAAGAATGGGGCGGGAACGCGCGACACCCGTATCCTACGCTTTAAAAAGTCCGATGTGGAGTACATTTACTAGAATCTCCGGGCAGTCGCATTATCTGTATTGCAGCCGTCTGACACACCGGTATGACAGTATCCATATCAGTACCGGCAGTGCGTAGGAGTACAGTATCGCCGGAAGTACTCCGACGGTTTTGTCAAGGTGCAGTACTCCGATGCAGAATCCGTGCAGGAAAAGCATTGCCAGTAAGGTCAGAGCCACCTTGTGTTTTTTCAGCAGCAGATTGCCCAATACGAACACCGACTGATACAGGCATATTTTCCCGAAATCATACCAGAATCCTCCGAAGCTTATGCCGCTTTCCGTGCTCCATATCATGCCGGAGAATCCTTTGCCGCCACTGACCGCCGTCAACAGGCAGTCCATGACATAGATTCCGATATAGAAGACCAGCGGAATGGCGATGACGGAGACCAGCATCATGGCCGCGAATTTCACCCAGGTCCGGACGGGCAGCATCGCATAGCCTATGCCGTCGGATGAATTGTTGACGTACCCGTATACTGCAGCCGGTACGCAGAACGCGAAGAACTGTGCCGCGATGTACAGCACCGGTATGCGGTCTTCGGGTGTGGCGCCGGCGCCGGTCAGCAGCATTACCGTCCAGTAGGCCAGATACAGCCCGGCCATCACGGCACCGGCAGGCCATACCTTGCCGGCCCCATACCTCAGATCCATTATTGTCAGCCTCCTTATATTCTGTATATTGCTTGATCTACAGCACATAATCCACCTCCTTCCGGTCTCCGCCGGATGCTGCCGTCAAATATTGAATAAAACTTCTGCCGCCTATAGTACATGCGTCAAACAGGACCTCCATATCCAGATTACCTGTATTGTAGCCAGGCGTGTCCTCGCATTTCAGTATGTTGATGTAGCCTCCTGTCACCTTCTCGCTGAACAGCGTATCGGCCATGATGCGGTCGGAGTGTACGAATGCTACCGTGCTTTCGAGCTCGCTTACAGAGGTATTGAGCATCAGCCGGCCGTTGTCGATGACCGTGATATGGTCCACGATGTCCTCGATGTCCCGGACCTGATGCGTGGACAGGATTACGGTCCTTTCCGGATGGGCATACTGAGACAGCAAGCGTCTCAGGCACAACTTGGACGGGATGTCCAGTCCGTTGCCCGGCTCATCCAGAAGCAGCACTTCCGCATTGAGGGACAGGGCGAAGGCTATGAGTGCCTTTTTGCGCTGCCCGAAAGAGAGCCTGTTTAGTCTCCCGTGCGGATCCACCTCGAATTCTTCCAGGTACTTCAGCAGAGCCTCCCCGTCGTAGCCCGAGTAGAACCTTCCGTATCCTGCCGCATAATCGCTTACCGGCATGTCCGGGGCGTTCATGCTCTCCGGAACGAAATACAGTCTGTCCAGAAACTCCGGCTTCCGTCTGTAGGGTTCGCAGCCGTTGATCTCAATCTTTCCTCCGCCGCACTCCATCAGTCCGGCCATCAGGCGTAGCAGCGTCGTCTTGCCTGCCCCGTTCTTGCCCAGGAGACCGTAGACAGCGCCTTTGTCAAAGTGTGTGCTCAGACCGTCATACACACGACGTCCCCCGTAGCTGAATGTAAGTTCATCTATCCGTATCATAAAACCAAAGATTAAATGTTACAGTGCTGTCGGGCTGCCGCGGGACGTTACGGCGCCTCTTCTTCCTGCAAATATGAGTCATTATTTCCACATTGCAAAATCCCGGATGAAAGTTTTGATAGGATTGGAAAAATTCATTTGCTTCGGGATTCTGCGTATATTTGGCCTGACGGTCACATATGCTGTTGCGCCTCGGCAGTGCAAATTGAATAAATTCATTTGCATTGCTCTCGGCTTCTGCGTATATTTGCAGCCTGAATTGAAGGAGAGATGCCGGAGTGGTCGAACGGGGCAGTCTCGAAAACTGTTGAACTCCTTGTGGGTTCCGGGGGTTCGAATCCCCCTCTCTCCGCAAAAGGGAACGAAGATGCCGCAGAGCTTGCTCTAGCGGCTTTTTTGTTTCCTTTTGCAATGCCCGCCGCAGGCGGCAGGGGATGTGCGACCGCAGGGAGCAAATCCCCCGGGAGAGAGACGGTTCGTGGCCGCTTTGCCCCGCCGCAGGCGGCAGGGGATGTGCGACCGCAGGGAGCAAATCCCCCGGGAGAGAGACGGTTCGTGGCCGCTTTGCCCCGCCGCAGGCATCAAGGGAAATGCGACCATCTGCAAAGTGTGCGGCGTCTCTGACCGAATGGTAACTACGGGAACAGTGCTGGATTGTAACTGGCCAATAATCAGTTGTTTGTAGAACGCTGGTGCTTCTGCCGCAACCTAAGATACTAACTAAAGATTCTCGTTATAATCACAACTGTCACATATTCTGTATGTTGTATCTGTGAGGTGCTTCTCTGCTTGCCATTGCCGCACCCTTCCGTATCACCTTGGAAATGTGAGCAAAGAAAGTGTGCGGAAACAGCAGCATGACAGCAGCCTTATATGTTCCTGAAAGGACGGTAAACGGTACAACTCTTGGAGGAACATTGTTTATGTCGGGATATAATGAAGAGGGATATGTCAATCAGTTTGCGCCAGCAACGGAAGGCGATCAGGTTATCGTCAATAACGGAGACGGGACATATCAGCTTACATTCAGTTTCTTGGATGACCTCGGGCATACCTGGGACGGGACATGGTCCGGAACCATAACAGCTGACAACTATGATTTCTCCAGTCAGTCGAAGGCTGTGAAGCAGAAAGCAGTAGAAACTTTCACAGTGCGCTGAAATAATTCCCGTTCTATAATGTAGAAAAGATCAAATGACCCGGGCTCCGAAAGTTTTTTGTCTGACTTTCGGGGCTCACTTCATTTTATGCCGTTTCTATTCTCTGGAGGCAATCCGGGAGCAGAAGGTGAGGATGTCGTGCCAGACGGTCTCCTTGCCGGTCTCGTTGAGGATCTCGTGGCGCATGGAGGGGTAGAGCCGGGACTGTACGTCGGTGTAGCCGGCGCGGCGCATGGTCCTGGTGGCCTCGTCGAATCTGCGGCGGTCCAGCAGGCACGGATCATCCTCTCCGGAGATGAAGAGTACCGGCATGTCCGGCCTGCGCGGATGCCATCCCGAGGTGCTGTAGGCATCCTGCATCAGTGAGAACAGGTTGATGAAGCCGTCGGCGGTGAACTGGAAATTGCACAGCGGGTCCTGGTCGTAGTTAAGCACGATCTCGGGATCGGAGCAGATCCAGGCGTTGGGTGAGCCCTCATGGCGGAAACGGCGGTTGAATGAGCCGAATGCCAGACGCTGTATGAGGCGGGGCCGGCATTTCTTCCCGGCAAGGAGGGCGTAAAGCCGCGCAATCAGCCTGCCGACCCGTGCTCCGCTGTTGCGGCTCGGACTTCCGCAGACGATAAGGCCGGAGAGCAGTTCGTCGTAACGCTTTGCGAAAGAGCGCACGGCCATTGAGCCCATGCTGTGTCCGAGAAGGAGCAGCGGCAAGTCGGGATGTTCCATCCGCATCCGTTCCATGACGGCCTTGATGTCATCGACCATGGCTGTGAAGCCTCCCTCGTAGAAATATCCGAGGTCTTCGGCAGACCGTACCGATTCCCCGTGTCCCCGGTGGTCGTGGATGACACTTGCGAACCCGTTGGCTGCCAGAAACTCCATGAACGGGATGTACCGCTCCTTGTGCTCGCACATTCCGTGTACTATCTGCACGATGCCTTTTGGCGCGGTCATCGGTTCGCAGATTATGATGCTGAGTGCCAGTCCGTCCGATGGAGACGCAATCTTCTCTTTTCTGAAAGTGGCCTGTTTTGAATATGTCATGATATCCGGTATCTCCAAAAGTATGCCATCTGCATCTTCAATCGCCATATTACCAACAAATGAGGATATTCCGGTGGAGTTTGCTGGAAATTCGCTATATTAGCGAAAAAATTATTGGTTATGATAAACTCTGTGAAATCTATCATTATCGCGGCATCGGCTTTGGCGATGTCTGTGTTTGCGGCAATGCCGTCGTCCGCTCAGGAAAAAGTTGTCAGATATGAGGGCAGCGTGTCGGTCGGAGCTGGATATTTTGAATATAGGGAAGTGGGCGGAGTCCTGCATACCTCGCACGGTATCCGTTTCAATAGGGAAGGGGTTCGTTTCTTGTATCTGGGATTGAGCCTTGAAGAGCAGTTGTATCTGGGTGGCAGACCATATATCCCGTCGTATACTTTTCTAAGTGTGCATGCGAAGACTTATTTCCCGGCCGGGGCAAGGGTTCAGGCGACAGCCGGACTGGAACTGGGGGCAATGCGTCTTGCGGCCGGCAGTGTGATGTGGTCGCCTAACCTGACTCCATCAATAGGAGTGGAGTTCTTGACTAAGGGCAAGCAGGCGGTTATGATAACTGCGCGGACATATATCAACAAGGATTCGGTTACAGGAGAACAGCCCGATCCCGGAGTGACGCTGATGGTCGGTTATCGTTTCTGAGGATGAAGGCTTATACGTATTTGGGACAAGGAAAGGCGGCCCTGCTCGACAAACCGGAGCCGCAGCTGCAGGGACCGCGCGATGCCCTGGTGCGGGTGACCCTCGGGAGCATCTGCACGAGTGACCTGCATATTCTGCACGGAAGCGTACCCCGGGCCGTGCCTGGGATTACTCTCGGACACGAGATGGTCGGGGTAGTGGAGGCCGTCGGCTCTGCCGTGGGCTCTGTCCGGCCGGGCGACCGGGTGGCGGTCAATGTGGAGACGTTCTGCGGCTCGTGCTTCTTCTGCCGTCACGGCTATGTGAACAACTGCAGCGACCCGCTCGGAGGCTGGGCCCTCGGCTGCCGCATCGACGGCGGTCAGGCGGAGTACGTCCGGGTGCCTTATGCGGATCAGGGACTGACCCGTATTCCGGACGGGGTGAGCGACTCTCAGGCGCTTTTCACCGGCGACCTCCTTGCCACCGGATTCTGGGCGGCCCGCATTGCGGAAATTACCCCCGGAGAGGACACCGTCCTGATCATCGGGGCCGGTCCTACCGGTATCTGCACCCTGCTCTGCGCGATGCTGCGCAGACCCCGTCGCATCATCGTGTGCGAGAAATCCCCCGAACGCAGGCATTTTGTCCTGGAGCATTATCCCGAAGTGACGATAACGGATCCAGAGCATTGTCTGCAGACGGTCCGGAGTCTGAGCACCCATGGAGGAGCCGATGCCGTTCTGGAAGTGGCCGGTACCGAAGAGACCTTCCGAATGGCCTGGGAGTGTGCCCGTCCCAATGCCGTGGTTACCATTGTCGCCATGTATGACCGTCCCCAAGTCCTTCCACTGCCCGACATGTATGGCAAGAACCTGACGTTCAAGACCGGCGGCGTGGACGGCTGCGACTGCGCGGAGATCCTCCGCCTCATCGCCGACGGCCGTCTCGACGCCACACCGCTCATCACCCACCGTTTCCCGCTCAGCCGCATAGAGGAGGCCTACAGCCTCTTCGCCTCGCACGCCGACGGAGTCATCAAGATTGCTGTCGAGCCATAGCGCAGCCCTTCAGCAGTGACGTTTTGCAGTAAAGCATATGCTTTACTATCAGTCGTTTGTGTTGTGGCTTGGCATCCTGGTGCTTCATTTTCTTTCGAGTGGGTGCCGACAAAAGTGGTGTGACCCGTCACGTTTTTGATTTCGTTGCTGAGCATTTTGCATTTTTCCTAAAAATAATTTGCATATATGTAAAATATGCTTTACATTTGTATAAGTAAAATTTACATAAATAAAACAGATATGAAAACTAAACATTATCTTCTTTCCTACAAATGGCAGACGGCAGGATGGATACTCCTGGCAGTTGCCTTAATGCTGACTTGTCTAATTGTTGGTGTAGGACTTTACATGACAATGAGCGAGGCTGTTACGAAACTATTTGTCGCGGCTGTTTATGTCGTGACCGCTGTTTCGCTGCTGCTGATAGCATTTTCGGAGGAGAGGCAGGAGGACGAATTCATTAAGTCGCTGCGGGGAAGGTCGCTGGCTGCTGCGGCTTGCGTGGCATTTGTGCTGTCCATAATCTGGTTCTGCGTGAGCAATGTAGGCCAGATGTATCTCCCTTTGCAGATGGGTGACGATCTGTGGTGGAAATTCAGCTTAGTGGATAATTATCTGTCAATTATCCCGATGTTCTTCCTTTACATCGTTATT
>CASFSL010000032.1 GCA_949297365.1 uncultured Bacteroidales bacterium | reverse complement strand
TGCCTCGTTCACGAGATCCCATGAACGCAGGGAGTGAGCCTTTCTGTGGGAGAGAATCAGCTGGCCTTTCTTGTCCTCGGCTGTCTCCACATAGACCTCGACCTTGTCACCGACCTTCAGGTCAGGGTTGTAACGGAACTCGGAGATGTTGATAACGCCCTCGCTCTTGTAGCCGATGTTCACGAGAACCTCGCGCTTGTTAACTGCCATCACTGTTCCTTCAACCACCTCATTCTCCACTACTTTAGAAAGAGTCTGATTGTACTTTTCCTCATCGGCCCTGCGGTCGGCCTCAGATGAGTCTTCTTCAAAGCTGTCCCAGTCGAACTGATCTACCGGCACAGACGCATTGCTTTTGCGCTTTGCTGTGTTTTCTGCGGGAGCTGCCGCCTCCTCAGCGGTCTCCACCATTACTTCCTGTTCTTTTTCCATAATAAATTAAAATTTCTTTCTATTAAGGTGTTAGACTTTATTTATAATCCCTCCTTGCGGAAAGGAGCGCAAAAGTAAATACTATTTTACTGATTTCCAAATTACAGGCACATTCTTTGCTATGTTGACGTGGAAAACACTGAAAATTTTTACAAAAATGAAAAAAATCCTACTGCACACCGCCGCAGTACTGATATCCGCAATCTTATTCACATCGTGCAGAATTGACAGTCCGCAACTCTTCTATTCCTATATGACGGCTGTCAAGGAACAGCCCTCGGACAAAAGCATATCCTACCTGGTTACAGACGACTCCACCATAGTATATCCGACAGAGTGGTTTGACGCACTGTCCAGGATGAAGCACAACCAGAGGCTGCTGGCCACTTTCACAGTCCCTTCCGGGGAACTTGGAGACCGGATAGAAGCCAGTTTCCAGTCCTACGGCTACGTCTCGGAGGACAGCATTAAAGTCACCTCGCAGCCGGACACGCTGGGCAAGGACCCTGTCAGCATAACTGAAGCCTGGCACAGCGGCGGCATCTACGGAGCCGGGAGATTCGTCACAGTCTCATTCGTCATCAGCGGAGCCGGACTGCACAGCCACTCGGTCATCCTCGTGGACAACTCCGGTTCCGTCAATCCCGATGTGGAAGGCTACTGGAACCTGACCTTACGCCACAATGCCAACGGTGACCCCCAGGGCTACCAAAGCCAGGCCGTGTACTCCTTCCCGCTTCCCGAACAATACACCGCCTCCGGCATCAAGGGCCTCAGGATAACATACCAGCCCCTCAACTCCACTTCCGCCCAGACCGTCACCGTCCCCTACGCCAACTGACAGCCAGCATCATTTTTTAGGTAAATAGCACAATGTTTCGTATCTTTGTCTCTAGAGTAAATATCACACAAGATATGAAATACCCTATCGGCATACAGAACTTTGAGAGCCTCCGCAAGGACGGATATCTCTATATAGACAAGACTGAGCTTATCCACAAGCTGGTGAGCGAGGGAAGGTATTACTTTCTGAGCCGGCCCAGGAGGTTCGGAAAGAGCCTGCTCATATCTACGCTGGAGGCTTATTTTCAGGGAAAGCGGGAGCTGTTTGAAGGACTGGCAATAGAGAAGCTGGAGAAAGAGTGGACGGCAAGACCGGTACTGCACATTGACCTGAATATCGAGAGGTATAACAAACCGGAAAACCTCCATGACATACTCAACTTCACCCTCTCCCACTGGGAGAAACTGTACGGCAGCGATCCGTCGGAGACATCGCTGTCACTGCGCTTTGCCGGCATCGTCAGAAGAGCGCACGAGCAGACCGGACACCGCGTAGCCATACTCGTGGACGAGTACGACAAGCCGTTGCTCCAGGCCATAGGCAACAAGCCCCTGCAGGAGGAATACCGCAACATACTCAAGCCCTTCTACGGAGTGCTCAAGACCATGGACGGGCACATCAGGTTCGCGATGCTGACCGGAGTCACAAAATTCGGCAAAGTCAGCGTCTTCAGCGACCTCAACAACTTGAAAGACATCTCCATGCTCCCGCAGTATGTTTCAATCTGCGGTCTCACGGAAAGCGAGATTCACCGATACATGGAGGAAGGCATACAGAACCTGGCTGACACACAGCACCTCACTTACGACGAGACCTGCCGGAAGCTGGAAGAATTGTACGACGGATACCACTTCACACCGGGCTCAGAGGGCATATACAATCCCTTCAGTATTCTCCGTACCATGGACAGCGGTATCTTCGCAAGTTACTGGTTCGAGACAGGCACTCCGACTTATCTCGTGACTCTCCTCAAACAGGGAAAATGCGACCTGAGCGAGATGGCCTCCGCTGTCACTGACGTAGAGACTCTCGACAGCGTCTACGGGGACGACGAGCCAATACCTGTCATCTATCAGAGCGGGTACCTTACCATAAAGGGATACAACCCACGTTTTGAGTCATACACACTTGGATTCCCGAACAAGGAAGTCGAGGAAGGTTTCATGAAATTTCTCGTCCCCTACTACACTCCCATCCGGAAATCCGCCACCAACTTCGAAATACAGAAGTTTGTCCGGGAGATAGAGACCGGAAACGTGGACGCATTCATGACACGCCTCCAGAGTTTCATGGCCGACACACCCTACGAACTTATCCGCGACCAGGAGCTTCACTACCAGAACGTCCTCTTCATAGTCTCCAAGCTCCTCGGCTTCTACGTACAGGCCGAATACCGCACCTCGCAGGGACGCATCGACCTCCTGCTCCAGACCGACAAGTTCGTCTACATCATGGAATTCAAGCTGGAAGGCTCGGCCGAGGAGGCTTTGAAGCAAATCGAGGAGCGGGGCTATGCCGCCCCCTTCGCATCAGACACGCGAAAAGTCCTCAAAATCGGAGTCAACTTCTCCGCCCAGACACGCAACATCGACCGCTGGCTCGTCAGCGAATAACCGATTCTTCTAATTTCCCGCTGACGACTATTTATAAAATAATTTTCCCCTATAGAGAGGTCTACAGGGGAAAATCTATCATTGAGCCGTTAATTTTAACTGCCTACAGGCTGTCGGGGAAATCCTGCTTGAACTTGGCGATGAGGCGTTCGGGCCAGTCACCGACGGGCTCCATCGGGGTGCGGAAGCATCGCTGCATCCCGGGAATGTCGTGGCAGCGGATGGCTCCGATGAGCTTTCTATTGTCATAGAGCCATTTCAGGCGGTCTAGGGCGTACATTGTCTGAGAGAGGGTGAGAACTTTGCGGGGAAATGCCATGCGCACGAGTTCCATATCGGCCACGAAGTCCGGGTCGTCCTCCGAAACGTCCTGGTAGGTGCCTCCGTCCATAGTGCGGACTCCCGAGCAGAGGTAAATGGCTGCAGCAAGGGAGCTGGCCGGAAGGTCCTTAACGGGCAGATGGTCGCAGAACTTCTTAGCGTCTATCTGGGCTCCGAGCACACCCGGAGGGGTAACCATAGGGATGCCCATCCTGACGGCCTCATTTACGAAATATCTTATGAACTCGGGGTTCTGGCAGATGTACTCTTCGTCAGTAGCCTCGTACAGACCCTGGGCCATGGCCTCTATCTCCTTCATGGACATACCGCCATAGGTGACATAGCCCTCGAATACGGCCACCACCTGGTCCATCTTGAGCTTGTCCTGATAGTTGTCGGTGGCGATGACGGCACCTCTGGTGCAGGAGAGCTTGCGGGCCGAAAAATAGACGATATCGGCCAGCGAGCACATCTTCAGCAGGACTTCGGCCAGGGTTGCATGAGCGTACTCCGGCTCCCGCTGGATGATCAGCCAGGCGTTCTCACCGAGCAGACAGGCATCCAGCAGCACCTTGATGCCGTGGCGGTCGGCCACCTTGCGCACCTCCATCAGGTTGGCCATAGAGAACGGCTGGCCGCCGATGAGGTTGGTGGAAGCCTCCATACGGATGAAAGGTATGTGCTCCGCCCCGTACTTGGCGATGCAATCCTCCAGACGGGCGATGTCGATATTGCCCTTGAACTGGTTGTCTGATGCGGACGTGAAAGCCACATCGGGAGCGACCAGATCAATGTGACGGCCACCGTTGATACGGATATGATTGGCCGTACTGCCGAAATGATAGTTCATCGGCACCACGTCTCCCGGCTTCAGAAAAGCCCGCATAATTACGTTCTCTGCCGCACGGCCCTGATGCGCCGGCACCACATAACGCTTGCCCAGCACGTCAAATACTGCCTTCTCCAGCCGTTTAAAGGACTCGCTGCCGGCGTAGGCATCGTCGGCCCGCATCATGGCAGCCAGCTGCAGGTCGCTCATGGCGTTGGTTCCGCTGTCGGTCAGCATGTCCAGATAGACATCGGCCGAATCCATGCGGTAGGTATTGAATCCGCCCTTCTTCAGGGCCTCGTATCTCTCATCTATGGGAAGCAGCCTCACCTTCTGGACTATCCTGGCCCGGTGAAACTCCAGGGGTATATCTATGCCTGTGTAGAATTTGACTTTCGGCATCTTTTTTATAATTTTTTCAAAATTTAAAAACTTCTAATGACCTCCGTAAAGGTACTCATGCTGAGCCGGTGTCAGCTCGTCTATACCTGTGCCCCAGCTCTCCAGCTTCATCCGCGCGACAACGGAGTCTATCTCCTCAGGCACACTGATGATACGCGGCATGGCCTCACCACGATGACGGACCAGATATTCTGCGCTCAGGGCCTGTATTGCAAAACTCATGTCCATAATCTCGGCGGGATGTCCGTCGCCCGAGGCCAGATTGACCAGACGGCCCTCAGCCAGGATGAACACACTGCGGCCGTTCTCCAGCCTGTAGCCCATGATGTTCTCGCGGGCCTTCCATGACTCCACTGCCATAGTCTTGATACCGTGTACGTCCACCTCGCAGTCGAAGTGTCCGGCATTGCAGCAGATAGATCCGTCCTTCATCTTCAGGAAATGCGCGGGAGTTATGACATCCTTGCAGCCGGTCACGGTCACGAAGATATCTCCTATCTCAGCGGCGCGGTCCATCGGCATGACCTTGAAGCCGTCCATGACGGCCTCTATGGCCTTGACCGGGTCGATCTCGGTGACGATGACCGAGGCTCCGAGACCCTTTGCCCTCAAGGCCACGCCCTTTCCGCACCAACCGTATCCGGCCACCACTACGTTCTTTCCGGCCACGATAAGGTTGGTCGTACGGTTGATGCCGTTCCAGACCGACTGACCCGTACCGTAGCGGTTGTCAAAGAGGTATTTGCACTTGGCGTTGTTGACCAGCACCATCGGGAAGCGCAGCTCCCCTGCCCTGTCCATGGCCTCGAGCCTCATGACTCCGGTAGTGGTCTCCTCGCAGCCTCCGATAATGCCTGGTATCAGCTGCGGATATTCCGTATGCAGGGTATGCACAAGGTCGCCTCCGTCGTCGATGATGATATTGGGTCCGCAGGAGACTACCTTGCGGATATTGTCCATGTATTCCTGCTCCGTACAGCCGTGCCATGCAAAGACTTCCAGTCCCTCATGCACCAATGCCGCCGCCACATCGTCCTGAGTTGACAGCGGATTGGAGCCGGTGATGTACATCTGCGCCCCACCGGCGGCCAGAGTCTCGCACAGATACGCCGTCTTGGCCTCCAGATGTATCGAGAGGGCCACTTTCAGTCCCTCGAAGGGTCTTTCTTCCTTGAATTTCTTCTCTATCCTGTTGAGCAGGGGCATGTTGGCCCTTACCCAGTCTATCTTGCGACGGCCTTCTGCCCACATCTCAGGTTTCTTGATATCACTCATAACTTAAAGCATTCTTCGTTTTCGGAAGACCAAAATTACTACAAAAATCGCGACAATCATCAACGCCAGCAGAATAAAAAAGTCCAGAAGCCCGTTTCCGGCTATAGGGAGATTGATATTCATGCCGTATATGGACGCTATCAGTGTCGGCGGCATCAGCAGCAGTGACACAAAAGTGAAGACCTTCATGATTCGGTTCTGTTCCAGGTTGATCAGACCGACTACGGTATTCTGCAGATAGTCCAGACGCTCGAAGCTGAAATTGGTATGATTGAGCAGGGACACGATGTCCTTGTTGATGACCGAAAGTTTCGGAAAGATATCGCGGGGGAACTTGTCGCTCTTCATGATGGAGGAGATCATCCTCTGCTTGTCAACCACATTCTCGCGCACCAGCATGGTGTTCTCCTGGAGCTGATTGATATCCAGGAGGAATTCCTCGTTGACATCCTTACCGGCACTGACCTTCTTGCTGTAAGTATCTATCTCCTTGGACATGAGCTCGATCATGTCGGCATCGAGGTCGATTCGGTTCTCCACGATACCGATCAGGACGTGATAGCCCGTAGGATAAAGCCGGCTGTTGACCTGTATCCTGCGCTGGATATCCGAGAAGCTGCGCAACTGTACGTTCCTGATGGACACGATGATACCCTCGCACAAAATGAACGACACTGCCTCCATGGAATACTCATCCGGTCCCGGTATCAGGAAGTTGGTGTTGACCGAGATAGTAGTCTCAGTCTCGGAATAGCGGGATGATGACTCGATCTCCTCGGCCTGCGCCCTTGACGACAGGGATGTGTCCAGAAAAGTCTCTACAGCCCGCTTCTCATCTCCGTCAGGGGAGAAAAGATCAATCCAGATGACATCGTCCATTCCGAGTTCATCCAGAAATACGAGGGATTGGGATATGGAAATCTTTCCTTTGTCCTTGTAGAAAATTTGAATCATAACTTTCGGAGTTTGATGATGATTAATTGATGACATAACTTCCCTCCGGAGAGGGACAGGACTCACCAACTACATCGGACTCTGAACTCGAAAGGTCTGAATTTCAAATCAATAGCTATTAAAGGATTATTATCGGCCGCAAATATACAAATTCCCCGCAAAATCGGCAATTTTTCTTCGCCCCCTTTCCGCAACCACTCCGGCAGTATGGAATATTTGCATTGCTCTCGGCTTCTGCGTAATTCGGCTGCGCCGCATATACTGTTGCGCCTCGGCAGTGCGAATTGAATAAATTCATTTGCATTGCTCTCGGCTTCTGCGCAATTCGGCTGCGCCGCATATACTGTTGCGCCTCGGCAGTGCAAAATGAATAAATTCATTTGCATTGCTCTCGGCTTCTGCGTATATTTGCAGTGTGAGTTAATTTAATTAATGAGGAGGAAGATATTATGGCAAGACCAATTAAAGAGACTCCGATACTATTCGGGGAGGATGCCCGGCGGTTTGAGCAGCGGATGAAAGAAGTCCGCAGGGAAACGCCTGAGGAGAGAGAAAGAAGACTGGCTGATTACGCCTTGTTTATGGAGATGCTGGAAAGAGGGGAACGAACAAGGAAGAAAAGCGTATGAAAACCAGCCTGACCATAAAGCACCGACACCAATCATAACTAGCTATCAATCAGAGATTATTTAATATAGCCGTTGCCCTATGGTCTGATTTTTCAGACCATAGGGCATTACTCTAGAGATATAATACCTGGCAATCAATACATTAATAAATTGAAGGGTGCTTCATAGGTTACTCTCACCTCAGTGCGGATGTTACAGAGACAGCCATAGTTGACACTGAAGATAGACAGGTTGTCAAACTGATGAGACTATCCTGACCATCAGGCGGTGAGGTGCTCGATGAGGATCCTGGCTCCGATGGCGATGAGGATGAGGCCGCCGAGGATTTCGGACTTCTTGCCTACACTCGCCCCGAGACGGCGGCCTCCGAGCAGACCGGCCAGAGAAGCCAGTGCCGTACAGACAAACACCATCGCGGTACATATCCCGATCTTCAGGAACGGCAGCTTTACCAGGGCCAGCGATATACCGACGGCCACAGCGTCTATGCTCGTGGCTATTGACAGCAGCACCAGCTGCCTGGGATTGAGAAGCGATGACTTGCTGACAGCCTCATCTTCCCTGGAGCAGCCCTCCACAATCATCTTCACCCCGATATAGCCCAGCAGCACGAAAGCAACCCAGTGATCCATCTTCGAGATATAGTCACTGACACTGTATCCGAGCAGCCAGCCGGCAAACGAAAGCCCGGCCTGGAACACCGCAAAACACAGGATAATCTTAAGTATCTGCCTGCGCCCGAGACTGTCCTGCGTACATATTCCGCCCGTGAGCGATACCGCAAATGTGTCGAAACAAAGGCCGGCGGCCAGTAGAAAAAGCTCGATATAACTCATAAACCAGTTTATCTCAATGGTGTACGGTTCTTGATGGACATCCCGAGAGTCAGCGAGTCAGTATATTCCAGGTCATCGCCGAAGCCGACTCCCCGGGCGATGGCGGAAATCCTGACATCCTTGCCGGAAAGCAGACGCTTTATATAATACGATGTCGTCTCGCCCTCCATTCCCCGACTGATGGCCAGAATCACCTCCTGCACGTCCTCAGAAGAGACCCTTTCCACCAGAGAATCTATATGCAGGTCATCCGGCCCGATGCCGTCCATCGGCGATATGACTCCGCCAAGCACGTGATACACACCGTTGTACTCCCCGGTCTCCTCTATGCTCATCACGTCCCGCACACTCTCCACAACACACATCACAGAGTGATCCCGATGAGAATCCGCACATATCGGACACACATCTCCCTCCGATATCATATTGCAGACACGGCAGTACCGGATCTCTGTCCGAAGTCTGATCAGGGCATTGCCCAACCGTACGGCCTCCTCCTCGGGGCGGCGCAGCAGAAAAAGCGCCAGTCTCAGCGCAGTCTTCTCCCCTATCGACGGCAACGCGCTCAGGGCATCCACGGCTTCTTTCAACAACGGTATCATCATCGTATATTATTCTGGTTCTGGTAAAATCTCACAAGTCCGTCTCCGGCACTCGCCTCCACATTCAGCACTTCTATCTTGAATTCCGATGCTACGGAACGCAGGACATCCCCGTACACAGCCGCAACTGAACCCACGGCTGCCAGCGGCAGATCCGGCCGATCGTAGCGCAGTACATTGCGTCTGATAAATGCCCTGAAACCATCCTCCAGGAGCTCACGTACATACTCCTGACTCTCATGTCTTTTCAGGAACAGGGAGAATGAGGCCAGATACCGCGACGGAATATCGGCACGGTATACCCTGTCCACTATTGAAGCGTAACTTAGCGGGCCGAATTCCTCCTCCAAGGCCGACGAAAGATCATCCGGAAGCATTCCTTTTATATAATCCGACAGCAGACGTTTACCCAGCCATGCCCCGCTTCCCTCATCCCCGAGGATAAAACCGCCTGCCGGAATATTCCGCACTATCCTGCCGCCCAGATACAGTCCGCTGTTCGAGCCGGTTCCAAGGATGGCCGCGATGCCGTCACTACTGCCCAGGGAGGCCATCGCTGCCGCAGTCAGATCAGAGCCCACGGTTACAGTGAATCCCGGCAGGATTCTTCTGAAAGCATCAGAGACAGCTTCCGCTGCCTTTTCCGAGACCACTCCCGCTCCGTAAAAATACAGCTTCCCTTCCTTACCGACACATTCAAGCAAAGCCCCTCCGAAGGCCCGCTCCATCTCCTCAACACTCTGATACACAGGATTGACACCAGCTGACACAACCCGCCTTACGGGAGCGTTATCCTCCAGTATCCTCCAGTCTATAGAGGTCGAACCGCTGTCCGCGACTACAATCATAACGAATCGGCATTAAATTTGTCGGCAAAAGTACATAAAAAACCTTTTCAAAGACAATGAATGAAACACAGACGATAGAGCTGCTGCGCCGCTACGCCGACAATTACAACGACATGAGGTACTTCGAGGAGGACCCGATCATCTTCCCGAAGCATTTCGCGGCACTGCTGGCAGAGGGGAAGGCCTCGCTGCAGGATGTGGAGACTGCGGCCGCCATTGCAGCGCACCTGGCCTGGGGACGCAGGAGCATGATCGTAAGGGACTGCACCAGAGCGATGGACGAGATGGGCTGGCAGCCTTACGAATACGTCAGGGCCGGGCAATACAGGGACGAAGACAAATCCCTGCACCGGACGGTCAAATGGAGCGAGTTCGCAGCCATCTGCCGCAGGATAAAAGAGTTCTACGACAGCGACGAGAGTATGGAAGTCCTCTCCCCGGGACAGATGCGGACAAGGATATACGGGCAGAAGGACGACCCGTCTGCGGCCAACAAGAAGATACACATGCTGCGCCGGTGGATGGTCCGCGACGACGGGAAAGTGGACATGGGACTGTGGAAGCACACCGACAAACGGGACCTGATCATTCCGCTTGACGTACACGTACACAGAACTGCCTCGCAACTAGGCATAACACAGAGGAAAAGTGCTGATATACGGACTGCTGAAGAGATAACAGCCTTCCTCCGCAAGGCTTTCCCGGATGACCCCGCGCTGGGGGATTTCGCCCTCTTCGCGGTCGGGGCGACGGGCGGATGTTGAAAACTTTTTCCGGCACAATGCTCTTTTTTCAGCATTTTTATTAACTTTGTGTTTAGTTGTGATTTGAAATATGCCTAAATTATTCATCATTTCCGGTTGCAACGGAGCGGGAAAGACGACTGCTTCCTACACCATTCTGCCGAATATGCTGAATTGCGGCAACTTCGTCAATGCGGACGAGATAGCCCGGGGGCTGTCACCGTTTGATCCTGAGAAAGCCGCCATACAGGCCGGCAGGATCATGCTGGCCCGGGTTGAGGAGTTGCTGAAAGAAGGGCAGGACTTCGCGATCGAGACGACGCTGGCCACACGAAGCTACGTCAACCTGATCAAGAAGGCCCAGAGCCAGGGTTACGTAGTGACTCTGCTCTATTTCTGGCTCAACATGCCGTCACTGGCCATAGAACGGGTCAAGCTGAGGGTTCAGTCGGGCGGTCACAACGTAAGCGAGGAAAGTATCCGCCGCCGGTATGACATGGGCATCAAGAACCTGTTCCACCTGTACATTCCGGTCTGTGAGTACTGGATGATTATAGACAACTCCAACTCGCCTGTAATCATCTGTGAGGGAGGTAAGGACATAACTACGAAAATACATAATAAAACCTTGTTCAACCAATTGATCAATTATGAGCGAACTAGAATCACGGGAGCTTAGAGACAACATCCTTGACGGGCTGAATGCCACTTTTCAGAAGCTGGTCAAAGAGAAGAAGCAGACCAACTCCGAACTGGCGTTCGTGCAGAACGGTAAACTGGTCAAGGTCAAAGCTACCAATATCTAATTATCTCAAAACCGAACTCTGCTACACTTAAGAATTATTAAAAGGGGCCGCAACAAAAGCCCCTTTTATTTCAATTGAACATGAATACCATAGATACATCTTATTACTCTTTATTCGGCATCGCTCCCGACACTGCGGGCAGGATTCTCAGAGCCGCCCTTTCCAAAGGCGGGGACTATGCCGACATATTCTGCGAGCATACTGTGATCAACGAGCTGTCCCTCAGGGATGGAGAAGTAAATGCCGTGCGCTCCAACATCGACTTCGGTGCCGGCATCCGCGTACTTTCCGGAGACCGGACAGGATACGCCTTCTCCGAGTCCATGAATGAAGAGGCGCTTCTGAAAGCAGCCGCCACGGCCGCCGAGATAGCCCGGGAGAGCAAGCCCGGCACTGAACTGCCGGTAGACTGCACCCCGGTGGACTTCACAAACCGATATCCCGTCATCTCCGACTGGGAGCAGCACACGGTAGAGGAGAGAAAGCACTACCTCACCATGCTGCGCGACCTGATACACCAGAAGTCAGACAAGGTGCTCAACATCACCGCACGGATCAACGACTCGGAGACCCGGATACTGTTCTACAATTCACTGGGCCAGACCTACACGGACCTGCGCCCCATGGCATCCATGTCCGCCGTCATCGTGATGAAGGACGGAGACCGCCTGGAGAACTTCTACTCTTCCAAGAGTTACCGCAAGGGCTTCGAGTTTCTGTCCGACACCCTGGTGGAAGAGCTTGCCTCGGATGTGGTGAAAGGCTGCTCCAGACTTTTCGAGGCCGGCAGACCGTCCTGCGGGGAGATGCCCGTGGTCATGGGGGCCGGCAGCTCGGGTATCCTGCTGCACGAGGCCATCGGACACTCATTTGAGGCCGACTTCAACCGCAAGGGCGTATCCATCTTCTCCGACCGGATGGGACAGGTCATCTGCAACCGCGAGATCAACATAGTAGACGACGGCACCCTGCCCTCGTTCAGAGGCTCTGTCAACGTGGACGACGAGGGCGTGCCCGGCCAGAAGACCTATATGGTCAAGGACGGAGTGCTCAACTCCTACCTTCACGACCGCATCAGCGCCAGGTACTACGGCGTAGAGCCCACCGGCAACGGCCGCCGCGAATCATTCCGCTACATGCCCATCCCGAGGATGCGCTCCACCTACATGGAAAACGGAAGATCCTCCGAGGAAGACCTGATACGCTCGGTGAAGAAGGGTATCTACGTGGACAATTTCGCCAACGGCCAGGTTCAGATCGGAGCCGGAGACTTCACGTTCTACGTCAAGTCCGGCTTCATGATTGAGGACGGACACCTGACCCGGCCCATCAAGGACACCAACATCATTGGCAACGGTCCCGAAGCCCTGGCCGGCATCGTGGGCGTGGCCGACAATCTCATAGTGGACGACAGCACCTGGACCTGCGGCAAAGGTCAGTATTGCCCCGTATCCTGCGGTATGCCGTCTGTCCTGGTAAGCAAACTTAATGTAGGAGGTATCAATGAATAAGGACATAGCCAGAAAGGCCCTTGAGACAGCCCTTGAGCTAGGAGTATCGGACTGCCGCATCAGTCTGGCGGAGAGCACACAGACTTCCATCTCCTATCTCAACGGAGAGATAGAGAAGCTCCAGCAGTCATCCTCATCGGCCATGGGCATCGCCATTTTCACCGAAGGACGCTACGGCAGTTTTTCCACCAACCGGATGGACATGGACGAGTTGCGTCCGTTTCTGCGCAGATGCATAGAGTCGTGCCGTCTGCTCACCCCGGACAACTGCCGGACCATGCCGGACAGAGGCACTTATTATAAAGGAGACAGGCCGGACCTGCATCTGCTTGACGGCAGATACCAGTCCATACCTTTCGCAGACAAGGCCGCATTTCTGAAAGCCACCGATGCCGAGGTGGACAAGAGCGATTCCCGCCTTATCTCCACGGCCTGCGACTGGGACGACTGCCTCAAGTCCGAATACATAATCGACTCCCAGGGTCTGGAGGTAGAGGACAGCCGCACGGCCTACTCCGTATCATGCGAGTGTACGGTACGCGGTCACGGTGAGGCACGGCCCCAGAACAACTGGTTCGAGGGCTCTGTTTTCTTCGACAGACTGCCTTCCGGCTGCGGACGCAAGGCTTACGAGCGCACCGTACCGATGATTGACTCGCGCAAACTCCCCTCTGGCAAATACAGCATTGTCCTGGAAAATACCGTTTCGGCCAAAGCCGTATCTGCCGTCATCGCGGCACTTAACGGAGCTGCCCTGCAGCAGAAGAACTCCTTCCTGCTGGACTCCCTGGGCAAGCGGATGTTCCCCGAGTCGCTGCATATCGCAGACAACCCTCTGCTGCCGGGACGCACCGGCTCCACCTACTACGACAGCGAGGGCGTAGCCACCAGTGAGCGGGACATCATCCGGGACGGACAGGTATGCACCTATTTCCTCAATACCTATTTCGCCAACAAGCTGGGAATGCCCCGCACGACGGAAGATGCCTTCGCTGTGTATTGCCCGAAGAACTCAGGCATGGGCCAGGAGGAGATTCTGCGACAGACCAGCAAGGGAGTGCTCATCACCGGCTTCAACGGCGGCAACAGCAACCCGGTCACCGGCGACTTCTCCTACGGCATCGAAGGCTGGTACTTCGAGAACGGACAGAGGCTCTACCCTGTCAAGGAGATGAATCTCACCGGCAACTTCCTCACCCTGTGGAAGAACAGCATATTCATCGGCAACGACCCGATAGGCTTCATGGAGTGGCAGATACCCACCCTGGCCTTCGAAGGTGCCGACATAAGCGGATTATAAACAATTATCAAATAGTTCAGAACAATGAAAATCAGTGAAAAGAAAGTAGTAGCACTTACCTACACCCTCACAGTGGACGGCCAGGTAGCCGACCAGACCACGGAAGACAGACCCCTCGACTTCATCTTCGGCATGGGATATCTCCTGCCCAAGTTCGAGGAGAATATCGCCGGCAAGGAGCCCGGTGACAGCTTCGAGTTCACCCTCACTCCCGCCGAAGGCTACGGCGAGCACAATCCCGACATGATCGTCGAGCTGCCCAAGCATGTCTTCGAGGTGGACGGCAAGATTCAGGAAGGCCTCCTCACCGTGGGCAACATGATCCCCATGATGAACCAGCAGGGCGGTGTAATGCACGGCAAAGTCCATGAAGTCAAGGATAACAGCGTCATGATGAACTTCAACCATCCCATGGCCGGCAAGACCCTCAACTTCACAGGCAAGATCCTCACAGTCCGCGACGCCACCGAGCAGGAGCTTAAGGAAGGCCTGCACGGAGAGTTCAAGCAGAGCTCCTGCGGAGGCGGATGCTCCTCCTGCGGCGGGGACTGCTGCGGCGGCTGCAACTAACCGATACATTAAGCAGTATGCGAAAATTCTAACTCTGGAAAGACTAGCCGCCCTCTAGAGTTAGAATTTTCGCATAAAAAATCTACAATCAAAAGCCGTTTCTTAGAAATTCTCTCAGACCGAGATGAATTATACCGTTGCTGTCACTTCTTCTGACGAGAGGTGTCATTGATATTACATACTTGGGATAATTGTCATTGATATTCTCAAGACTGCCGAACTCCCGCTGTCTCGTACTGTCATCCGCTATGATATATGCAACCTGAACATACCGCCTGTCCCCTGTCCTGGTGCAGACGAAATCCACTTCACCTGCTCTCAACTGCCCTACCGACACTTTATACCCCAAATGTATCAAGTGCTGATACACTACATTCTCAATCACTTTCTCCATATCGGATTCCCGCTCGCCTCCTGCGATTATGTTCCTTAAACCGACATCCCCGAAGTAGAGTTTGTCATTGGACTCCAGCAGCTTCTTCCCATGGACATCGTATCTGCGCACAGATGCCAGAAGATAAGCCTCACAGAAATAATTTATATATGCCGACACCGTTTTGGCAGAGACATCCTGACCACGGCTTTTGAGGTAATTGCTGATATTGTTGACAGAATTGAGTTTGCCGGTCGTATCTGCGAAAAAGCGGATCAGATTGTTGAGAAATGTGATGTTTCTTATGCTGTGCCGCTCAATGATATCTTTAAGCATTATCGTATTGAACACGCCGGAAAGATACTCCGTCACCAGATCCTCATCGTCAAGTCCCGTCTGCCTAAGACCGGGGAGTCCTCCGTAATAGAGGTACTTCCTTAAGGACTCTTCCGTATCCTCCAATTTATGGAACATAAGGAACTCGTTGTATGTCAGGGGCTGCACGAATATCTCCTGATAACGTCCCCCTATCAGTGTTCCGAGCTCCCCGGAAAGCATTGTGGAATTGCTGCCGGTAATGATTATGTCCGTGTTGTCCTCAAGACGGTAACTCCTGACCGTCTTCTCCCAGCCGTCGATTTCCTGTATCTCGTCAACCAGGATGTAATTGTGCCTGTCCGCAGAGAAACGGCTGCCGATATACTCATTGAGATCCGAATACGTCCTTATGCCGTCAAACTCCTTTTTCTCCTTATTGACATAGATGATATTCGCATTGTCATCAGCGCCATACCTGTTGATAAAATCCCTGAGAACAAAGCTTTTTCCAACCCGCCTCTGACCCGTCAGAACTATAATCTGATGCTTTCCGAACCATGCATCCAACTTCTTAGCATAATACTCCCGAGTAACAACATCCTTTTCCATAATTCTCAAATTTGCACAAAAATACAAATTTATTTCCTATAGGAAAAGAAATTATCACATTAGGTCAGAAGAGTGTTCGCGTGCGGGCATAAAAAAAGCCCGCGGAGGGAACTCCTCGCGGGCTCTAGGGGGCGGCGGCTACCTACTCTCCCACCCCGGTTAGGGCAGTACCATCGGCACAAGCGCGTTTAACTTCTCTGTTCGGAATGGGAAGAGGTTGGTCCACG
>CASFSL010000031.1 GCA_949297365.1 uncultured Bacteroidales bacterium | reverse complement strand
TCGGGATTTACAGGTATTTCTGACCTAACGAAAATGTATAGTGGCATTTGGCACTGTGTCGTGATACGTCGCGGGACTTTTACTCCGCACCGTGAGTGCCCGGCTTTGAGGATTGTGTCTGGCAGACAGGTGCAGTTATTACCGGGCAGACGCAGAGAAGGTTATGCTGCCGTCTCCGATTTCAGAGGGTGACCCTCCATTGTCAGGTCCCAGGCTCAAGGCAGAGGAAGAGCCACCGGGTGGGGACTCCCGACCTTTCACAGCGGCTTTCGTCCAAGTCCATGGCCATATCCGAGACACCTGCACAGGGTGATGACAAATCGCTAGTGTTCAGGCACATATGCGAACAGGCCCGAGGATAGGTCAGAAGTTCTTGTAAAAGTAATGCTCCTGAAAAGACCAGGCCCTCCCACCGCTGCGCGGCGGGCCCCGTCCCTCTAGTGCCGAGGGCGGCAAGCCTTTTCAGGAGCTTTACTTTTACTATGCCTCTGAACGGGAAAGTGAGGCGATTTCTGGAAAGTCGGCGGAATAGCGGTATCTTTACGGCCAATACTCCGAAGAGTGTTGCCCGTTTGCGGAAAATTATTTCTATATTTGCATCGTTGAGCGATCAACGTACATATTGAAAGTGTTTTCGCACTGTCCTTCTAAGGAAATGTGGAAGTTTTCAAAGAAGAAAGGACAAGACGGACAACACTCATTCTTGTTTAGATAATGTGTGACAGGCGTAGGCCGTTGAACGGTCCTGCCCGTGCCTCATATCTATTCGAGTGTGGGGTATTGGGTAACGTCTGTTTTCTTCTAGGTCTTTCCACAACCTCCTTAGAGACAGCCGAGATCAGCTCCACACTTTCTTGTATATGACGGCCGTGGAGGAGCGTGCGGCACATTTAATCTAAACAATGAAAAAATTGATTTTTACTTTGTGCGCGGTGTTCTGCGCAGTGATGTTCTCCTTTGAGGCCAGTGCTCAGGATCAGGAGATTCTGCGGCTTAAGAACGGAACGGAGATAACCGGTATTATCGAACGGCTGCCCGACGGTGGTGTGCGTGTCACAAATGCCGACGGAGACACTTTCGTGTTTACCGCCGATGAGATAGCCCTGATTACCAATGCGGAGCAGAAAGCAATTGATCAGAAAAAAAACTCTGGAGGTTATTTCGGTTTAATAGAAATTGGCGGTGGATATGGTTTTGACTGGGGTGGACCATTAGCATCTGTCAGTATGGTTAATGGTTATAGATTTTCTCCATGGTTCTATCTCGGGTTTGGAGTAGGATTTGCTTATGGATTGCCTGGAACGGGTATGGCTATTCCGATATTCCTTCATGCGCGTTATTCCATTCTTGGAGGCAGACCTGGCAATAAGGTATCACCATTTATCTCTTTTAGTGCGGGTTATGATGTGTTTTCCTGGTTTATGCTGGAGCCAAGTTTGGGTGTGGAGATAAAAACGAAAAAGAAAAGTTCTTGGTGGATAGCATTGGATGCCCCGATGTATCTTGATTGTGATCTCTATATAGGAGTCAAGGCGGGTTGGTCGTTTTAATACATGAAAAATTACGATGAGACCAAACTCAATAAGCCTTTTTCGATATCGTTGACTTATCTGTTTTAAATGTTAAATAGTACTTATTATGAAAAAATTGATTTTTACTTTGTGCGCGGTGTTCTGCGCGGCGATGTTCTCCTTTGAGGCCAGTGCCCAGGAGCAGGAGATTCTGCGGCTTAAGGACGGTACGGAGATTGTCGGTGTCATCGAGCGGCTGCCCAACGGCGGGGCCCGCGTGACCGACATCAACGGTGACACTTTCGTCTTTGCCGCCGATGAGATAGCCCTTATTACAAATGCGGAGCAAAAAGCGAAAAATGAGAAAATTGAAAAAAGAAAATTGAATTCTGGATATGCCGGTATTGTGCAGGCCGGAATTGGATTTTCTGTGCTCGGAGGTGTACATTTTACGGCAGGAATGATAAATGCATGGAAGATTAATCCGTGGTTCTATTTGGGATTAGGCTTAGATATAGGTACTACTTTATGTGAGTATTATGATAATCATGCCTATGATGCCAATAATACTTTTATTATGCCTATATACTTGCATCTCCGCTATTCCATTCTAGGCGGCAGACCCAATAATAAGGTGTCTCCATATATTGCCTTTAATTTGGGAGCTGAGACTATGCAAGGTGGGGGTTTTTTCTTCGGTCCGTCTGTAGGTATTCAGATAAAAGGGTTGAATATAGGGGATATGTGGATAGCTTTTGATCTCCCTTGTCATCTTCTTGGAGATTCAGATGTGTCGTACATTGATTTTTGTCTTAAGGTCGGCTGGACGTTTTAATAGAGGTGTTTGTTATGAGAAAAATATGTATAGAAGTGTTGATTGTGCTGGGGATATCTATGTTGTGGACAGCACGGGTGTGTGCGCAGGGATTTACGGTGGCCAGGGACGAGGCAAGCGGGAAGTACGGATATAAGGCCAACGGAATCTGGATCATCGATCCGGAGTACGACCGTGCCGAGGCGTTCTCGGAAAGTATGGCCGTGGTACGCAAGGACGGCAAGTACGGCTACATAGACGTGAGCGGCCGGCTGGTGATTCCGGTAAAGTATCAGGACGCGGGGTCGTTCTCGGCCGGACTGGCTCCGGTGTGTCTCTACGGTAAGTACGGTTATGTGGACAAGTCGGGGGAGATGGTCGTGCCGTTCAAGTACAGCTATGCCTTTCCGTTCAGCGAGGGGCTGGCGGCAGTGGAACTCAACGGTAAGGTGGCCTACATCGGCCCGGACGGCAAGACGGTTATCCCTTATATGCTGGACTCCGGAAAACCGTTCAAGGACGGTATAGCCGAGGTGACAGTGGACGGTCAGACCAAGTATATGGACAAGGTGGGCAATATCTTTGACGAGGTGTCGGAGGCGTTCAGCAGTTTCTCCGGATTTGCCCGGCACATGATAGAGGAGAAGGTCAATGCCTGGCAGAAGAAGGGTCGCTACGAGAAGACGGCTGACTGGATGGCCAGGGTCAATGAGTCCACCAGGCAGCACATGGTGGATTCGCTGCTCGGGATAGCCCAGAGCGAGTATATCTCCTTCATGTCCAAGAATGTGGGAGGTCAGCAGACGATAGTGGACTACGATGCGGACGGGGAGATATTCCTGATACAGGACTCGTATTTCGGCTCGCTGCTCGTGCCGGTGCCGATAGCGGAGGCCGAGAATTTCGAGACCAGCTTCTCTTCGGTCAGCCGCACGCCCTATTATGCGATACAGAATGACGGCCTGGGTCTCAGGGAGATGACCTACACTCTTCCGGACGGCAGGCAGTACCGGTACGACAACAGTTCCGACCTGACTTTTGCGATGGCCGACATCGAGTACGAGTTCGATGCTATCGACATCAACGCCGTGCCGGACAATGTCATGGCTGACAAGGGCAGCCAGCAGATAACCACCAGGCAGATATCGGTCGGAACATCCGATGTGGATAAAGGCATACCGGAGGCTTCCGAGGTCAACGACAGACTGTTCGCGGTAATTATCGCCAACGAGGACTATCAGCGCGAGGTGGATGTCAACTTTGCTGTCAATGACGGCAATACATTCGGAGAGTACTGCCGTAAGACTCTGGGAATCCCCGAGCAGAACATCCATATCGTGGAGAATGCTACCCTGAACAATATCCTGGCCGAGGTGGACTGGATAACCAAGGTGGCTGAGGCCTATCAGGGCGAGGCCGGACTGATATTCTACTATGCCGGTCACGGAATCCCGGACGAGAGTACGGGTGACGCATATCTGCTCCCCGTGGACGGCTACGGTTCGAACATCAACACTGGCTACAAGCTGGACAATCTCTATGCGTCCCTCTCCTCGGCTCCGTCCCGGTATACGTATGTGTTCCTGGATGCCTGCTTCTCGGGGGCTGAGCGCGGCGGCTCGATGATTGCCTCAGCCAGAGGTATAGCCATCAGGGCCAAGGCTTCCGCGCCTAAGGGCAATATGGTGGTCTTCTCCGCCGCACAGGGAGACGAGACCGCATACCCGTACAAGGAGAAGGGGCACGGTATGTTCACCTATTACCTGCTCAAGAAACTTCAGGAGTCAGGCGGTGATGTCACCCTTGGAGAATTGTCCGACTATGTCCGCAGCGAGGTCCGCAAGCAGTCCATCGTCTCCAATTCCAAGATGCAGACCCCTACGGTGACGGCTTCTCCGGCAATGCACGACTCGTGGCAGACTCTGCAGCTGGTCCGCCCCTAGTCAACGTGCGGGTGCCTTTGCGCAGAACTACCTGCGTTACGGCCGCGGTATTCGCAACAGCATAGCTTGACGGCGTGGACAGCCGCTCAGGCCTGATTACGACACCTATCCTGCGCTGTCGGAAGTTAATACGTTGAATGATAGTGAATTGGGTAAATAGGCTGGAGAATAGGGGTGGGCAAAATCGGCTAAAAAAGCCAAAAACCGCCACCCCTATCCTCTCTCTGTTTTGCCTTATTGATTGAGTATTAATGTGTTGATATTTTCCGCTCGAGGCTAGGTCTAAACGTAATGCTCCTGAAAAGACTTGCCGCCCTCGGCACTAGAGGGATGGGGCCCGCCGCGTAGCGGTGGGAGGGCCTGGTCTTTTCAGGAGCATTACGTTTACGATACCTCCGGACGGGAAAGTGCCGTGGAGGGTCAGTGGGTGGAGAGCTTGAAGAGGATGGTGCGGCGGTAGGTCTGGCCGGGGCGAAGTTCCGTGGAGGGGAAGGCCGGGTGGTTGGGCGCATCGGGCAGGTCCTGGCACTCGATGGCCACGCCGTCGTAGTCGTGATAGCTGCGGCCGGATTTGCTGACGGGTGAGCCTTCGAGCCAGTTACCGGTGTAGACCTGGGCTGCCGGCTGGTCGGTCCAGACCTCCAAGCGGCGGCCCGATACGGCGGAGCTGAGTTCCGCTGCCAGTTTCAGGCCCGGAGCACCATTGAGTACCCAGCAGTTGTCGTAACCCTTGCCGTATTTCAGGGCCGGGAAGTCGGCCTTGATGTCGCGGCCGATGGGCTTGGCTGTGCGGAAGTCCATCGGCGTGCCATCCACGGGAGCGAACTCACCGGTGGGGATAAGGGCCTCCGAGGTGGCCAGCCAGCGGGAAGCGTTGAGTTTCAGTACGTGGTCGAAAATGCAGCCGCAGTCCTCGCCGTCGAGGTTCCAGTAAGTATGATTGGTCAGGTTGATAACCGTAGGTGCGTCGGTAGTGGCCGTAATCTCCAGGCGGAGCGAGTTGTCGTCCTTCCAGGAGTACAGAGCCTCCACATGCAGGGCGCCGGGATAGCCCTGGTCGCCGTCCGGACTGTCTAATGCGAACAGCACCTGGGTATCCGATGACCGCAGCACTTTCCACAACCGGTTGGCGAAACCGTCCGGTCCTCCGTGCAGTTGGTATTCAGGGTGATTCTTCACCAGGTCGAACCATTTGCCGTCCAGGCAGAACCGGCCATCGGCGATACGGTTGGCATACCGGCCCGGAATCTTACCCATGCACGGGCCGTCGCCGAGATAGCTCGCCTCGTCCCTATAGCCCAGCACCACGTCGCCCATGACTCCGTTCCTGTCGGGGACGACCACCGACACTATGCCGGCGCCCCTTTCGGTGAGCATCACCGACGCTCCGGATTTATTGATAAGGTGTATCATGGCTTATTCGAGTTTACGGGCACCGTCACTGATGACCACAGGATATACTTTTGGATCATGACCGAATCGGGCGGCGTACTCTCTGACGGCCTTTGCTATGAACTCGTCGTAAAGGCTGTCCTTGACCAGGTTGATGGTGCAGCCGCCGAAACCTCCGCCCATGACTCTCGAGCCGGTCACTCCGCACTCACGGGCCAGGTCGTTGAGGAAGTCCAGTTCCGGACAGCTTACCTCATAGAGTCTGCTCATGCCGTGATGGGTCTCGTACATCTTCGCGCCCACAGTCTCATAGTCGTCCCGCTCCAAGGCATCGCACACATCCAGGACTCTCTGAATCTCCTCTATCACATATTCGGCCCTCATATAGTCCTCGTCGGACACTTTGCCTTTAACTTCAGCAAGCATGGCCATATCCACATCGCGCAGGTACTCTACCGAAGGATGTCCGGCGGCCTTTACAGCAGCCACTACAGTCTCGCAGGAGGCGCGGCGCCTGTTGTAGGCCGACGATGCCAGCTCATGTTTGACCATCGAGTCAAGCAGCACGAGACGGTATCCCTTTGGATGGAAAGGGAAGTATTTGTATTCCATTGAGCGGCAGTCCAGACGGATGAGGCTGCCGGCCTTGCCGAAAATGGATGCGAACTGGTCCATGATGCCGCAGTTGACCCCGCAGTAGTTGTGCTCGGTGCTCTGGCCGATGCGGGCCAGTTCGAACTTGTCGATGCCCAGTTCCAGCATATCGTTCAATGCAAACGCAAATGTGCTTTCCAGAGCCGCAGAAGAAGACATCCCCGCTCCGAGGGGTACATCTCCGGCAAAGGCCGCGTCAAAGCCTTTGAGTACATCACCGCATCTCTTGATGATCTCCCTGCATACTCCGAACACATACCTGGCCCAGGATGCAGAGGGCGCGTCCTCTTCTCTGAAGCCGAACTCCGCCGAATCTTCCAAGTCTACGGAATATACCCGTACCCGGTCAGTGCCGTTGAGGCGTATCTCGGCCATCATGCCCTTGTCAATGGCTCCCGGGAACACAAAGCCGCCGTTGTAGTCGGTGTGCTCACCTATCAGGTTGATTCTGCCGGCGGAGGCGTAGAACTCACCCGAGCCTCCGAAATGCTTCTGAAACTGTTCGTGAATCTTTTCTCTCATCATATGTCAGTGTTTTTTGTCAAATTATCTTGAAATAGTCTCAAGTACGGCCTTCTTAAGACCCTTTGCCTTGGCTGTCAGGGTTATCGGACCGGGAGTCCTGTCGCTCTGGACGATGACGGTGAGCATACCGCTGAATGCGCTCATCTCCGGACTCTGGAAGGACTCCAGGCAGGTGGGGTCTCCGTTGGCCACGGCCCTGAACTGTCCTGCTCCGGATACCTCGAAGCGCACTTTCCGGGTGTCCAGCGGGCAGAGGTTGCCGTCGCGGTCCACGATGCGTACAGTTACGTACAGCAGATCCTTGCCGTCAGCGGTAAGACTGTCCCTGGACGGTACGAGCTCTATCCTGTACGGCTTGCCGGCGGTGCGTATGGTCTTCCGTTCGGTTTCAAAATTGTTCTCATCGTAGGCGATGACCGTAATCTCACCGGGTTCATAGCGCACGTCATCCCATATCAGACGGTAGCGCGAGAGCAGGTCTCCCTCGCCTTTCTCTCTGAATCCCATGCTCTTGCCGTTGACCAGCAGCTCGGCCTTGGGCCAGGAGGTGTAGACGAATACAGGGGTGACGACCCCTTCGCGTCCTTCCCAGTTCCAGTGCGGCAGGACGTGCAGGGTAGGGCTGTCCTCATTCCAGACGCTGCGGTAGAGCCAGTAGCGGTCCTTGGGTATGGAGGCCAGGTCGATAATCCCGAACATCGAGCTGTGGTTTGGCCATGCGTCGGTGTCGTAGGGAGTGGGTTCTCCCAGATAGTCGAATCCGGTCCACACGAACTGCCCCATGGTCCAGGGATAATCCTCTGCCAGAGCCAGATCCTCGTCAGGGATATTGGACCAGCCGCAGTATTCCAGGTCGTAGGACGAACTCTGATGGTCCTCGTAGAGGGCTCCTGCCTTTTTCTCTACGGGGAAATGATAAATGCCCCTGGAACTGACGGTCGAGGATGTCTCGCTGCCCAGCAGCATTTTCTGCGGCAATGTGTTGTATCCTTCCGGATATTTGAAAGTGCGGTAGTTGAATCCAGGTACGTCCAGCACGGCGGCGAAGCCGTTGGAGAGCACTGCGTCTATCTGGTCTATGCCGCAGGTGACGGGCCGTGTGGGATCCTCCCTGTGGCAGATGTCCTGCAGGAAGCGGGCCACCTTGACTCCTTCCTCAGACCATTGGGACGGCACCTCGTTGCCGATGCTCCACATTACCACGGACGGGTTGTTGCGGTAGTGGCGGATCATATTGACCATGTCCTTCTCGGCCCATTCGTCGAAGAAGCGGTGGTAACCGTTGAGGCATTTGGCCTCGTCCCATTCATCGAAACTTTCCACCACGACCATAAATCCCATCTCGTCGCACAGCTCGATGAGTTCAGGAGCAGGCATATTGTGGGTGGTGCGGATGGCATCGCAGCCCATGTCCTTGAGCATGGTGAGCTGGTGGCGCAGGGCGGAGCGGTTGACGGCGGCTCCGAGCGGGCCGAGGTCGTGGTGCAGGCAGACGCCCTTGAACTTGCGGTTCTGTCCGTTGAGGTAGAACCCGGTCTCGGGACGGACTTCTATCGTCCTGATACCGAATGTGGTGGTGTAAGTGTCGCAAAGTTCTTTCCTGGCCTGGACGTATCTCTGCTCTCCCGGCTTGAAATCAGGGGGAGTGGGATAGATGGTGACTCCTGTCTCGGCCCGGTAAAGGTTCGGGGTTTCGGGTGACCACAGTTCCGGGTCGGTTATACGGAATGTCTGCTCGGCTTTTACCAACCCGTCCCCGTCATCTGATATGAGGGTGTAGCCTCCGGAACTGGCCACGACTTTGTCGTTGCGGTCGTATATCGTAGTGGTGAGCTGCATGTCGAATCCTTCCGGGATGCATTCCACCTCAGCGGCGAGTCTGACAGTGGCCGTGTCCCCGCTCCCATTGAGTTCCGTGGTGACGGTCGTGCCCCATACGGGTATGTGGGCATCATTGGTCTCGATGAGCCAGACGTTTCTGTAAAGACCGGCTCCGGGATACCAACGCGATGACTGAGGCTTGTTCTCAAGTCTGACTTTCAGTTCGTTGTTCTTTCCGTCCTCAGTCAGATACGGAGTGATGTCGCAGTAGAAGGAGTTGTAGCCGTAGGGCCAGAAGATGACCTCATGGCCGTTGACGTAGACCCTGGCCTCGCTCATGGCTCCGTCAAATACCAGCGTAGCCCGTCTCTTGCAGTAATAGGAGGATGCGCTTTGCTCCATATCGACATCCAGGTTGCGGACATACCAGCCGACCCCCACATAAGGAAGCCCTCCTGTACGCCCTGTCTTGACGGAGGCTGTCTCCTCTCCGTTCTGTACTACTGCGATGGTCTGAATGTCGTTTTCCCGGTCAAACGGGCCGTAGATGGCCCAGTCGTGCGGAATGGTGACGTCCTCCCATTGTGCGGGATTCTCGCCCTTTCCGAATTTCCACCCTTCGTCCAGAAGGATAACTCTTCTCACATCCCCGTCTGTGTCGGCGTAGACTGAGGTCACGGCGCCTGCTGTCATCACTGACAGAGCCAGCGCAGTCTTGATGATAATGTTGGCTGTATTCATGGCTTTGAATATTTATTCCAAGTAGGCAATAATCATTCAAAGTTAAGGACAATTATTGAAAAGTCCTACAGGAGGGTGACGCAAAAGGGTACTTTTTGCGTCATCCTCAGCCGTATATGAGGTATCCGGCTCCTCCTGCCGCAATGATGATCCAGATGGGGTTGGCTTTCAGCAGCAGGGCGATGAAGGCCGCTGCGAACAGGGCCCAGCTCCACCAGTCTATGAAGTTGTAGGGGGTGATCAGAATGATGGCGGCCGCGGCTATCATGCCTATCGTGACCGGTCGCATTATTTTCAGTATGGACGCAAACCAGGGATTGTTCTTGAATTTCTCGAAGAGGATGCAGATCCACAGTACCAGCAGGTATGAGGGCAGGACTACCGCTATGGTCGCCGTCAACGAGCCAAGTACGCTTATGGCTGGACTGAATCCCATGGCATGGGGCACGGAGTAGCCGATGTAGGTCGCGCTGTTGATGCCTATCGGACCCGGGGACATCTGGGATATGGCCACGATGTCGGTGAACTCCTCCGGGGTGAGCCACTGATGTACGGTCACTACCTGGTTCTGAATCAGGGACAGCATCGCATACCCTCCCCCGAATGTGAACGCTCCTATTATAAAGAAGGTGCAGAAGAGCTGAAGGAATATCATTTTCCCGCCTCCTTTTTATGATTGTGCCTGTCCTGCCGGCTGAAGGCCATCACCAGGCCGCCGAAGATGGCTGTTATTATGATCCAGATGGGGGATATCTTTAGGAATGCGATGAGAACTGTGGCGGCAACGGCTATCGCGCCGGTTATCCAGTTGAGCCGGTTCTTTATCGCCATGCGGATGACAGGGGCGGCTATCAGGGCGACTACTGCCGGACGGATGCCCTTGAATACTGCCTGGACGGCGGCATTGTCCTTGAAAGTCGTGAAGACTGCGGCCACGAGCAGTATTATTATAAAGGGAGGGACCACGCTTCCGATGGTGGCGACGATGCTTCCCCTTATCCCGGCAATACGGTGTCCGATGAAGATTGCTACATTGACGGCGATGAGTCCCGGCGCGGACTGGGCGATGGAGATCATATCCAGAAAATCCTCATCGTCAATCCATTTGTGTTTATATACTACTTCCCTCTCTATCAGTGGGATCATAGCTACACCTCCACCTAGGGTGAAGGCTCCTATCTTCGCGAAAATGATGAACAGTTTCCAATACATGGCGCAAAGATTGAAAAATTTTTTCAAAAAAATTGCAAAAAAATTTGGTGGTTAAAAAATAGTCCGTATATTTGCAGCCCGTTTGAGAAAAACGGACACCAAAATGAAAGTTCTTTGATAGCATTGTACGAGTGAAAAAGGTAGAGGTTTATTAATATTAATAATCTCGTCAATAACCGGTCAGGATAGGCTTGGAAATAAGAAATATACAATGAAGAGTTTGATCCTGGCTCAGGATGAACGCTAGCGGCAGGCTTAACACATGCAAGTCGAGGGGCAGCGGGTTGTGTAGCAATACACGATGCCGGCGACCGGCGCAAGGGTGCGTAACGCGTGAGCAACATGCCCGTCTCAGGAGAATAACCCGGAGAAATCCGGCCTAATGCTCCATGGCTCTGCAGGGAGGCATCTTCCTGCGGATAAAGATACGTCGGAGACGGATTGGCTCGCGTGACATTAGCTGGACGGCGGGGTAACGGCCCACCGTGGCAACGATGTCTAGGGGAACTGAGAGGTTGGTCCCCCACACTGGAACTGAGACACGGTCCAGACTCCTACGGGAGGCAGCAGTGAGGAATATTGGACAATGGGCGGAAGCCTGATCCAGCCATGCCG
>CASFSL010000030.1 GCA_949297365.1 uncultured Bacteroidales bacterium | reverse complement strand
TCCACGACAAAATTTGTGCAAATCTCATTCAGGGCTTTCAGGGTGTCGGGATGCACCCGTGCGCCGATGTCCTTCTTCTGCAAATCCGCCACGGCATGGGTAAAGCCTGTAATGATGTCCGCCATGCTGTCCTTGACGGCAGACACAAAGTTGTTGACCTTCACCGCCGAGAAGGACGACACCGGCTACGGCCCGTTCTACTACATACTACAGAAAGACACCGAATGGAAAGCCGGCTATAAGTACACCTACAATGTTACCATCACCCTCTACGGCCTTCAGGTATCGGTCGATACCGGTAGCATGACATGGGGCGTCGGCACGAGAACATCCGGGCACGGGTGGAGGCTTATTATATAAATGAAGAATGATGATGCGTTGTCAGTATTCGCTGTCATACCACAGGGAAATTCTTCATTATTAGCTCTTCATTAATCAAGCGTTCTTTAACAGACTGGGAAACGAGAAACTCCTTTGAAATATCCACTTTTATAGTGGAATATCAGAAATAAGCATTATCTTTGCGGAGTGAATCCGATGTAACAAACCATGGAGATAAACTTCGATAAAGAGTATTTGCGCCAACTATATGAGGAAGGAAAGACGACTGACAAGAAACACCGTTTCCAGCCTCATATCATCGCACGCTATCAGCTGCGCGTCAAGGTGTTGGAACAAGCCGCCGGCATAGAAGAACTCTATCCTCTTCATTCGCTGCATTACGAAGTGCTGAAAGGAGACAAAGCGGGTATTTCCTCCATCCGGGTAAACGACCAGTACCGCATCGAGTTCACGGTAAAGCAAGTCGCGGCCGAAACGGTCGTGACGATATGCAACATATTGGAATTGTCGAACCATTATAAATAGGAGATATGAACATGGGAAAATATACTTGCCAGCGCCCCATACATCCGGGCGAACTGCTCAAGGAAGAAATCGAGAGCCGGGGTTTGCCGCAGACACGTCTCGCCGCACAGACGGGCATATCTTATAAGATTCTGAACGACATCCTCAACTGCCGACGCCCGCTCACCACCTCTACGGCCATGCTGTTTGAGGCGGCACTGGGTATCAGCGCAGGACTGTTGATGCGGATGCAGCTTGTCTACAACATGCAGCAGGCTACCCGTGATACGTCTTTCATGGAGCGGCTTGCCCAAGTGCGGAAGTTCGCGGCCATGCTGTGACACTTGATGTAAAGGAAGTTTCTCGTCCCGCCCCTCTCCCCGCAGGAGAAGGGCGGGACGCTTGTGTTCCGGCCTGCCGAAGTACCAAAGAAACTGATGTGTAATCCGCCGACGGAGAAACCTGTCGGCACAACATAAAGACGTATGAGATATTTTACCTTACAGGAATGTATCCACTCCGATACGGCAGAGGCACGGGGCATCGACAACACGCCCGGTGCCGAACACGAAGCACACATCATCTCTTCCGGCTACCGTGGACCGGAACTGAACAAGGCGGTGGGCGGCTCGTCCACCTCGGCGCACTGCCACCGTCCATGCTTACGGAGCAGAAGATGAAGGTTACGCGGCTACCCCGGCCATTGGCAGTGGATTCCCTACTGTTGCATTCCCTACAAGTATTCCCATGGTAACAATCAGCAATCATTCGGAAGTTCATGCGCATCGTGGCGGGACTATCGGTAATACTGATTACATCGGATGGGGAGGTCTTAATAGTTATTGGAAAAGGAATCTTTACGATAAGCGAGTGCAGAGAGTGCTTGCACATTCTGTCGGGCGAAGTAAAGATGCACGAAAGTGAATAATGGGAAGAATATCCGTAAAACATTGGCAATGCGAAATAGAAGTATTACTTTTGTGCCTTGACAGACAAAAGATTAAAGCGACAAGAGAATGGCAAAAATAAATGTAAAAGATACAGAAGTGTCGGTTATTCGCGTTCAAGACGAGGATTACATCAGCCTTACCGACATGATGAAAGCCAAAGACGGTGAGTTTTTCTTCTCCAACTGGCTGAGAAACCGAAACACGGTGGAGTTCCTTGGCATCTGGGAGAAGCTGAACAACCCCAATTTTAATTGTGCCGAATTCGACATAATTAAAAGTCAGGCAGGCCTGAACAGCTATCGGTTAAGCGCAAAAGAATGGATGCAGAAAACCAATGCCATAGGCATTATTTCCAAGGCAGGGAGATACGGATTGTGAAAGGCTCACAGAGCAACTATCTCAAACGGCAGTGGATGAAATCCAATGGATAGAGGCTGCCGGAAGTTGTAAATAATCCTTATATTTGCATAGTAAAAAGCATAAGGAATATGAAAGCAACCATTTCTATGAGCAGAAGCAGCCTGTGGAAGATGATACAGGCGATGTCTCTCAATGCCGACAACAAACTGTGGCTTGGGGAGAAACTGATAGAGGAGGCACGGAAGGAAGTGGCTGAAAGCACTCCATGCCAATACTCCGTAGAGGAACTTGAGCACCGGCTCGGTGAATCCGTGCAGAGTTACCGCAAAGGTAACTGCTGTACGAGTGACGAATTGCGCAAGAAGCATCCTGTATGCGGATAGTCTGGACAAAAGAGGCTCAGGAGGATATTGAGAATATTTACCGGTTCTGGGCATCCAAGAATGAGCCGTATTCCACACGGCTGTACAACTCACTGATTGATGAAGCGGAAGTGCTGCGGAGATTTCCTGAAATAGGAGTACTTGAAAGATTCCTGACGCACCGCCCGGAGCAATTCCGGTCACTGCTTGCAAACAAGTATTATAAACTGGTCTATACTGTGGAAAGTGACGATGTCGTCATACATGCTGTATGGGACTGTCGCCGCAATCCTGATGCATTGACAGCAGAAATCCGCTGAACTGTCAGTTCTGAAGAAGATTCCTCCCCGTCCGGCAGTGCTTCCGGCAGCTGCGGCATCGACGGCTAACTCCTCTACTCCGGCATCCCTTCCGTTCCATCACAAAGCAGTATCCGTAAATCCTCCCTTCCTTCCGCAATGGCAGTGAATCGCATGAAATGCTGCCGTTGTGGAGGTTGCCGGAAATGCACACCGCCACCACGGGCGTTCTGAGCCGCATTCATCATTTCTCCCTGTTCCGCAACGGCAGAGAATTGTGGAAAATGCTGCCGTTGTGGAGGCCGCCGGGAACGCACACCGCCACCACGGGCGTTCTGAGCCGCATTCATCGTTTCTCCCTGTTCCGCAACGGCAGTGAATTGTGGAAAATGCTGCCGTTGTGGAGGTTGCCGGAAACGCACACCGCCACCACGGGCGTTCTGAGCCGCATTCATCATTTCTCCTTGTTCCGCAATGGCAGTGAATCGCATGAAATGCTGCCGTTGTGGAGACAGCTCGTGGCGGAAGGTTGTGACGGAAGGTTTTTGAAGTGGTGGTGCAGTGGTGATGTAAATATTATTGAATGTCAGGGTGTTGCGTCAGAGAGATGCACATTTGACCCGGTTTGAAACAGGTCAAATGTGCAGTGTGTTTTGCAATCCGCTGTGAATCAGGAGCGATTTCCCGAAGCCTGCACCGTCGCTTCAAAAAATAACCATCCGGCATTTCCGTTTCCCAATCCGCAGCCGTCACTGCCTTGATGATGATTGTCCGCAAAGATGTCACGGAGGCCGTGTGGGGCGGCATTTTGCCGAGGGATGAATTTATATCGGATTTTCTGAGGGAAAATCAAAACTGCGTCATAACTTTGCGGTATGATTATATCTGTGGACAGCCGCAGTGTGACCCGCCCTGCCGAGACTGTCTTCTACGCCCTTAAGGGGCAGAACAATGACGGGCATGACTATGTGGAGCGGCTGTATGGCCGTGGTGTGAGGCATTTCGTACTGAGCGAGCGCAGGCCTGAATATGAGGCTCTCGAAGGGGCTTCGATAAGGTATGTGGATGACACTCTGGAGGCTCTGCAGGAGGATGCTGCCCAGTACAGACGGCAGTGCCGGGCTGAGGTGACGGCCATAACGGGCAGCAACGGCAAGACCGTGGTAAAGGAATGGATAGCCCAGCTCCTCGGAGAGGACGTGCCCCTGAGCCGCAGCCCGAGAAGCTACAACTCTCAGGTGGGCGTGCCGCTGTCAGTTCTCGAGATTGCTCCCGACAGCCGTATGGCACTGATAGAGGCCGGTATGTCAAGACCGGGGGAGATGGCCAGGCTGCACGATATAATACGTCCGGACATAGGAGTGTTCACTCATCTCGGAGATGCGCACAGTGAGAATTTCCCTTCGCAGGAGGCGAAGATGATAGAAAAGTCCCTGCTTTTCCGCGGATGCAGGACAGTGGTCTGCCGTGAGGGCTGGCCTGCCAGGGTGATAGAGAGGCAGTGCGGTCCGGACACTGCAATGTATCTCTGGGGTGTCTCGCCGGAGTCGGATGTGAGAATTCTCGACTGCGGTGTATCCGCTTCGGGGCGGGATGTGGAGATACTGGTGCGCAGGAGCGGTGAGAGGGGAGTGCTGCATATTCCGTTTGCCGATGAGGTGTCGTTCGAGGACTGTATGACGGCGGTGGCGTTCATGCTCCTGCACGGTTACACTCTTGCCCGTCTGTCGCCGAGGGTGGCCGGTCTGCAGCCGGTGGCCATGCGCATGGAGATACGCGAGGGGATCAACGGCTGCACTCTCATCAAGGATTACTACAACTCCGATCCGGCTTCATTCGCATTGGCTCTCGGGGCTTTGGCTGTTCAGGACAATGCCCGTCCCAAGGTGGTCATCCTCTCCGACTTCGTGGACGTGGAGGGGGGCGACGGCTCGATATACAGGGAGGTGGCATCGCAGCTGAAGAAGGCAGGAATAGCCCGTTTCGTGGGCATCGGACCCTGTCTGTCCCGTTACCGGGAGTTCTTCGATATCCCCCAGAGCCGGTTCTACCAGACGACGGAGGCGTTCCTGGCAGGAGAGAAGAGGGATGATTACCGTGACATGGGCATCCTGATCAAGGGAGCCAGACAGTTCCGTTTCGAGTACATAGGCGGTTTCCTGGCCCGGCAGTCCCATACGACTGTCCTTGAGGTGGATCTGGATGCGCTGGCAGGCAATTTCAATATCCTGCGCAACCGGGTGCCGAAAGGTACCAAGCTGGCCGTCATGGTGAAGGCGTTCTCCTACGGCAGCGGAGCCGGGGAGATAGCGGCCCAGCTCCAGTACAGCGGCGCTGATTATCTTATGGTGGCCTACGCCGACGAGGGGGTGGAGCTGCGCTCGAAGGGAATAACCGTGCCGATAGCCGTGATGAACCCCGAGCCGGAGGCATTTGACCAGATGATAGAGTTCTCGTTGGAGCCGGAGATATATTCCCTGACGCTGCTGCGTGACTTCGAATCGGTGCTCGCCCGTAACGGGGTGGAGGATTATCCGGTGCATCTGAAACTGAACACCGGGATGAACCGCTCGGGTCTGGACAAGGCCGACATCCCTGAGCTGCTGCGCTTCTTGCAGGGCCGCAGGACGGTGATGCTGCGCAGTATGTTCTCCCATCTGGCGGTGGCGGACGAACCTTCGGAGGATGAGTTCACTCTCGGACAGATAAGGCTGTTCGAGGAGATGACCGGAATGGTGCAGCCCCATTTCCCCTACAAGATACTCAGGCACATACTCAACAGCGCGGGTATAGAGCGTTTTCCGCAGTACGCCTTCGATATGGTGCGCATGGGCATAGGACTGTACGGCATAGGACAGCTGCCGGGTCTGAGGCCGGTGAGCACATTCAAGACCCACATAGCGTCGATACGCAGGATAACGCCGGATCAGACAGTGGGTTACGGGCGCAAGGGGCGGGTCGGCCGGGTGTCGGACGTGGCCGTCATACCTGTGGGTTATGCCGACGGTCTGGACCGCCATCTGAGCTGCGGGGTGGGGCAGATGATGGTGCGTGGCCGCAGGGTGCCGGTATTGGGCAATATCTGCATGGACGCCTGTATGCTGGATGTGACCGGCTCAGGAGCGCAGGTAGGGGATGAGGTGGAGATTTTCGGGTACAATATCCCCGTGACCGAGATTGCCGACAAGCTCGGAACCATTCCCTACGAGGTGCTGACCAGCGTCTCCCGCCGTGTCAAGCGTGTCTATTTCAAGGAATAGCTTCTGTCTTCCCTCTCGAAGAAGTCAATCGTGCGGTAGAACGGATGCACGGGACCGTAGCCGGGACCGAAGCGGAAGCCGGAGCCGTAGGCTATGGACTCGTTGATGAATATCTCCGCTCTCTCGACCGCAGCCTCAAGGTCGTATTTTCTGGCGATGTAGGTGGCTATGGCCGAGCCGAATGTGTCGCCGGTGCCGTTGACGTTGCGGGTGTCTATGTGACGTTTGTAGAAACGTCTGACGGTGTCGTTACGGCGGTTGTACAGCACGTCCACCAGATTCTCGCCGTCGGGTATGGACTTGATGATTACGGAGCAGCCTGTCTCGGCTATCTTTCTGATGAGTCTGTCCACGTTGTCCAGAGTGACGGTCTCATCGGCCAGGACGCGGGCCTCGTGTATGTTGGGGGTGATGATCTCAGCCTGGGGGAAGAGCAGCTCGCGGTAAGCGTCTATCGACTCCTGCAGGATGAGGGCCCTGCCGCCCGAGTCCACCATGACCGGGTCGATGACCTTGGGTACGTCCGGATATTCGCGCAGCAGGCCCGCCACGGCCTCGACTATCTGCTTCTCGTAGAGCATACCTGTCTTGATGCAGTCGGCTCCGACATCGTCCAGAAAGTCCCGGCTCTGTTTCAGGATGATGTCCACGGGCATGGTATGGATGCCCTTGACCTGGGTGGTGTTCATGTCTACCAGAAGTGTAGTGGCTCCGGCTGCGAATCCTCCGCATGCCGATACGGCCTTGATGTCAGCCTGTATGCCGCAGCACCCGAGGGGTTCGCTGCCGGCTATCATGAATACTTTTGCGAAATCTCTTTTATTGTCCATTGCTGTGTCTGCTTAGATGAATGTGGAAAAATGTATGTTATGCGATGACCCCGAAGTGTCTTAGGGCCTTGGCGACTCCTTCGTTGTCTATGTGCTCGGTGACGTAGTCTGCTGCGGCCTTTACCTCATCCCCGGCGTTGCCCATAGCCACACCGGTGCCGGCCTTTTTCAGGATGGATATGTCGTTGCCCCCGTCTCCGAACGCCATGCATTCGTCCAGGGCTATGCCCACATGTCCGGTTATGATCTCCATGCCGCGTCCCTTGTCGGCGTCGGCTGAGATAACGTCAGAGAAGTACTCGCACCAGCGGGTGGATTCGGAGTGCCTGAGCAGCCTGGCCACCTCCGCTTCCTGATCTGTGTCGAAGAAAGGAGTCATCTGGTATATCGGGGCTGCCAGCATCTGATCTGTAGTGGTGGCCCGGTCGATCCCGGTTATGGCCAGCATCCCGCCGAAGATACGGTCTACTATGGGCTTGTGGTTGTGTACGATGGCCCTGTCCTCACCGACTATCAGGGATGGCACGTCCATCCGGTCAGCAGCGTGGAGGATGACCTCCACGTCTTTGGGGTCTATGGGATTGCGGGATACGGTCTCTGATCCGACAGTGCATATCGCTCCGTTTACAGTGATATAGCCGTCTATCAGACTTTCTATGGGGTCAAGGTTGTTGATCAGCGGCTTCGGTCTGCCGGTGGAGATGAATATCCTCACTCCACGCCTTCTGGCTTCGGCAAGAGCCTCTACGGTCGGATTCGGAACCGAATGCGTCCTGAAACTTACCAGTGTCCCGTCTATGTCGAAAAACAGTGCTTTTATCATTTCTTGAAATTTCAGTCCGCAAAGATATACAATTTATGCGGTCTGCCAGTCCTCGATATTGCCTTTGTTCAGAGCATTGCGGACATTTGCAGCCCAGCTTTCCATCCTGGCATCGGACTTGCTGATGTAGCCTGATGCCAGCATGGAGAGGAATCCCCGGCGGACCTCCTCGTTGGGAAAGTCCAGCCTGAAAAGTTCCGTATCCCGGTCATATCCCTTGATGGTCAGGTATCCGCTCTGGTATATCATGGGCAGTGGCATCTCCGCCGTGGCCTTGTAGTCTGCGAAAGCTGACGGGGTGTATTCGCCCCTCAGCATCTCCTCCATGTTCTCGTCGCCTCGGGAGAGCAGCCTGACCAGGTAGTCCGAGGTGCCGGTCGTCATCCAGTAGTCCCTCATTTTTAGAGAATCGAATACATTGAGCAGACTGAAAGGGTTGTAGACATCCGTCATCTCCTCGCTGAAATGGTATCCGTCATAGCGGCGTTTGAGGCTGTCTGTAATCTCCGGTACGCTGACTCCGTACTTTGCAGCCAAGTCCTTGATAGGCTCTGCGAAACAGCTTTCCAGTTCCTGCTGTGTTATCCCGCACAGGGTGTCGTACCGGCTGTCCATGCTGATATCCTTCGGCTGGTTGAACCCGCTGAATACGCTCACCTGTGCGAACTTTGTCACTCCGGTGAGGAGCACGAACTGGAGGTCGGCGTCTGCGGCCTTGAATACCGAGTAGAAGCCTCGCAGTACATCCTTATGCCAATCCTCCAGAAGCCTCTCTTGTCCGTCAATGACAGTAGTGAGGCCCGTCTCCAGCACGTCCAGCAGGGGTTTGTCGTACTCGTCGATGAGCACCACGCACCTGCGGCCCGTGCGTTCGTGCGCTGTCCGCAGCATTTCCTGAAAACGCCTTCCCACACCTGTGTATCTGTCCGTTGGCGGATAATTCCTCTCCCAGGCCGAGACTGTATCTTCCAGAATGCCCTCCAGAATACCGGCTTCCTTGAAATTGCCTCCATTGAAGTCTATATGGAACACCGGATATTCCAGCCACTCTTTCTCCAGCGTATCTATGGCCAGTCCTCTGAACAGTTCCTTTCTTCCGAGGAAATAGTTTTCGAGTGTGGACATCAGCAGGCTCTTTCCGAATCTGCGCGGGCGGCTCAGGAAGTATATAGACCCGTTTTTGACCAAATCGTAAATCAAGTCAGTCTTGTCTACATAGACATAGTTCTCCTTAATAATCCGTTCAAAACTCTGAACTCCTATCGGGTATTTCATCATGGCGCAATCCTCCTATCGGTTGATGTTATCAGCACAAAGTTAATCTATAATCCCGAAATAAAAAAGCCGGAGTTTATTCCGGCTTCTCTATGAGGTGCTCGATGAACCAGCGGTGGATGCGCGGGTCGTCGTTCAGTTCGGGGTGGAAGGAGGTGGCGAGCATGTTGCGCTGGCGGGCGGCTACGATGTGGCCGTCTACAGTAGCCAGCACTTCTACGTCCGGAGCGGTTACCTGTTCGATGTAAGGGGCGCGGATAAATGTCATGGGCACGTCCTCCATCCCGGCGAAGGTACTGCGTGTGAAGAAGCTGCCGAGCTGCCGGCCGTAGGCGTTGCGCAGCACGCGGATGTCCATGGTCTGCAGGAAGCGGCGGGGCTCGTCACCCAGGTCCTTGGCCAGCAGTATCATGCCGGCGCAGGTACCGAAGACGGGTAGTCCTCCGGCGATGCGTTCCCTGAGCGGCTGCAGCATGTCCAGGCAATCCATCAGCTTGCCCATCGCAGTGCTCTCGCCGCCGGGCAGGATGAGCCCGTCCATCGGCCGGTTCAGATCATCCGACTGACGGATTTCGAAGTGCTCCACACCGAGGCCTTCCAGCATCTGTCCGTGCTCGAGGAAGGCCCCCTGTAGAGCGAGAATGCCTATTGTGTGCATTGTCGTGTGGATTCGGGATTACTTGCCTCTTTCGGCCATCAGGATGGTGATCTCCTCCTCGTTGATGCCCACCATTGCCTCGCCGAGGTCTGTGGACACTTCTGCCAGCAGGGCGGCGTCATTGTAGTTGGTCACGGCATTGACGATAGCCTTGGCTCTCTTCTCGGGGTTGCCGGACTTGAAGATACCGGAGCCTACGAAGACTCCCTCGGCACCGAGCTGCATCATCAGGGCGGCGTCAGCAGGGGTTGCCACTCCGCCGGCTGCGAAGTTTACCACTGGCAGCTTGCCGTTCTCGTGTACGTACTTGACCAGGTCGTAGGGTACTTCCAGCTCCTTGGCCTCGTTGTACAGCTCGTCCTCGGGTAGGGCCTGGAGACGGCGGATGTCACGCATCATGCTGCGCATGTGGGTCACGGCCTGTATCACGTCACCGGTGCCGGGTTCTCCCTTGGTGCGGATCATCGAGGCTCCCTCGGCGATGCGGCGCAGGGCCTCGCCCAGGTTCTTGGCACCGCAGACGAAGGGTACGCGGAACTTGGTCTTGTCGATGTGGTAGACACCGTCGGCGGGAGAGAGCACCTCGCTCTCGTCGATGTAGTCGATCTCCAGGGCCTGGAGTATCTGGGCCTCTACGAAATGTCCGATGCGGACCTTGGCCATGACGGGGATGCTGACTGCATTCTGGATGCCGCGGATCATCTTCGGGTCGCTCATGCGGGATACTCCGCCGGCGGCACGGATGTCCGCGGGTATCCGCTCGAGGGCCATTACAGCGGCAGCACCTGCCTGTTCTGCAATCTTGGCCTGCTCGGGAGTGGTGACGTCCATGATGACGCCGCCTTTGAGCATCTGGGCCAGGTTTTTGTTCAACTCATATCTGTCGTTCATGATACCAGAAAAATTGATTAAAGTTAAATTAATGTTGTTTCCCGTACTCAATAAATACGCTGATGCTAAAGTAGATATTTAAAATCCATTCTCCAAATAAAAAATGTGCCGTGAGATGTCTCTGACGGCACTAAATCGCTGATTCTATTGAGGCTTCCGACAGTGTAGCCGTCCTTGACTGCTGGCTCGCCTGAGACTCAAACACGGCTGTGAGAAACTGAAGCGGCGGTGCGCTCTGTCGTCAGTTTGCTGTTCCCGTTCAGTCGCGGCATTCCGTCATGCTGTCCTGTCTTCTGGCTATGCGCAAAGATACTTCCTTGCCATAAGTTTTACTAACTATCCCTGAGCTGATGGCTTAAACTTAAATGCTAAAGGAAGCCGGGCGTATTCTATTTCCGTGTACCATAGGGCAAGGGTGTTATGCTTAAAGCTTTTTTAATCAGTGTGTTCTGAATGTGCCGGTTGCGCTATGGCCTGTTTTTTCAAGCCATAGTGCAGCATATTTTACGGTATTGATTTGGATATCAGCGCCTTAATAAACTGTGGGCTGCTTTATGGGTGACATGCACGGCAACATGGATTCCTGACGTGGCGTCCATTGCGTATTCATGCTGTCAGAATGTGTTACAGCTATGCTGTAGGATGGCTTTAAAAAAGACAGACGTGCCGCCAGGGTATGGAGTAAGTTTGCGGATAATCATTAAACCAGATTATCTGGATTGTCAGGTTTTGTTACAGAGCCTGCGGTACAAGTGGGTTGTCTGTCGGGGAATAAAAAAGCCGGAGAATCATTCCGGCTTCAGTAAGATTAAGTTCCCAGTTTAAGTTTCAGTCCAGCTTCCGTCCGGACTCCTGTCGTAGCGTTTGCCGGAGCTGTGGTCCAGACCGGATCCGTCTACATCCGCTACATGTTGTCCATATTGGTCAACAAGAGTTGTCGTGCTGCCGGAAGAACTGCTTCTGCCGCTTCCCCCGCCTCCGCTTAGGATGGATGCAAGAATAATCAGCAGCGGCAATGCCACTACCGCGAAAATGTAGGAAATAATGGCTATGGCCGGCAAAGACAGCGTGAATGCAAATGTGTATATGAAAAATGTCCTTAAAATATGTTTTCTTATGGCGACAATGAAAAATATAATGAATACCAGAGTCTGAAATGTCAGACAGATCAGGATGGACAGATCCGCAATGCCGTGGAAGAATTTGAAGCAAAGGATGCAGAACAGCACTGACAGCAGTGATACAGCTGTATGGAAATTGACAAAGATGCCAATACCGTCATCGTCTATACCGGTGTCCTGGAATGAATCTGACAGCAGGGTTTTCATGCATAAGAGAAGCAGGAACGGGCTCGCCAGGAATATCAGTCCGAAAATAATATCTGTCACTAAAGTTCCGCTTTTGACCGAGCCTGTAAGGTCGCAGAACAGCAATGCTGTAATAAGCAAGGCGGATATCGCTGTCATAATAAGGTAATGCCACCATCTGGCAGACATGAATTTGAGTAGGAAAGTCAGTAAGACGGTAAGAACAAGTGCTGATAGAACCAACCAGGACCGGAGGGTTTTATTGTCGTATTTCAATCGCCATTGGTCTATAGTGGTGAAAACAACGCTTACCTTTTGACCTTTCTCTGCAAGCAACTCACCGGGTCTCTTTTTGACTTTTATCGTTACAGTTGTAATATATGACTTGTGGATGTACCCGGTGTCTCCCTTTGCCGTGCGTACATGATACCAGTCTCCGTTGTTGCCCGCCTCGCCTATAGGATAAACCTTTTCTCCCTCCGGAACTTTCGTCACTATTCCGAACGATGTGCCCGGGCCGGACCTGAGGTTCACATCTGTACTGACATTTGAGATTACGTAATAGGTGAGCAATTTCATATTCCTCTCACAGGATGTGGAAAGGAACATGATTATGAAAAACGTAAGGAGTCTTAATAGTGTCCTTTTCATAGAACAGTGCGCATGGATTTATTCTACTCGGTACTTTGTGCCGTTTCTACGCGTAACCACTCCCTCCGACAGATTCCAGTTATTCTCAATCTTTCCGACGCGGATCTCATAATCACTGAAAATCGCTATTCCATAAGAATCCGTCTCTTTCAGATTAGAATATTTTGTAATCTTGACAGATCCGCTGTCCCATGAGAATGCGCCCCATCCGTTCGGTGTCTGCCCATGCCTTATATCTGATACTACTCCACAATAATAGCCGTGACTGTCACCTACAGTGAACGTGTAGGAGTCCCAGTATTTGCTGTGGTATATCGTTTTCCAGGTGGACGAGTCCCAAGAGGTTGAACTGCGAGGACCATCCTCATAGGCTTTGCAGACTGCTTCTGTAACAGTTTTACGGATTCTGTATTCCTCATTTTCAGGGTCAAGCATTCTGGCTATATCGTAATATTTTTTTGCCTCTTTCAGTAGGTTTATATTAACGTACCTGTATGAGTTTGACTTTTTCAAATTTCTCAGGTAAAGTGTAAGATCTCCCTTGTGCACCACAAACGGCAGTTCATCCGGAGCATCCATCAGGTAGTCGTATGCGGTGTCGAAGTCCTGCTCCAGACCTGCCAGGCCGTACAGGTGCATCATGCCGAGATAGCCTTTTGCTGTTCGGTCTGTGGAATAGGCCTCAAATATCTTTCTGGCTTCAGAGAACGAGCCGCCTTCATAAAACAAGGCACCGGCCTTGATTTTATTATCGGCATTCCACGAGACATTGTATAATGATGCGGCATTGACAATATTTTTGGGAATATACGACGGCATGCTTCCGCTTGCAAGATAATCGGCATAAGTCCTGACCGCAGTCGGACAGTATTGCCATGCCTTTTCAGTATTGTCCTCAGCGGCAGCCTTCAAGGCTGCAACTGCGGCTGATGTGTCAGCCGCATAGTACATATTGTACAGGTATACATGATACTTTGCGGTGGCATAATTTTTAAAATCGGGATTATTTATCTTGGACAATACTGTGAACCCCTTGTCCACATTATCAGCTTTCCAAAGACGCATACCTTTAGTATAGTGATGCAAGTCCGAGGTAAGATAAATGACAAATCCTGCTGCTACGGATACCACGACACCTGCAAAGACATAAAGCCTGATTTTCCTCCAGATATCAAGACGGCGCTGTCTCCTTGCCTTAGCTTCAGCCTCAGCTTTCAGACGGGCGTCCTCCAGCTCTTTCCGATGTCTGACTTCTCTTTCCGTATCACGTTTCGCTTTTTCAAGACTGCAGGCCAGGACCAGTTCGTCCACATAAGTCCCGGGATTGGAAAGGATTTCCGCAATCCTTGCATCGTCAAACCCGGCGGCCTTGTCTTTCAATCCGTCTGCCCTATGCCTCACTTCAAGTTCATGCCGGGCCGCCTCTACCAGCTCAGTCTTATATATCCCGGCGGATGATATTATCTCCTCCAATTTATCAGCAGTATAATTTCTGACTGGGGATGAGACGAGGCCTCTAGGCACGGATGTATTGTCTGACTTTATCCTCACAGCCTCACTAGCTACATTCTCCGATTCCGATTCTACGACTGATTCCCGGTCCATATATTCCGACGTATCCGTGTCCGGTGAGGGAATCAGCGGCAGTGCGCTGACTCTCTTCCACCTTTTTGTCAGAACGGTCAGGATTATGAAAATCAGCAAATCGATGACCGCGACAATTAAGCTATATACCATATTCCCCGATATAGGATCTTCATAATTTATATGGGTTCCCACGAGCCATGTACATAAATAGAACAATGGATACCTTGCCATTAAGAATATTTTCATGCCCAAGGATGTCCTTGTCCCTACGGCAAGGAGAATCCAACCGACTGTGCAAACGGCAGCGACAATACCCCAATTGTAAATTGCTACGGCTTTTTGGTAAAGTTCCATATCAAAGTAGACTAAATTCCGGACTACAATGATTGCAATAATTCCTATTCCGAGAATAATGCTTCCATACAGACCGAGTCTGCATATTCCATAAATTTCTGTTTTAGTGGATTTGTATATGAGCAGACCGTACATCACAAACCATAGGGCTGAAGTAATAACGTTAATTAAAAGCGGAATGGCGTAATAGGACCTATAGCCGACCGTAATATCTCTAAGCCAGGTGGATAAATCCAGGATGTCGCAGATGACAGTCAGAGCGAAGAACAGAAGCAGGAAACGGCTCAGGTTGTAGACATTTGCCGGTACTTCCTGCCAGCCTATGCTCTGGGCTTTCTCAACGGTGAGAGCCGGTGCGCCGAGTCGGACAGTTTTCCATCCGGAGAGGACGAGGAAGAAGATTACGATGGACGCAACCCCCTCGATTATGGGACCGATAGCCGGTATGCCGCCTATAATCCCGAATACCAGCAGCCATACAGAACACGAGTAAAGTCTGGCAAAACCGTCGCGGGCCTGCTGTGGCAGGACTTCGGAGCGTTTCAGACTGCGGTATCCGCTCAGCAGTTTTACGTAAGAAATGATAATCAGTATGAGTTTGATTATCCATCCAGCGAACGGAATTAAGCCTGCAGCAGCTGCGAGTATGAGCAGAATGTAGGAAATCTTCACTTTATGCGCCCCGCGGGTATCACTGGAGTTGATCTGGAGTTTCTCGAACCTGTTCAGGGAACAGTAGAACAGAATATATCCTATGACTACCAGTACAGTACACATATAGTCCCAGAACTCCCAAAACGACATGAAGGAACCGCTTCCTCCTCCGTCACCGGTAAGGGCTCCGATGATGTCGAATCCGCTGTGGATAGTGTCAATTGCGCTGATGATGCTTCCGAATATTCCGGCCAGGGTGTAAATCCAGACAGCCGTTATCAGCGTCCCGACAGTCTGTTTCCAAGGTTTGTTATCCATATTGGTCAAGTTTAAATAATCACAGTGTCCGGTTAGTAGACGGGTACGTTCTCGAAGTAGATGCGGGGGTCGGCGAGAGAGTCGGGATAGAGGTCGTAGCACCAGATGCCGAGGATGACCGTGAGGTATTCGGATGAGCGGTCGAAGTTCTTGACTGTCACTGTTCCCTTGCAGCCTGAACCCTCGGGGAATGTGGAGTTAAGGACGTAGTTATGGGACTGGGAGGCACCGTTGAACGTATAGTCGGACTCCACATAATTGTTGTAGTTCTCGTCCGTGATGACGGTCCTGTAGGCTCCGTTAATGAGGCTGTTGCTGTTTGTCGTATAGATTCTGAAATCGTTGATGCTGCCCAGACCCTCGTTCTTCAGGACATAGGTAAGGGTTACGGAAGAGCCGCTGCGCTTGCAGCTGAGTATCTCGGCCGTGATACGGCTGTCTCCGGACTCAACTGTGGCGGAGCTGTAATCCTCCTCCCCTCCGGGATTGTCTTCACCGCCGCCAGGATTGTCTCCGCCCTGGCCTCCTTCACCTGGGGCTACCGTCACCATTACCGACAGCGAGCCGCCGGCGGCATTGACGTTGAACGTCGTGGAGCCGCCTTCAGGTATCTGCCCGCGCTGCACCGTCACTTTCACGCTGCTGGACTTGCCCATCTCAGTGGTTCCTTCAGCCGGCGATACGGTGATCCACCCGACAGTGATATTGTCAATGTACCAGCTTATGTCTCCGGACGTTCCCGTATTGCGTATGCTGAACGTGAGCTCGTCGTATTCGGAGCCGAAGTCCAGCATGTTGGTGGACAGCTCCATCCCGGAGACTGTCTGTTCCTCGGTCAGCTGCATGTCGCATATCACGCTCTCGCCTGAGACCACTGTCACCTGACGGGTATTCACACTGTAGCCGGAAGCATAGACCGAGAGTTTGTACTGTCCTGCATCCAGGTTCTGAAACTCATAATGGCCGTCGCTGCCTGTAACTGTCGTGAAGTTGCCCGGGGAGAGCATGACCTGTGCCCCGACGACAGGCGCGTTGGTCTGGGCATCGGTGATCATGCCGTAGATGCTGCCGTAAAAGTCATATGCCGGCTCCTTCTCACATGAGGAGATAAACACAACTGCTGTCATGGACAGTAGCATTGTAAGTAAATTTTTCATAAACAATTTATTAGCTGTTAAACAATATTTTGCAGTCTCTTTCAGAATGTCAGGTTCAGAGCCATCGCCAGTGACGCGCCGTCCGGGGATGTGGGATAGACCTTGATCCGTTTTGCTCCTGGAGCTGCTATCGCGTCTATGAGGTTGTACAGGTACAGGGCTCCGGCCACGCCTATACAGACATTCCGCACTGTTGCCAGTTGGTCCGCCTTGTAGGCGTATGACCGGCGCAGGTCGGCATTGTGGGTCTCTCCGACCCTTCTTACGTAGTCTTGCCGGATGCTTTCCACAGCCGCGATACCTCCGGCCATTACCGCGCAGCCGCCCAGAATCAGGCCACCTTTCAGGTAGCTGCCTTTGTGGAACTGTCCCCAGCCGGGGATGATGGCCGAGCGCCACAGTCCCCGCGCGCCGTAGGCGGTAGTCACGGAAGTCTCCTCGAATCTTGCCGGTGAGTCGGGCGAAGCCACCTGGTACAGCCAGTAGTTCTGTACAGTGCCGTCAGCCTTGCGTTCCCAATAACTGTCCACCAGCTTGCAGCTCAGCTCCACTGGAGAACCCTGGGCCACTACGTCCACAGTAACTATGTCTTCCCTCTCGAACTGACTGCCCGAGCCTCCCTCTCTGGAATGCATGACGCTGCTCATGCTCTCCGTGCTTGAGATGTTCCAGTCTCGGGGAAGATAGCGCACCAGTTCATTGAGGGCTGCGGGGGAGTTGCCGGACAGCACTGTGGAACCGCTGGTGCTCAACGGTACCAGAACATATTCTATACCTGCGTCCCGGGCGACAGGCTGCTTGTGGACCCATTGCGGCACAAGCTTGTCTGACGCGCCGCCGCGTTCACGTGCAGCGGCCTCCGATGTCATGTACGGAGAAGACAGGATTAAGAGCATGAGTGCCTTGACGGCAGATGTAAGTTTCATCGCTTAAGGTGTGCCAGCCGGCTCCTGAAGGCAGTTTGGTTATAATAAAAGAAAGTGTGGAGCCGATCCGTCTGTCTCTAAGAAGGTTGTGGCTAACCTGACACGGAGAGACGAGCCCAATACTCCACACTCGTATAGATGCAACGATTCACGGGCACGGATATTGCCGTGAATAGGATGATGTATCTAAACAAGAAAGAGTGTTGTCCGTTGTCCTCGTGTCTGAAAATTGCCACATTCTCTTAGAAGGACAGTGCGAAAACACTTTCAATATGTCCGTTGATTTCTCAATGCGGGCAAAGGTATGAAAATATTTTCATACGTACAACACTCTTGGAGTATTGACCGACAAAGATATGGATTATTTTCTGATTCAGCCGCGGTCGTAGTGGGGCATCCGGTCGGGGATGACGATGGACAGCTCGATGATGCCGGCTATGATTCTGCCGGAGCCGTCGGGAGCCTCCTGGTACCAGGGGGTCTGGTGGATGAGCTTGCGCTGGCCTTTCTTACTTATGGTATAGGAGTTGGTTATACCTTCCGTGAGGATGCGGCCGATGATGCCGTGGGAGCGGTCGTTGTGGCAGGGCAGCATGCACTTGCCGCGCATGTCTCCATTGACAGCCACGGACTTTTCGTTCTGGTATACGATTACGCACTCAGTGTCGCACACTGTCACCGCACATTCCACATATTTGAAAAAATCATTCATATCATTGATTGCCGTTATGACGCGATTTTACAGGTGCTCCTCCCAGTATCTGAACATATACTGATAGAGATGATAGGTGGTGTTCTCCCTCTCGTTGATGCTGTGCGAGCGCATGGGGTAGGAGAGCATGTCGAACATCTTGTTCTGGCGGATGAGCTCGTTGACCAGCATCTCGCAGCTCTGGTAGTGGACGTTGTCGTCACCTGTGCCGTGTATCAGCAGCAGGTCGCCTTTCAGTCCGGATGCGAAGTTGATGGGCGAGCCGTCATGGAATCCCTGGGGATTGGCAGAGGGCAGGCCCATGTATCTTTCCTGATAGATGGTGTCGTACAGGTACTGCGAGTAGACTCCGGCCACGGCTATGCCCGTAGAGTAGATGTCGGGATATTTGAACATCAGGTGCGCGGTGGATGAGCCGCCGCCGCTCCAGCCCCAGATGCCGATACGGGCCGGGTCCATGAAACTGTATGTCTGCAGCAGTCTGGTCACTGCGGCGGCGTGGTCGGCCGGGGGTATGATGCCTACCTTGCCGTGTACGCATTTGCGCCACTCGCGGCCTCTGGGTGTGGCCACACCGCGCGGATCGATGCTCATGACGATGTACCCTTCCTGAGCCAGGAAACGGCTCCACAGGTCGCCTCCGCTCCATGTGTTCTGGACTGTAGACTGCCAGGGCTCGCCGTATATGTAGAAGATGACCGGATATGTGGCAGTGGAGTCAAAATCAGCGGGCTTGATCATCCATCCGTCCAGTACTATGTCACCTATGTCCACTTTGAAGAATTCCTTGGGGCCCGGATTGACGGCGGCGAATCTGTCAGCCAGCTCATGGTTGTCCTCCAGGGTGCGGACGGTCTTGTGCCCGGGAAGTGTGACTATCTCATAAGCGGTCGGGGTCTCGCTGTTGCTGAAGGTGTGCATGGCGTACTTGGCATCGGGGGATATCATGTAGCCGTGATGGCCCGCGGGCGCGTCGGCTGGAGTAATCCGCTCGGTCTTGCCACGGCCGTTCAGGCGGCTGCGGTAGAGATACCTGTCCACCGGGCTGTCCGGGGAGGCGATATAGTATACCCAGCCGTTTTCCGGATCTATCCTGACAACACTGACTACATCAAAGTCTCCTTTGGTGATGAGGGTGGCTGTGCTCCCGTCTTCGGATATCCTGTACAGATGTCTCCATCCGTCCCGCTCACTGGTCCAGGTGAAGTACTTGCCGTCCTCAAGCCATACTATGTCGTCGTGTACGTCCAGGAAGGCCTCGTCAGTCTCGGTGAGCACGGGCGTTAGCTCCATGGTGCGGATATCGCCGTAGTAGACCATGTCGGTGTTCTGCTCGCGGTTGAGTCTCTGGATCATCAGTCTGCCGGTGCCGGGTACGAACTCCATGCGGGCCAGGTAGTGCTCTCTGGGGTCGCCCTCAAATTCGAACCAGCGGGTGCCGGACTCCCCGTCTACGTCCACTACACCGATGCGGGCGGCAGAGTTGGCGGTGCCGGCTTTGGGATAGGGCAGGGGAATGACGGTTGAGTATATGGAGTCGATGTTGTCTATCATGTAGAATGTGCCGGTGCCTCTGGTGTCGAACTGCCAGTAGGCGATGCTCCGGCTGTCAGGGCTCCAGCGCCAGCCGTCCTGCTGGTGGAGCTCCTCCTCGTAGACCCAGTCGAACTGTCCGTTGATGATCTCGTCGCTTCCGTCGGATGTCAGCCGGCGCACGGAGCCGTCGGCGAGGCTTTCCACGAACAGGTTGTTCTTATATACGTAGGCGATCATTGTCCCGTCGGGAGAGAACTTGGCGAACTGCATCCATGACGGCTCGAAGTCGTCACGTCCGAGACGGCGCAGCTCTCCGGATGCCGGTATGTAGAGCCAGTAGTTGCCTCTTTTCGCGGTTCTCCATACGCGCTCGGCGTCAGTGTATATCAGAAGCATGGAGCGGTCGTCGGACCAGCTGTATCCGTCGATGCGCAGGGGCGTGTCCTTCCCCTCGGGTATGAGCTCGGACGCGGCTGTGGCGACGGTCTTTTCTCCGGTTCTGATGTCGTTGATGACCAGATTCTGCCCTCCGGTCACCGAGTCTGTCTCCAGGGTCAGGAATGAGTGACCGTCATCGGCCCATCTGAATGCACTGATGCCCTTGGCGGCATATACGTGGTCTCTGTAGATGTCCTCAAGGGTGAGCATGCCGTCCTGAGCGGAGGCGGAGAATGTGACTGCGAGTAAGCAGGACAGTGAGATAGCTATAATGTGTTTCATCTATACGGTGTTTAATATGCGCGCACAAAGATAAAAGATAATAAGTCTCGCGGTGTGGAAGTGATAAATAATTGTTGGCCTTTGAGAATAATTTTTTTAAATTTGAAGTCAAAACCTGATAAAACCTCAGCCATGTTTGCAAAAGAGACTTATATCGACAGGAGAACAGCTCTCATAGGAGAGATGAAAAAGCTCCGTCAGTCCGGACTTCTGCTCTTTCTGGGCAATGACGAGTCCGGCATGAACTATGCCGACAACCCCTATCCTTTCCGTCAGGATTCTACGTTCCTGTATTTCTTCGGTCTTGATTTCCCCGGCCTTGCCGCACTGATAGACATGGAGGACGGCAAGGTGTCCGTGTATACGGACGAACTCACCATAGACAATATAGTCTGGAAGGGAAGCCTGCCCGTAAAGGAGCTGTGCTCCAAGGCGGGAGTAGAGCATACAGGCTCCATGGACGAGCTCAGGTCCCTGCTCATGAAGGCGGAGGGCAAGGGCCGTATGGTGCATTTCCTGCCTCCTTACAGAGGACGGCACTATGTGAAGATGTTCAACCTGACCGGACTGCCGGGAAGGGCGTTCGACGAAAGCGTCTCCATACCGTTTGTCAAGGCGGTGATAAATCTCAGAAGCCATAAGTCACCGGAGGAGGTGATGCAGATAGAGGATGCCGTCAATATCTCCTCTGACATGAACCTCGCCATGATAAGCATGATTCATCCGGGTATGTCCGAGGCGGAGGTGGTCTCCGTCGTAACCGGCATCGCGCTCAGAAAGGGCCGCGGTATGGCGTTCCCCGTCATCGCTACGGTGGATGGACAGATACTGAACAATCACTGGTACGGCAATATCATGCAGGAGGGAGACCTTTTCCTGCTCAATGCCGGAGCCGAGAACAGGATGCACTATGCAGGTGACATATCCGCCACCGCTCCTGTGGGCAAGCGTTTCACCGACCGCCAGAGGATGATATACGACATAGTGCTTCACGCCCATACTGCCGCGGTGGAGGCCCTCAGGCCCGGAGTACCTTTTGTCGATGTACACATGAGGGCGTCGGAAGTGCTGGCGGAGGATCTTAAGAGCATAGGACTGATGAAAGGCAATGTCCATGAGGCGGTGCAGGAAGGGGCCCATGCCCTGTTCTTTCCCAACGGCCTCGGACATATGCTCGGTCTGGACGTACACGATATGGAAGCTCTCGGAGAGGCCTGGGTGGGATACGACGGCCGTCCCCGCAGCACCAAGTTCGGCCTTAAGTCCCTGCGTCTGGCCAGGGAGCTGGAGCCCGGTTATGTGCTGACCATTGAGCCGGGAGTATATTTTATCCCCGAACTGATTGACTTGTGGAAGAGCTCCGGCAAGTTCAAGGACTTCCTCAACTATGACGAGATAGAGAAGTTCCGGGATTTCGGCGGCTTCAGGATCGAGCGGGATTACCTGATACTGGACAACGGCAACCGCCGTCTGGGCAAGTACCTGCCCATAACGGCTGATGAAGTGGAGGCGATGCGATGATAGTGAAGATATGCATAGGCAGCTCGTGCCACCTGAAAGGCTCCTACGATGTAGTCCAGGGTATGAGGGAGATGCTGCGCAAATACGATGTGGAGGAGCTGGTGGAGCTTCAGGCCAGTTTCTGTTTCGGACAGTGTGCGGACGGAGTGGTGATGAGGGCGGAGGAGTCCCTGGACGGCTCCGAGGACGTGTTTGTCCGGGGAGTCAATAAGGACAATGTGGAGCAGAAGTTCCTCAGTGAAGTCTATCCTAAGCTGGGCCTGCCGGCACCAGAACAATAAAAGACAATATAATACCAGACTTATGAAAGAATACCTCGAGTTCAAGAAAGCCCGTTGCAAGGACTGTTATAAATGCCTCAGGGAGTGTCCGGTGAAGGCGATCGAAGTCAAGGATCACCAGGCGCAGATCATCAAGGAACGGTGTATCCTCTGCGGCCGCTGCACGGTGGTATGTCCGCAGAATGCCAAGATAGTCCACAGCGAGAAGGATGAGGTGGACAGTCTGCTCCTGGATAATGACAAGGTCGTTGCGAGCGTCGCCCCGTCGTTTATATCGTCTTTCCGTCTGAAGAATTTCGCGCAGATGGAGACAGTGCTCTACAAACTGGGTTTCGCGTATGCGGAGGAGACTGCAGTGGGTGCAAACGCGGTGACTAAGGAGTATGCCAGGTGTATGGCTTCAGGGGATTTCCCCAACTTCATTACCTCCGCCTGTCCGGCTTTGTGCCGTCTTATACAGGAGTATCACCCCAATGCCCTGAAATACCTGGCTCCGGTAGATTCTCCCATGATAGCCCATGCGAAGATGCTCCGACAGCGTTTCCCCGGATGCAAGGTGGTCTTTATAGGGCCTTGTATCGCCAAGAAGCGGGAGGCACGGGAGAGCGGTCTGGTCAGCGGAGTGCTGACGTTCGAGGACCTGCGGCGTTTCATGATAGAACGGGGCATCACATTTCCCCTGCCGGATGCGGTGGATGAGTTCGAGTCATTCTCATGCACCGGTATTACGGGAGACGGAGTCGCCAACAGGAGCAAGTCCTACCCGATACGCCGCGGTATCATCCATTCGTTCGAGAGCCGTCCGTCTGGTTACGATTACGTCGCGGTGGACGGGCCGCAGAACTGCGTGAATACTCTTGAGAACATCGACAAGGTGTCCGGGGTGTTCTTCGAGATGAATATGTGCGAGAATGCCTGTGTGAGCGGACCCTGCAGCATGGTGGATGACGGAGAGGAGGTCCGGGCGGCAGTAGAGGTGAAGAGATATGTCAGGGAAGAATGTGCCGCACTGCCGCGTGAGCAGGCCGGGGACAGGACTTGTGATGTCGATATTTCTGCGGTATATCCCAGGATAGAGGGCAAGAGCAAGACTCCTACGCAGGAACAGATAGAGGAGATACTGCACCGTACCGGCAAGTTCAAGCTGGAGGATGAGCTCAACTGCGGTTCGTGCGGTTATCCTACCTGCCGGGAGAAGGCATGGGCTGTGTTCAACGGCTATGCCGACATTGACATCTGTCTGCCCTATATGCGCGAGAGGGCGGAGTCCATGTCCTATGAGATTATCCACAACAGTCCGGAGGGCATCGTGGTTCTGGACAGCGAGATGAATGTGGTGGATATCAACAGCAAGGCCAAGGAACTGCTGGGTATTACCGCTGTCAATCTGAAGGGATTGCCGGCCATAGACTTCTTCAATCCGACGGAGTTCCTCATCGCACAGAACTCTGGCCGTCAGTATGTACGCAAGAAAGTATATGTCGCCGAGACCAAACGGCATCTGGAGATGTCCATCAGCATCCTTAAAGGCAATCACGCCCTGTTCGGCATCCTCAAGGACATCACCGACGAGGTTCACTACAGCGAGAGGCTCGGCAAGATGCGCATGAAGACCCTGGCGACCACCGACGATGTGATCAAGAAGCAGATGAGGGTGGCGCAGGAGATAGCCTCGCTTCTGGGCGAGACCACGGCCGAGACGAAGGTCGCCTTGCTGAAGTTGAAGAAGACCCTGATGCAGGAGGAAGAGGAGAGGGAACGCTCAGAAAAGTCATAATCCGCTGCCTATGAAAGAGTTGTTTATAGAGTACGGCTATGTGTCCCTGAACAAGTTCGGGGAAGAGCTCTGCGGAGACAAGGTGGAGAGCGTCACTGTGGACGGCTATACGACCCTGGTGCTGGCCGATGGGTTGGGCAGTGGGGTGAAGGCCAACATCCTCTCCACGCTTTCCTCGAAGATTCTTTGTACTATGGTCTCCAACAACATCCCCATCGAGGACTGTATCGAGACCATGATCCAGACCCTGCCGGTGTGCAAGGTGCGCGGGGTGGCCTATTCCACCTTCTCGGTCATACACGTGGACGCTTTCGGCAGGGGATACCTTTTCGAATTCGACAATCCGCAGGCGGTCTATTATCACGAAGGACACTGTGTGGACTTTGACCGCAAGCCTGTCGATGTACTGGGCAAGAAGGTGTATCATTCGGAACTCAATCTGTGCGACGGGGACATCGTGATGGTCATGTCCGACGGTACGATACACGCCGGCATAGGCCGTGTGCTCAATTTCGGCTGGGACCGCAAGGACATCATGGAGCATATGGACCGCAATATCAAGCCTGAGATGTCGGCCCGCTGCGTGGCCTGGCTCCTGGCCGCCGCCTGCAACGACCTGTACATGGATAAGCCGGGCGACGATACCACAGTGGCTGCCCTGAAGATGCGCGAGGCCCTGCACGTCAACCTGATGGTGGGCCCGCCGGTCAACAAGGAGAACGACGACTACTACGTGGCCAAGTTCATGGAGGGCGACAGCAAGAAAGTGGTCTGCGGAGGCACCAGCTCCCAGATTGTGGCCCGCTACCTGGGCAAGAAGGTCACGACGAGCCTGGACTTTCCTGACAAGGAAGTTCCGCCCATCGGTCACATCGACGGGATAGACCTGACGACCGAGGGAGTGATAACACTGCGCCGCCTGTTGGAGCTTACTGAAAAGTACATTTCGCCCAATGACTTGACCCCCAAGATGTTCACAAAGCAGGACGGAGCCTCGCTCCTGGCTCAGATGCTGCTTGAGAATGCCACCCACATCACCTTCTTCGTAGGCCAGGGTGTCAACAAGGCCCATGAGGGGCTGCCCATAGACACCACACTGAAGCTTAAACTGATTGAGCGTCTTGCGTCCAGTCTCAAGGCCATCGGCAAGGTCGTGGACATACACTACGCCTAGTCAGGTCTTCCGGCTCAGGCGTATCTGCCCTCCTATCTGCTGCCGTGTACATACACTATGCCTACTGGCAGCGTAACCTCCTGATCCCTGGACACGCCCTATCCCTGTCTGGTATTAACACACGCCACAGGCACACCGCAGGTGAACCGAAATCCAGCCACACCGGTACACCTGCGCCCATTTTAATGAAAATCCAGCAGTCGAAAAGACCAGGCCCTCCCACCGCTTTGCGGCGGGCCCCTCCCTCTAGAGCCGAGGGCGGCTAGTCTTTTCTCGTTGCCGGATTTTCACCACGCTCACGCGGGGGAAAGTGAACCGTTTTCGCCGGAAAGTCCGGCACTTTCCCCGGAGGGGGAGACTGTGAGTCTTTCTGTGGGGGGAGGTAGGGGATGTGAGGAGGGTGGAGGGGTTAGTCGAATGTGATGTCGAGGCGGCCGACGTATTCGCCCTGAGCTCCGGCCTGGACGATGATCACGTCCTCACCGTCTAGATTGGGGTAGATCTTCTCGGATTTCAGGAATGTGTGACTGTGGCCGCCGATGATGACGTCTATGTTGCGGGTGTTCCTGGCCAGGTTGATGTCCGTGCGCTGATTGGGATAGCCCGAATAACCCAGATGTGACAGGGCGATTACCAGGTCGCAGTGCTCCTCGTTCTTAAGGTAGTCCGCCCACTTCTGAGCGGCCTCATACGGGTCGATGTAGACGAGTCCCTCCCGGTTCTGCTTGGCCACCAACGACTTTATATTGGCCAGCAGGCCGATTATACCGATTTTCCTGCCGGCCTTGTACACTATGGTATAGGGCTTCACATACGGAGCCAGGGCCGTGCCCGAGAAATCGTAGTTGGCGCATACGGTCTGGAAGTCCGCGCCGGACAGACGGCGGGCAAGTTCCTCCACTCCGTTGTCAAACTCATGGTTGCCGATGGCCACCACCTCGTATCCGAGGGCATTCATCAGTTCCATCTCCAGGTCTCCCTTGAAGACCGTAAAATACGGTGTGCCCTGGTTGTAGTCTCCGGCATCAAGCAGCAGGACGCGGTCCCGGCCATACTGCGATATCACCTGGTGAAAATACTCGGCGCGGCGGTGTACGCCTCCTGCACCCGCACCACGGCCGACTCGTATCTCCTCTATCTGGGAATGGGTGTCATTGGTATGGACTATCACCAGATCCTGAGCCGTAAGGGCGGGAACGGAGACAAGCAGAAGCAGCACGAACGCCGCCGATATGGATTTGCTTCTTATCTTCATAATGTCAGTCCTTTTCTATGGTTACACGTCCGTCACCCTTGTTCTCCAGGACTATGCCTGACTCGGAAAGGTCACGCAGATACCGTACGGCGGCATCCCGCAGTACGATGCCAGTACGGTCTATGGACACGGCGTCGTCTCCGATATCGAAACGGTCTCCCCCGTCCAGCAGAAAATCGATGGTCACCAGATTGTACAGAGCGTCATCCTCCAACGGCCGGCCGCCTATCAGGCATTTCTCCAGTTCTCCGTCACGCACTACTATCTCCACCCCGCCTAAAGCTTCGAACTTACCGGAAGCGAAACGCTCCAGAATGTTGCGTATATCCTCCCCCTTCATCACCGCCACCACGACAGTATTGTCAAACGGGAACGTGGAGTAGATGTCGTACACTCTGACCGCACCCTTTGGGAAGTTGCACCTTATTCCTCCGAAATTGGTAAGTGACATCGACGGCAGGCCGTTGTCCAGACGGTCTGCGGCCGCATACAGCAGCATGTCGGCGGCCAGATTGGACAGAGCGCTCTCGGGCCTTCTCTCCTCTATCTCTCCGGTAGAATATATCACGACTTCCATCAGCGGAGCTATCTGCTCCTGATGTGCGGCGACTATGCTGTCCACGCCATAGACGGTATCGCTCTCATACCGCGAGTCCATCCTGACCCGCTGCCAGCTGTACTCAAAGTCCTGAGCACCCAGCATCTGCCAGGTAAATACCGCAATCAAAGTCATTAATAAGCACTTACGCATATCTTATCTTCAAATTAAAAGGTCAAAAGCCATATCAGTCCAGAGGCGTGTCAGAGTGGGTAAAATACACCAAGACTAATATTTAAGCCATTTCCAGATGTCCTTCCAGGAGTACTTTGTACCGTGCATCAGGATGCCGATACGGTATATCTTGCCGGAAAAATACACGGCAATCAGGAAAGTCACCAGCAGCAGGCCGATGGACAGCAGCAGCTCCCATGTCTGCACGCAGCCCTCGAAGGGCACACGTGCCAGCATCACCATCGGAGAGGTGAATGGAATAATAGAGCCCCAGAAGGCCAGCTGACCGTCTGGATTCTGGAATGTCTGAAGCATAAGCAGCAGTCCGATAATAAGAGGAATGGTCACGGGCAGTACCAGCTGCTGGGTGTCGGCCTCGTTGTCCACGGCTGAGCCGATGGCGGCGAAAAGGGAGGCATACAAAAGATAGCCGAGGACGAAATATATCAGGAAGCAGCCGATGATGAGGCCGAAGTTGACCTCCTTGAGGGCCGTGAACACCTGTGCGGTCTCGCTGTCGGAAGCGGAGGCTATCTGTGCCATCTGCTCAGAGTCCATGCCGGCCATCTGGGTCATCTGCTCCATGGCCTCGGGATCGCTCATCAGTTCCGGTCCCATGGCAAGCTGGAAGCCGAATACGATGGCCAGGGTCAGGACCACCCAGATGAAGAACTGGGTAAGGGCCACGCTGGCCACGCCGAGAATCTTGCCTATCATCAGGTCGAAAGGCTTGACGGAGGAGACGATGACCTCCACTATCTTGTTGGACTTCTCGTTGATGACGCTGGTCATGACCATGTTGCCGAACATCGTGACGAATATGTAGATGACGAAGCCCATGATGAAGGAGATGGCCATGCTGATTCCGAGTATGGACTCCCGCTCCTGACCGTCCTCACCGACTATGTAGGTGTTCAGGTCCACCTCGTGATTGAGATCCGCCTGTATCCGGTCGTAATTCTCGATATTGTACTGCTGGAGCTTGTAGCGCTCTATGACATCGTTGACATCGGCCTTTATAGCGTCGCTCACTTTCGCGTTGATCTGCTTGACCGCGTATGCATCCACAGTCACGTTGTTGGCGGTGTCCAGAGGCGAGACATACATCACGGCATATACACCCAGGCTGTCCAGATGATTCTTGGCGAACTCCAGGTCTATGTTCTCGGGTATGACATACTCTATCTCCGCGCCGCTTTCCAGTGCCTGGGCCACAACACCTGAGTCGTCCAGCACCATCACCCTGTTGACATCCTTGTCCAGGTCGGCCATCATTATGAGCGATGGCACTATCATCAGGGCCGCGAAAAGTATGGGGGTGACGATGGTCGTGATTATAAATGATTTCTTCTTGACGCGGATGGAGAATTCACGTCCGAGTACGAGTTTTATCTTCTTGAAGTCCATATTACTTGCCCTCCCCTTTTACTAATTGGATGAATATATCGTTCATGCTCGGTATCAGCTCGCGGTAGGACACCACGTCAATGCCGCTGCCGGCCAGTTCCGAGAGTATCTGAGCCGAAGGCGTTCCTTTGGGCACGTCGTATACGGCCCTGCGGATATCCTTGTGCGCTCCGTCCGAGACGAGCTTGAGAACCTGCCGGTCAGACATCTCCACTGATGCGCCGGAGGGTCGGTAAAGCACTTCCACCTGGCTCTTGCCGTGGTCGCGGCGGATCTGCTCCACACCTCCGGTGACCACGAGATTGGACTTGTTGATGAGGGCGATATTGTCGCAAAGCTCCTCTACGGACGCCATATTGTGAGTGGAGAGGATAATGGTCGTGCCCTCGTCTTTCATACGCAGGATCTCATTGCGGATAAGCTGCACGTTCACCGGGTCGAATCCTGAGAACGGCTCGTCCAGGATCAGCAGCTCCGGCCTGTGTAGAACAGTGGTGATGAACTGCACTTTCTGGGCCATTCCCTTGGACAGCTCCTCCACTTTCTTGTTCCACCAGCTCTCGATGCCGAACTTCACGAACCACTTCTTCAGTTCTGTCATGGCCTGCTGACGGCTAAGTCCCTTTAGACGGGCCAGATACATGGCCTGCTCCCCGACTTTCATCTTCTTATAGAGACCGCGCTCCTCGGGAAGATAGCCGATGCGGTAGACATCATCGGGGACTACCGGGTTGTCATTGAAGAGCACAATGCCGGAATTAGGCACTGTAATCTGGTTGATGATTCTGATTAGAGTGGTCTTGCCTGCCCCGTTGGGCCCGAGCAGACCGAAGATAGTTCCTTTCGGAACTTCTATGGAGACATGGTTCAGGGCCGTATAAGTCCCGAACACTTTCACGATGTCCCTACAGGCAATAGTATTCATATTTTTCAGGAAAATTATTCAAATTGGAGGGATACCAGCTCCTGGGTATGGTCCAGACGTCCTTTCTTGTCGTAGACTGCCTGCTTGACACAGCCGATGCCAGGAGCATACCATGTCTCTATCCGCTCTGTTCTGGAGCCTATGGGCTGTTTTGTCACCTGATTCTCCTTGAGCAGGAAGCAGTCGAATGTTCCTGCCGGCACGGTGATGCTCTTCTGCTCCACCACCTGACGGCTCTGAGTAAGGATGTTGGCGGAGACCATGCCTATCTGGACCTTTATCTTTCCATCAGGGATAGTCATTCCGGCCTTCAGGCCCGAGGGCACACTGCTGGCATCTCCTTTGGACATGATGTCCTGCACCTTCATTACTTTCCCCACGTCGCTCATGCGCGAGACAGTGCCGTCGGGGCCTCCGACCGTGACCTCCATCGGAAGATTGCCGCCGTTGTCATCGAAAAGCGGTCGGCCGTCCTCATCGTAAAAATACTGGTCAAAAGTCACGGTCCCCTTCTCCAAAGTGCCCGATACGGCCTTGACAGTCATTACATAAGACCCGGTCTTATGTCCGTCCGCGTCATAATTGGCATACTCCAGGGTCATCCCCTTGGTGATGGGGCAGTACCCGGACTTATCGTAGTCCTGTGCAGATACAGAATATCCGCCGGCTGTTATCATGACAGCGGCGGACATCATGGAAAGTAAAAATGCTGTATATCCCATACTTGTTCTATTTTTCTTTATCGTCCTTAACATCTTCGGGCTCAGAGACCGTTCTGTTGACAAGCACTTTGTCTATTCTCGCCCCGTCCATGTCCACAACCTCAAGGCGGAAGCCGTTCCACTCCACATACTCCCCGGACTTGGGTATGTGCTCAAGTAATTCAAGAATCAGGCCACCGACAGTATTGTAATCGTTTTCCGATGCCAGCTCCTCCATGTCAAAATGGGCCAGGAAGTCGTAGAACGGGCACTGGCCGTCCACCAGCCAGCCGCCTCCGTTCTGGCGCTCGATGATATCCGGCTCGTCCTCCTCGTCATCTATGGAGCCGACCAGGCCTTCCAGTATGTCCTTGTAGGTCACGATACCCTGACATACACCGAACTCGTCGCAGACCAGTCCATATGTAACATGGGCCTTCTTCATCTGCTCCAGTACCTTGTATACGTCCGTGTACTCGTGGAAATACTGCACGGGGCGTATGATGTCATCTATAGAGAACTTCTCGTTGTCCAGCTTGCCGAAGAGGTCTTTCAGGTAGACAACCCCGACTATCTCATCGAGACTGCCGTCTCCCACGGGATAGACCTCGAAGAGGTTCTCCTGCACAGTAGTATTGATTTCCTCCCGTGTCATCTCCTTGTCTATCCACACTATCTCGTTGCGGCTGGTCATGATGGACTCTATCTTTCTGTCGCCTAAAGAGAATACTCTTTCCACTATATCCTGCTCCACATCCTGGACCTCACCGTCCTCCTTGCCCTCGGCCACCATCGACTTGATCTCCTCCTCAGTCACCTTGGCTTCTTTCTCCTCCACATGAAAAGCCTTGACGAACAGGGATGTGCTCTTGTCCAGTATCCACACGAAAGGGGTGGCTATCCACGAGAGTACCAGCATAGGTCCGGACATTACCTTGGCGATACTCTCCGGGGAGCCCATGCCAAGACGTTTGGGAACCAGCTCGCCGAGAACAATGGTCAGATATGTCACGATGATAACTATGGATACCTGCGCAAGAGGCTGGGCCACACTTTCCGCCAGCCCCCAGCCCTCGAGTATGTCGGAGAACTTGTCCGCTATCGAGGCTCCCGAATAGATACCGGTGAGAATACCGATGAGAGTTATCCCTATCTGCACTGTAGACAGGAACTTATTGGGTCTTTCAGTAAGATTGAGAACATTTTTGGCGGAGCGGCTGCCCCTTTTGGCATCGGCTGTAAGACTTGATTTTCTTGCGCTTATCAGAGCAACCTCACTCATGGAGAAGAGGCCGTTGAGTAGAATAAGAAGTAGAATTATAAAAATTTCCATTCAAATGTAAGAATAGTCACGAATGCAAAAATAATGAAAATTCGGAATTAGCATAGGGTTAATCAGAATTCTCCATGCATTTATTGAAGCAATGGCGGCAGAGAGGCTCGTAGATATCCTTCTCCCCGAGCTCCACCAGGCGGTCGCTGGAGGACAGGCGGTGCGAGTACAGGGCGGGGTCGCCGCAGCGCACGCAGATGGCATGTACCTTGTCCACGTATTCGGCCACGGCCATAAGAGCCGGCATGGGGCCGAACGGTTTTCCCTGGTAGTCCATGTCCAGGCCGGCGGCTATGACTCTTATGCCCGAGGATGCAAGCTGGCGGCACACGTCCACTATGCCGTCATCGAAGAACTGGGCCTCATCTATGCCCACCACGTCCACGTCTCCGGAGAGCAGCAGGATACTGGCCGAAGACTCCACCGGTGTGGAAAGTATGGCAGTGGCATCGTGTGAGACTACTTCCTGCACTGAGTATCTGGTATCTATGCCGGGCTTGAATATCTCTACCCGCTGATTGGCGAACTTGGCCCGCTTCAGACGGCGTATAAGCTCCTCGGTCTTGCCCGAGAACATCGAGCCGCAGATTACTTCTATCCATCCCGGTTTTTTTGCGTATTCTGAAAACATTTTCTTACTTTTGTCCTTTGCGGATGCAGTCGTCCCGGCATCCGGAGTGCAAAATTAACATTTTATACCATTTTACCGTCATGGCCGGCAATCTTTATATCGTACCCACTCCTGTGGGCAATCTGGAAGACATGACTTTCAGAGCCATCGCGGTTCTGAAACAGGTGGACCTCATCCTGGCCGAGGACACCAGGACCACATCCGTGCTTCTGAAGCATTACGGGATATCAAAGCCTACGGAGGCGCACCACAAGTTCAACGAGCACGCCCGTGTCCGCCCAGTCTGCGAAAAGCTCCTCTCAGGTATGGACATAGCATTGGTGTCGGACGCCGGTACCCCGGGCATTTCCGATCCTGGATTCATGCTGGCCCGTGCATGCGCTGAAGAAGGTATAGATGTCATTACTCTGCCCGGAGCCACGGCCTTCGTACCGGCTCTTATAGACTCGGGACTACCGGCCGACAGGTTCTCGTTCGAGGGTTTCCTGCCGGTAAAGAAGGGCCGTCAGACCCGTCTGACAGAACTCGCCTCCGAAGGCCGCACCATGATATTCTACGAGTCGCCCTACCGGCTGGCCAGGACCCTGTCGCAGATGTGCGGGTATTTCGGGCCGGAGCGCAGGGCGTCGGTCTCCCGCGAGATCAGCAAGGTCCACGAGGAGACCCGCAGGGGGACGCTCTCAGAGCTGGCCTCGTGGTTCACGGACAACCCGCCCAAAGGGGAGATAGTACTAACAGTAGAAGGGAAAGCATATGTGGGAAGAAGAGAAAAAGAGGAAAGGGAGGACTGAGCGTCTTTTCTCCAACGGAGTCATCATCCTGGTGTTCCTGATTCTGACGGCCCAGGCTGTATTTTTCACCAGACACCTTATTATTAATAGCAGGCGTGCCGAGACAGGCACAGCATCAGGGACAGTTTCCACCCAGGGCAGGCCGCCTTCATCCGACACTGCCGGCATCGTCCGTTATCCGTCTGTTAATGAGCGGCAAGGTGCTGAGCCCGGCGGCCGGAATGCAGTGGCAGCTACGGGACAGTACGGAAGCACAGGTTCCGTGGATAAGAACAAAGTGCCGCAAGACGGACCTGCGGATGCTGCTGGAACCGGAGCCGCGGCATCTGTCGGAGATGTGTCCGCAACTGGGACAGAGAGCCGGCGGTATGAATACGATTACGACGGATGGAAATGGGATATGGTGGAACTTAACTCCGCCGACAGCGCGGCTCTGGATGCGCTGCCTGGAATAGGACCGTGGTACGCAAAGCAGATATTGAGTTACCGCGAGCGCCTCGGGAGTTACGCGGACGTCAGTCAGTTGCTGGATATCCGCGGATTCGACACTGCACGTCTCAACCGTCTTTACGATTATGTGTTTATAGAGCCGGCATCCGTCCGGAGGCTGGACCTGCGCACCATGTCCGTTGACTCCATGGCGTCACACCCTTATATAGGCCCGTATGCCGCAAAAGGCATAGACCGCTTCCGCCGCACTGTCCATGACAGCGTTTTCTCATTGCAGGCCATAGTCGAGAACGGCATACTGTCCGGAATGCAGGCCAGAAGACTGTCTCTGTACATGCGCCGGGACTGACATTCAGTCACTGACAGCGCAGTTACCTACATGTAGGTCATGCAATTATCCAGTTGCTGTGTATCTCTGGATGGAACAGCAATTTAAACGTACGTTTATTTTGCCGTGCGTTTTTTGTCATAGAGTTGTCACAATCTGAATTTTTTGCATTAAATTTGCACCGTTTTAAACGTACTATTAAATCAATCAAGATGAAGAGCAAGTTTATTCTATTTTCAGCGGCTGCAGTCATGATACTGGCGGCTGCTTGTGAACAGCAGACAGGCGGAGGCAACGGCAATGGCAACGGAGACTCCGCATTCCAGCTGAACACCGATTACTTCGACGTCCCTCAGAGTGGTGACACTATCTCTTTGACCTATCAGTTCGTCAACCGTCCGGAGGGAAGCTTCTTTATAAGTTTTCCGGAAGGTCACTGGATTACTTATCTGGGGGATGACCCTGCTGGCAACACCATTTCATTCGGCGTAGAGGCCAACCCGTCGCGTGAACGCACGGATACTGTCGTCATCAGATATGACTACAGTACCGGATTCCTGCTCGACACAGCCTTCGTGCATCAGGACGGCCAGAACACGGATGTGTTCATCGATGTCAAGTCATGCACGGGTGAGTATTACACGTCCGATAAGTCCTATTATACATGGGTATCCACGACTGGACTTTGGGTGGAAGGCTCCGAGGGACTCAATATCAACTTCTTCTCAAGCGAGGAGCCCATTACTGAGGAATTCGAGTCTAACGGCAAGACTTACAAAAGACTTGTCACCCTGCCCGCAGGTACCTACACATACGACCCCATGGGCACCGAGGAGCCGGGGACATTCTGTGCTCCTTCATTCTACGGCATCTACAGCGGTACCTATGGATATACGCCACGCTATGAAATCACCGACGGTACTGTCATCATCACCGACCTCGGTGACAACAAGATTCGGTTAGACGCCGAGGTGACATGCAATGACGGCCGTAGCTATGGACTGTCCTTCACCGGCCTCATCGAGAACTATATGTACATAAATGGATAAAAGTAATCTGATACTAAAAATATTCAACCATGAAGACTTATTATATACCAGCAATTATGGCAGGTCTTGCATGCCTGTCGCTATTCTCCTGCGAGGAGAAGGAACCGGAAACTCCCGACACACCGGTAGAGCCTACTGTCTCGATATCCCTCGTCGGTGAGGCAAAGACAACCTCCATCGACTTCTCTCTGGCTCCTGCCAATGCCGAGAGCGTGGCATGGCAGATCGTGGAGGCCGGAGAGACTGTCCCCACTGCTGAGGAGATACTGGCTTCCGGGCATTCGGCCGGAACGGAGACTGCTACCTATACCGCTGACGGTCTCACGCCTGAGACATCGTATGTCCTGGCTGCGGCAGCCGCCAATGGCGACCTCTACAGCAGCGTGGCTACGCTTGAGGTCACAACCCTGACAGAGGGCGGCGGCGAGGTGATTGCCCCTACTGTAGCCGTCGAAAGTGTAAGACCAAAGAGAGACGGTCTCACTTTCACATACACCCATGAGGATGCTGAGGCTATCGCCTATGTGGTAGTCGGCAGAAGCGAGGCCATACCTCATGCTGAAGAGATTATGCAGAACGGTATTCAGGTTGACCTGAACCAGGACGAAGTGACGGTGGAAGGCCAGATTCCCAACACTGAGTATACTCTCGCCGTGGCCGCCCAGAACGGGACGGCATACAGTGAGGTCCAGTCCGAATTCTTCACCACGCTGTACGATTATCAGATAGACGAGGATACCGTGCTCACATTCACCTCCGTCAGGATTGATGGCATCTCTGGAGACGACAATGAGGCGAAAAAGTTCGTCACAGTTTTTACAACCGAAGAGGGAGCCGAGTTGACAGTCTTGTTCTACGCCAACGTTGTAGACGGAAGCCCGGAGACAGGGACTTACAACGTAGTGTTTACCGGCACCGATGCTTTCAGCGTTTTAGAAGGTGATCTCAACGTGGGCATTGGTTCTAACACCTTCGTGAAAATAGATGACTCCAATCTGGGTGCCGTGGTAGACGGTTCCATGGAGATAGCCGCTGACAACATTACCTTCGACTTCGTCATCAACGAGTACTACACTCTCTCCGGCTCATATGCGGGAAATATCACTGTGCCTTCTTCCACCATTGGCTCTAACATGACCGAAGATATCCTCGATGTCGCATTCAATACTACTGAATTCGGGACGACTTTCACGCTTTCAACCTGGGCTAACGATCCGGAGATGAGAATAAACATAGCAGAAAAGGGAGATAATGCTGGTTTCAAAAAAGGTAATGAGTTCCGTGCTACGTTCTTCATTGATAACAATAACGGAGTTCTCCCTGACGGAACCTATAACGTAGGTGATAAATTAGCGTCTGGCACTTTTATTGACTACGCACAAGGAACGTATCTTATAATAAAGGAACCCGGTGCTTCGAGTTCAGAACGTATCAATGCTCCGGCCGCGAGCGGTACAGTAACGGTTTCCACTGATGAGGCGAACGGAACTCGAACAGTCTCCTTCAACTTGAAGGACGATGTGGGACATAGATTTACTGGCTCATATACTGGTCAGTTGCAATAATCAACCATATATTGTAGTATGAAATTCTCAAAAATATTATTTATAGTTCTTGGTATGGCTTTCATCCTCTCCTGCAAACCGGGAGAGGACGGGCCTGATGCCATCATAGGCAATTCCATTTCAGTTCCGAACGAGGTGACAACAGTTCAGACCTCGCTCGAGTTTGACTCCGACTGGACTCTGGAGAACCGGGCGTCATGGTTTGTAGTGACACCGATGAGAGGCAGCGCGGGGACGGCCAATCTGACTATCTCCATTCTGGGAACAAATTCCGGACTAAAGGAAAGGGCCGGAAATTTCGCCGTGACAGTCAACGGCACCGAGACCCTGTACTACGTATTCCAGGACGGCACCCCCGGTTTCAGCATATCGCCTGACAGCTACACGGTTCCGTCTACCGGGCAGACTTTTGCCTTCCCCGTGGAGGGAAATGTGAGGTATGAGGCCGTGCCGGACGTGGACTGGATGACAGTCACCGGTATCCAGTATGATTCCACGCTTCTGGAGGACAACCATACTTACTCCAAGTACATGACCTCCGTTGTCAGCCTGTCCATACAGGCTAATGACGGGGAGCTCAGGGAAGGCCACATCACCCTTACGGGTGAGGACGGCGTGACTACCGCGACCATTACCGTGGAGCAGATCGGCTCGCTTGTCGCTGATTACAGCCGCACTTTCGTGCGACGCTCCCTTGCTATCCGTTTCACAAGTACGGGGTGCGTGAACTGTCCTGGTATGAACCATGCTCTTGAGGTAGCTGGGGAAAATGTGCCCGATCATATCGTTCCCATGAATATGCACACTTTCGCTTTAAACGGAAACACGGCTCTTGCGTACTCTAACTGCAATGCCTTCATTGCCTTGTTTGGAGTAAACAACTATCCGAGGGGATTTGTCAACTATTACGGAGAAATAGCCAACAACACCAATCCGACCATTATGACTGATGAGTTTAGCGGATTGGCCGAGGAGGCTGTCCGTGAGTTGCCTTCCAATACTGTTATCGGTGGAGTGACCCGGTTGGAGAATGACACTGTCTATGCGGACATCAGCATAGCCTCGAAGGAGGCGGGTCTGTACGCGCTGCACGCCTTCCTGCTTGAGGACGGCCTGGTGTACTACCAGAAGGGAGGCAGCGAGGATTATGTTCACGACAACGTGATTCGTATAGAGATGACCGACAATCTTATGGGGGACAACGTCTCGCTGGAGGCCAACGGTACTTACGTGACCCAGCTGAAAGTGCCCGTTCCGTCTTCAGTTGAGAATACCGACAACCTGCACGTAGTTGTCTACACAACCTACAATGGAACTTACACCGGTAGTGTTACGGATGTCCTCTACGGGGATTTCGGTGCGGTTGTGGACAATGCTGTCAACATTCCGATCAACACCCTTGTCAATTACGCATACGAGGATTAAGTATAATTAATTTAAGAATTTACATTGCAATATTTTAAAATGAACTATTTTTATCTGCGTCTCTTTGCTGTGTCTGCGGCTGTTGCCGTAGCACTCTCATGCCAGGAACAGAACGGCCCTGCCGATGCAGTGGCTCTTGCGACTCCGGAGGTGTCGGCTGCCGTCAGTGGCGACAATGTCACGGTATCATGGACACAAATCCCCAATGCGGCGACTTACAGCTGGAACATTGACAGCAACGCCGCGAGAACCACAGACCAGACATCGGTAACCGTCAGCACCTCAGATCTGGCAGAAGGCGAGCATACGGTCTATGTCATTGCCAATCCGGCCCTGGATGCCGCTGACCAGTACACCGCCTCGCAACCCGGCTCATACACTTTTACCGTGACCGCTCGGGTAGAGTCTCAACGACTGGAGACCCCGATTGTGACCGCTAAGAGTGACGGTAAAGGAGGGGTTGTCGTCAGCTGGTCCAGCATTGAGCATGCCGCATCCTACACATACTCCCTGGATTCAGGCGAATGGAAGAGTACCACGGACACGACTGTCACATACCAGACTTCCGACCTTACTGCCACCACACATACTGTGAGCGTAATCGCCCAGCCTGAAGAAGGCTCAGCCGAATATCGCGAATCACTTCCGGGAGACTGCTCGTTCACTGTTCAGCACGAACTAGTGGAGCCGGTAGAGGAACTCAAGTCGTGGCTGGGAACTTACACTTTAGAATTTACGTCGGCGGTTGTCGTTGACGTAAATTCGAACAATCAGGCAGAGTTCGTATTTAAAAAAGGTATGGCTGGCAAATTAGAAGAAGAAATTACCATACAACCGTCCACCAACGAGAACTATGTGTGGATAAGCGGGTTGTCTCCTCTGTCAGAGTATTATCTTTGGGCTAAGATGTTCGACAGTGAGGATGGAAAGCGGTGTCTTGGCATCGTGACCGGTGATATGGCCGTAGCTCAGGACCTAAATGGCAATGATATGCTATGTGCACCTATATGCTGGAATGAGGAAGATGATGTTGTCACTATCTTTAGCGGTACTGAGTACGCATTTCTAATAGACCCTGATACCAAGACGAGCATTCCTCGCGAGCTTGTGAGCAGTTCCAATGTACAGTATACCGTTGTGGCTGCAGATATTTTCTCATTTGCTAACGGTGTGGGTGTATATTACGGTGATTACCCTACTTATATTCCTGCCGGAACTTTAACGTTCACTAAGACCTCTACAAATTACGCTGCGCAGGACAGTAAAGTAATGACTGTGGTAAAGGCGGCTCCGACAAGCATGTCGTCAACTGTCACCAAGTAGAGCATAAGGGTAGTACCAGTTTAATCTGATAGGGAGCGCATCCGACCGGACAGACGGCGAATGCGCTCCTTCTCTTTCCTCCCATCCCGTCTCATTCTTGTCCACCCCCCTCCATTTCCAAGCCCTTTTACCTTTCCGTCCCACATCATCCCCGTCAGCCCCCAGTCACATACCCTTTTACCTTTTCATTTCATTCAACATTTCGTCCCACCTTTGCGTTTTTTCTCCCCTTGTCCTAGACCCTCGGGGAAAGTGCCGGGAATTCCTGCGAAAACGGTTCACTTTCCCCTGTGTGGTGAAAATGAAAATCCGGCAACGAGAAAAGACTAGCCGCCCTCGGCTCTAGAGGGAGGGGCCCGCCGCGAAGCGGTGGGAGGGCCTGGTCTTTTCGACTGCCGGATTTTTCATATAAGTGAGCGCTGGTATACCGGTTGGGCGGAGTTTCGGTTCACCTGCTGTGTGAGGGCTTGCTGGATTTGGAGTCTTTGGATTTGGAGCCGTCGTAGAGGTATCGCTTGATCTTGTGCGTGGCAGTCTTCTCGAAAGCCTCGTCCTGCTGGTCTATCTCACTGATGCGGGAGAACTTGCTGACTTTCTGGTTGACATAGTCCAAAATCTCTTTCTTAAGGTTCTCCAGCCTTTCATGAGCAGTACGCTTGAGTTCGTCGGTGGATTCCAAAAAGGCTTTGAGTTTCTCGGAATCGAAGTGGACAAGGGCTGTCAGACGTCCCTTGCGGTTGGTTACCAGGGACTCGGACACCATATCGTGGCTGTTGATCACACTCTCAACTTCTTCGGGGTAGATGTTCTCGCCGCTCGGACCGATAATGGTAGTCGAGGAGCGGCCTTTGATGTAGAGCCAGCCGTCCTTGTCCAGCTTGCCGAGATCCTTTGTCAGAAACCAGCCGTCCTCGGTGAAGGCCGCGGAAGTGGCCTCGGGGTTCTTGAAATAGCCACGTGTGACGTTGTCTCCCTTGACGGCTATCTCGCCTACGCCTGTCCTGGGGTCTTTGTTGAGCAGACGCAGCTCCACGCCTTTGACTACCGGGCCGGTGGAGCCGAGCCGCACCATATCCGGGGTGGCTGCTGCGATGAGCGGAGAGGTCTCGGTGAGACCGTAGCCGATGGCGTAGGGGAAACGGGCCTCAAGCAGGAAGCGTTCCACCTCGGGGTCCAGTCTTGCTCCCCCGATGCCGAAGAAGCGGATGCGTCCTCCGAATTTCTCCATCAGCATTTTTCCGGCCTTTCTGTTCATTAACTTTCGGAACGGGGGTATTCTGTAAAGGAATCTCATTATTGGTGTAGCGGTGAGCTTGGGCAGAACCGCGCTGCGGTATACCTTTTCTATGATAAGCGGCACGGACAGGATGGTGGTAGGCCTGACTTCTGCCAGGGACTTCATGAGGATGGTCGGGGTGGGGGCCTTGTCAATGTAGTACACTGACGCGCCTGCGTTCATCGGCAGAAGCAGGCACATGCTGCACTCAAGAGTGTGGGACAGGGGCAGCAGGGACAGCCACACGTCCCATTCGAAGCTGGGACGCACGTCTTCGGTGGACCATAGATTGGCGCACAGATTCTTGTGGCTCAGCATCACGCCTTTGGAACTTCCTGTCGTTCCGGAAGTGTAGATGATGGCGGCCAGGTCGTCCGGCTGTATGTCTTCTTCTGACGGCAGGGCTGCCGGCTCTCCGCACGGTGTGCCCTTGATGATGGAAAAATCGTCAAGACAGATGACCAGCTCAAGTCTGTCCATGGCTTTCTCATGTACTTTAGGAAGCAGTTTTCTGGATACGAAAAGGGCTTTTGTCTCAGAATGTTTCAGTATGTGCTTGATCTCGCTTTCGGAAAAATCCGGAAGCATCGGCACTGTAATCATGCCGAAGGCGGCTGTGGCGAAATAGGCTACGCCCCAGTTAGGCATGTTCTGGGACAGCAGTCCTACCAGACTGCCCTGACGCATCCCGTATTGAAAAAGGAGCCTTGCAGTCCCGCAGGCTTTTACGTAGAACTGACCGTAGGTGTATCCCTCTCCTCCGATGAAGCTTAGAAAGGTGTTGTCATTGTAATGTGCGTTGGAGTACTCGAGCAGGGCCCGGAGTGACTTGTGAAATATGTTGTCCATTAAAATATCAATCTAAATCGTCTCCGGTGGTGAATTTTTCCGGATATTTTCCTACTACGCCCTTGTCCTTGTACCATTGGCGTATGCGTTTGAGGTCAGCTTCAACGTTGTCGGTGATGTGGAACTCTTCCTTGGCGCCGACTGTCTTGGTGCCCCAGTCAAAGTAGCCGAGGAACACCGGCACTCCGGTGGCCTTCGCTATGGTGTGGAAGCCGCCTTTCCATCTCTTTACCGGCCGTCGGGTTCCTTCGGGGGCAATGGCGAGCTGGAAGTACTCGTCTTTCTCGAATTCGGCTATCATCTGACGGACCAGGTGCGCTCCGCCTCCGCTGCTGCGGTCTACCGGGATACCGCCCAGATGCCGCAGTATGGGACCGAGGGGCCATTTGAAGAAGCCCTTCTTTATCATGACTTTGGCGTTGCCGCCGACTGAGCGGTAATAAAGCCAGGATATTACGAAGTCCCATATGGATGTGTGCGGAGCTCCCAGAATGATGCACTTAGGAGCCGGGATGGCGGTGTCCATGCCCTGCCAGCCCATCATGTTGAGTATCCGTTTCGCTGTTTTCGGTCCGATGATTCTCATGGCTATACTATTTCAAGAATCAGGTCAGAACGCAGATTCTGACGGATAAACGACTGTCTGTCGATGGTATTCTTTCCCATGTAGAACTGAAGCAGGGGAGATATGCTGTCGTCCGTGTCCAGACGGACCGGGTCCAGTCTCATGTTCTCGCCTATAAAGTCCTTGAACTCGTCGGGCGAGATCTCTCCGAGACCCTTGAAGCGTGTGATCTCGGCACCGGAACCTATCTCCTTGACAGCGGACTCTTTCTCCTCCTCGCTGTAACAGTAGATGCTCCGCTTCTTGTTGCAGACTCTGAACAGGGGGGTCTGAAGGATGTAGACATGTCCCTGACGCACCAGCTCGGGGTAGTACTTGAGGAAGAAGCTCACCATCAGCAGGCGGATGTGCATGCCGTCCACATCGGCATCGGTCGCGATGATAATCTTGTTGTAGCGGAGGTTGTCCATGTCCTCGTCCACGTTGAGCGCGGCCTTGAGCAGGAGAAGCTCCTCGTTCTCGCGGACTTCCTTCTCGCTTTTCTGGACGCAGTTCAGCGGCTTGCCCCTTAGGCTGAATACGGCCTGTGTGTTCACGTCGCGGATCTTGGTGATGGAGCCGCTGGCGGAGTCTCCCTCGGTGATGAAAATGGATGACTGTTCGGAGAGCTCGTTGCGCGAGTCGGTATAGTGTACGCGGCAGTCCCTGAGCTTCTTGTTGCAGAGACTGGCCTTCTTGACTTTTTCTTTCAGGTTCTTCTGCAGGCCGGAGATGGCTTTCCGCTCCTTTTCAGAGGCCTGTATCTTCTTCAGCATGACAGAGGCGGTCTCGGGATGCTTGTGGAGGTAGTTGTCCAGTTCCTCCTCCACGAAGTCGCCTATGAAGGAGCGGACTGACAGGCCTGGACGCACGTCCTTTGAACTGAGCTTGGTCTTGGTCTGGTTGCCGAAGCCCGGCTCGTTGACACGGATACTGATGGCTCCGACTATCGACTGGCGGACATCGGCCGGCTCGAAGTCTTTCTTGAAATGCTCCTTGACGGTTTTGGCTACCGCCTCGCGGAAGGCCGCAAGGTGCGTACCGCCCTGAGTGGTATTCTGGCCGTTGACGAACGAGGCGATGTTCTCGCCGTTGCTCTCTCCGTGCGTGATGACGCACTCGATGTCCTCGCCCTTGAGGTGAATGGGAGGGTAGAGTGGTTCGGCCGCCATGGTCTCGTTGACCAGGTCGAGCAGGCCGTTTGCCGAGTGGTAGACAGTGCCGTTGAGCCTGAGGGTGAGTCCGGTGTTGAGGTAGGCGTAGTTGCGCACCATGGTCTCGATAAACTCCATGTTGTAGGAGTAGTTGTGGAAGACCTCGTCATCGGCGATGAAACTTACGAGCGTACCGTTCTTCTCGGTGCTCTCTCCGCTCTCGTCGTTTTTCTGTATGCCCTTTGAATAAGTCGCGCTGCGGAACATCCCGTCACGGTAGGAAGTAATCTGGAAATAAACAGATGTGGCATTGACGGCCTTGATGCCTATACCGTTGAGACCTACGCTCTTCTTGAATACTCCGCTGTCGAACTTTCCGCCCGTCATAAGTTTGCTGGATACGTCCACCACCTTATCCAGAGGAACACCCCTGCCGAAGTCGCGGACAGTTACCCGGCGTCCATCCACAGTGATGATAATCTCTTTTCCGAAACCGGAGGCGTATTCGTCTATGGAGTTGTCTATCACTTCCTTGACCAGTACGTACAGGCCGTCGTCAGGCATTGAGCCGTCTCCGGTACTGCCTATGTACATGCCCGGTCTGGTGCGGATGTGGGTGTACCAGTCCAGAGTCTCTATCGCACTGCTGTCGTAATTCTTTAATTCTTCGCTCATTATCTTTACAAAGCCAAATTTGGACTCCTGCAAATTTATGAAGTTTTTCGGGAAGAAATGTCTCACGGGAGAAAAAAATGTTACTTTTGCCGGATGTAACGGAGTACTAAACCTAATTGGAAGCGAATGAGAAAAGCGAAATTTTTTCCAATGTATCTCCTGCTCCTAGTGTCGCTTGTTTCCTGTTCTGTCAGGGAAGAAGCGCCTTTTGAGACCGGAATGGGCGGTATCCGCCTGGAACTGCTGACGGACCTGACTGCTACCAGGGCCGACGCAGAGGGACAGCTCAGTTCGGAAGACTTCAAGATTGAGATTATCAATCCACAGGGAGTTATTTTCAAAAGATGGGACACCTATGCCGAATATCTGGCGCAGGAGAGTACCGTATTCGCGATGAACGCCGGAGGGCCCTATACATTGAGGGCTTCTTACGGTGACTCTGCCGCGAGCGGATTCAATGCATTTTTCTTTATCGGCGAACAGGAGTTTACCGTGCAGCCTCAGCAGGTAACCGATGTAAGCGTTACTTGCCGTATGGGCAATGTGAAGGTAGCTGTGGAGTTCGGAGACAATATCCGGAAGCAATATACCGAATATACGGCTACTGTAAGCACCTTGCGCGGCTCGCTGGTCTTTGATAAGGACTGTAAGGAAGCGGGATATCTGCCCTGCGGCGATATTTCGGTCTACGTGGAACTGACCGGTCCTGACGGAGAAACTTCAGGCTTCACTAACTCAAAGGAGATAGTCGGCGGGCCTGGAGACTTTATCACCCTGAAGATAGATACCGGCGAGGTTCCCGATTCGGATGTCTCTCTGACAGTCTCGATAGATCCCGCGACAAATGACCATCAGGTCAATATCGAGCTGCCGTCGGACATGCTGCCCGACAATGCGGGTGCGGATGTTGCCGCCATCCCTGACGGAGATGTCTGGGCCACCAGGGTGTATGTGGATATGACGACAGACGGGGATCCGGCAGAGCTTTATCCGGAGATACGTGCCTACGGTACCTCGGAGTGGAGCCGTCCGTCCTTTACCTCATCGGTGTCCGGCAGCGTCAACAGTGTGACGCTTACCGGTCTGGAACCTGCCACCAGATATGAGATACGTGCCAGGTACAAGTCTGCCGTCTCGTCCGTGCAGGAGTTCACTACCGAGGCCGCCCAGCAGGTGGAGAATGCCGGCTTTGAGGAGTGGAGCGAGTGGACATACTATGTGAACAAGACAGGATTGTTCTGGGGAGATGATGTATATCAGACCAATTACGCTCCGTACCTGAACGAGGAATCCAGGTGGTGGGACTGCAACAACTCTGAGACAACTCCCGGAGACAGGACCAACACCGGTGCATCCTATAAGAGTTTCCCGATGGTCTCTTATGTTGAGGGGCATGAAAGCAACAGGGCAGCTCAGATGATGACCATTGCTGTAAGCAATTCAGCGACCAGCGGGACGGCGCCTTTCCCAACGGTCGGTTTCGGCCGCATATTCACAGGTGTGTACGGCGGGGAGCAGGGCCGTCCTTTCGCCTCCCGTCCGACCCGGATGAGCTTCTGGTATAAATACTCACCGTATGATTCGGACAGTTTCAAGGCCTATGTCTCCGTAAAGAGCGGGGATACGGTGATAGGAGAGGGCACGCTCACATCCTCGTCCTCAGTCTCCTCGTGGACGCAGGTCTATGTGGATATAAATTATACCGTGACAGACCAGAAGGCAGATACGGTATATGTGGAGTTTGTCTGCGGTTCAGGAGCGGACAAATGGCAGTACGGTATGGACATCATCTACGGTGGCGGCCTGTCGGCCAATGTACACGGAGGCAGTATCCTGACAGTGGACGATGTGGAACTTATTTACGAATAGAATCTAAACCTTTTAAGAATCCGAAAATGAAAAAAACAGTTTTAGCATTGACAGTGGCTGTGTCAGTCTTATTGGCCACTGGATGCAACAAAGAAGGAGTGTCATACAGCGGAGACAAGGCTCAGCTGACACTTTCCCTGACAGCAACGGGCAGTTTTGTAGAAGTGAGCCCTGTTTCCAAGTCAGAAGAGACAGCAGATGTCAATGAATTTGCAATCAATATCGTGGATGTGGCCAGCGGCAGGACGGTGTATTCGTGGGACAGGTACGCGGATATGCCCGGTACGGTCTCTCTGGATCCCGCAGTGTACAGAGTCGAGGCAGGTTCCGGCGAGAAGCAGCCTGTAGCGTGGAATCAGCCTGTCTTCTTCGGTTCCCAGGAGGTGACTGTTGAGGCCGGAAGCACTGCCCAGGTATCTGTGGTCTGCACTATCGCCAACATGAAAGTGACAGTACGGTGTACCGACTCGTTCCTTGCGGAGGTGGAGCAGGACTTTACAGTGACAGTGACGACGGAGGACGGCCCGCTTATCTTTACCAAGGACAGGATTGACGCCGGTGACGCCGGTTATTTCGACGTGGCGCCCCTGACCATGGACCTGTATGCCGTCAGAAAGAGCGGAGGTACGGTCACTCATCACATGGAGATATCCGAGGTGGCGGCAAGAGACCATCATATCTTTACTCTTGATGCCGGCGGTACCGGATATGCCGATTTCTCCAATGGAATAAGCATCGACTATGCCTGCGACGAGAAAGAGGAGCATATCATCATCGACGGTACGGATGAGCCTGATACGCCGGGAGCAGCGGTCACCATCACCGCCACGGCCGGCATAGACGCGCCGGTTACCTACAACAAGTCTGAGCTGCCCTCGGAGTTCAACCTTACGGTAAGCGCGCCTGCGGGAATTGAGAAATACGAAGTCAATATCCTGTCTGCCGGACTGCGCGGTCTGCTGGACATGATGCAGATGGACTATTCCGTGGACCTTGCCAATATGAGTGCGACGGAGGAAGATTTCTGGGGATCTCTGTTCGGAATCACATCGGATGACGTGAAAGGGCAGACGGATGTGGTCTTCCAGATAGGCGCCTTTCTGGCAGCCATGCCGGCAGAGACCAACGAGCTCCAGGTAGTCATTACAGACAAGAACGGAGAGACGGCGGCAGCGGCCCTTACTATAATAATGACAGAATAACGGGAGGGACTAGTCATGAAAAATATGCTTAAAGTCAGCGTAATCGCGCTTATGGCCAGTGCTGTGGCTGTCTCATGCTCCCATAATGATGTTCTCGGTCCGGGCAGCGGGGAGAAGGGATTTCTCAGACTCAATATCTCCTCAGACCTGACGGTGACGGAGGTCAAGGCGCAGGAGGATGACCCGACATTTAAGGTGGTAATCAAGAATTACGAGAACGGAGTGATCGTAAAGACAATTGAGGATCATCACACTATAATGGACGAGCCTGTCTCTCTTACGGAGGGCAAGTATATAGTGGAGGCCACCAACGGTGAGGATGTGGAGGCCGCCTTTGACGCGCCTTACTATAAAGGGGCTGATACGGTGGATGTCGTGGCCGGGGAAAGCGCCTATGCGGATATTGTCTGCACTCTGGCCAATGTGAAGGCTACGGTGACGGTCTCGGAGAATGTCCGAATCAATTTTACGGAGTACTCTGTGACCGTGTCCAACGGCAATGAGGGCGGCTCGTTGGTCTATGCCGGTGAGACTCTGGCCTCGGAGGGCTATTTCAAGTGTACCGGCACTCTGAACTGGACTATCGATTTGGTCAATACTGACGGGGACAGATTCTCCCAGTCAGGTGAGGTCTCCGATGTTGAGCCAAGGGATCACTATAAGTTCAGTTTTGATGTGGAGGGCGGCACTTCGACAAGCGGGGGGCTGGCCCTGAAAGTCACTGTGGACGGTACGCTTAACGACAAGGAGCATATCATAGACATCATCGATCTGCCCGTGCAGAGCGTGGAAGTTACTACCGGCAGCGTCAACCCGTGGGCGATGTTCGCCTATGTGAACGGTGAATATACCACTGAGTCGGCTCCCGAGGGACTTGGATTCCAGTACAGGAAGGCCTCGGAGACAGAGTGGACGGATTTCGCAGGTGAGATCTCATACGAAGGCAAGACATTCTCGGCCCGTATCACAGGACTGGAGCCTGAGACCCTGTATGAGTTCAGGGCCGTATCGGCACAGGACAGGCGGGAGGACAATGCCGTTCAGTTTACGACTGAGGCGGCGGACCAGCTCCCCAACTTCAACTTCGATTCTTGGTACAAGGACGGAAAGAACTGGTATGCCAATGCAGATATGGGTGACAATTATTTCTGGGATTCCGGAAATAAGGGAGCCAACACACTGAGCGAGGTGAACCCGACATCTCCGGAAGAGACATTTGTGGTCTCCGGAAAGGCTGTAAGGATGGAGTCCAAATATGTGATACTGGCCTTTGCAGGGGGCAATATCTATTCCGGCTCGTTCGGTTCGGTGTCCGGTCTGGGAGCTTCGATTAACTTCGGCCGCCCGTACACCTGCCGTCCGACCGCCCTGCACGGATGGTATTCGTATGCACCTAAAGCAATAGACAAGGTGAAGGCTCCGTACGAGGACCTGAAGGGAACTATGGATGTCGGCAAGATATACGTTGCTCTGACGGACTGGAGCTCTCCGTTCAATGTGAACACCAATACCGGAACATTCTTCGTTCCTGACGAGGATCCGGCAGTGATAGCCTATGGAGAACTGGAGATTCCCGAAAACTCAAACGGAGAGTATAAGGAGTTTACCATCGATCTGGAGTACCGCGACCTGGAGCGCATACCTACTCATGTGCTCGTGGTGGCGACTGCCAGCAAGTACGCTGACTATTTTACCGGCGGAGTGGGCAGTACCATGTATATAGACGAATTTGAATTCTTGTTTGAATGATAAAAAAGGCTAATATCAGTTTTGCGGGGCTATGTCTGCTGACAGTGCTTCTTGTGGCTTTTCCGTTCTCATCCACGGGAGCGGAAAAGTTTGACCGTGGTCTGGATCATAGGGACGCGCCGGTGTTTATGCCCAAAGGACAGTTGATGTTCGGAGGCACGGTGTCGTACAGGGACTACAGTTTCTATGACTACACGTTCCTGATACTTGATGACATGAATATCAATGCCTATACCCTTTCTGTCACACCCAGTATATATTACTCCTTTGCCAAGAATATGGCAGTGGGCGTAAAGTTTTCCTATAAGAGAACGCTCGGAAGGGTAGACCAGACCGATATATCTCTGTCTGATGACCTTTCCTTCGGGATATCTGATTTCTATACCCTGCAGCACACATACTACGGTTCCGTGTCCTACCGTTATTATATACCGATAGGAAAGAGCAGGGTGTTCGGAATATTCAGCGACATATCCCTGAACTTCGGAGCCGGACAGGGCAAGTCTCTTTCCGGGACGGGCGACAATCTTACCGGAACTTACCAGAAAATTCTGGACATAGGCATAGATGTGATACCGGGAATATCGATTTTCGTGACCAATGATATGTGTGTGGAGGCCTCGGTGGGCATACTCGGTCTGGAGTGGAAGCGGATATCGCAGACAACCAACCAGGTGTACGAGGGCAGTTATGAGACATCGAAGGCCAATTTCAAGCTCAACCTGCTGTCTATCAACATAGGAGTCAATTTCGTGCTGCCGGTGCTCAACGAGAAGCCGTCAGCGTCAAAAAACTGATGAGTCATGTCGTCCAGGAAAAATATCATTTGCGCCCTGATGTCCGCGGCAATTCTGCTTGCGGCTTCCGGATGTATAAAGAATGACATCCCTTATCCCAGGAGACTGGGGACTATAACCGCGTTTGAGGTTCAGGGGCAGCTGTCCGCGGCTGTGATCGACTCATCCGCGCTGACAGTGTCCGTGGATATGGCTGATACGGTGACTATGAGCCATGTCCGCCTGCTCAGATTCGAGACATCTTCCAATACGACTGTGTCTCCGGCCCTCGACACTGCCTTTGTCGACCTGTCGGCTCCATTGTACTATGAATTGACCACATGGCCCGGGCAGGTGTACCGCTGGACTGTGACCGCCACCCAGACGATTGAGAGATATGTCCGGGTACGCAACCAGATAGGTGAGGCTTCCATCAACCACGACGAGCATGAGGCCGTGGTCTATGTGACTTTGGATACTCCTTTGGACTCCATTGAGATTACGGACATGAAACTCGGTCCTTCCAACTCTGTCATTACTCCGGCTCCGGAGTCGGTCAGGGATTTTACCTCACCGCAGGTGTTTACAGTGTCATACAGGGATGTCGTGGAGGAGTGGACCATGGCTGTCATACCGCGGGAAGTGACGCTGACAACCGAGCCGGCTGATGCGTGGGCGTACTCGGCCTATCTTTACGGCATGGTCCCTGAAGGCTCTGAGGCTCCTGGTTTCAGGTACCGGAAGGCCTCGGACACCGAGTGGACGGAAGTGTCCGGAGTGGAGGTGTCAGGCATGAACGTGAGCGCCCGTCTGACAGGCCTTGAGCCTGAAACGGACTATGTCTACAGGATATATTCCGGAGATGTGGAGGGCAGCGAGGAGACCTTCATTACTGAGGCTGCCGCACAGATGCCCAATATGGGTTTTGACCAGTGGATAAAGGACGGCAAGAGCTGGTTCGCCAATCCTGACCTGGACGCGGGTTACTGGTGGGACTCGGGTAATATAGGCGCGAATATCATCGGGGAGGCCAATCCGACTTCTCCGGAGGAGAGTTTTCTGGCGGTGTCCGGTGACGGCAAGATGGCCGCAAGACTGGAGACTGTCAAGGTCGTGATAGCCATGGCCGGCGGCAATGTGTTCTCGGGGCATTTCGGAAGCGTGCAGGGACTTGGAGCCGAGGTGTTCTTCGGACGCCCCTTTGAGACCAGGCCGTTGAGGATGACGGGATGGTACAGTTACGAGCCCGTGCCCATTGACAATGTCAATCCTCCGTCGGGAGTGGATCTTCCCTTTGACCGCAATACTATCGGCGGACGGATGGACCGGTGTCATATCTTCGTCTACGTGACGGCATGGGACGGACCTTGCAGGGTCAATACCAATGAGCACGTGTATCTCGACGTCAATGACCCGGACGTAATCGGTTACGGGGAACTGGTGGACAGCACGGGTACGGGCGGTCAGTACAAGCAGTTCTCGATAGACATCAAGTACCGCGACCATCGTAAGCCGACATACTGCGCCGTGGTTGCCGTGGCCAGCAAGTATGCGGACTTTTTCACCGGGGGTATCGGCAGTCTGATGTACGTGGATGAGTTTGCCTTCGAATACGACGGGGAGCCGGTCTGGGAGGAGCCTGAGTCTTAATAGAGGACGACAATATAAGATTTGGTTGTAAAAATTTGCTTATTTTGAAATATGTCGGTAACTTTGCTGCTGATAAGCGCATGCTTTGTTTGATGTTTAACTTGATATTTGAAAACTGTTAATGAGCCTATACGTCCATACATTATTATTTGATTCAGTAGTCTATGTCATGTCTTTTGCCGTCCGTAGGGAAGGTGTCATGGTCATCGGTAACGGTATGTCTTTATAAAGGAAAGTTTTAATTATATCAATTATGAAACGTTTTATTTTGTTATCAGCAATGGTGCTTCTGTTTGTACCTGTGTCGTGCGATAGGAGCAATTCCGCTTCGGATGTGGCTGTAAGTATATCTCCCAATACTTTGACAGTCCCGTCGGCAGGAGGTACTTTTTCGATCAAATACTTAGTTGATGGAAATCAGAATGTCGAACTGGAACCGGTATGCGGAGAGACGTGGATCGGAGGCTGGGATTTCAGTGTGGACAGTGTGCTGACCTTTCAGGTAGACACCAATAGAGGCGGTGCCAGGACTGCGGTAGTGCATCTTGTCAGCGACAGACTGGCGGAGGATGTGTTCTTCACAGTCGAGCAGGGTGATGCTTCAAAGGTTTATATGTACGACCTGGAAAATGCTGTCTGGACAGCAAGGATATGCAAGTTCGACAGGGAGGAGACTATATTCCAGGAAGTGAATCCCGAGCTTCAGTCCGAAATGTGGAGCACGTATATCACGGCTGGAGAGTATGCTGACCAGTATGCGCAAGACTGGAACATGGAGCATCCGGACGATCTGATATCGTCTGAGGATGCGTTGGGATTCGAGTTCACGGATCCCGAGGCTGTCAATCCCGAAATGAGGACTTTCTTCACGGTGACATTCAATGACGGACGCATAGAGGTCGTGGACGGCATGGAGACTGTGGCCGGAGGCGCTACTGTCGTACGTATTGCCGGAAAGTTCACATTTGATGAGGAGACAGGTATCATGACCGTCTCTGACACATGCAATACTCTTTATGACAGGGAAGTGAGGATTCAGTTCTCAAAAGAGAATGAAGAGATCGTCTATGATGTCATCTACATGTGGCATCCGGATTATCTGTCCTACTATTTCGGCACATCAGACCGGTTGGGATTCGTGCTGGCCAATTATGACGGTTCGAAGTGTTATATCCCTCATGGAAAACTTAGGTATTACCTCAGGTACATGGGACCGTACTCCGATGAAGAACAACTATAAAATTAACCTGTATTATGAAAGGAAAAGATTTTTTAAGAATGTCCGTGCTGTCGGGAGCTGTTGTCCTGGCAGCGCTGTTGTCGTCCTGTAACAAGGATGAGCAGGGCTCTGCTCCGACCGTATCGGTGGAGGCGGTGTCGTCTGATGCCTCATCCATAACTTTAAGAATAAGCTCCGAGGGAGCGACAGAACTTGCGTATATGCAGATAAAGGACCTGCAGTCAGTGCCTTCTGCCAAGGGACTGCTGAGTGCCGGTACGCAGGTGGAGGTACCTGGCGGGGATGTTGAGGTTACGGGTCTGGAACCGTCTACTGATTATTATTTTGCCGTAGTGGCTGCCAATGGAGACCTGTATTCCGAGATAGCTACCGTCGAGGCCAGTACCTTGGAGGCGGAATGTACCTTTGAGCTTACTGTAACAGGTGTGACATCGGAAGCCATCGCATGGCGTGTGGTCCCGAGTGTGGATACCCAGCCTTATTATGTGGCCGCGCTTCCGGCTTCATACGCGTCATCTTCGGATGAGGAGCTGCATGCGGCTGTACTGGAGAAGATAACCGAGGCGGCCGGAGGCAGTCTGGAGGATTATCTTTCAGCAAATATGTTTACCGGTACGAGGACAGGAAGTGTTGCAGGTCTTGAGCCGCAGACAGAGTATCTGCTGACGGTAATGGGACTTTCAGCCTCGGACGGCTCGCTTCAGACAGGCATTGCTAAGGAAAATGCCACCACCGCAGAGGAAGTTGAGCTGACTTTCACTCTGTCTGTCTCGGATATCACCGCGACAACAGCGCATGTGTCAGTGGTGCCCTCAGACAATGAGGCAACGTATGTATGGCTGTGCCAGCCTTCTACAAACTATCCTGGAATCAGTGAGGATGAAGCGGACAAAATTGCCGAGATGTATGTGACCAATCAGGGCGCATATCTTGATCAGGGTATGGGGCTTTATACCGGATCTTATGATTTTCAGAATTTCGAAGTGAACTCCGACAGCAGATATTATCTTTTCGCATTCGGGTACACTCCCGGTATTGGCATTACCAGCAGCTGTGAGCTTAAGGCCTTTGAAACCGGTCACAGTATCGGGCCTGATGAGTTCAAAGCGGAGATTGTCGTCAACGTGGCTACGGCAAGGAGACTGGGCTTTCAGGTTCATCCTACGGACTCATGCGGTGCCATTTACTACCTTCCGGTAATCCTTCCCAAAGCGGAGTACTCATGGGGAGCTGCTCAGGACTCGGCCATTGCCGCTGTTAAAAGCTATTATAACCTCAATATCGATTTTAACCCCGGTTATACTATGACAGACGCTGTCTCGTCGGTATGCTATAGGGGCTCATATGATTACTTTGAGGCTACGGGCCTTACTCCCGAGACCGAATATGTGATAGCTGTCGTGGCTATGTCCAATGACGGAGTGCCAGGCAATGCAGAAGTGACGGCAGAAGCGAGCACAACGGTTGAGGAGCAGTCAGAAGCCGTATTCTCCCATACTCTGGTGGGAATTTACGACGGAAATCAGGCTCTGGAGGCCGGACTTTTCACTGAAAACAGCGCATTAGTTTCCGGAAATGCATTAGCCGCATTCAAAGTGACGATTTCCGAGGAAGCCGTACACTGCTATTATAACAGCAACCTTGTCGGAAACTACTCTAATCCCGAGGAGGAGTATAAGACTGACGACGATCTTATGAGTTGGCTGCCGGATAATCCTTTTACGGTAGAGGTTGAAGATCATACAACCACTTATATTGTTGTTCCTTACAAGTATTATGATAGGGACTACTATGATTACACATTCGTGACGTGGGCTGATGACGCAGCAGGTGTCTGGGGACCTGTTTGCAGGACTTTCGTACAGGCAAAATCAACGGAAGTTGATCCGATTGATGAACTGGTGAAGCTTATGAACGGTCCATCCGCAGCACCGGTATTGTTGTCAAAATGACGGTAGGCAACTGACCAGTCTGAATAATCGGCACAGTCCATTCCGGTTTTCCCCGAATGGGCTGTGCTTTTTTATGGGCATCTGCGAGTAGCCGTCCATAACGTTCGTGTTCAGTTTGCCCGTCTAGAGGAGTCCAGCAGGAGTGGATTAGAGAAGTGGCCGATAATCAAGCGCCCAGAAAAAAGATGTCTGCTGGACTCGGTGTAATATGGTGGTTTTGTGGCGAAATGTACGAAGTCCAGCAAGTTACTAAAATGTATATGCTTGATAATTAGGGAAATATGCTTGAATGGTGTGCTGGACATTGTAAAAGTGACAGCGAATGAACTAATGGAACAGATACGGCCTGCAAAATGGCTCGCGGAAAGATGGGTAAAAAGAAAGAGGCTGTGTGTCGGACAGCCTCTTTAAGATCATCGTCTAAATTCTCAAGGTAAAAGGTTGCTGACCTTTAGAAAGCCAGCATGGGTCTTACCGTCGCACCGGTGTTTTTATCGTAGCACAGGTATTCTATCCATCCGCCGTTCGCGAAATCGATGTAACGATACCTTGTGGGAGAGGACTGTGCTGCTATCTGTATTCCGTTGCCGGCATCAGCGAATATTATCTTGTTGGTGAAGCTGACCTTCTCCATGGCGCTGTTCATCAAGGACGCCACAGTGCCCATCTCCATCCAGGACAGGCATCCGTCCCAGCCTCCGACTGCTGAACTGGCCTGTACATTGGACTCGTCAAACTGCAGGCCGGTAAGATTGCTGATGGCGTCCAGCAGCTGGCCTCCTGCCGGCATAAACCAGCCTGTTGTCATGCCTTCTGCCGGACCTCCGACCTCATTTTTGAAGAGAGTTATGGCCTGGAAGCCGCGATAATTTCCGGCTGCGACATCGGCTGCTCTCTCAGTGATGAGCAGGTGGTAGTTAGCGTAGCCTTCTATGTCGGCTATGGCCAGGCTGTAAAGTTCTTGCGGGTCCGTAAGCTCGGGGATGTTGGTAAAGCCTATTTCGGACTCATCCCTCTCGAAATTGCCAGTCGGGTAGTCGTTGTACCAGCTGTAGTATTGGCCATATCCGGCTCCCCGTGTAGCAAGAACCAGAGCATGGGCTGTCCCTCCGAGTGCTTCTTTTTCACCGTTGCCGATTCTTTCCGGGTCGATCTGGCATACAATCCCTATTACATTGGCGGAGCCTACTTCGGATGCCGGAGCGTCCTTTGAGAGCAGGTTTCCGTCCGCGAGGAAGAAGTCGCCTATCTGGAGATTGTGCTCTATGACAGTCGGCTCGCCTTCGGAGAAGGAAGTGCATTTTCCGGCTTCAGCATTGCCGTCATAGGTTTTGGACTCACCGGAGTATGTGCATGGGATGGAGAAGGCACCCGGTTCTACGACCAAAAGAAGTCTCCCGTTTTTACTTTTGGGAATCTTTGAGTCAAAAGAGATTCTGAGACCGCTCAACGAATAGTCAGGGATGTCGTAGTCCGTGTTGGTGAATGTGTAGAATGTCCCCGGAAGGCTTATCTCAACAAGTCCCATGGCATGTGACATGCCGAGACTGAGACTGTTGTCCGCCGGAGCTGCCATGCCTATAAGCAGGTCGGAGGAGTCGAATCCGTCTCCGCTCTGGTCGGACGCTACAGGCCAGGCCTCGCTTATCATTGAGAAAAAGCCTGCGGCATCAGAGGCCGTAAGGTCTACGGATGCAGGCAAGGTCTCCTGATAAGGCCAGTAAGCATAGTACTCTGCTCCGGAGGGAAACAGCATCTCCGGATCCGCGGCTTGCCATACAATGGCGTCGCCGGTGCCTGATGCGGTGAGGCAGATGTTGTTGAAGCCATCCAGTATCTCTCCGTTCATCAAGGCGAACAGACCGATACGGTCTCCTGCCGAGAATGCCCTGTTGTTAGAATAGGTCCCGTCTTCCATGGAAAATCCGTTGTCGCTGACTGTGATTGTCAAGGGAATGTCCACGGAGTCTTCTTCTTTGCCGGTATTTTTCTCGCAGCCCATTATGACTGTACAGACTGCTGCGGCGATGATAAATCTTTTCATAAAACAAAAATTAAAATATATTCATGCAAATGTACGAAAATAAATAAAAGCCAGATGGATTTTTTGGAAAAACCTGTCTGGCTTAATTGGATCAAGGTCGGCTGAATTACTCGCAGATGATGGTTACGTTGTCCACGACCATGATGCTGCCCTAGGCGGCACGGTACTGGTTGCCTTCTTTGCTGGCTGCGAAGATTACGGCCAGCTTGTAGGTCTTGGAGGGGTCGTAGTCCTTGACGTAATTCAGGTCGAAGGAGAACTCGGTGAAGTCGGCCGCTCCGGCGGTGTCGGGATTGTCAGTGGTGTCGGTGACTGCTTTCGCGAAGTAGGCTCTTGTCGTAACGCCGTCCTGTGCCGTTACAGTGAATGTCACGGAGCCTTGTGAGAAGTCCACAGCCGAGCCTGATGCAGGTGATACTGTCGCGTTTTCTGAAACAGTGATGGTGGGAACGAGAGCGGAGAGCTGCTCCGAAGTGGCATCGTGGCTTACTGTGAATGAGATGTTGTTGCCTTCGATGACAGGCTGTGATGTCACGATGCTGTTGGCATCGACTGAGGTGTCAAAAGTGAATGAGACGATCTCGGCTTCCGACGATAATTCTTCCGCTTGCCTGCAAGAGAATGTGCCGGCGATGGCGACTGTGGCGGCAAGTAGGTAGAAGGTGTTTTAATGATAAATTGCTCAGAATGAGTTTGTTTTGGTTTAAATAGTTAGTACAAAATATTCTAGAATTAGCCTATTCAAACTGTATATGACAGTGCATTATTCAGATTACGGGGCGCTAAGATATATCTTTTCTTCGATTGGAAGATGATTTTGCGGGACTTTTTACTACTTTTGTATGATATTTGTAAATTGCAAATTCGACAAAATATAGACTATATGACTGATTTCCAGAAATCAATTATCGAGGGTATTCCGGATGTGCTTCCGGCTCCCAAACCATTTGACCCGACGGTCAATCATGCTCCGCACAGAAAGCAGATACTTACCGCTGAGGAAAAGAAGCTGGCATTGAGAAACGCACTGCGGTATTTTCCTCCAAAGCACCATGCCGAGCTTATACCTGAGTTCAAGGAAGAGCTTGAGACTTACGGACGTATCTATATGTACCGTCTGCGGCCCGATTACAAGATATACGCCCGCAGTATAGATGATTTTCCATACAAGAGCCGTCAGGCTGCGGCCATCATGCTGATGATATCCAACAACCTGGATATGGCCGTTGCCCAGCATCCCCACGAGCTCATCGTCTACGGAGGCAACGGAGCGGCTTTCCAGAACTGGGCGCAGTACCGTCTGACCATGCAGTATCTCTCGCAGATGACGGACGAGCAGACCCTGGTGCTGTACTCGGGTCATCCGCTGGGACTCTTCCCCTCGCATAAGGATGCACCGCGTCTGGTGATTACAAACGGTATGGTGATACCAAATTATTCTTCCAAGGATCATTGGGAGAAGTTCAACGCCCTCGGCGTCTCCCAGTACGGGCAGATGACTGCGGGCTCTTTCATGTATATAGGTCCTCAGGGCATCGTGCACGGCACTACCATCACAGTGATGAACGCCGCCAGGATGCACACCCGTCCCGGTACCGAGAACAGAGGCAAGCTCTTCGTAAGCTCCGGTCTCGGCGGTATGTCTGGAGCTCAGGGCAAGGCCTCGGTGATAGCCGGCGTGGTCGGTATCATCGCGGAGATCAATCCCAAGGCTATCAGGACCCGTTACTCACAGGGCTGGGTAGACGAGGTGTACACCGAACTTGACCCGCTGATCGACAGGGCTCTGGAGGCCCGCGAGAAGAAGGAGGCGGTGGCTCTGGCATATCAGGGCAATATCGTGGACCTCTGGGAGAGGCTGGCAAAGAGGGGAGTGGATGTGGACCTCGGTTCCGACCAGACCTCATTGCACAATCCCTGGGCCGGCGGTTACTATCCCGCAGGTTTCACTTTCGAGGAGTCCAACGAGATGATGGCTTCCGACCCCGAGAAGTTCAAGAGAGAGGTGCAGAAGTCCCTCCGCCGGCAGGTGGCCGCCATCAACAAGCTCACAGAGAAGGGCATGTATTTCTTCGACTACGGCAATGCCTTCCTGCTGGAGGCTTCCCGTGCGAAGGCCGATATTATGGGAGTGGGCGGAGCGTTCCGCTATCCCTCATACGTGCAGGACATCATGGGACCTCTCTTCTTCGACTACGGTTTCGGTCCGTACCGCTGGGTATGCACATCATCCAAGCCTGAGGACCTGGCGGAGACAGACCGCATAGCGGCCGAGGTGCTTGAGGACATATACAGGACAGCTCCTGAGGAGATTAAGAATCAGCTTGCGGACAATATTCACTGGATCCGCGAGGCCGGCAAGAACAAGCTGGTCGTCGGCTCGCAGGCCCGTATTCTCTACGCTGATGCTGAGGGCCGTATAAAGATAGCGCTTGAGATGAACAGGGCTATCCGGGAGGGCCGTATTTCAGCTCCCATCGTGCTTGGACGTGACCATCACGACGTGTCAGGCACGGATTCGCCTTACCGTGAGACCTCCAATATCTACGACGGATCGCAGTTCACCGCCGACATGGCCGTGCAGAACGTCATAGGCGACTCCTTCCGCGGCGCTACCTGGGTGTCCCTGCACAACGGCGGCGGAGTAGGCTGGGGCGAGGTCATCAACGGAGGCTTCGGCATGGTGATTGACGGCAGCGAGGATGCTGACCGCAGGATAAGAATGATGCTGCACTGGGATGTCAACAACGGCATCGCACGCCGCAGCTGGGCCCGCAACAAGGGAGCCATGTTTGCAATCAGGAGAGAGATGGAGCGTACCCCCGAGCTGAAGGTCACCATGCCCTATCTGGTGGACGAGAGCCTTCTGTAACAGATTGGAACTATTAACTTTCAAATATTTGAAATATGGCAGAAAAATTATTTACTGAATTTCCTCCTGTCTCTACGACAGCATGGGAAGAGGTAATCACGAAGGACCTCAAGGGTGCCGACTACGAGAAGAAGCTCGTATGGAAGACCTATGACGGATTCTCCGTGCGTCCTTATTACCGTGCCGAGGACCTGCAGGGTCTGAAGTACGTAGGGAAAAATCCCGGAGAGTTCCCCTTTGTAAGAGGAACAAAGCAGAATAACAGATGGTTCATCAACGAGAGCGTATGCTGCGGGGACATTGCCGCGGCAAACAGCCAGGCTCTTACCCTCCTGACCAAGGGTGTCGAGTCATTCACCTTCCACCTTCCCGAGGGCAAGGTCATGGAAGTGGCTGACTACACCGCTCTCCTGAAGGGTATTTCCCTCGAGAAGGTGCCCGTGAACTTCCGCGGCTGCTGCCCCAAGAACGTGGACGGCCTGCACAATTTCCTCAAGTACGTGGACTCTCTCGGCATCGACAAGGACACTGTCCGCGCAACCTTTGACTTCTCGCCTCTGAGACCTCTGAACAAGAAGGGCTCCTTCTGCGAGGAGAAGGCTTTCAATGCCCTGGCAGAGTGCGTAAAGGCTGCCGCTCCCTATAAGAATATACGTGTCATCGCCGTGGATGCAGTGATCTACAACAGCTGCGGCGCCTCCTCCACCCAGGAGCTCGCATTTGCCCTCAGCCAGGGCAGTGAGTACATCTCCCGTCTCTCCGAGATGGGCATCGACGTGGAGACCATTGCCCGCAAGACCTTCTTCGAGTTTGCGGTAGGCAGCTCCTATTTCATGGAGATAGCCAAGTTCCGCGCCGCCCGCATGCTCTGGGCCAACGTTGTCGAGGACTACGGCTGCGCCAAGGGCTGCCCTGAGATGATGCTGGTATTCGCCACCACCTCCGAGTACAACCTTACAGTCTACGATTCCTATGTAAATATGCTCCGCGGTACCACCGAGGCCATGAGCGCTGCTATCGCAGGCGTGGACTACCTCGAGGTGCTGCCTTATGACTTCGCGTTCAGGGTTCCCAATGACTTCTCCCGCCGTATCGCACGCAACGTGCAGAACATCCTCAAAGAGGAGGCCCGCTTCGACAAGGTCGTTGACCCCGCAGCCGGTTCCTACTATGTGGAGATGCTTACCGAGAAGATAGCCGAGGCCGCATGGGATCTCTTCCGCAAGGTAGAGGCCGCCGGCGGTTATGTGGCCCAGTTCAAGGCCGGATTCATCCAGTCCGAGATCAAGGCCGTGTCCGACAAGAGGGACAAGAACTACGCTACCCGTCGCGACACCATCCTCGGAAGCAACCAGTATCCCAACTTCCTCGAGAAGGCCGGTGACGGGATTACACCCGAGATCGTGTCCCGCGACATCCTCACCCGCATGGGTCAGGTCGTTCCCGCACACGGATGCCACAAGGAGGATGCAGTGGAGCCTTTGAAGCCCTACCGCGCAGCAGAGGCCTTCGAGGCACTCCGTCTGGCTACAGACCGCAGCGGCAAGGAGCCAAAGGCATTTATGCTTACATTCGGCAACCTGGCCATGTGCCGCGCCCGCGCCCAGTTCTCCTCGAACTTCTTCGCAGTGGCCGGTATCCGCATCATCGACAACAACCGTTTCGCTTCCATCGAGGAGGGCGTAAAGGCAGCCCTCGCTTCCGGAGCCGAGATCGTGGTTGCCTGCTCGTCCGACGACGAGTACGCTGAGGCAGTGCCTGAGATCGCACGCCTTATCGGTGACAAGGCCATCGTAGTCGTAGCAGGCGAGCCTGCCTGCAAGGAGGATCTC
>CASFSL010000029.1 GCA_949297365.1 uncultured Bacteroidales bacterium | reverse complement strand
TACGCCCTCGAAGTGATGCACGTCTCCGGCCGCAACCACAAATTCGATGTCAATGGCCTCGGCCATCCTGCCCATAGTTTCCGCTATCGGCTTCTGGTCATAATAGCCGTTGCGGCCCAGGTCGTTGGCAATGTAGAAATTGAGCGGCTGCTCGAGAGCCTTCCACTCTTGGGAGCGGTCCTCCGGCACACTGGAGGACACACCCGCGGAAGTGTTGCAGGACACCGCTGACAGGGAGAGTACCGCAGCGGCGGTAAGGGTAAGGAAGTTGATTCTTTTCATAAAGCTGTCTTATTATAAAGTTTAACCTGTACCGATTATTCACCGTACGCACCGAACCACGCTGAAATGGCGGGAGATGTGTATGTCTGACCATTGACCTCGAGTCCGGAAGTCGCGAAGTAAGGCTGACGGTCACCGGCAGTATAGGTCTTAGTTCCATCCAGAGCAGGGGAGCCTGCGGTAAGATGGAAATCCCAAGCATCATTGAATGTATAGTCTGCGGGGTCCATATCCAGACTGAAATTCACAAACATGGGATCCAGTTCCATTGCTTCCTCCTCTGTCTTCGCAATTATGCTGTGCAGGTCCACTTTCTCGGTATCATACCACTCATGGTCATAAGCGTAACCCTGATAGGGATACTCGACTCCGGAATAGAGAAGTGTCTCCCCGTCATCCTCGTATTCCCCACTGAATACGATAGAGCTCTTGACTGTTCCGGAAGCATAGTAGTTGTAGTCGATCATCGAATGCTCCCTGTCGTAGCAGTCCTCGGACCCCTCTGCCCCGTATTCTGGAGTAGTAGCACGGAACTTGCAGTTGACAAGCAGATTGTTGAACACACCTGCATCGGCGTTTTCCTCCACATAGATGCCGCCTCCTTTCTCACCGTCACGCCTCCAGCCCGAGCCGATGATGGTATTGTTGTAAGCCTGTATCTTAGCCTGATGACGCACCTCACTCTGGTCGGAGCTGGAGAGCTTCAGGCCGTTGGTGTTGGCACTGAACATCACGTTACGGGCCACGTCCACGGTGCAACCGGACTTCACGTTCACAGCCTCGGCACCGTCATATCCGATGGCACTGAAGATATTGTCGGCGATGATGGCATTGCCGCCCATCATATAGATACCGTCCGACCATCCGTTGCGCAGAATGGAATTGGTAATCACATAGCGGCCGTCCACATTGTTGGTGGTGATGTGGGGATAAGCGTCATCACCGGCGGTGTAGTAACCGTTCTCCGCAGCGGGAGAGCCCTCGATTACCTGACCTCCGCAGTATTCTATAATCGTACGGTCGATAAGCATCTCCCCGCAGGTGGCACCGGCCACGATACCGCCCCAGAGACCCTTGAATGTATTGGCCGGCGTTCTGAGTTCCTCCGCCACGGTGAGCAGCACAGGGGCATCCTCTGTTCCGAGACAGTAGAGATTACCGTCCACGGAGAATTCTATGGCCGTATGGTTGACTCCGACTCCGGCATCGCTGAATATTACTGTCACGCCCTCCTCGATAGTCAGACTCTGACCCTCGGGCACCGTGATATGGCCTGTCACATTGATTACACTGCCGGCCTCCCATACTCCGGACACCTCTCCCGAGATACCTTCCGTCACTACATCCGTTGTGTCACCCGTTCCGGGAGTATCAGGATTCTCCGGCGTTACGGGGCCGTTCTTCTCACAGGACACCATGCAAAATACCATTGCCGCAGCAATGACAAAAATACTTTTTGTTTTCATGATAAATTTAAATGTTAAATGTTGATTATTTCTCTTTGAAGTTGTACCTAAGCCCTATCATGGCGGACTGTCCGTGCCACTCCCTGCGTTCTATCACTCCGCCCTTGTATCTCTCGTAGTCCTTGAGATTCTCGGTACGTGGGTTGTTGACGATATACCTCAGGACCGGCATGTCCAGAAGGTTGTTGGCCTTGGCGAAGATGGTGATGCCACACTTGAAGCTCTTTTCTATAGAAGCGTCCAGCTGCACGTAGCCGGCCTCCCAGATATCATTGTCCACCCAGTTGGATATCTCGCTCAGACGGCGGCCGGTATAGCTTCCCGACACCTGAGCCTCCACTCCGGCCTTGGCGAACTTGAAAAGCAGCGACAGGTTGGCGACATGGGCCGCCTGACCGTACAGCGGCCTTGTCTGCTGCACGGCTATCACCTCCGTCCCTTCCATGGTCCTCTTGGTCGTGGTTATACTGGAGTGGGTATAGGTATAGTTGGCCTTTACACCGAACCAGTTGAAATACTTCATGACATCCACCTCCACTCCGGCGTTCACCGCATCTCCGAAGTTCATAGGGGTCAGATAAGTAGCCTGTCCTTCGGATATCAGTCCGTACTCTATGGGGTCATGCAGTTTCTTCCAGAACAAGCCAATCATGAACTGCTCCGATGACTTGGGGAAAAACTCATAACGAAGATCCAGATTATCCGCCACAGTATGCTTCAAGTCCGGATTTCCCTGCTCGTCATAGTCCTCGTTGAGAATGGTGTAAGGCACTATCTCGAAGAATCCGGGGCGGTTGATGGAGCGTCCGTAGGAAAAGCGCAGGTAAGCGTTCCTATGGACGTTGTATTTCAGATGTACGCTGGGCAGAATATCCGTATACACCTGATGGCCCTCTCCGTCTGTCTGCCTGGGAAAGACAAGAGTATAGCCCTGATCCGTATGCTCCACGCGGAGACCGGCTATCACCTCCAGCCTGTCCCGGTTGTAGGTTCCCATCAGGTATGCCGCACCTATCCTCTCGAAAGCATCGTAGTTGAGAGGGTCGCCCACATTACCGTAACGGCGGGGCTCAAGAAGAAGCTCATCAAAGTTGGTCCAGTCCTGCCCGTATATCTGCAAATCGTAGATTCCCGTAGGGGAATCGAACGTATACTCGTTGAAAAAGCTGTTGCGTACCTTGTCCCTGTACATACCGCCGGCCTTCAGGTCCAGAGTAGAATTTGCAGCGAAGTCAAAGCGGTAGGAAATATTGACATACCCAGCAATATCCCTGTCGCTGTTGTGCTCCCAGCGGCGATCTGCTGAATCCGTGTTATAAAGATGATCCCCGTTGATATATATACGTGCATTGTCCGGAGTAGTGCTGTACGCTTTGGAGAACACTCCGGTCCAGTCCAGTTTGAGACGGTCCGCACGCAGGAACGAATGCTCTCCCTTCAAAGTGGTATTGAATATATACTGATGATTCCACTTCATCCTCACTGTACGTTCCTGATCGTTGTAACCGTCACGGACTTCGCTTTCCCTCAAGTCCATATACCCGGCATACAGCATCAGTTTGTGCCGTCCTGAAAAGCGGTAGTCCAGTTTGACATGTGCGCCCATGCGGTTCTGTTCATCAGAATAGGCCCTGTTCTCAGTACCCTTACCGGCAGAGCCCGGTATATAGTAAAGAGAGGCATCCTTGCCGCGGAAAAGATTCTGATAACTGAACGCCGCCATGACACCCAGCCTGCCTCCGAAGAAACGGTCTCCATATGAGAAACCGCCCACGATATCCGGGCGTGGACGGCTCCATTTCATATGCAGGTTCTCCATAGTAAAGTCATCGGCTGACACACTGTAATTCTGATTGTGCAGTTCAGGACGGCCCATTCTCTCATTGGGAGACAGCGGCTGTATTGCCCTGTAATTGAAAGACTGGAAATCCCTGTCAATGAACAGGGCGCTGTATCCTGTGGACAGATTGGCTGAAATCTCCATTTTCTCCGGAGCATCCTTCATTACCAGATTGACAGCACCTCCGATACCGTCTCCCTCCATGTCAGCCGTCAGAGACTTTGTCACCTCTATCCTGTCAAGTATCTCTGAAGGGAAGATATCCAGAGGAACAAAACGGTTCTTATTGTCCGGACTGGGGATCTTGATGCCGTTGACCAAAGTATAGTTGTAACGTTTGTCCATACCGCGCAGGATAGCATACTGGCCCTCCCCACTGCTGTTGCGCTCCACGGTCACCCCTGACATCCTCTTTATAACATTAGCCACCGTGATATCAGGGGAGAGTTCCATGGCTTTCGCGCTCATTACATTTACAACATTAACAGAATTTCTTTCTATGCTTCTCGCCGCGACCTCTGTCCTTCCGCTGCCCGTCGCCGTAATTACCGCCGCATCCAGCATGACCACATCCTGCTCCATAAGGATTGTCATCTCTCCGGTCGTAGAATTGAACTGCATCTCAGCGTCCTTATATCCGATTAAGTTACATATGAGAGTTCCGGAACTGAGATCCGTTTCCAAAGCGAAACTGCCGTCCAGACCAGTAATGGCCCAGTTGTCCGGTGTACCTTTTATAATGACTGTGGCCCCTATGATATCTTCTCCACTGGAAGCATCCACCACCTTTCCCCTCAATACCTCCGCCCACAAGGACGTTGTCTGTAACAAAACTGCTGCCGTCAGCAAAAATACCTTTTTCATACCTCTTATTTTCGGGCGCAAAAGTATTCCGACTATATTTCAGCCGCGTTACACTGCGTATGTATTAACATTAAGTTGTCGTTACATTACCGTTACACATATACGCAGAAATCCCGGCCGTCCGCAGGATGGGATGACCGGGATTAAGTCTAATATAAATAGGTATGCAGTTATTCAGCGGCGGGAGTCATCAGGGACTCGGTAGCAGCCTTGAGCTGGGCATCGAAACCGTTGATGACATCAGCGGGCTCGTTGTAGATGAGGATATCGGGCTCCAGCTCGACATTCTCCATATACTCCTCTTTCTGGATGTCCCAGCAGCCTACCTGAGGTATTCCGAAGATGATGGTCGGGTCTATCTGGCTCTCCCACCATACGGCTGTCATAGTACCGGGTACAGGAGCACCGACGAGCTTGCCGACACCGAGACGCTGATATACCCAAGGAGTTCCATGAGCGTTGCTGTAGTTGTCCTCGCACACCAGCATGCATGAGGGCTTGTTCCACTTGTTAAAAGGATCGCTGCCTATATACTGGCCACGCGGCTTGAACTGCTGGTACTCCTTGCCTGAGAGCAGTGTAACCACATCGTCATGGAGCCATCCGCCGCCGTTGTGACGGGTATCCACTACGACCGCGTCACAGTGACGGAACCGGCCGAGCAGTTCGCTGTACAATGTCCTGAAGCTGGGGCTGTCCATACCCTCGATATGCACATAGCCTATCTTGCCGCCTGAGATGGAGTCCACGATATCGCGGTTGCGCTCCACCCAGCGCTGATACAGTATGCCGCTCTCGGATGACAGACCCTTGACCACTACGTCAAAACGCTTAGAGGTCTCAGGGTCGTAGATGCTGAGACGTATCTTCTTGCCGGCCTTGCCCTCAAGCAGAGGGAAATAGTCCTGGCCGGCAAGAACGGCCTCACCGTCAATCTTCTCGATGATGCATCCAGGCTTGACATCCGAAGGCACCAGTGTCAGAGGGCTTCTCTTGATTATCTCCTTAATCCTCAAGCCGTCACCGGTATAGGTATCATCATAGAACACTCCAAGATAGGCTGTAGGATAGGCCGCTCCGCCGCCGTAGTATCTGGCACCGGTATGGGAGGCATTAAGCTCTCCGAGCATCTCACCGAGCACGTCCGCAAAATCGAAATTATTGGTAACATAAGGCAGGAACTTCTCATACTCTGCCTTGTAGCCGTCCCAGTCTATTCCGTGGATATCAGGATCGTAGAATTTCTCCTTGACCTGTCTCCAGGCGTGGTCAAAGATATACTCACGCTCGGCATAAGGCCGGTACTCGAAGATTCCCTCCATCTCGACAGGAGTGATCTGGCCGCTGTTCACATCGATCTTCTTGATGGAACCGGTATTCATAAAGATACTGCTGCCGTCGTCGGATAGAATCAGGGAACCGTAGCCGACACCCTTGGCCAGAATCTTGGTCTCATCCTCCTTGAGGTCATGCACCCAAAGGTCCATACCGCCTTCGAACGAGGTGATATAATAAAGCTTGTCGCCATCTTTGCTCAGAACGGCGTCACCAAGATTGGACGAGTTGACTGTCAGGCGCATAACCCTGTACTCGGCATTGTCCAGATCCAGAACGATGGTCTCGGCATCCTCCTTGTCCGCGTCTTTCCTGTCCTTCTTATTCTTCTTTTCTTTCTTGTCCCCGTCCTTCTCCTTATCGGCATCCTCTTTCAGCTTCTGCTCCTCCTCATAGAGAGCCAGCTCCTCCTCATCCATACGGAACTTCTCGTATGCCTCCAGGTCGAAGAACATGATGTAGACATCCTGCTCGGCTCCCCAACTGCCATGGCTGCGGTAACCGGCCCTATCGCTGAACCATATCATGGCCTTGCCGTCCAGTACCCATTTGGCATTGCCGTCAGTATAGCCGCTCTTGGTCAGATTGAACATCTCTCCGCTACCGGAAGCGTTGATGAGTGCCACGTCCATATTGTTCCATCCGCCTACGAAGATACAGTTGGATAGTATCCACTTGCCGTCAGGCGACCACTGGTACCACTGGTCACCGTCCTGATAGGAGTACTGGTACTTGCCGTCCATGACAGTCCGCACCTCCTTGGTGTCCAGATTGATGACGCGGATAGCGGTCCTGTTCTCCAGGAAAGCGATCTCCTTGCCGTCCGGCCTGAAAAGGGGCTGGAATGATACTTTGTCCGAATTGGTCACGCACTCCTCCTTTACCTCCGTGCTGTAAGGAAACATCTTCTCGTCTTCATTGACTATAGACGCCATGTAGACCTGCCAAAGGCCATCACGCTCGGAAGAGTAGATAAGCGAACGTCCGTCAGGGGCGAAATCCAGGTCGCGCTCCTGCTCTGGAGTGTTGGTAATCCTTCTGGTCGTGGCATAGTCAGTCATGGTCACGTACACATCTCCACGGTAGATGAATGCCACCTGCTTGCCGTCCTTGCTGACAGCTATCTCGGTTGCATATCTCACCGGAGTCTTGATAAGGTCGCGGTCCTGTTTGTCAGATACAATGCTGATGCTGACTTTCTGAGGCTCGCCGCCCTCTTTCAATGTATATATCTCACCGTCATAGCCGAAACACATCATTCCATTGTCAGCTGCCGTAAGGAAACGGACAGGATTGCCTGTGAAATGGGTCAGCTGTTCCTGAGAGCCGTCGGCCAGAGAACGTTTCCAGACATTGAATGTGCCGTCCTGCTCGCTGAGATAATAGAACGACTGTCCGTCGGGAGTGAAGACAGGATTGCGGTCCTCACCATTGAAGTCGGTAATCTTGGTGAACTTACCGCCCTTGACGTTATTGCCCTCAAACTCACAGCTCCATATGTCGCGGGTAACGGACGAGGTGTGGTGCTTGCGCCAAGTATCCTCATATCCTTTCTTGTCGTGATACAGGATAGTGCTCCCGTCAGGACTGAAGCTGATGTCCTCAAGAGGAAGAGTGGAGAACATCACGGGTCTGCCACCCTCCGTGCTCACCGCATAGATCTGGGAATATGTCGAGGAAGGAAACTGCATACTCTCCGCAGCCGGCTGATAATATGCAGTATAGAGCACTGTCGAATCATCCTTGAACACTACGGGGAACTCGTTGGCCGAATGAGTGGTAAGTCTTGTCGGCTCACCGCCGTTCCTGTCCACGATAAATACGTCGGCACTTCCCATACGGTAGGACGCGAACGCTATCCTGCTGCCGTCCGGACTCCACACGGGACGGGAGTCAAATGCGGAGTTGGAGGTGATCTGTCGGGCCTCGCCTCCTGTCACCGGAACTGTAAATATATCGCCCTTATAGGCAAATGCGATGGTACTGCCGTCAGGGGAGATCGCGCTGTAGCGCATCCACAGAGGTCCTTCGGAGGACTCCTGCGCTCCTGCCGCCGCTGACACTGCCGCCAGCATGGCCGCACCCATAAAAATTCTGAAAATCCGTTTCATATATCTTTAAAAATTAAAGCTATTTACATACCATAATGTTGAGAATCATCTCGTCAGTAACCTGCATCCCCTTCGACCCGATGGTACCGAGATTGCGGATGGATTTCTCCACATCGTCCTCGATGATGCCGTCGTTGCCGGTGACGCAGTGATTGTCCAGAGCCAATACCGCGGACTGTACAGCAGAGGATACGCCTGAGGCCACTTTAAGGGCACAGCCTACCTTCGCTCCGTCGCAGACCATGCCGGTGATGTTGCCTATCATGTTCTTGACAGCGCTGCACACCTGCTCGAAACCGCCGCCACTGAGCCATACGATACCGCAGGCCGAACCGGTGGAAGCCACCACACAGCCGCAGAGAGCAGAGAGTTTTCCGAGATAACCTTTGATGTGGATAGCCGTCAGATGACTGAGCGTCAGAGCACGTATCAGCTGCTCCTTGGATGAACCGAACTGCTCCGCAGCGGCCACGACGGGCATTGTCACAGTTATTCCCTGATTACCGCTACCGGAATTGCTCATGGCAGGAAGGGTGCATCCGGCCATACGGGCATCCGAAGCCGCAGCCGTCATGGCCATGCAGTGAGTCAACAGCCCCTTGCCGAAAACCTGACGGTGAATATTGTTCTGTATCGTACGTCCGACCTGCAAACCATAAGGATGCGCGAGCCCTTCCTCCGCCAGTGCCTTGTTCATCCTGGCTGCGTCCAGCATGAATGAGATATCCTCCACCCGGGCTTCTTTCGTGGCGAAATCAAATATCTTCCGCATATCCAGATGGTAGTCCAGAGTTGTCTTATGCGAGGCCGTATCCTGACCTGTCCCTGCATCTGTACTATCCTCCGCGCTCATCTTATCCAAAAGCACCTCATCGTCCCTGGAGACAAACACAACGGCATCATGGTCATCCTGAATGACAGTCCTGGAACGGTGTTCCGGAACCTCAACCGGTCCATAAAGGCACTCAGCCTCGATATAGAGCTTCTTCGATGTCTTGGCAAGGGATATCTTGACACGCCCCTCCGCCGCATAGGCCTTGGCTCTCTCCACATCGGACGGAGTCAAGTCCTTGAGCACCTCCAGACCGTAATCCGGGTTGCCGCACTCCATAGCCAGGGCGACGGCGATATTGAGTCCGACCATACCGGTGCCGGGAATACCGACACCCATGGCGTTCTTAAGGATATTGGCGCTTACCTGCACATTGACCTGCGAAGGCTGCTGCGGCCTGAAAAGAGAGCACGCCTTGGCCACTGCCAGAGCTACTGCGATAGGCTCGGTACAGCCGAGGGCCGGCTTTACCTCACGGTGCAGAAGTTCCAGAATATCGGAATATGTCTGTGCGTCCATGCTATTTGTTCTCAGCTAAATATTTCTCGGCATCCATTGCGGCGCGGCATCCTGAAGCGGCAGCGTTGATGGCCTGACGGTAGGTCGGGTCCTGTACATCTCCGGCCGCAAATATACCGGGGCGGGAGGTTCGGGTGCTCTTACCCTCGGTGATGATGTAGCCCTCCTCATTGGTCTCCACCCACTCCTTGAAGACATCGGAGTTGGGATGGTGTCCTATGGCCAGGAAGAATCCGTCAATGGAGATGGTGGTCTCTGTACCGTCATTGCGGCGCAGAACCGCTCCGGTCACACCCATGTCGTTACCGATGATCTCCTTGGTCTGATGTTCCCAGAGCACTTCGATATTGGGTGTATTGAACACCCTCTCCTGCATGGCCTTTGAGGCGCGGAACACATTGCGGCGCACGATCATGTAGACCTTGCGGCAGAGTGATGCCAGATAAGTGGCCTCCTCGCATGCGGTGTCACCGCCTCCCACTACGGCCACATCCTTTCCACGATAGAAGAAGCCGTCGCATGTGGCGCAGGCAGACACGCCCTGGCCCCTGAATTTCTCCTCGGACTCCAGACCGAGATAACGGGCAGTAGCACCGGTGGCGATGATGACTGCATCAGCCTCCACCCATTTCTCATCGTCTATCTGAACCTTGAACGGTCGCTCCGAGAAATCCACCTTGGTCACTATGCCGAAACGGACATCAGCTCCGAACCTTTCGGCCTGAGCCCTGAAATCGTCCATCATCTGCTGTCCCTGGACTCCGTTGGGATAACCGGGGAAGTTCTCTATCTCCGTCGTGGTCGTAAGCTGTCCACCAGGCTGTATACCTTCATATACCACAGCTTTCAAGTTGGCGCGGCAAGCATAGATAGCCGCAGTGTAACCGGCAGGACCGCTGCCGATAATCAGTAATTGTATTCTCTCGTTTGCCATATCTGTAATGTTTTTATTGATTTTACGAATTTGAATGAACATGAGTAAGCGGGGTCTTGCCCTTGGGCTTCTTCGGAGTCTGAGCCGGCTGTCCGCCACCTTTCAAAGCAGTCGGAGGCACATGTATGGCCGCAGGGCCCGCTTTCCTGAAGCTCCACACCAGAATCAGTATGCCTGCGATAATAAACGGCACGCTCAGCCACTGTCCCATATTAAGAACCATACCGGCCTCGAAATCCGACTGATCTTCCTTGATGAACTCGATCAGGAATCTCATGCCGAAAAGCACTATCAGGAATATTCCGAAGATGGTACCGGTACGCAGCTTATCCAGCTTGGTCCTGTACAGCCAGAGCAGCACCAGCCCGAGAATCAGGTAGCTCAGGGCCTCGTATATCTGGGTCGGATGGTGCGGAAGCGTCTGACCGTCACGGACGAAGATAAAGCCCCACGGCAGATCAGTCTGTATGCCGTAAATCTCGGAGTTCATCAGATTGCCCAGACGTATCATCATACCTGCGAAGCAGATAGGTATCACCAGGCGGTCAATGATCTGGATATATCCGAAGCCGTATTTCCTGCCGTACTTATGAACGTACCACCACATGGCCAGCAGTACGCCGACCGCCCCGCCATGCGAGGCCAGGCCGCCTTCCCAGGTCATGAGAATCTTCCATGGATGGGAGAAATAATATACGGGATCGTAAGCGATGCAGTGTCCCAGCCGGGCACCGACAAGCGTTCCGATAAAAAGCGCAAACAGCAGAGGGTCCAGCAGTTCCACAGGCAGTCCCTCCCGTTTGTAGAAAGAGCGCATGATATAATAACCGATTGGGAAAAGTCCAGCTACGAAAAGTACGCTGTACCACCTCAGATGGAAGTTTCCTATAGAGAGGATGTCCGGATCAACATTCCAAGTAATAGCAAGAACGTCAAGCATATATACTATTTATTCCGTTAATTCGCTCAAATTATCCAACAAAGATAGTGAAAATATGACGAGATGCGTTCATCATCACATGGTTTCCGACAGCGATATGGAGGTCACGCCTTTCAGGCTCTGCACAGTAATCTCCTCAATACCATAAGCCGACACCACAGTATCATAAGACCCCTCCCCGTCATATTCATACTCCTCTCCGGGAATGTAATCCTTCTCAGCAGAACCGTCTCCCCATGATATTCTGGCTTCGCTGAGAGAATCTCCAGTAACTAACGGCGCAGTGAAACTGCTGCCGTAATGCGACACGGTCAAAGCATCGCGGGCAACACCTCCTTCCTGGAGAATAACCGTACTGTACACAACAGAACCGGAGAACACTATAAGTTCCGCACTGCGGTCCTCACTGCTTCCATTGGCCTCGACAGTCAGGACCAGATCGTATTCACCGGCATCCCCTTCCGCAGGAGACACAGTACACCATTCCTGATCCATCTCCGCAGTCCACGATGCAGTGGATGTCAGTTTAAGAACTATACTGCCGCCTTCCGCATTGACCAGAGTTCCACCTGTGACAGTCACTTCCGGATTCAGCGAATGTTCATCATCACGACAGGCCATTACTGCCAGAACAGCCGCCATTACTACTGCTATCTTGTATATCGTCTTCATTGTATTTCGTTTTTATTGTCAGAATTCAAGTGTCACTTCTATAGACTGACGGCCATTGTCCACACGCAGGACAAAGACACGGTCTTCGTAGTCAGAAATATTGAAAGAAGCCTCTCCGGCCTCAGCCACAGCCTCCGCCAGCACGGTTCCCTTACTGTCTGTCAAAGCGACCTCTACTCCCGTCAGAGTCTTCACCGTAATCCTGTCCTCCGGCCTATTATACGTGACCGAAGTATTCTCGTCCAGAGGGGCATCCTTAGAAGGCATGATGTTTATGATGGCATCCTGGGCCACGCTGAAGCCCTCGTCGGCTCCTCCGAGTCCCTGCTCATAAGGGTCCAGTATATCTATGTCAAAATACCCGTCCGACATGCCGCCCCAACCCCAGTTGACACTGAAATAGTCTTGAGAGTCATAGCCGTCCAGAACAAAGGAATGTCCGGCCCAGTCTGTGGTATAGCCTCCGTAGAGTATCGGCCGGTCACTGTCAATCTCATTCTTCATCAGATCCACCCATTCGGATGCCCTGTATCTATTCTTAAAGACATACTGCAGTCCGGAATCATACCCCATGTTCTCAACCAGCGGCCCGGGAATGTCATCCGTCAATGCGCCGGTAGAGTAGGGAGAGTAATCCGACTCCATAAGTATGCCGCAATCCCGCATCAGAACAGCAACCGCCTCTGCCTCAGCATCAGTAAAAGTCGGATTGCCATAGTCGTCGTAGTAGCGCAGGGGCATATTGTCCCAATCATAAGTATGGCCGAGTTTAACGCCATCTACCCAGAAATGATACGAATATGTATAATATCCGGGCAGTTCACCAGTACCTCTCTTCGGCCATTTGTGGTAGCGCATCACTATAGCGAGAGCAGTAGCCGTACAACCAGTGACGCTGAGATTCCCGTACATTTCAGGACAAAGTCGGTAATAAGGATCGTCCTGATCCCACTTGGCTGTCTCCAATTTCCTCACCGGCGTACCGGGAGCGGCGGCTTCCCAAGCCTCAGAAGCCGACTTCGCAGGCCTTACTCCGCTCTTTCTGACCATACCGACACCTCTCGCCGTTCCCTCCAGCCATGCGCTCAGATTCGGAGGGAGAGTCCTCCCTTCCGGGAAATTGTTCTCAAACGAATAGCCCAAAACCGGCCTCACCGCGTCATCACCTGCTATGATAACGAATCCCGGGCCGGAAGTATTGTTGAAAACATAAAACGCCGGATCATCAGAAGACTGACTGCTTGAAAAAGCGCTGCTGATCATCACCATTTTCAAGGAAACGGCGGAAGCCATTTTCATACCTTTTGCCTGGGCTGAGCGGAAAAATGCCGAAGCCGCCTCCGCAGCCCGCTCACCTGTTACATTCTCCGCCTGTACCGCCAACATCCATGACAGCAACGAGGCAAGAATTAAGAATATTTTTTTCACTGTACTATGTATTTAAGAGTTTCAACAACTTGCAAAGGTAGAAAATTACACGGTTTTCCAAAACCCTTTCTCTATCTCCGTCCCTACTTTTCCGCAGTATCGTCATACCACTGATGCGGAGCGATGACTGCCGCTTCATTGGCTGAGTACCCATCCCGCTCATAGAACACCACGATCTCGCCAGAAGACAAGACGGCCACATCCGAATATCCGCAGTCCCCATCCACAACTGTCACCCCCTCACTCCATGTCCGTCCGCAGTCCAGACTATAGCGCAGAGTAAGATTACGGCGGTACTGAGAATCAGCTGCGTTGACAAAGAGCAGACAGCCGTCATCCCCTCCGAAGTACGGATAATGGACAATGGCCCCGTTGCAGCCCGGATCCGGCAGTTCGGGGGCAGGAGCGGATGTCCAGGTGCGTCCTTTGTCCTCAGAGATATGGATCCAGCGCATACCGCCTTCATTGACCCGGCTGTTGATCATCCAGCGGCCGTCCGGCAGTTCTATGACCTTGGACTCATCTGCCGGGACAATGGCTGTCGGCAGCAGATGCCATGTAAGGCCGCCGTCAGTACTTTCTATCAGATGCAGGCCTTTCTGGAGATTGACCAGCGTATGCAGGAGCCGGCCGTCGCGCGTCTGTGTTCCCTGACCGGAGGTGATGAACTTGAAATCATTCTCCCACTCCGGCGGTGCAATCTGAGCAGTGATGTCCACAGGATCGGACCAGCTCAGACCGTTGTCAGTACTACGCATGACATGAAAGAAATAGACATCACCGGCCTTGTCGTGGTCCATGAAATTGTAGAAAAGGAATACGGTTCCTGTGACCGTATCGGTAATCATCGACGGATCAGAGGCCGACTGTCCGTCCGGAAAATCAGCCACTCTCTGCACAGGACCCCAGGTCCGCCCGCCGTCCGTACTGCGACGGAGCACTATATTGATGTCACGGTTCCACTTCAAGTCTCCGCACGAAGGCACCCTCTCGTCTATCGCTGCGATAAGACTTCCGTCAGGAGCAGCAGTTATAGACGGTATGCGGTAACATGACACCGCCCGCGCAGTATCCTCACTGTCCACGTCAAACAGCACCTGCCGCCTGATCCCGGATTCCTGAGCAGACACCGAAGCTGCCGACAATACAGCTGCAGTCAAAACTGAGAATATCCTCCGCAGCACCATATATGGGCTATCGTTCAAGGCGGGTGTAGACGCTGAGAGGCAGGATGCGGCCGGAATCATCCTTCAGGACCAGTTCACCGGAGGTGCGGCGGCCGGCAGGGCCGAAGGCGCAGGCCACGAGGGTATCCGCCAGCATCGCCGAATAGCCGTTGGAATAGAGATTCAGTACCAGGAAGCTGTTCATCGGTGCGAGAATCTGCGCACATCCTTTTAGGATATCGTTCAGGCATTCGTCCAGTTTCCACCTCTCCCCGTCCGGGCCGCGTCCGTAGGCGGGAGGGTCGAGTATAATGCCGTCGAACGAGGCTCCGCGACGGACCTGGCGGGTGACATATTTGAGGGCGTCGTCTATAGTCCAGCGTATGCCGTCGAGAGAGGATATCTCCATATTGTGCCTGGCCCATGTAACTACCTGACGCACGGAATCAAGGTGGGTGACATCAGCTCCTGCCGCCCTTGCCGCCAGGGATGCTGCTCCTGTATAGGCAAAGAGGTTGAGTACCCTAGGCGGCTGCTGTATACCTTTCTTTATGTTGTTGGCACGCAGACGGGCTACCTGCCGGTAGATAAAGTCCCAGTTCGGAGCCTGCTCAGGGAAGACACCCACGTGCTTGAATGCCGTAAGTCCCAGACGCAGATGCAGTTCCGCTCCGCCGCACTCCTGCAGGACATCCTCAGCCGAAGGCAGTCTGTAAGAGATGTTCCACTGTTCCTGCATCCGCCCGAGCATGGTCCACACCCCGCTGTCCTCCTTCCCCGCCTTGGAGAAGCCGGCACCTGGAGTGAAAGCCGTCTGCGCCCTCCGCTTCCATTCGGCGGCAGGCAGAGCCTTGTCCCAAAGAGCCTTCGGCTCAGGCCGTATCATCGTATATTGTCCGAAACGCTCCAGCTTCTCAAATCCGCCGGAGTCTATCAGCTGGTAATCCTTCCAGTCCTCAGATGGTCTTTCTATATTCATGCCCCAAAGATACGCAATATTCCGCTTTGTACTAGAAGTGATGGATTATTCTACCGCGAAACACATCAAACAGAGGAGACAGCCGACTGAAAAGGCCTAATACATGACGAAAAAGACTCTTTGGAAATTTCCAACTTTCTAAAAGAATTTTGTATCTTTGCAAAAAATTATCCATTCAATTGACGAATAACGAATCACTTTTTAATAAAACACGTATGAGAAATTTACTTGTCTTAGCGACGTTGGGTATGTTCGTGCTTGGCTCCTGCGAGTCCAATACCCCGGAGACACCTGATACCCCAGACACACCTGACACAATTCCTGTTACCGGAATAACTCTGAATGAGTCATCTGTTTCCTTGATGGTGGGAGATACATGGCAGCTGACAGCTGAAATCCAGCCCGAGAACGCGGACAACCGGACAGTAAGCTGGGAAAGCTCCGACAACGGGACCGCGACCGTGGACGAAAGTGGACTGATAACCGCAATAGCTGTCGGAGAGGCAGTCATCACCGCCACAGTAGAGGATAAGAGCGCAACCTGCACAGTTACAGTAAGTGAACCTGCATCGGATGGCAACATCGACATGACCGGCATGAGCATTGAGGAGGTACGTGCCGCTATCGACGAGGCTCTTGCGGCCGGTTTCACCGAGCTTAGGTTCACCGGAGACTTCGAGGCACTCGGCATATCCACCACGGCGTCCCCTATGGACAGCTCATGGACTGACAATCCCCTTATAGGCACAAACGTGGAAGTAATAGACCTGAGCGGTGTGACAGGATGGCCGGAAGTGGATGTGGACGGATTGCTTGACGGGACCTACAATACGGCCACGGACGGAGTCTACGGCCTCCCCGCATTTGCATTCAGCGGCCTTCTGGACGAAGAGCACACCTTCCCCGAACTGAGGAAAGTCATCCTGCCGGAAGAAGTAGAGGCCATCGGAAGCCAGGCCTTATGGAACAACCCCAAACTGGAGACCATCGTATGCCCGGGTGTGAAGTACGTAGGCAACCAGTGCCTTGTGTTCTGCAGCTCTTTCAACTCGATAGACCTGCCCAAGGCCACCACTGTCTACACCTACGCATTCAGGGGGACAGCGCTCACGGCCATCTCACTGCCGAAGGTCGTGGATATCCATTACGGGCTTTTCAATGAATGTCCCCTGACCCGGCTTGAACTCACGGCCGCAGGCGACTTTACGATACACGAGCATCCTCTGGCCTCCACGGGATTTGGTGAGCCTGTTTTCAATTTCGAGACCGCCTCATGCGAGCTTGTCCTGAATGCCGACAAGCACTACGAGACCGGAACAGCCTCGCCCAAGGCCGCTTCCGCCACAAACTGGTTCGAGACAGAATGGGGCAGCATTACTTTCACCGAGTAAGCATACATAACAATTTTAAAAAACTGTAAGAAATACCAAAGAATCCGGGGCTATCCCGGATTTTTTGTAAATTTGCGGCATTACTAACAATTAAGATTATGCAGAACATAGACTCTTACGATTTCAGTGGCAGGAAGGCCATCGTGAGAGTGGACTTCAACGTTCCTCTCGACGCAGACTTCAACATCACTGACGACACACGTATCCGTGCGGCGATACCCACCCTGAAAAAGGTGCTGGCCGGCGGAGGTTCCCTTATAATAATGTCCCATCTAGGGAAGCCGAAGGGACCCGCTGACAAATTCTCCCTCAGGCACATCATCGGCCGCATAGAGGAGCTGCTGGGCACTAAGGTGCAGTTCGCTCCCGACTGCATGAAGGCCGATGAACAGGCCGCGGCCCTGAAGCCCGGCGAGGTGCTCCTGCTCGAGAACCTGCGTTTCTACGCCGAGGAGGAGGGCAAGCCCCGCGGGCTGGCCGAGGATGCTTCCGAAGAGGAGAAGAAGGCCGCCAAGGCAGCTGTAAAAGAAAGCCAGAAGAAGTTCACCGAGCATCTGGCCTCCTACGCTGACTGCTACATCAACGACGCATTCGGCACGGCCCACCGCGCCCACGCATCCACGGCCCTCATCGCCAAGTATTTTCCCAACGACAAGATGTTCGGCTACGTGATGGAGGGTGAGATCAAGGCCATCGACAAGGTACTGGGCAATCCCCAGCGTCCTCTGACTGTTATCCTCGGCGGCGCCAAGGTATCCTCAAAGATAGGCGTAATCGAGCACCTGCTTGACCTGGCTGACAACATGATAGTATGCGGAGGTATGGTCTTCACTTTCATGAAGGCGCAGGGAGGCTCTATCGGCAAATCACTCGTGGAAGACGACCAGATACAGACAGCTCTGGACACTCTTGCGAAAGCGAAGGAGAAAGGAGTCAGGCTGTATTTTTCCGACACCGTAGTTGCCGCCGACGCTTTCGACAACAACGCCCGCACACAGATATGCCCGGCAAACGCCATTCCTGACGGATGGATGGGCATGGATGCCGCTCCTGAATCCATTGAAGAATGGAAAAAAGTGCTGCTTGAGTCCAGGACCATCCTCTGGAACGGTCCCGCCGGAGTATTCGAGATGCCCAATTTCGCACACGGCACCAACGCCATCGCCGGGATACTTGCCGAGGCCACCGCAAAAGGCGCATTCACTCTCGTGGGCGGCGGTGACTCCGTGGCTGCCGTGACTCAGATGGGCTATGCCGACAAGGTAAGCTATGTGTCCACCGGAGGAGGCGCCATGCTCGAATTCTTAGAGGGAAAAGAACTCCCGGGCATCAAAGCCATCCGCGAATAACGGGTAGACGATGAAAGAACAGTTAGAAAGTCTCAACGCGATATCGATAAACTTTGGCCAGAACGGGATGCTGATTGTCAACATCCTGCTGGCCTTTATCATGTTCGGGGTAGCCCTGGGCATCAAGCTGGAGACCTTCAAGAACGTATTCCGCCATCCCAAGTCCATCATCACCGGTATTCTCCTGCAGTGGGTTGCCCTTCCGGCCGTGACATTCCTGATCTGCATGGCATTGAATCCGTGGATTACCCCGATGGTGGCCCTCGGCATGATACTGGTGGCGTCCTGTCCCGGGGGCAACATCTCCAATTTCATCTCCTCCCTCTCGAAGGGCAACGTAGAGCTGTCCGTGAGCATGACCGCCGTGACCACGGTATTTGCCCCACTGATAACCCCGCTCAATTTCTATATCTGGGGCACGCTATATTACAGTGCGATAAGTGTTTCAGGCGAGATTCCCAGACTGGTCATTCCCTTCCTGCCCATGCTCTGGCAGATACTCCTGCTGCTGGGCATCCCCATTGTCCTGGGAATGCTCTTCGCCCGGTATTTTCCCAACGCCACAAAAAAGATTACAAAGCCGGCGCAGATGCTCTCCATCCTGCTGTTCCTGGTAATGGTCGTGGCATCGTTCGCCCAGAATTTCCAGCTGTTCATCGACAATATCATCTTCATATTTTTCATCGTCCTGATACACAACGCAGCCGCATTTGCGACAGGATACTTCGGGGGAATGGCGGGCCGGCTGCCGCTCAAGGACCGCCGCTCAGTGACCATCGAGGTCGGCATCCAGAACTCCGGCCTGGGACTGGTGCTGCTGTTCAACCCGGCCATCTTTCCGCCTGAGATATGGCACGGACACTACGGCGGAATGCTCTTTGTAACAGCCTGGTGGGGCATCTGGCATATCATCGCCGGCCTTACTCTGGCCTACCTGTTCCGCAGACACCCCATAGAAGATCATGAGTAAGAAAGAGAGAAAAATACAGGATTACGACCGGGTCTACGCATTTTTGCGGCACTATGTAGACTTCTGCCTGCGTCTGGCTTACAGAAAGATACGGTACGTAGGGCTGGAAAAAGTCCCGTCGGACGGAGCTGTCATCTACGCCCCCAACCACACCAACGCCCTGATGGACGCGCTGGTCATCCTGTCCATGGACCGCAAGCAGAAGGTATTCGTCGCCCGGGCCGACATATTCAAGAACCCGAAGGTCGCGAAAATCCTCCGCTTCCTGAAGATCATGCCCATCATGCGCATCCGCGACGGCATGGACGAGGTGCGCAAGAACACCGAGATCATCCACAAAAGCGTGGATGTCCTGCTGGACAAGGTGCCTTTCTGCATCCTGCCCGAGGGCCGGCACCAGGCCAAGCACTCGCTGCTGCCCCTGTCCAAGGGCATCTTCCGCATCGCCCTGGAGGCCGAAGAGATTATGGACGGCCGTCTGCCCCTGTACATCGTACCGGTCGGTCTGGAGTACGGCAATTTCTTCCGCTACCGCTCCACCGTGCTGATTCAAGTCGGCGACCCGATCAATGTCAGCCAGTTCATCAAGGAACACTCCGGCCTTACCCAGCCCGAGGTGATGAACCTGATGAAGGACGACCTGACCGAACGCATGAAGGACGTAATCCTATACATCCCCGACGACGAATATTACGATGCGACCCTCGATACCTGCGCCGCCGTCATCAACTCTCAGGTGGATGCCTGGAGAAAAGAGCATCTGCAAGAGCGCCGCCACGCCCTGACCACCCGCTTCGCAGCCAACAAGATGACCCTCGGACAGATTGCCCGCCTGCGTACTGACGAGCCTGAGAAAGCAGCCGGACTACTGGACAAGGCATCGGCGATACACAGAGAACGCACAGCGAGAGGCATCAGCCTGAGTTCTGTGACCGCCCGGCATCCGTTCTGGTCCAGGCTGCTGAAAGTACTGATTCTCCTGGTCACCCTGCCCTACACTTTGCCGGTGGCAGCCCTCAACCTGCCGATTACAGGGGTCTCCGCATTTCTCTTCACAAAGATGAAGGACCGGGCGTTCTTCAACTCCATACGCTTCGTGATGACACTTGTACTCTGGCCTCTGCTGTTGATTATCTACGCCGTAGTCCTCTACTGCACCCTGCCGTGGGAATGGGCCTTAGGCATCTCGCTCGCCCTCATACCCGGCACTGTCGCCGTACAGGAAGCCTGGCGGCTCCTCCGCCTTACGGTCTCGGACATCAAGCTGCTCTGCGCCCCGAAGCTCCGCCGCTCCATCCGGGACCTGCGTCAACAGTTTACGGACCTTCTGCACAAAGAAGAGGAGCCAGCATGATCCGCCCAATACTGCCCGTAGGACTCGGAGGCTGCATCGGCAGCCTGGTTCTCGGGCTGCTCGCCACACTGGGAGGGTACGCACTCGCGCGGCTGCTGTAAACGGCAGCGAATCGCGGCCGGCCCGTGGATAAAGTTCTCATGCTGTTTTGAGATTTTTTGTAATTTTGCGCGCGAATTGAGATATGTGTCGCCATGGACGTTTTACTTGCTCTTCTGCCCATCCTGACACTGATTGTACTGATGGGCGTGTTCAAGGTTCCGGGAGACCGGAGCAGTTTGATAACACTGATTGTCACCATCGTCATAGCGGTATGGTATTTC
>CASFSL010000028.1 GCA_949297365.1 uncultured Bacteroidales bacterium | reverse complement strand
GCGGCCCAGACCGTAAAGCGCATACCTGTTGCCAGTATCCGCGGACTGGCGCAGTTTGGCTAAAGTGCTGTCATGGAGGAAAAACAGATTCTCACCGGCCAGAAAAGTCCACATAAAGCGCTTGACTGCCGTCGGGTCCTCTGCAAACGCCTTGTCCGACAGGAATGTCTGCACCAGAGCGTTGAAGGACCCGCGCCGGAACACCTCTGGGAAATCCCGGGACACGCAGGGCCGCACCGCCTCCAGCGAGAGGTACCCGACCACCGACTCACGAACGTGGATATTCTCGGGAACCTCAGCGCTGAACAGTTCAGGCATTTCCCCTCCTACCCTGACCTTCAACTGCTTGCCCTCGAAGCTAAGTTCCATGTACTCGCCGTCATAGTAATCCACCACCGGCGGCTCCGCACTGAAAGGCCAGCCCGGCAGAGCTCTTCCGGGAACAATCGCCGATGCGTCAACCGGCACCTCCCTCTTGAGAGTACTGCTGACCGAGCCTCTGTCGCTATAACGGCTGTAAAGCCTGATAACACATTCGTTTTCCATAGTTTATCCGTTAAGATTAATTCAATACATGGTCAAATTTACTAAAAAATATCCATTTGCAGGGTTGACGGCTCCGGCTCCGGCTGCTGAGGGCTGTTAATTTGCTAAAGACTTGTTTACTGTACAGATGCGAGACAGTGCTCCCAAGTGACACAATGAAGGGCTCCGCCTTTTTTGATGAGAGGGGCGGCATAGACTTGATGAATTGCCTTGTCCGGGAATACGCTCTGTATCTGTTCACGGGCCGAGCAGTCACATCCATGTTCTAAGTTCTCGGACAGGGCAGGCAAAATGATTGATTCCGCAGTTTCAACATAATTGATGTAGCACCAACTGTCTTTCAACGGGTCACTGTATTTCAGTTCGACTATGTCAAAATATGGGGACAGTATCTTTACCAGACGGTCTGCGAACTGGGCTGAACGTTTTCCCATCTGACGGTAATTATTGAGCAGTATGCGGCTGTCACCGACATAGGCAACCATACCGTCTGCATGGCCATACGGTTCACAGTCATCCCAGGGAATCAAAATCACTTGAGCCTGAAACGCATCTTCAAGTAAGGCCAGTAGTCTCAATGGACGAAGATGCGGGTTCTCTGTAAGAATCTTGTCGGTCATAACCACCTTGTCCCCACAGCGCACATAATTGCCACCATCCATCACGACATCCAGTATCGTGGAAAAATGAATGTTGAGTCCTTCCGCAGCCTTCTCTTGTTCCGTTATGTACTTCCGTTCTTTTTCATTGTCCATGTAATCCGGGAAGTATTTGAAACCCACGTATTTTCCTCCGCCGATATGCACCGGCATATAATCCCGGCACCAGATATCCTTAGAGTACGGCAGCAATCCGTATGGGGCACCGCATCGGTCAAGGATTCCGCACAATGCACCATACACATCCGTGAAATCTGTCTGCAACAGTTTGGACAGATATATTTTCTCGCTTCTCATCGACTAATTTGCTTTTTTAAAGTTCCACATGCGGTTACACTTTTTATACCAGAACTTTCCTTTCTTGAAATAATCCTTTTCCGGAGTCCCTATATGATCTTCTCCGCGCTTTTTATGATAAGGAGTTTTTTCGGTATCATAATATTCTTGCGCCGGAATATTTCTCCTCCATTCCGATACGACATCATGTTTCTCAGGCATGGTCTCATTAATCCATTCGACATGAATACCACCGCCGTCCAACGGTATATTATCAATAATATCCTGATAGATATAAGTCGACCTCTTCTCGAAGGCTTTTCCCTCTTTCACTTTCCATTCTCCATCGTTGAACTGCTCCACTCTATAGCCTCTAATCAGAAATGATGCACGGTATTTTTTCTCCTCATTCTCAAAAGTCACATCTATACCGGACACATGACAATTCAAAGAACCAGGGACAAAATATTCCAGTGACTGACCTTGATGGGCATTGGTATGATACATCGCCGGATCTTTCAAGCCACCCTCTTCCTCATGATAGTAAAATTCTATTTCTTCCAGATATATCCTGATTTTGTTATTTACGCTGAAATATCCGCCATAAAGCAATCGTTCAGCCAATTGCCCAAACTGTTTTGACAACTCCTTCTCTTTCTTCTCATTGTCGCTTTTGTCTGTCACGCCCGTAAACAGACTGAGAATCACATTGATTCCCGATGATTTGTCAATATTTTCCATAACATTTTTTAGATTTCTTAATGCTAGCAAATTTACAATTTATATCCAAAAACGCCTATCTTTGTTTAAAATATGTTCACGATGCATATAATTCCGAATATAGAACTGCCGTTTCTGAGCAAGGATGCGGTATTGTTCCTCAGCAATGAGGAAGACAGCCGTATTGACGAATGCATAGCCCAAGATTACGAATACTTCAATTCAATGTTTGAGAAATGGGGATTCAGCCTCGTTTACCTGCCGGAGGTATTCGCCAGGCTGTCATCCGAGGCCCTGAGCTACTGCTTCCCTGACATTCAGGATGGGGACATCAATGCCAGAGCCGTGAATGACAGGATAATGGCTATGCTCCATATCGAGTCGTATACCGGATTCCTGTTCCACGGCGAGGACGGACTGCATTTCTACTGCGCGGAGAACGGTAGAATCAACCTAGGCGGTCTACGGGTTGTACTGCAGACCCATAGAGTAAGGGAACACCGTCCTGCCTTATCGAAGACCGAACCTGCATCCGAATCGCCTAAACAAGCATTTGACTGTCTTTCCATGCCATGTGCCACGCCTTCCATTGAGCCGGAATCCCTGAGGCTAAAGCGGAAAATGAAAGGAATGGCTGAACTTTTCAAGGTTGACGTAGAGACAGAAGATGATACCTTTGCCTCAATGCAGACAGTTCCTGCTTCCGTAGCCGAAGAAGAGCCGGATATCCTTGACCCGAAGGCCAGAGCGATTCTGGATGAAATCGAGCGGATACAGGTGGAGTTCGGTATCTCCATTGAGGAACTCGAGACACTGCTGGACAGCCGTATAAGGCTGAGCCGTCTAACCATAACGCCGCAGAACAGAATATATCTTTCCGACTACGGCAACAGGGAAATCAGGATGGATCATCTGTCCAAAGCCGTGTATTTCCTGTATCTCAGGCATCCGAAAGGCATCCGGTTCAAAGAACTCACCGACTACCGCGACGAACTGCTGCACATCTACCTGAAGATTACCGGCAGGGACAGTCTGGAGGACATCCGTAAAAGCATTGATGACATCGTCGATCCGCTCAACAATGCCATCAATGTGAAGGTTTCCAGAGTCAAGTCGGCTTTCCGCTCCGCCGTCAGCGACCGCGTTGCCAGGCATTACTACATTGACGGCACCGGTGGCATGCCCAAGAAAGTCAGCCTGGACCGCAAGCTGATTATCTGGCAGGCCTAATTGTTCCGCTGTTCTTCCTCATCTTCCTCAAAAAGTTCGGAGAAACTCGCACTTCCCGGAGCTGCCGCCTCGCTGCAAAGACATGCGAAACGCCTGCTGGCCCTACGATATCTGCCGCTCATCTCCGACATTCCGCTTGGAGAAGACTCAAAATTCAGTGCATTGTCGATGTTGAGTTCCGAAGCAGCCTCTATGGCATCCTGATTGGCCCCGATATAGGCGAATGTCCACCCCTTCGTCCGCAGCCGGCTCACCAGAGCCTTAATCGTTTTCCCAGTATATTCCTGTGAGGAGTTCTCGTATCCGTCCGTTATAACCGTCGCAAATACCCTGTCGTTCTCCCCTACCTTGCTCTCCAGGTCGTGCAGACTCCGTCCCATGGCATCCAGCAGCGGAGTACATCCTCCCGGTTGATAGTCCTTCTCCGTAAAATCCCGGATTTTCCCTACCGGCACCCTGTCCCGCCTCGTTCTGACCCCGGACATTCCGGTGCCCTCGAATGTCACTATGGAAACATAATGCCGCTGTTCCGGAAACTCCTCCTGGTTCTTGCGGATACCGCTGAAAGCCTCGTTTACCGCCTGCAGTGTCTCGTCACAGATGGCCGACATGCTGCCGCTCTCGTCCAGGATGATTAGATTGTAGATGTTCATGCTGTTACTTTTTTCCATATTGCGTTACTTTTAAAGATTAATTCTGCCGCAAAATTACGGGTACGCATCTGTGCAGTCAAATCCCTGCAAGCCTTTCACGGATTTTTAGTAAGTTTGCACTATATGAAATATACTGTCTGGAAAAATGAGGAGGCTTACCGGAACAGTCCTGTGCCAGTGGTCTACCTCCACTCGTTCAGGGGCAACGGCGAGGACGTCTGGAAGGCCTGCCACGGGCTGAATGACTGCCCGCCGATGGTGCTGGTGTCCGTCAACAATCCGGGTAAGGGGCTGGACGACGAGCTGTCGCCCTGGCCGGCGGAGGGTGTGTGGAAGGGTCAGTCGCCTTACAAGGGGCTGGCGGCGGAGCATCTGCGCTGGATGATGGAGGAGTGCGTCCCGCAGATGGAGACGCAGTTCGGTATAAGGGATATCCTGCCGGTCATCGCCGGCTACTCCCTCGCGGGCCTCTTCGCCCTCTGGGCGGCATGGAGCTCAGGGTATTTCCGAAGGGTGGCAAGTGTCTCCGGCTCCCTATGGTATCCGGGATTCACGGATTATATCCGGGACAATGCCCCGAAAGCCGGCCTGAGGGAAGGAACCAGCCTGGGAAAGGCCTATTTCTCCCTCGGCGACCGGGAGAGCCGCACCCGCCATCCGCTGATGAGCCGGGTGGACGCCTGCACCGCAGAAGTGGTGGAGAGGGTCAGGTCATACGGCATCGAGACAACTTTCGAATGGAACCCCGGCAACCATTTCGACCATCCGGAGCTCCGCATGGCCCGGGCACTCGCCTGGCTGCTGCGCTGAATTTTTCCTGACAGATGACTGCCTGGCACAGATATAGTCCTACTTCTGTTCGCCGGAGAGCATGGCCGTATGCCTGAGCACCTTCGCATCGACATAGAAGACTATCTCCTCGGCAATATTGGTCAGATGGTCGCCGGTGCGCTCGAGTTTGCGGAAGATGCTGCCGAGGCCCATGACCACCGGAAGCTCATCCGTATGCTCCCGGGCGTACTCCACCAGAATGCTGTCGGAAGCGGCCTTGAGCCGGTCCAGCTCATCGTCCATGTCGATGACCGAGGAGGCCTTCGAAGGATTCTCGTCCATCAGGGAGGACTGCAGTCCGTTCATCATCTCCAGCACGATGTCGAACATCCGCTCCAGCTGAAGCCTGTCCACCAGGGCAGCGTCGAGTTTCTCCGCATCCGTCTCCTTGACGAAGCGGGCGATGCTGTAGGCGTAGTCTCCGATGCGCTCGAGGTCGCTGTTAATCTTGAGCATGGCCAGCACGAAGCGCAGGTCCACTGCCACGGGAGTGTAGAGGGCGATGAAGTCCTCCACCTGAGTATCTATCTTGATGTCCTGGGCATCCACCAGGCGCTCGCGCACCCATATCTGCTGGGCTATATTGCGGTCCATGCCGAGCACCGCCTGCCGGGCCTGGTCCATCTGACTGTACACCATAGCCCACATGCGGTAGACCTCATTGCGGAGCTGGGTGAGTTGCTGATCTACGAATTTTACCATATCCTGTAATATTTTTGTCTGTTAACCGAAACGTCCTGTGATGTAGTTCTGGGTGGCCTCCTTGTGAGGATTCGTAAAGATTGTCTTGGTATCGTCATACTCGACCATCTCGCCCATATAGAAAAATGCCGTCCTGTCGCTGACCCTCGCCGCCTGCTGCATGTTGTGCGTGACGATGACGATGGTCACCTGGCTGCGCAGCTCGCTGATAAGCTCCTCCACCTTGGCCGTCGATATCGGGTCGAGGGCCGAGGCCGGCTCGTCCATCAGCAGCACCGAGGGAGACACGGCCATAGCCCGGGCGATGCAGAGCCTCTGCTGCTGGCCTCCCGAGAGGGCAAATGCCGATTCCCCGAGCTTGTCCTTGACCTCATCCCAGAGGGCCGCCCCGCGCAGGGACTCCTCCACCCTCTCCCGGATATAGGCCTTGTCCTTTATGCCGTTGACCCGCAGGCCGTAGGCCACATTGTCAAATATGCTCTTGGGGAAGGGATTGGGCCTCTGGAAGACCATTCCCACATTCTTACGCAGCTCGTCCACATGGACATCCGCCCCGTAGATATCCTGCCCGTCGATGAGGATCCGGCCCTCAAGCCGGGTGCCGGGTATCAGGTCGTTCATCCGGTTGAAAAGGCGCAGGAAGGTAGACTTGCCGCAGCCGGAGGGCCCGATGAAGGCGACCACTTGATTCTGCGGTATCTCCATCGAGATGCCCTTCAGGGCGTGGAAGGCTCCGTAGTAGAAATTAACGTCCCTTGCTTCGATTTTCTCCATTTATTTTATCTTTAACCGTTTTTCAAAATATTTTCTGAGTCCTCCCGCCAGCAGGTTGATGATCAGGACAATGATTATCAGCACCAGGGCCGTTCCATAGGCTATCGGCTGCTGCGCCTCTATGTCCGTACCGCTGGTCGAGATGACGTAGAGGTGGTAAGGCAGGGCCATGCACTGGTCAAATATGGATGCGGGCAGCTGGGGAAAGAAATAGGCGGCACAGGTGAAAAGGATCGGCGCGGTCTCTCCCGACACACGGCCGAGGGAGAGAATCAGGCCGGTGATGATGCGCGGCATACCCATGGGCAGCACCACCTTCCAGATGGTCTGGAGCTTAGTGGCTCCGAGGGCCAGACTTCCCTCGCGTATACCGGCGGGAATGTCCTTCAGGGCCTCCTCCGTGGTGCGGATGACCAGCGGCAGGGAGAGCAGCCCGAGGGTCAGGGAACCGGCCAGGATACTGTCGCCGAAGCCCAGGTATTTGACGAACAGGGCCATGCCGAAGAGTCCGAAGACTATCGAGGGCACTCCGCTGAGGTTGTTGGTCATCAGGCGGATGAAGCGCACCACCCACCCTTTGGAGGCGTATTCGTTCATGTAGATGCCGCTCATGATGCCTATCGGGAAGGCCACCACGGCGCTTCCGAGCATCAGTAGCAGGGTACCCACTATCGCTGGGAAAATACCTCCGGCGGTCATTCCGTCCTCCGGGGCCTTGGTCAGGAAGTCCCAGCTCAGGACTCCGGCGCCCTTATAGATGATGAAGCCGAGGATAGCAAAGAGCACCAGGACAATAAAATAACTCAGCACCCGGAATACGGTGAAGGCCGCGGCCTGCGAGCGCCGCTTGCGGAGGTGGTAGCCGGTGGGATATACTGGAGTATTCATGGGTCGTTACGAGTTTTTGGCCTTGTTGCGGTGAGAGATGTACTCCACGCAGAGGTTGATGAAAAATGTGATGAAGAAGAGGATTACGCCTAACAGGAAGAGGGACTGGTAGTGCGCTCCGCCGGCAGGGGCCTCGCCGAGCTCAGCGGCAATGGTCGCGGGGATGGTCCTCAGCGGCTCGAGGATCGAATGGGGAATGACGGCGGCGTTGCCTGTGACCATGAGCACGGCCATGGTCTCTCCTATCGCCCGGCCTATGCCGAGCACCACTCCGGAGGCAATGCCGGACATCGACGAGGGTATCACCACTTTGGACACGGTCTGCCACTTCGAGGCACCCAGGGCCAATGAGGCCTCCCGCAGCGCCCTCGGGCAGTTGCGCATGGCGTCCTCCGCCACCGTGACTATCGTCGGCAGGGCCATGATGGCCAGGACTATACTGCCGGCTAATCCGCTCTCTCCCACCGGCAGGCCGAAGACCTGCTGCAACAGGGGCACGATGATGATCAGGCCGAAGAAGCCGTAGACCACCGAGGGAATGCCGTTGAGCAGCTCGATGACGGGCTTGAGAATATTCCTCACCCGCTCAGGGGCCACCTCGGCCATATAGACCGCTATGCTGATGCCGAAAGGCAGGGCAAAGAGTATCGCGAAGAAGCTCACCCACAGCGTGCCGGCCAGCAGGGGCCACATGCCGAACAGAGGCGCGGGGGTGGCGGTCGGAAACCATTCGCTGCCGCCCAGCACCTCGGCCGGGGAGATGGCATTGTCCTCTATCAGATTAAGCTGCGCCCCCTCCTCCACCATGCTCTCGGGGATAAAGGCAATCATCCCCGGAGTGGCGGCTATCAGGGAGTCGATCTTCCCCGCCGCATATTCGTACTGCGCTCCGAGCTCCTCCTCGGTAAAATATTCGTCCGCATCCTCTAAGCGGAAGGTCACTATCTCCATGTCAGGGCCGCCAAGTTCGCTCCAGAGGGTGATGTCCTCGTCGAAGACAGCCTTGATCTCGGCGGCTGTCAGTTCCTTAACCGGATTGTCCTTATGCACGGCCAGGACGTAACCCTCCTCGATGACCTTCTCGCGGAAGAGACCCGCGCCCTCCGTGAAGAGGAAGCCGATAATCAGCAGGATAACGAGGCTCGTGACGAAGCCGCTGGCGGTCAGCAGCCACTTGACGGCCTTCTCGAGGAAGCGCTTCATCTCTGCACGGCCTCCCCGCCGTCAATTACCATTGCACTGGCACCCATACTCTCGATGTTGTCATTTTCTCCCGTCCCCTCTCCTTTCTCCGCAATTGTCTCCCCGTCACTTTTCGTTTCTTCCGTCACGCTTTCCATTCTCACCGGCACGAAACCCTGTTCCAGCACCGATTTCTGCCCGACGGGCGAGAGGGCGTATGATATGAAAGAGCTGACTGTCTGCTCCTTTGTCGCGTCATAGTAGTAGTACAGCGGACGCACTATCGGGTAGGAGCCGTCAGCCGCTGTCTCCACCGAGGGCACCGCGTAGTGCCCGCCGCCGTCGTAGGACACCGCCAGAGGCTTCACATACCGGTTGAGATAAGCCAGGCCGATGTAGCCGATGGCCCCCTTGGTCTGCTTTACGGACTGGATGATGGCCCCGGTCGCGGGCATCGAGAGGATGCTGCTCATGTAATTCTTGTTGTCCAGGACGCTCTCCTTGAAAAACTCGTAGGTACCGGAGGATGTTTCGCGGGAGTAGACCACTATCTTGCGGTCCTCGCCACCCACCTCTTTCCAGTTGGTGATCTTGCCGCGGAAGATGTCCTCAAGCTGCTCGCGGGTCAGCTGCGTGACCGGATTCGAGGGATTGACCACCACCGCCAGGGCGTCGTAGGCCACGATGACCTCCCGGGCCTCCAGGCCGGCCTCGGCAAACTTCATTTTCTCCCCGAACTTGATGCGCCTCGAAGCCATCGCGATGTCGGTCGTGTTTTCCATCAGAGCCGCTATGCCGACTCCGGAGCCGCCGCCCGTAACGATGACCTCCCCCTCTGGATGCTCCTCGAGGTAGTCTTCAGCAAGTTCTTGTGTAAGCGGGAGAAGAGTGTCGCTGCCCTTGACCCGCTGGGCCTGAGCCGACCCGGCAGCGAGCATTGCGACAAATACGGAAATAAGAATCTTTTTACGGTTCATCTCTGTATTTTCCGCCGGGATTTGTCCCGACAGG
>CASFSL010000027.1 GCA_949297365.1 uncultured Bacteroidales bacterium | reverse complement strand
TTCTGGTTCTTGGCCACGTCGGCGTTGAGCAGCATGGTCAGGGCCACGGCCTTGTCGTTGCGGCTGGCCTCGGGGTCATTGAGAATCTTGGCCACCATCTCGTTGTGCTCGGGACGGAGCATGAAGGCCACATCGTGGAAAGCCTGGCGGGCAATCAGCCTGAGTCCTTCGGGATCGACTTTCAGAATTTCCTCGCCCTCGAACTGAGCGGTAGACACATAGTCCTTGGTGACAAGATGATACTTGGTAGTATCCTCACCCATCTGGAAAAGTTCCTCGTATTTGAATTCCATATCTGTTGTTATTTGTTGTTTCGTGATGGCAAAGATAGTAATTTTGCGCACGCGATTAACCGTTTATAAACGATTATAGCCGTTTAAAGTGCGGATTATCTGAAACAGATTCGCTTTCTTTGCATCTGAAACATTTTTAAGACGATGGAAAATATTGTAAATTTCAAAGATGTAGAGAAGGTCCTGCTTGAACTCAGGGGACAAAGAGTGATTCTCGACAGTGATGTCGCAAGACTCTATGGTGTAAATACGATGCACATAAACGAAGCCGTGAGGAATAATCCAGACAAATTTCCTACAGGATACATTATGGAACTGACGAAGGATGAAAAAAACGAGGTTATCGAAAATTTCGATAACCCCAAATTGAAGTTTTCTCCAGTATTGCCCAAAGCCTTCACCGAAAAAGGCCTGTACATGCCCACCATCCTCAAAAGCCCCATGGCAACCCAAACAACTATCGCCATCGTTGAGACTTTCGCCAAAATCAAGGAACTCTCCAGAACTGTCAGCAGAATCTCCGAATCAGATGAGCAGGAACAGAAAGGTCTCATCAGGCACGGAGGCGAGATCCTGTCCGACTTACTGCATCAGGAAGTCCCTGTAAGTGATACAGAGACTTCCATAGAACTGAACTTCGCCGTTCTGAAACTGAAACATACCGTCAAACGGAAAAAGTAATCAGTCTTCCTTGCGCAGTGCGATGACCGGAGGAGTATTGATGGCCACGATGCTCTGGTAGAGAATCGTGAGGAAGGCGATGGCGCAGGAGAGGACTCCGGAAGCGAGGATGAGAACCCACTGGAGCCAGGGAGCGGCGGTGTAGGAGAACTGGCTGAGCCATGCGTCGGTGAGCAGCCAGCTGACGGGAACGGAGACGATGAAGGCAATCAGCGAGAGCAGCAGGTAGGACGAGGCGATCTGCCGCAGGATGAGACCCTTGTCGGCACCGAGGACCTTCTCCACGGCGATGTTGCGGCTGCGGGCCCGGATGTAGTAGGTGCTCATGGCAAACAGACCGAGGGACGAGACGAATATCGCTATCACGGTGAAGATGATGATTATCTTCTGCAGCTGGATATACTTTATGAAGGTTGACTCTATCTGATCCTCAATGTAGGAGGCGCCGAAGGCTCCGTCGGGCCGGATGCGGCTGTAGACTTCGGCTATGCGGTCGTAGGCCTGCCCGTGGTCACCCGTGATCTTGATAATGACGTTCCAAGGAGTGCGGTTATCCGGATATACATCGTACCTGTAGATCTGGGCCGCCGACTGGTCGTAAAGCAGAGGCCTGATCTTGAAGTCGTAGTAGACTCCTGCTATCGGTTCCGTCTCATAACCGTATTTCTCATTTCCGAAAGCACACTCCGCAGCGGTCTCAGGCAGGCCGGCCTCCTTGAAGGCATATTCGTTCCAGTACCATGCCGACTTGTCCGCCAGGTGGTTGTCCGACTTAAGTCTCAGGCCCAGAATGTCGAAATACTCCGCATCCCCGCGTATCAGCTGAAAACCGAGCAGACCGCCTTGATAGTAACGGGTATAGTTATTGGTGCCGTACAGCGGAGTACCCTCTCCGAAGCCCACGGCCTCCACGAACGGCAGGGCCTCCACGGCATCCCGGAACTCCCTTATCTGCGCCCCTGAAGTAAAGACCTCGCTGGACACGTCGAGGATGTCCTCGGTATTGTACCCCAGCGGAGCGTGGATCATCGCCCTTACCTGGAAGAACATCATCAGGGACACGGCTATCATGGCCACCGCCACCACCTGCTGGATGACTATCAGCGCCTTGCCGAACCACGAACGGATCTGCAGGTTGAACGAGCCGCGCACGATGTCGATAGGCTTTGCCCTGGAAATCGTCAGCGCGGGAATGATGCCCGAGAGGAAGCCTATGAGAGCTATTCCTATGACAATCAGCAGTGCGATGGGCAGGGTAATCTCCGCCAGCACGGAAAAATCATATCCCAGCAGCCGCGAGGCGTAGGGCGCCAGGGCCTCGGCTATCAGCACCGCCAGCACCGTCGATACTGCTGCAAATGCAGTGGCCTCCGCTATCATCCTCCATATCACCCCTGCCCTGCTCTCTCCGAGCAGCCGGCGGGTGGCCATCTCCTTGGCGCGGCGTCCCGACTGGGCCACGGTCAGGTTGATGTAGTTGAGCACCGCGAACAGCATCAGGATGATACAGGCGGCCAGCAGAATCCTGACCAGCTGGCTGTCTCCCTGATTGATATTGCCCGTAATGGACTGGGACTCATCGAAGAAATACACGTCCCTGAGGGGAATGAAGAAGACCTTGTCCACCATATTCTCCGAGTAAGACCACCACACTTCTCCCAGATACTCACTGATCTCCGGTATCTTAGCCTGTATATCGGAGTTCGGCCAGGTCATGATGAAGGTGTCGAACATACCCGTGTTGCTCATCTCCTCGTCGTTTGCACTGTTGAGTTCCGTCATGAAATCGGCCCGGCATATCACGTCGCAGTACGTGATGACCGAGTGGTCGATATCCTCCATCACAGCCGCTATCGTAAACGTGTAGCCCTCATCCTCGCCCAGCACATTGTAGGTCAATGTCTGACCGACCGGGTCCCTGCCGGGAAAATGCGCGTCGGCAAAGCTCCGGCTGATGACCGCGCTTCGATCCGAGGCCTTCCACGCCTCGACGGAGCCGCTGAGCAAGGGGAACGAGAACATATCGAAGAAGGAACTGTCGGCGTATGAGGTCTGAGCCGTCACAGCCGTGGTGCTGCCGGCGATGGTCAGTTCACCGAGGCCGGACATACCGGAAGCCGAAAGATACGAGGTAGCCTTCTCCACCTCGGGAAAATGGTCCAGAAGGTGCTTCTGGAGATAGTAAGCGCTGCCGATAAAATTCTCATTGGCATAGAGATAGATGCGGTCGGCATTCTTCTGGAACGCATCGGTGGTCAGCTGCCGGCTCACGAACACTGCCAGCAGCAGCACGAAGGCCAGGGAGACCGTCAGACCGAAAAGGTTGATGAAGGCGTAGAGCCCGTTCTTGCGGATGAAGTTGAGGAACGATTTCATGACAATACTGTAAACTTACTTACTGCACTTGATTCAGCCAAGACTGTGCCACAAATCTCAATACTCTATTAATCAGCTTATTGACAAACGCAATAAACTTCAGAATGTAAAAAAATCACACAGTGTGTGTATGATTTTTTGAATCAAAATGCTGTAAGGCGACGCAGCCCTGGACGGGCTTCCGTTGATTAAAAGTACTTTCATGCTTTTATCATTTATACCTTTTCCTATTCTATCAGTTTAAGCACATGATTCAATATGGCATCAGCACCGTCTTTTAACTCCTCGACTGTGCTTTGTATCTCTATATCAGGAATCAGACCGACACGATATGTGGGATTTCCATCACTGTCCAATACGGATACTCCGCTGAGTCCGGTCAATACACCTCCCGGCAACCATATTGTCGATATGTCCCCGTCTGTTCCGGAGGTCTGTCGGCCTACTGACTTTGCGTTGGGCAATGACGTAAGGGCCAGCGCGGTATATTCTGACTGACTGAATGTACTTTCATCGATTATCACGTAAACAGGATTTTTGTAACAGGATAATCTGCTGCCTCTTAAAGGCTCCGCATCGATTATCTCAAAATCACGGGGCCTGACAGTTCGTAACTGGCGGATTTTCGCAAATCTGTAAGTGCCGTCAGCGAGCATATCACCCAATCTGTACAGAATATACTCATTCGGGTACGGTCTCAGGTCGATTATAAGTGCCTTTGTCATTTTTATTGAATTCCATAAGGGCCCAAGGTATTCCTGCCTCAGATTCCCAACATCGATATACCCGACTCCGTCTATCTCTTTATAACATGTGTCGGATGTTGTCTCTGATGTAGCCGGCATAGTACTGAATGTAGGTATTGTTCTTTCTTTCGGCGCACTATTGTCTGTCGGCTGCAAGACTATGGTCAGAGAGTCTCCATCTGTCCTGAAGATTTCCTCACTGATTCTAAGTTGGATTGCGCCCTGGTTTGCGGCTGTTGTCAAATCCTGCCTCTGGCCGAATATTTCGCTTACGCCTTGTCCATTGATGGAAATCACCCTGTCTCCCGGAGCAATTCCAGAAACGTTTTCACCGACACTTGACACATACAACTGACCGCCGATAAACTTAGCCTTCAAATCCGGTTTCTTTGCTCCGTACAGCATCCTGTAAGGATCGCGCTCCGCATACACCTGACTGTGCCCGTCAAATATTTCATGTGAAAGCCTGTTTAATGACGATATGTACTCCTGTTTTGATTTTACGTTCATGAATATCGGAATATACTCTTTCAAAACGTCATCCCAGTTGGGAATACTCCCGATGTTCGGATAATAATACTGCACGGCATTCCAGAATCTGAACAGACTCAGGATCTGCAGCGGCTGTGACGGGAAGGACATGTCTTCGTATTTCTTTTCATGCTGGAAATTCGGTACGTTATTGCGTTCCAGACGGATGTAATGGGATTCTCTCGAGAAATCAGCAGACCAGAAACTGTTTATGAGGTCTTTGACATAAGCTGATGTATTGGAGTAAGCCCATTCGGGAGCCACTCCGTTATCAGTCCCAGAAATATTACTGGGTTTACACCACTCTCTCAGAAGAACCGGTATGGAATCCTCATTGCCTGCATTTATTACGGCAGGTAAAATCTTTGCCAACTCCACGTCGATGTCTATGTCTCCATTCATGACATCGGGATGAGTGTATTTCATTGCGCCCCAGAGTTTGCATAAATCAAATAAGCGCATTGCCTGTGAATCAGAAAGACCGCCATGCAGAAGCTGTCCGTAAAAGACAGAATCACTTTTTTCCCGAGCGTTGACGGCCCTTCCGTTAAGTTGACAGATCGGAACCCCGTCTATGGATATTGAGAAATTGTCAAACCATGCCTGGCCATCCCCGATAAGCATTCCTCCGAAAACAATTTGCTCGGCTGACTGGCTGTACGGGACTGTGAGCTCGTATCTTTTCCAGTCAGAATCTCCCTTAACGCCATTCCTGTTCATGTTTGCGAACGAGACATCAGGATCGACACGAATCCAGATTCCGGCATAACCGTTATTGACCGCTTCAGTTTTGATGTATCCCGAAAGTGTCAGCTTCCTTCCATCAAAACGTTCCGAAATGGTATTTGACCAAGAACCGAAATAGCTTTTCTTTTCATCCGGAGATTTGATGCTCAGACAATATCCCTGACCTTCAATTGAATCTAACGAGAAAACGTAATCGGAATGCTGTGTGTTTGCCTTCCAAAGAATCGGATTGCCACCCTTGACTGAATCAATGTTCATGTTGTAACAGGATGAATCATCCGTCCTGTTTTGAGCACTGCAAAAGCATAGCAGAAACGCAGAAATCAACAAACAGACAATTTTTTTCATAGCACCACTGCTTTTAGTTTGTAAATATACGGATAATCTTTCCAAGAGAAAATTTTTCATACCTTTGCGGCCCCAAAATTCAATTCAGCCTGCTGCAATATGAGAGAAATCAACCCCGAAGAAACGACAAGGGCCGAGGCGTTCCGGCTGTGGATGGATGCGCCTATGCCGATGGTGACGCTGATAAAGACAGTGGATGTGACGAGGCTCGTTCGGTTCAGCCGGAGGAAAGGGCTGAAGCTGAATATGCTGATGTGCTGGTGTGTCGGACGGGCAGCCAGCGGCATCAAGGAGTTCTACATGCTGCCGGTCGGACGGAAGCTGATGCAGTATGATTCCATCGCTGTGAACACTATTGTTGCGGACAGCCGGGGTGAGGTCAGCTCCTGCGACATCCCCTGGTCGGAGGACATGGCGGCATTCAACCGGGACTATCTGCTGCTGACGGCGGAGGTTGCGGAGAAATGCAGGAACCACGACATCACCGACAGCATGGTCATAGGCACCTCCGCCCTCGCCCGGTACGATATAGACGGGGCCGTCGGCATGTACAGCGGTATCTTCAACAACCCTTTCCTGATATGGGGCAGGTACAGGCGGCATTTCTTCCGCAAGACCCTGACCGTCTCATTCCAGTTCCACCACACCCAGATGGACGGAGCGCACGCCGCGATGTTCCTCGACCGTCTCCAGAAAGCCGTACTGCTATGATCAAGTCCATTCTTATCGTCGGATTAGGCAGCTGTGCAGGCGGCATCCTGCGGTATCTCGTATCGCTGGCTCTTCCGCCCCGCGGGAGCGGCTTCCCTACAGCCACCTTCATAGTCAATATCGCCGGCTGTCTGCTTATCGGCCTGCTCTACGGCCTGTTCTCCAAATACTCCGAGACTCCTTCCGCCCTGTGTCTGCTGCTCACGACAGGTCTGTGCGGTGGCTTCACGACATTTTCGACATTCTCCAACGAGGCTGTGACAATGCTCCAGGGCGGGAATATCCAGATGTTCCTGTTGTACGTTATCGGTAGCGTAATCTGTGGAATACTGGCTACTTTAGGCGGATATGTGCTAGTCCGGTAATAGTCGAAGCCGGAATGTCAAGTTTTGAGAATGCGAACATTTTCCGGCCGAGGTCTTTCAGCGAGGCTCCGATGTGGTAGACTTCGGTGCCGTCGATAATCAGGAATCTGTCGTGGCTTTTCTTGTAGACATGCACTTCTACTGGAGGGTACTGGCTGTTGTGGCGCTCCAAGTCCAGGCGGAACTGCCCGCTTATCCTCTGCGTGTAGATGCCGGCCCTGACACCCTC
>CASFSL010000026.1 GCA_949297365.1 uncultured Bacteroidales bacterium | reverse complement strand
GCCTTCAAGGAGGCGGGCCTGCCGGAGACGGCCACTGAGGTCCGGTTCGGAAACGAAAAGGTAGGTTATTACACGGATGCTATTGCCGGAGTGTACTACGACTTCAAGATCCGTCCCCTGCTCTATGACCAGTCGGCGGCCATGATCTACATGTACGATGTTTATCCGGAGAACCGTACGCCCTGGAATATCCTGGTCAAGGTGACCGGAGACCATAGCGAGGCATACGACCGCATAGCGGAGGCGTACAGCCGCATCCGCCCTGACGGGGCCTTCGACGCCTCGTACATTGAGGACGAGATAGCCGCCACCTTCGAGGAATACACCCGGCTGCAGAAGATAATCATCATCTTCACGGTCATAGCGGTATTCGTCTCGTCCCTCGGCCTGTTTGCCATGAGTACCTACTATATCCGTGCCCGCAGCCGCAACATAGCCGTGCAGAAGGTGTTCGGAGCCGACAAGCGCCTTGTCCTGCGCCAGATAGTCATCTCGTACCTTATGCTCTCGCTCATTGCCTTCGTAGTCTCCGTGCCCGTCAGCTGGCTGCTGACCAGCTCATGGCTCAACCAGTTCTCCTACAGCACGGGAGCATGGCTCCAGTGGCTGCTGATCCTTGCCTCAGGAGTCCTCTCCTGTGCAGTGGCCTTCCTCACAGTCCTGTACCAGAGCATCGTGGCCATCAATACTCCTCCGGTCATTGCGCTGCGCAAGGAGGACTGATTACTTTTTCCGCTTGACGGTGTGTTTCAGTTTCAGAACGGCGAAGTTCAGTTCTATGGAAGTCTCTGTATCACTTACAGGGACTTCCTGATATAGTAAGTCTGACAGGATATCGCCTCCGTGCCTGATGAGACCTTTCTGTTCCTGCTCGTCATCTGATTCGGAGATTCTGTTGACAGTTCTGGAGAGTTCCTTGATTTTGGCGAAAGTTTCAACGATAGCGATAGTTGTTTGGGTTGCCATGGGGCTTTTGAGGATGGTGGCAAGCATGTACAGGCCTTTTTCGGTGAAGGCTTTGGGCGGATATTTTGTATGTTCTCCACGTCCGGCAGTCTTTAAGGTCGAAATTTTCGACCTTAAAGACATTTCCCTTTCCTCTTCGTTCAAATGAAGAATATATCCATCAGGAAATTTGTCAGGATTATTCTTTACTGCCTCATTTACCCGTTTGGTCTCAACACCGTAAAGTCTTGCGACATCACTGTCAAGAATCACTCTTTGCCCTCTCAGTTCAAGCAGGACTTTCTCTACATCTTTGAAATTTACAATATTTTCCATTGTCTTAAAAATTGTGTCAGATGCAAAGAAAGCAAAGATGTTTCAGATAATCCGCACTTTAAACGGCTATAAACGATTATAATCGTTTAAAAACGGCTGATTACAGCCAGCGTATGATGCGGGCCGGGTTGCCGGCCACTACGGTGCGGGGCGGAACGTCGCGGGTGACGACGCTTCCTGCGCCTACTACGGCTCCTTCACCGATGGTTACTCCGGGAAGGACGGTTACATTGCCCCCGAGCCAGACACTGTCCCCGATGGTGATGGGCAGGGCTTTCTCGGTACCCTTGTTGCGCTCCTGGGCGTCGAGTGGATGGACTGCGGTGAGCAGGCTGCAGCCCGGACCGATGAAGACGTGGCTGCCGATGGTGACCTGGGCCTCGTCGAGGACTGTCAGGTTGAAGTTGATGTAGGTGCAGTCTCCGATGGAGATATGGGAGCCGTAGTCGCAGAAGAACGGAGAGAGGATGGTGACCTCGCGTCCCATGTGTCCGATGATGGACCTGAGCAGGATGTCCCTGGTGGCTGTCTCCCGAGGATGCAGGCGGTTCAGTTCGTATATCCTGTCCCGGCAGGCATACAGTTCGGAAAGCAGTTCTGGATCGGATGCGGCATCGTACCATTCGCCGCTGAGCATTTTTTCTTTGGCAGTTGTCATTTGGTGTGAATTGTACGGACGGTTTATGGCGCGAATATAGTATAAAATAAACACATAGCGAAAATACAAAATTGAGAAAAGCGTAGCGAACTGACTGAAAAAGCGTTTGTTACGCTATATTTTTCTCTCGGCAAAAAGTCAAGGAAAACCATAATATAGCCAAACGATGCAAGGGTTCAGTTACCACATCATTACCATAAGTAATAGAGGCGATTTAGAGCTAAACCGATGTATTACACTGTTTTGCATTATTTGTCATAACTGTCTGTAACTCACTATAAATTAATTTTGTAACCATAAAAAAGTGAGTTATGCGAAGTACCTTTAAAGTGTTATTCTACGTAAAGAAAGGCAGCGAGAAGCCTAATGGCAACCTGCCCTTGATGTGCCGCCTTACAGTGGACGGAGAAATCAAGCAGTTCAGTTGCAAGATGGATGTACCTTTGCGTCTGTGGGATGTGAAAAACAACAGAGCCTCGGGCAAGAGCATCGAAGCACAAAAAATCAACATTGCCGTTGATAAAATCAGGGTGGAAGTAAACCGCCGTTATCAAGAGCTGATGCAGGCTGATGGGTATGTCACTGCCGCCAAGTTAAAAGATTCCTATCTAGGTATTGGTGTCAAGCAGGAAACTCTATTGAAACTTTTTGACCAACATAACAGCGAGTTTGCCAAGAAAGTGGGATACAGCAGGGCAAAAGGAACATTCCAGCGTTATGTGACCGTCTGCAAACATATCCGTGAGTTCCTGCCTCATACCTACAAACGTGAGGATATTCCGCTGAAAGAGTTGAATCTTTCTTTCATTAACGACTTCGAGTATTTCCTGCGCACGGAAAAGAAATGCCGTACCAACACCATATGGGGCTACATGATTGTGCTGAAACATATCGTTTCCATAGCGCGGAATGACGGACGTCTGCCTTTCAATCCCTTTGCAGGGTATATCAACTCTCCCGAAAGTGTGAACAGAGGATATGTCACGAAAGAGGAAATCCACACAATGATGAACACCGAGATGCCCGACAAGACACATGAACTTGTCAGAGACTTGTTCCTGTTCTCCACGTTCACTGGCTTGTCTTATTCCGATGTCAAGAACCTGACCAATGATAATTTACAGACATTCTTTGACGGAAACCTTTGGATTATCACCCGAAGAAAGAAGACCAATACGGAATCTAATATC
>CASFSL010000025.1 GCA_949297365.1 uncultured Bacteroidales bacterium | reverse complement strand
CCCACTGGGGATATGATGATTCTGCCATAGTTATATATACCGTACCACGGAATACAAAGATAGAACAAAAAAACACACCTGCAATAGTGTGGCTTAGATTTTTGAAAAATATTCCGTGGTTTAGCGGAAGTTACAGCTTAAAATAGCGGAACTAAGAGTATAACTCCAACTGTCGCTTGACGCATTCTTTCATTTCATCCCTTAACTTTTCTGGGGAGAGAACAACCAGATTGGGGCCATAACTCCTGAACAACGACAATAGTTCGTAGTTCAATTTGCAATCCAGGGAGAAGAATGCGAAATCCTTCAACAGGGGGTGTTTCAGTCGTAGTTCCGCTTGGTTGTCTTTCGACAATTCAGCCTGATATGGATGAATTGGTTTTGTACGGATATAGTTGGCGGAGGACTTGTGAACGGCGAACACAACGTGTTCAACGGGTTTGTCCCAGTAATATGTCACTCCCACGATGTCATCGAAGAGTTCGTCGATGTCAACCTGACACTCAACATAAGGAATGTTTTGAACTTCCTCATAGGCCTCAATCCTGTCCAGTGGGATATTGGCAATGAAATGAGAGTTGTAAGGTAGTGTTTTGTCGCAAGTAGGGGTACATAGCAGATACCATCTATCCCTATATTGCTTAAGCATGTAGGGGTAGGCGATGATTTCCTGCGCACTCTCGGCATCAAACTTCCGGTATGAGATGGAAACGACTTTCTTGTTTGTTATGGCAGAGAAGAACCAGCCCAAGTATTCCTTATTCTGAAGGAATTCGTTTGAACTGAAACTAATCACTTTTCTCTGCGGAACGCCATTCCCGGCGTCAAACTCGCTCCCTCCGAAAGATAGTTGGTTTCCCAGTTTTGTTTTCAGGTCATCCAGCCATATGAAATTATCAAGACCAGAGAACTGCCCAAGCGTGCTTAACACTTCTTTAAGAAGCATTTTCTCATCGTCCGATAGAGGCTTTGAGAAAATGGATCTCGTCTGGTCGGCATACCGGATTACTTTCTTACCGTTGATAATCTTGCTCTCATCAAGGTCAATCTGGAAAATATCCTCCATATCCCTCAAGTCCATTTCTATCGTTCGCTTGCTCACTTGCAGGGCTTCGTCAATGCCTTTCAGAGAATCGTTCACTGAGTTCAACAACTGAGTACGGGTGTAGTAATGGTGCTGATCCGACAGCATCCTGTCCAGAATAATATATCTTACGACGGCGTTTTTGTTTGCTGGCATACTTGTTCTAATTGGTTACGGAGACAAAGATACGGATATTTTGCGAAACGTATCTTCGCAAAGAGCCCCGTCATTCCTGACGAGGCTCTCATGTATTCAACTGGATTTACTTGCCCGGATTCATATCCGCCATAAGCCAATCGCTGTCTGGACGTGTAATCAAGCGAGCGTTCGAATATGCCATCTGCAAGGTGAAAATCGTCCGACCAACGTAGTTGTTGATTTTTTTCTCCTTGTTGACTTTATGCTCGACCACAAGAGCGACGTCAATGACATCCTTTTTCTCAAGTGCCAGTGGAAGCAGCAATGAGAGCTGATGTTTTTCAACATAATACACAGGAATTGCTGTCTTATAGTTCCAAGCAACACGGCTGAGTGTGATATTTAAGGCATTCTTGAACTTTGTGGTCAAGAACTGCATCCAGTCATCATCCTCGAAAATGTCATCAGCCATCTTCTTGAAATATGCCTGGCGCTGGGGCCGGGACAGAGAATCAGGATTATCACAGAACGGATAACCTTCAGGTGCGCCCTTTTTCACGAAGCCAAGAGGTAGCCGCTCTATGTTGTCCTTGATGAAATGCTCCCAGTTGAGCGTTGGAATGGCAGCATTCGTGTCGTAGAAGAGATCACTTGAGTCCGTGAAATACTGGGCCCTCTTGGGGCGATAGGGGAAATCAGTTATAATATTCTGGTAGTAGCTGTTTGCAGTTCCGAACGCGATGAATATCCAGGGCTGCGATACAACTGGATTCGATCCGTCGTTCTTCTTGAAGAAAGCATAGATGGGCTCATAAATGTTGTTGACCAGTCCTGTATTGAACAGTGCATGCTTTTCATTAACGAGTATCTTCAGGACGGCATCTCGATTCTCCTCGGCGGCTTTACGTGTTTCTTCGGCGTCCTCAAATTGGAGGCGCTCAAACGTATAGCTTAGATAATTCTTGAGGATGGGTTTCTTTTGCTTGTCATCTTCAGAATAGTACCACCTTTCCTCAAGGGCGAGGTTTGTTGCCAATTCGTTGATTGCTGCATCCCAGCCATAGGTGATTGAGTTCTTGGGGCGAGGGAAATAAGCGAAGGCATCAATGGCATCCCCAATAAAAGAACCCTGTTTCGGGTTTTTTCTTACGCGTTCTTGCTTCACACCAGAGAAAGTAGACGTGGCATCCGATGGTGTACTCAATTCTTTCTTATCTCTGATAAGCACAGGCGCTTCGTGCTTGGTCGGCTTTCCTGAACGAAATTCAAAACGACCGCGGAACAAACATTCCACTGCCTGTCGGATGCCAATAAAGCCCATCGCAAGAATCTCTGGCTTGAGCCCCTTAGCTCCAATCACGGCGAAGTTCTTCCAACCATCTGAATCACCAGAGGCCTCGCGTAAGATCGCTTCAATCTTTTTTTTCAGTTCTCTCTGGATGACCAACTTATTAGGAGCAATCCGAAAAGCGCGGAAAACATCTTCCGAGCCTTGCAGCTGATACTGGTCCATGAAGGAAGAACCCGGATATAACTCCGAGATAACTTTTTCGACATCAATGGGGATGTCGCTACGGGAAGCAATGAGTTCGTTGAACTTCTCGCGAAACTCGTCATACTTGAGCCAGAACCCTGGAAGAGTAGGGGTCTGAGCATAGGCACCTTCGATGAGGGCCTTGATTTCAAAATTTGTCATAAAACTCTAATTTTTATTAGTTTATGGTTATCTGCGATAACCTTCGCAACTTCAAAATCAAATACCGTTCCTGTCACTTTACTCTGCCATTTTGTCTGTCAGGGTAGAACAGTGCTGTATTTCTTGATGCAAAGATATTTCAACTACACGAAGTCAATTTTCGCATAGATGAAAGAAAACCATATTGTCAAAACAATTCTACGGATGATGTTAACGTTCTTCGCGCACGCATCGAAGAGTTGGAAGAACAGCTCCGCCACGAAAAGATGCGTTCTGAGGCATTGGCTATAGTTTAAGAAGCCGTTTAAATTTATTTATAATTAATTATGAATCAGTAGGTTGATTGGAATATTTTTCGTAACTTTATGTTTACCAAGACATTAAAGTTATGTGTAAATACCCAACCAACCTGACTGATAAACAGTGGCAAGTTATAAAAAATATGTTAGACCCCAAAGAAAGATTCAGAAAATATTCGCTGCGTTCTATATTTGACGGCATTCTGTACATAGTAAAGACCGGCGTGCAGTGGAGAATGCACCCCTCGGATTTCGCTCCGTGGCAGACAGTATATTATTACTTCAACAAGTGGAAGAACAAGGGCTTGCTGGAAGAAATCTTCGACACCCTCCGCGGCATTGTGCGACGTCTTTCGGGCAGGGTCGAGAGTCCCGGCTTGGGAATCATCGACTCAAGGAGTGTCAGGACCTCCCACCATACTGACGGTCAAAGGGGGATAGATGGGAACAAAAAGATAAAGGGAAGGAAGGAGCACATAGTGGTAGACACTCTGGGGCTTCCTATGTCGGTGAGAGCCCATCCTGCGAACGTACATGACAGCGTCGGGGCGGAAGAGGTGTTCGAATCCATGAGATACAAATTCCCGAGGCTGAAACGGATTCTGGCGGACGGAGGTTACAGGGGCGAGGCTGTCAGGAACACGCTCATGAAACTGCTACATTGCGAACTGGATATCGTACTCAGGTCTGACAAACGGAAGGACACATTTGTCCCCTTGCCCAAAAGATGGATTGTCGAGCGCACTTTCTCATGGTTTGAGAACTTCAGGAGGCTGACCATTGACTATGAATACAGGGCGGACACGCACGAAGCCATGATGCATATCGCTGCCATAAAATTATTTTTGAATAAAATTTAAACAACTTCTAAATATGCGTTGTCAATACTAGAAAAAAAGGGAGAGGTGGACATTTAGCAGGATAAAATCGTTGTAATAAATTGATTTATATATCTTTGTGAAGATTTTTACTGAAATGGTTAAAAAAATGCTTTTTCTGCGGGTCTCCGAATGTGGTCAGTAATGGCCTGAGAGACCGCACGCAACGATACAAATGCAAGGATTGCGGACGCCCCGTTTGACGGCGGCATTCGCCGTGATAAAACGCAGGTTATAACCGATTACGTGGAGGGCAAGCAGACACTGGAGCAACTTGCCGTCAAGTACGGGGTCAATGAGAAGACAATCCGCCGTGATTTGGAGGGCATGCGCTATGTCCATAAGATAGCAAGGTACAAGGATGTAACCATTCAGATGGACACGACCTACTGGGGTCGGGACTTCGGGCTGATGGTGATCCGCGATGCCCTGCGGGGCAATATCCTGTGGCACAAATATGTCCGGCATGAAACCATCGCCCAGTATGTGGAGGGTGTTGACTGGCTAAGAAGCAACGGGTTCAGGATATACGGCACCGTGATAGACGGGATGAAGGGGTTGCCGCAGGCTCTGAAGCCGCTCCGCGTACAGATGTGCTAGTTCCACCAGATGCTCATCGTACGCAGGTATCTCACGCAAGACCCTGAGATAGAGGCCTCACGTGAATTGCTGGAGTTGGTGAACGGCATTACTGCGACCGACAAGGAGAGTTTCATCGGGGCATTTGGCAAGTGGTACGACAAGTACAGGGACGTGATAAACGAGTGGGTTCATGACGGGAGAATCAAGCGGAAAACGCCTCCGTACATGCGCCCGAGACTGCGCAGCGCATACCTGAGCGTCAAGCGCAATATGCCTCTCCTGTGGACTTTCTACGACCATCCTGAGACAGGGCTTCCCAACACAAACAACGCCCTTGAGGGGTTCTTCTCCGACCTCAAGACAAAGGTCAGGGTTCATAGCGGGATCAGCAAAGAACACAGGAAGAAACTCTTGAACGAATACATCAGAAGACATTATTGACACCGGCACCGCCGCCGGAATATACGACCTCCGGCGGCTAAAGATCAAGCACTGCGCCGAGCTCGTTGGAGCGGCCCGCTCCGTGCTTGACTTTTGCCGTCCCATCCTACTTTTTGTCCATTAGAGATTTTTTCGGCTCATTTCATCCTACTAAATGTCCAGATGGCCCGAATTTATTATTGCATTATCAATCAATTTGTTAGAAAATTATCATCTTTTTCACGATACTCCCTATATTATTCTAATCAAAATATGACGAGGATAATTTGCTTATTCGCATCATCGGGACTATCTGTAAGCCTCCGGAGAAATGCATCTTGCGAAGTAGATAAAGTTATCCCGGCTTTGACAAAGTTTGATTAAAGTCGGGATATTTCATCGAATTTCTTCCAAATCCAAGAAAAAGTGTATTTTTGCAAGTGAGATAATCTTGAATACGTGAAATACTAACTGGACAATAACACCGAATACGTGAATTATGAGAAGGAAGATATACGATAAACTCTTGGAATGGAAGAAGAAACATAAGGGTGACACTGCTCTTTTGATAGAAGGAGCCAGACGTATAGGAAAGAGCTATATCGTGGAGGAATTCGCACGTAAGGAATACACGTCTTATATTCTGGTGGACTTCAGCAAGGTAAATCCGCAGGTGATGGAGTTTTTCAACCTTTATTTGGATGACCTTGACATGCTTTTCATGAATCTGGAGCTTTACTTCAGGCGGAAACTCACCCCTCGTCAGACGAAAGACGAGGAAGCCCGATCTTTAGTCATATTCGATGAAGTGCAGTTTTGTCCACGTGCCCGTGCTGCCATCAAGCATTTGGTGGCAGACCGACGTTATGATTACATTGAGACGGGGTCACTGATTTCGATTAAGAAGAATGTCAAGGACATCATGCTGCCTTCCGAAGAGCATGCCATCGAAATGTTTCCGATGGATTTTGAGGAATTTCTGTGGGCTATGGGAGACGAGATACTGATGCCTTACATCCGGATGCGGTTTGAAAAACGCCTTCCGATGGAGACTTTCCACCGCCGGGCAATGGATTATTTCCGGCAATACCTGATTGTCGGAGGAATGCCACAGGCTGTCGCCAAATATGTGGAGACACGGGATTTTGAAAAGGTGGATAAAGTGAAGCGCGACATATTGGCTCTTTACCGTAATGATATTCACAAATACGCTGACAATCAAGAGACTAAAGTTGCCGCCATCTTTGAGGAAATACCGGGACAATTACAGAAACACGAAAAAAAGTTTGTCTTGTCTGCCTTGCAAAATGAGGCCAGGATGCGTGATTATTCGCAGGCTTTCTTTTGGCTGAGCGATGCCAAAATCATCAACTGCTGCTATAATTCGACTGAGCCAAGTATCGGGCTGAAACTGAATGAAGAACGTACCACGCTAAAATGCTATATGGGCGATACCGGACTGCTCATCAACCATGCCTTCGATGAACGGGGAATTGTCAGTGCCAACCTGTACCGGAAACTGATGTTCGACAAGCTGGAAGTGAACGAGGGAATGTTGGTTGAAAATATCGTAGCGCAAATGCTTCGGGCGGCAGGGCACAAACTGTATTTCTTCAGCAACAGTTCCCGCACATCGGCAGACGACCGTATGGAGATTGATTTCCTGATAACTAAACCCGTAACGACCAGCAGGCATAATATCTCACCGATAGAAGTGAAGTCCGGACAACGTTACACGTTGAACTCATTGAGAAAGTGCATCGCCAAGTATAGTTCCCAGTTATCCACGCCCTATGTGCTTCACGACAAGGATGTGAAAGTGGAGAACGGCATTGTATATTTGCCTTTATATATGACACCGCTACTTTGAACAATTTGGAAAAACAGCCTACATACCAAGAACTGTTGGCGGCATACAACAAACTTCTTATGGAAAATGAATATCTTCATAAGGAGGTAGACAGGCTACAGTCTTTGCTAAGCAGCAAAGGTGCTTCTTCTACATTGCCTGCCATGAAGCAACATTTGTCTTTGGAAGAAAAAGTGGATGTGTTCCGCAATCTGTTCAAGGGACGTGAAGATATCTTCGCGCGGAGATGGTACAGCCGGACAAGCGGAAAGTCCGGATATCAGCCTGTATGTCGGAACGAATGGGACAGGCGGTTATGTGACAAGAAAAAATATAAATGCACGGAATGCCCCAACAGGTCGTTCAAACCATTGGAGTATGAGGATATATACCGACATCTTGAAGGGAAGAGTTCGGACGGGCAGGATGTAATCGGTGCTTATGCCATTCTTACCGACAATACGTGTAACTTCCTGTGCGCGGATTTTGATGACAAGTCCTGCGAATGTGGATATATGAAAGATGTGTTGGCATATGTCGGGGTCTGCAAAGATTGGGAGGCTCCTTGCTACATTGAACGCTCCCGTTCCGGGAACGGCGCACATGTTTGGATATTCTTTGAACAGCCGTTACCTGCATCCAAGGCACGAAGACTTGGAAACGCGATATTGACGGAAGCGACGGAAAGATACGGAAGGATGACTTTCAAATCATACGACCGTTTCTTCCCTAACCAAGACAGGTTGCCCGATGGCGGATTCGGGAACCTGGTTGCATTGCCATTGCAAGGCAAAGCCCGCAAAGAGGGGAACAGCGTGTTTGTGGATGAAGACTTTATAGCATACGAATACCAATGGAGTTATTTGCTTAAAATAAAACGGATATCTGAGGCTACAGTTGACGCAATATTGACAAGACACGAAACGGCTTCGGAATTGGGTAAGTTGTCCACTACCAGTGAATCAAAACCATGGGAAACGCCCATACCTCAAAAGATTACCCATATTGATTTCCCTGCCAATTTTGTCCTTATACGCTCCAATATGCTGTACATTCCTTTGCAGGGATTTTCGGCAAAAGCCGTGAACCATCTGAAACGAATAGCATCGTTCAAGAATCCGGAGTTTTATGCCAGACAAGGTATGCGACTGTCCACTTACAATATTCCCCGCATTATCTCGTGTGCCGATATGGAAGAAGATTATATCGCCCTGCCTCGTGGATGTGAAGATGCGCTCATTGCCCTTTTGGAAGATAATCAAGTCTCTTACAGCATAGAGGATAAGACCAATCATGGAGAGAATATAGCCGTAGAGTTTAAAGGGGAACTCCGTGAAGAACAGAAAGCGGCCGTAGCTAACTTAACAGCCCATAGCAACGGAATATTGAATGCTACTACAGCATTTGGCAAGACGGTCACGGCTATCGGTTTAATTGCTGAACGGAAAGTGAACACGCTGATACTTGTACACACCAAAGCTTTGTTGGACCAATGGAAATCCCGTTTGGAAGAATTCCTGCAAATAGACTTTACGGAGGACGACCTTCCAAAGAAACGTGGTCGCAGGAAAGCCTTTTCGCCGTTCGGCACATTGGATTCCAAAGGAAATTCACTGCATGGGAAAATAGATATAGCCTTGATGCAATCCTGCTTGGAGGACAGTGGGGTAAAACCTTTCGTCCGGGATTACGGAATGCTGATTGTGGACGAATGCCATCATGTTTCTGCGGTAAATTTTGAACGGATATTGAAGTATGCCAATGCCTGCTATGTCTATGGGTTGACAGCCACTGCAATCCGGAAAGACGGACATCAGCCAATTATTTTTATGCAATGCGGTCCTATCCGCTATTCGGCAGACGCAAAAACTCAAATGGCATCCCAGACATTCACACGTCTACTTGTTCCACGCTTTACTTCTTACAGAGAATTAACGGATGAAAAGTCCACTTATGTCCGGATGGTTCAGAAAATGGCTGAAGATAAAAATAGGAACGGACTTATAATAAAGGATGTATGCGTGGCTTTGAAAGAAGGACGTTCCCCCATTGTACTGACCAACCTCACTGCCCATGTCGAAACATTAGCAAGCGCATTGGCACCACATTGCGAACACGTAGTAACCCTTATCGGTTCTGAATCGGCAAAAGGGAAACGTCAGAAAATGAAATACCTGCAAAATATACCATCCTCGGAGCAGCTCGTCATAGTTGCTACAGGGAAATATGTGGGTGAAGGTTTTGACTATCCCCGGTTGGACACCTTATTCTTGGCTTTGCCAATATCTTGGAAAGGTATCATAGCGCAATATGCCGGGCGGTTGCACCGGGAATATCCGGGCAAAAGAGAAGTCCGAATTTACGATTATATCGATATCCGTGTACCGATGTGCGATGTCATGTACAAGCGTAGATTGAGAGGATATGCGTCTGTCGGTTATCAGATTAAGTCAAACGCACCAATGAACTTGTTCAACGAAAGTCAAGGAGTTATTTTTAATGGACATACATACCAAAATGATTTTTTCAAGGATTTGCGTCAGGCAAAGCGTTCGGTTGTCATTTCCACAACAAAACTTTGGTTTGCCAAGCACTCGTCTGTGCTTGATATACTGAAAGATTTGTCCGTGCATGGGATTGAAGTTGTCACTTTAATCAAAAGTAATTCGGGAAAAGAAGAACAGTTAAAAGGAACAGGAGTGAGTATTAAGATTAATGATTCATTGGTTATTGATGTTGCAATCATCGACAAATCTTTGATATGGTATGGCAGTATCAACTATCTTGGTTACAATACTGATGAAAACAATGCCATACGTATTTATGACTCGACATTGGCAGAGAATATCTCAGAGGTGCTTTATACTTAACATGAAATCCCTCAACCATGTACCCAACGTAATCCTGCCATGCTCATTCGCCGACATCCTGTCCAAATAATTCAGGAAGTGCGGGGCACGGATGCTCAAATCAGCACTGATTATCATGCAAATACAAAACGCGCTGCACCTTTGACGACTTTTAAAACGGCTAAAGGTGCGTTTAAGGAAAATGCACCACTGAAAATCAAATAGTTACAAAACCGAGTGCACCGACACTTCACAAATTTCGCAGGAACAGCATTCCAAGTCACGCTACCTAAGAATCCGGTGAAAGGAACTGACGGTTTCCGATGCCTCTAATGGTTATGGCGCAAAGTGGTTTCAGCGTTTGCGGAGGGCGATGGAGGGGGGAAGGAGGTTGTTGCAACGGGAGCCGAGGTTCTTGACCAGACCGAATGGAACGGCTGGCATTGAGAGTGTTCCATCAGGCTGCCGGAGGGGATGCTCCACGAGATAGGTGAGCACCACGTAGCCGGCGGGTGCGTCGTGCAGGACGACGGGGTCGCGGCGAAGGTATGCCAGGGCAGTCTCCAGCGGTACCGTAACTTCGGGCAGACTGCCGCGCCGATAGACTTCGCTCTGTATCAGGGAATACTGCGGCAATATTACAGCATCAGAGCCTTTTGCTGACCTGGATCGTGGCCGGGATGATTGACTTCTGAATGCCCCAGAGACATATGAGCCAGCGTCAAGATCTCCGGATCCTTTACGACTGGAAAATTTGTTGCCGACAATAGCACCATACAGATTTCTGCCACTTGCACTGCCGTCCTTGACCTCCGCCACGACCGAGCCGGACATCATGACACGGAGTCCGGATGAGGCCTCGAACGCCTGCACCGCATCGGCAACCGACTCCGGAAAAGCCTTGAGTACCGCCCCCTTGCGGTATACGGTAAAGCCGTCCCTCACCCAGTCCAATGAGCCGAAGGGACGATAAAGCGCACTGCCGCCGGACTTCCCGCCACGGCCTCTGGTCACATTGTCCCGAGCCGGCACATCACTGCCCCCTTCCTTACGGAGAAGCGAGAAGAAGAATCCCTCCCCGGCCATATCATCCCCGGGATAGAAATGCCTCTGTTCCAACACCTCAAAGCCGTATTCGGAGGCTAACCAGGCGACATTGTCCTCATCCTCATAGTGGTTGAAGGTGCAGGTCGAATACACCAAGAGACCGCCCGGGCGCAGGGCCGGAAGCACATCCGAGAGGATTCGGCGCTGACGGGCCGCACACAGCCGCACATTGTCCTCAGACCACTGGGCCACCGACTCCGGGTCCTTGCGGAACATCCCTTCCCCGGAGCACGGCACATCGGCCACAATCACATCGAAACATCCCGGAATATCTGCAAAATCCACCGGATCATTGTTGGTGACAATGACATTGGCGGCCCCCCACTTGGAGACGTTCTCACACAGCACGGATGCCCGGGAACGGATGACTTCGTTGCTCACCAGAAACGATGTGGGAATATCCCGCAGCATGGACAGCAGATGCGTGGTCTTGCCGCCAGGAGCAGCACACAAGTCCAGCACGGCAAATGCTCCGGAAGGACGGTCTTCCCTCATCTGCCTCATAATCGGGAAAATCCTCTCGAGATACATGGAAGAAGCCTCCTGGACGTAATATGTGCCGGCATGAAAGAGCGGATCCAGGGCAAATTCCGGACGGGAGGTCAGAAAGCGTCCCCACTGCGAATATGTACTGCGCTCAGCATCAATGGGCAAAAAAGAAAGAGACTCAGCATCGGAGACCTTGAAAGGATTGGCCCTTACGGCCACAGAAGGCTGCGAGTCCTGTATATAAGAAAACACCTCCCCCGCTCTTTCGGGACCGAGGGAGAGTGTAAGCTGTGCTATAAACTGTTCCGGCAGCATCGGCATCGAATCCACAGCCGTCAGCTGAAACTGACCGGCGGCTTGATGTCGGAGAAATCCACACTCTGACCGGCTGCCAAACTGTTGATGGCCTTCTCTATCTGGTCGGTAATGCTGTCCACCATCTCCTGCAACTTGTTGCCGATCATCATCTTCATCATGAAGTTGAGTTCGGCCGTAAGCTCTATATGGAACAGAGTCGAGTCTATGCCGACAGGATCCATGAAGAACGATATCGTGAACGGCAGGAAAGACTGGCCGTCATCCTTGAGCACCACCAGCGAGAACGGTTCGCGCCTGTCTACGACAATACCGAACTTGATGCCCTTGTACTCAATATGCACACTGTCCTTGTCGGCCTGTATCTTGCCGCCGTACTCCTCGGGAACATTCTGCACCAGGAGACTCAGGTCGGAGAACAGACTGAAGATGGTCATAGGAGGCCGCTTGAGCAGCACCTCCCGGCCCTTAACGCTGGTCTCACTCATGATCCTTGCTCCATTTGTCCGGGTCGTAACGCCACTCCTTCAGCATCTTGGCATCCTCTTCCTTCACATAGCCGGTATCGACGGCCACATCTATGAGGGTGTCATAATTGGAAAGAGTGTGCAGCTCTACGTCAGCATTCTCGAAAGCGCGGCGCGAACGGTCGAAATTGTAGGAGAAGATGGCGATCATGCCTGCGACATGTACCCCACACTTGAGAAGCGCGTCCACAGCCGCCAGACTGCTCTGACCGGTAGAGATAAGGTCTTCGATGACCACCACGCTCTCACCCTGATGGAGGACACCTTCCACCTGGTTGCCCATGCCATGGTCCTTGGCCTTGGAGCGGATATACACAAACGGCTTGCCCAGCATCTCTGCGACGATGGCTCCGTAAGCGATAGCGCCCGTAGCCACGCCGGCTATCACGTCCACTTTCTTGAAGTCCGCCTTGATGACCTCGATCATCGACTCGCAGATAGTCTTGCGGAACTCGGGATAGGACAGGGCCTTGCGGTTGTCGCAATAAATGGGTGAGTGAAGTCCTGATGCCCAGAGAAAAGGCTTTTCAGGACTGAGCTTGACTGCCTCGATATCCAGCAGTCCCTTTGCAATCTTATATTCCAGATTTTCCATACGCATATCCTTCAAAAATCGTTCAAAGTTAGTAATTTTTATTCAGAAATCACAAAACGCAGAAAAATGTCACCAGAAAAGGGACGGAAAAATCCACTACGAACCCATGGTATATGGACAGGACGGCATACCGTTCTCCACAAGTATTGGTTATTATCGGCAGGGTGACATCCGCAGTAGTGGCTCCTCCGGCGGCTATGGGAGCCAATGGACCGAACCATCGTGCCAGCAGTGGGGCTGCCAGAAGGGTAATGAACTCGCGGACAATATTGGCAACGAGCGCGACAGTGCCCAGTTCGGCTCCTTTATACTCCGTTATGATGATACTGGAAAGCGAATAGTAGGCAAATCCGGAGCCGACTGCCATAGTCTCCTGGACACTGCGGTGCGGAAGCAGCAGTCCCATCAGAGCGGAAGCGGCCAGAGTCCCGATGACAGTACACAACGGCAGCAAGGCAAGTCCCGGACTGAGTCTGCGGAAACTGCCTATGACATCCGGACTGTTGCCGATACTGAAACCCACAACGAATATCAGGGCATACAGGGCGTACACGGCTATACCGGTTTCGGTGACATCAAACGGAAGCAGTCCATACAGCCCGCACAGAATCCCGGCTGCGAAGAATGCCACGATCACGATACTGTCTGCCACAGCCCTCAACCCGGTGCCGCCATCGCTCCCGGCCGTAGATTTTCCGGAGCCGGATTCTCCGTGCATACCTTTACGATCATCCGAAGCACCGCGTTTCCTGACAAAGGTCCACAACAGCAAGGCCATAACACAGCTTCCCGCAGCGCATGCCACGGCCACGCCCAAAGCCTCCAGCCCAAGTGACGGCAGACTCTGCATCACCATTCTGTTGCCTCCGGCCTCCAGACCGAGAAGAAAAAGCAGCAGCCATATAAGAAAGACCGACAACCTGCCCGTCCATGCGAACCTTCTGCGCCTGAGACACCATCCGGCAATCAAACCGCCTGCCAGAAATCCGAAAACCGCGAACATCGTCTTAAAATTTTGCCGCGCAAATATAACAATCCGTTTCGCTTTTTCCGTAAAAATATCCCGCGGATGCTTCCCCTGCAGTTCTTCTGACGCGTTCTTCTATTATCAAGACGACATCATGGAGCACAACAGGAATGCGGACAAAGCATCCCACGACTCTATAACTACGCCTGCATCGTGGAAACAGGATACTTCATGAGTCAGTTCTTTTGATGACAAAAATAGTAGAAATCGCCGGATTTCTCTATTTTTGTACTCGGTTTACAAAACTTCAAATTATGAGTGAGGATATCCGCTGGGAACAGAGATTCAATAATTACCGTAAGGCTTTGGGACGGTTGTCCCAGGCTGTGGACATCGTCCAAAGGCAGATGGAATGGGACGAGGATGTGGACGACCTTATCAAGGAAGGACTCATCCAACGGTTTGAATACACACATGAACTGGCTTGGAAAGTCATGAAAGACTATGCTGAGTACCAGGGATATTCCGACATAAAAGGTTCCCGTGACGCTTTCAGGCGTGCGCTGGAGATAGGGCTGATCTCGGATTCCCGCTGGATGGAGTCAATAATTGACCGTAATCAGACATCACATCTGTACGACGATGACATATCCGGGAATATCTATCTGTCTATATTGAATGTATACTTCCCGCTCTTTCAGGACTTTGAAAAGAGGATGTCGCTGCTGCTGAGCAAGGAGCACGACACTGAACCTACATTATTCTGATTACTATGCCATTCGGACTCAAAGACATAGAGATTGACCGACTAAAGCAGCTCTTTGCGGCGGATGGACATATTGAGACCGTAATCCTTTATGGATCAAGAGCAAAGGGCACATATAAGCCGTTTTCCGATGTCGATATTACTCTGACTGGGGATGATCTCACTCATGAGAATCTTGTCCGACTGTCCTTGGCAATAGATGACCTGCTTCTTCCGTACCAGTTCGACATCTCGATACTGAACTCACTCAGGAACGAAGCACTTGTCTCGCAGATACTCTCCACCGGCATCACCATCTACCGGAAACACCAAAAGGATGATCAATAGTCACTGCTATTGTAACTGTTGGTACAGCAGCAGACCGCCACTCACAATTCAATGATAATCAATAATTTATAAAAATCGCCTGTTCTTATCGACGTATCTGAAGTCAACACGAGACACGGGTTGTACTCATAAAGCATTGTAAATCACAATATTGCATTTCACAGGTGTTACTCAGTTTACCGTTTCCGTTCCCCGAACACGCCATTCTGAGTGACGGACACTCGGCGCCGCCGCTTCCCGGACAGGAAGTTTTAAAAAAGACTTGCAGGAGATATATTGAAAAAGGGCTGGAATCCGACGATGGGATTCCAACCCTTTAATCCGGCTAATTCCTGCATTACTTCGAGGTGATGACTATCCGGTCGCCGGAGATGTCTACCACCACGGGGCGGTCCTTGGTGACGGAGCCTTCGATGAGGTCCTTGGCCAGCATATTGACCAGCTCGCGCTGAAGGATACGCTTGATGGGACGGGCACCGTAGGCCGGGTCATAACCTTTCTCGGACATATAGTCGATGAACTTCTGACTGAACTCTATCGATATGCCGTGCTCCTCCATCTTCTTCCTCAGGGCGTTCAGCTGGAGGTTCAGGATGCCGAGTATGTCCTTGCGGGTCAGAGGCTCGAACATGATGATCTCGTCGATACGGTTGATGAACTCCGGACGCATGGTCTTCTTGAGGATCTCGATGACGGCCCGGCGGCACTCCTCCAGAACATCAGTCCTCGAAGCCTTGTCGTCGATGTGTTCGATGCGCTGCATGTACTCCTGTATCACCTCAGCTCCGACGTTGGAGGTCATGATCAGGATGGTGTTCTTGAAGTCCACCGTCCGGCCCTTGTTGTCGGTCAGACGGCCGTCGTCCAATACCTGAAGCAGGATGTTGAACACATCCGGATGGGCCTTTTCTATCTCGTCCAGCAGGATGACCGAGTAGGGCTTGCGCCGCACGGCCTCTGTAAGCTGGCCGCCCTCGTCATATCCGACGTATCCCGGGGGCGCACCGACCAGACGGGAGACGCTGTGCCTCTCCTGGTACTCGCTCATATCGATACGGGTCATCATGTTCTCGTCATTGAACAGGGCCTCGGCCAGGGCCTTGGCCAGCTCGGTCTTACCCACACCGGTGGTGCCGAGGAACATGAACGAGCCGATGGGCCTCTTCTCGTTCTGCAGTCCGGCACGGCTTCTGCGCACGGCATCGGCCACGGCGCGGACGGCCTCGTCCTGACCCACTACCCTCTTGTGCAGCATGTCCTCCATGTGCAGCAGCTTGGTCTTCTCGCTCTCGAGCATACGGGTCACCGGTATGCCGGTCCATTTGGACACAATCTCGGCGATATCCTCCGGCTCCACAGACTCATTGATCAGCGGGTCCGGATTGGCGGCCTTCTTAGCCATAAGCTCGTCTATCTCCTTCTGAGCCGAGGCTATCTTGCCGTAGCGAAGTTCGGCCACCCGACCGTAGTCACCGCTGCGCTCGGCCTCATCGGCCTGGAACTTATACTGCTCGATGTCAGCACGCTTCTGGGAAATACGCGACAGCAGGTCCTTCTCCACCTTCCATTTACGGTTAAGGTCATCGAGCTGTTCCTTTGCCTCCTTGATTGAGGCCTGTATCTCGTCCAGCTTGGGCGAACGGCCCTCACGCTTGATGGCCTCCCTCTCGATCTCCAGCTGCCGTATCTTACGGTTCAGCTCGTCGATGGGATCAGGCACCGAATTCATCTCCAGACGAAGCTTAGATGCCGCCTCATCTATCAGGTCAATGGCCTTGTCCGGAAGGAAACGGTTGGTGATGTACCTGTGCGAGAGTTCCACGGCGGCGATGATGGCGTCATCGTCGATGTGCACCTTGTGGTGGTTCTCGTACTTCTCCTTCAGTCCCCTGAGGATGGAAATGGACTCGGCCGGGGTAGGCTCGTCGACCATGACCATCTGGAAACGGCGTTCCAGGGCCTTGTCCTCCTCGAAGTACTTCCGGTACTCCTCGATGGTGGTGGAGCCGATGGCCCTCAGTTCTCCACGGGCCAGGGCCGGCTTCAGGATGTTGGCCGCATCCATGGCACCTGACGAACGTCCGGCACCCACCAGAGTGTGGATCTCGTCGATGAACAGGATGATCTCGCCCTGACTTTCTATGACGGCGTTGACCACTCCCTTCAGCCTCTCCTCAAACTCGCCCTGATATTTGGCACCGGCCACGAGGGCACCCATGTCCAGTGAATAGATTTCCTTGGTCTTCAAGTTCTCCGGCACGTCCTGACTGACTATCCTCTCGGCAATGCCCTCCGAGATAGCCGTCTTGCCGACACCCGGCTCTCCGACCAGAATAGGGTTGTTCTTCGTCCTACGGCTCAGAATCTGGAGCACCCTCCGGATCTCCTCATCCCTGCCGATGACGGGGTCGAGCTTCCCCTCGCGGGCCCGCTGGTTCAGATTGACCGCGTACCGCTCGAGGAACTCCTTGTTGTTATTGTTCTCTTTGTAATTCATGTTATTCATAACTTTTCTCCTTTTGACATATTATCACTCAAAAAGTCTGCCGACGATTATTTTATGTCATTGTGGCAGTTTTTTATTACCTTTGTCTGCTTAAATCCATTTGCATCACCTGTTATGAGCGATATCCACAGCATACGCAGCGCAGGCGACGGTCTGCTTCTCCCCCTGGCTGAGTCTTTCTACTCGGTGCAGGGAGAAGGGCACAATACCGGCAGAGCCGTCTGGTTCATCCGCCTGGGAGGCTGCGATGTACGTTGCCCGTGGTGCGACTCGAAGAGCACATGGAATCCGGACAGCCATCCTCTGAAGTCCGTACAGGAAATTATCGGGGAGATCGCCCTGTCTCCGGCAGTCAATGTCATAATCACCGGCGGAGAACCGCTCATGCACAATCTGGACGCTCTCTGCTCCGGATTGAAGGACAGAGGCTACAGCATATTTCTGGAGACCTCCGGCACGCATCCGCTCAGCGGACAGTTCGACTGGATCTGCCTCTCTCCCAAGAAACACTTTCCTCCAAGACCTGAAGTGCTGAAGGCTGCGGACGAGATAAAGGCGGTGATCAGCTCAGAGGAGGACTTCGCCTGGGCCGAGAGCTGCCGGGCGCAGACCAAGGACGGCTGCCTGCCGTTCCTGCAGGCCGAATGGAGCCGCCGGGACACCGTGATGCCGCTGATAATAGAGTATGTGAAGCACCACCCAGTCTGGAGGATATCGCTCCAGACCCACAAATACATGAATATACCTTAATTAATTCAATAATCATTATGTCTGTTAAACAAATCATCACAGTACTGTGCATCGGATGCATGATCACCCCGGCACTCTCTGCCAAGAGCAAGAAAAGCAAAGAAGCTGAGCCGGAAGGATACAAGTTCACAACCGTCATCGAGAATCCCATCACCTCGATCAAGGACCAGGCCAGCTCAGGCACCTGCTGGTGCTTCTCGGCCCTGTCATTCTTCGAGTCAGAGATCCTGAAGAACGGCTATACCGACTCTCTTGACCTCTCGGAGATGTTCATCGTACACAACTCCTATCAGGAAAAGGGCGAGAAGTTCGTAAGGCTCCACGGAGTCCTCAACTTCGGCCAGGGCAGCTCTTTCGGCAACGTGCTCTACGGTCTCAAGCACTACGGCATCGTGCCCGAATGGGAGATGAAGGGCCTCAACTACGGCACTGACGAGCACCGCCACAACGAGCTTGACGGAGTGCTCAGGGCTTATCTCGATGTAATCGTAAAGAATCCCAACGGTACTCTCTCCACCGCCTGGAAAGACGGCTTCAAAGGTATCCTGGACGCATATCTGGGTGAGTGCCCCGAGACGTTCACAGTAAACGGCAAGGAGTACAATCCCCACACCTACATGGAATCCCTCGGCATAGACCTCGACGACTACGTTGACCTCACATCCTGGACACACAGGCCCTTCTACGAGAACATGGTCATCGAAGTGCCCGACAACTGGCTCTGGGAGTCATCCATGAACGTTCCTCTTGACGATCTGATCGCTATCATCGACAACGCTCTTGAGAACGGCTACACCGTAGCATGGGCCTCTGACGTAAGCGAGAGAGGCTTCACCCGCGACGGACTCGGCATCGTGCCCGACTACGACAAGATGGAGGTAGAGCTGAAGGAGACCGGCACCGACCAGGCCCGCTGGATCGGAAGTTCCAAGAACGACCTCTACAAGAAGGCTTTCGAGGCTCCCTGCCCCGAACTGGAGATTACCCAGGAGATGCGTCAGGAAGGCTACGACAACTATCAGACCACCGATGATCACGGTATGCAGATCTTCGGTATCGCCAAGGACCAGACCGGCAAGAAATACTACATGGTGAAGAACTCATGGGGCGATGCCGGAAAGTATGACGGCATCTGGTACGTATCCGAGGCTTTCGTAAGGTACAAGACCATGGACGTACTGGTCAACAAGAACGCCATCCCCGAGGAGATCAGAGCCAAGATGAACCTCTAAGCATCTGCTTTGAGCATGGGCATCAGGAAACACATACCGAATACCGTCACCTGCCTCAACCTCATATCCGGGGCGGTGGCGGTTATCATGGCCTTTCAGGACAGACTGGACGCGGCCCTTGGATTTGTAATCCTGGCCGCCGTATTTGATTTTCTGGACGGTCTGACAGCCCGTGCCCTCAATGCTTACTCCGACATAGGAAAGGAGCTGGACTCCCTCTCGGACACCGTGAGTTTCGGACTGGCTCCTTCCCTTATACTTTACAACTATCTGAACGGCTTCACTGCCGGAATACATCCATATATCCGCTATTTTCCCCTTATACTCGCGGCATTTTCCGCCCTCAGGCTGGCCAAGTTCAATCTGGACACCCGCCAGAGCGAGAGCTTCCTCGGTCTGCCGGTACCGGCTTCCGGGCTCTGCGCCGCATCCCTGGCCGCCTTCGCCGCTCACTACGAGCAGACCGCCAATACTTTCCTGGCCAACAATTTCGCCATCCCGGCCATCACTCTCATACTGTCTTTCCTGATGATCAGCGAGATTCCCATGTTCTCCCTGAAATTCAAATCCCTGAAATGGAAGGCCAATGCACAGCGGTACACATTCCTGTGCATAACAATACCCGCCGCAGCCGTTCTTCTTGTCCTGAAGATTCACTGGACGGGCATCGTATTCTTCATCTTCGCGTTCTACATCATCTGGAACGCGGCAGCGGCATTATTCCGAAAACTGTCTGACAAGTAACTCTATCGTCCTGTCAGCACTGTCTCCCTTCGCTCCGAAATAGAACTTTATCTTCGGCTCCGTACCCGAGGGACGCACTGTCACCACTGAACCGTCCTCGGAGAAGAACCTGAGCACGTTGGACTTGGGCAGACCTGTCTTATCGGGCTCGGTATAGTCTATGACCTTCATGACAGGTGAGTCTCCCAGCCTGGTGGGGGGATTCTCACGGTAGTTCTTCATCATGGCCGCTATCTGCTGCGTACCGTCTATGCCTTTCTTGGTCAGCGACACCAGCTTCTCACGGTAGATACCGAACTCGGCGTATATCTTCTGCAGCAGGCCGTACAGTGTCAGGCCCTGATCAGCGGCCCAGGCGGCGCACTCGGCTACGAACGAACAGGTAATCACGGCATCCTTGTCCCTGACGAACTCGCCCACATTGAAGCCGTAGCTTTCCTCGCCTCCGCAGATGAAAGTCCTGCAGCCCTCGTTCTCGCGGACTATCTGGGCAATATACTTGAAGCCAGTAAGAACGTCGTACATCTGTACTCCAAACTTGTCGGCGATGGCTGTCAGCAGCTCTGTGGTCACAATGGTCTTTACGCAATACGTATCCTTGTTAAGTTTACCAAGTTCTTTCCAGCGGGTCAGTATATAATAGGTAAGCACCGCCGCGGTCTGATTGCCGGTCAGCAGCACCATCTTACCCTTGTCGTCACGGACGGCCACACCCACGCGGTCAGCGTCAGGGTCGGTAGCCAGCACTATGTCGGCACACTTGGCCTCAGCCAGCTCTACGGCCATCTTCAGGGCCGAAGGCTCCTCGGGATTGGGCGAGACGACCGTCGGGAAATTGCCGTCGCTTACCATCTGGTCCGCTACGGGGAGCACCTCGGTGAAGCCTATCTGCTTCAAGGCTCTGGGCACCAGACGCACGCCGGTACCGTGCAGAGGAGTATAGACAAGCTTGATATCCTTGTGACGTGCGATGGACTCGGGCGAGAGCATCAGCGACAGCACCGAATCCAGATACACCTTGTCGGTCTCCTCTCCCATCATCTGAATCCTTGAGGCACCCTCCTCCCCGAACCTGACCATAGAAGGATCCGCTATCCTATTGACCTCCTCTATCACAGCGGTATCGTGAGGTGCAGTAAGCTGGGCACCGTCCTGCCAGTACGCCTTGTAGCCGTTGTACTCCTTGGGATTGTGCGAGGCCGTGACCATCACGCCGGCATGGCAGTGATAGTGACGTATGGCGAAGCTGAGCTCAGGGGTAGGCCGGATGTTGTCGAACAGACATACGAGGAAGCCGTTGTTGGCGAATACCTCGGCGGTTATCCTGGCGAAATCGCGGCTGTTGTTCCTTGAGTCATAGGAGACGGCCACCCTGATCTCCTCCCCGGGGAAAGCCTTGGCGATGTAATTGGCGAATCCCTGAGTGGCCATACCCACAGTGTACTTGTTCATGCGGTTGGTTCCCACGCCCATTATTCCGCGCAGTCCGCCCGTACCGAACTCCAGATTGCGGTAAAAGGCATCCTCCAATTCTTTCTCGTCTCCGTGAAAGAGAGCATTGACCCCGGTCCTGGTCTCCTCGTCATAAGCCGGACCCGTCCACTGCATTGCGACTTCTCTGTAATTCATATTCCGATGATTTAGTTCCTTACAAAAATACTTAACTTTGCAAAATAATGGATAGAAAATTACAAGAATTTATACTGGCGCATGGAACAGATGATACTGTCGGACTGATGATGCGTAAAGAGAGGTGGCCGGACATTGACATGGGGCTGGCTGTCCGATGCATACGGGGCAGACAGACCGCAAGGCACAAGCTGCCGCTGTGGTACGCCGAGCCCGGGCTGATCTACCCGCAGTCCCTGTCTCTGGAACAGTGCAGCTCACAGGCCACCGCCCTCTACAAGCAGCGTTTCGTGAGCAGCGGGGACAGGGTGGCCGACCTCACCGGAGGCCTCGGCGTGGATTCGTGGAGCCTCTCGCAGGCAGCCGCATCCGTAGACTACTTCGAGCGTTCGGAAGAACTCTGCGCCTGTGCCCGGCACAACTTCTCCGCACTCGGCAGGAGCAATATCACGGTCTGCCACGCAGAGACGACCCCGGAAATGCTCGGCAACATCCCGTCCGACTCATATAGCCTCATCTACCTCGACCCGGCCCGCAGGGGCAAGGACGGCGGCAGGGTATATTCCCTCAGGGACTGCGAACCGGACATCACCGCCCTATGCCCCGAGCTGCTGCGCATCGCCCCCCGCATCCTGCTCAAAGCCTCTCCCATGGCCGACATCCGTGTCCTGCTGTCGGAACTGCCCGAGGCCGCAGAAGTGCGCATTGTCTCCCACAACAATGAATGCAAGGAGGTCCTGCTCCTGATGCAACGGGGTCATAGCGCCTCTCCGGAGGACATTCCTATTACGGCAGTGGAAATCCTCGATGACAGTGCCTCGCAGACAGCAGTATTCCATTTCTCCCTCCGAGAAGAAACGGAGGCTGTTGCAGAACTTGCTGCCCCATCGGAAATCACCGGCTTCCTTTACGAGCCGTCCCCCGCCCTGCTCAAAAGCGGAGCATTCAAACTTCCTGCCGTCCGCTTCGGTCTGCGGAAAATCTCCGCCTCCACCCACTTCTATGTCGGAAACTCTGTTTATAAGGATTTCCCTGGTAAGATACGCCGCATCGTGGAGGTACTGCCGTTCAACAAAGCCGCCATCCGCGATTTCCGGAAGAAATACCCGTCCTGCTCCGTCACCGCCCGCAACTTTCCGATGACCTCCGAGGAGTTGCGCCGCCGCCTCGGCACCTCTGAGAGCGACACCCTCCGCGTCCTGGCCACCACCGCCTCCGACAGCTCCCTCCTCCTCATCATCACCACAATTTAATACTGCAAGGGTGTACGAAAAATCTGCATACTCGGTACACCCTCAAAAAGTGAAGAACCTCAAAACCCATAAGAATGCGCTGTAGGGGAGGTGTTGCAAAACGCCTGCATGGAGGGTGTACTGCATAACGATAAAAACGGTACACTCTCGCAGGGCAGCAGACAGCAGTAGCCGGGCGAACAGGATGGTGATTCCGGCTTTGACTGTTACTGAAAGAATCTCTTGTTGAAGTTGACCAGGTAGAGTTTGTCGGTGGCGCGGGTGAGGGCCGTGTAGAGCCACTTGAGGTCTTCGAGAGAGAGTGTGTCCTGCCAGAAAGCATTGTCCACGAAGACGCACTTCCACTGGCCGCCCTGGGACTTGTGGCAGGTGATGGCAGTGGAGTACTTTATCTGCAGGGCATTGTAATACGGATCCTCGCGCACGGCGGCATTGCGCTTGCGCTTCTGGGAGATATTGTCGTAATCGGCATACACCCCTTCATACAGAAGCGTCTGCTTGTCAGCCGGAAGCGAGGCCGTCTCGGATGCAAGTGTGTCCAGGATGACCTTGGCCGTAATCTCCACGTCGCCGTAATCCGGAAAGGCCAGCACCGCCTCGGCGAACTGCAGGCCATAACGCTCCTCGTAATGCGATATCCTGATCAGCTCGGCTATATCTCCGTTGGCTATAAAGTCCAGTTCCTCTATCTTGTCCAGAAACTGATAGCAGTTCTTGACCACCATCAGCCGGTCGCCTCTGGAAAGAGTCTCCTCGCGGGAAAGCACGGAGCCTCGGATACCCTGATTGTAGCGGTTGGCCCGCTTGTTGGAACGGCAGAGCACCACCGTCTCCTCTATACCGTAACGGCTAATGGCGTCATCCAGCGCCTCTATCAAGTCCCCCCCGCCGATACTGTCCACATCGTCAAAGCCCCGGGTGACCAGATGCGGATATTGCGTGCAGTCTCCTGCGACTATCGCCTGACGCACCTGAGTAGCATTGAAGAGTATTCCGGACGAGTCGGCCTGACGCACCACCCGGTCCAGCTCCGCATAATCCACATGGGCATACATACCGACATAATCGGGATCCAGAGCCGGACTGGTGTCCAGAGAGACCGGAGGCAACTGAGCCCTGTCCCCTATCAGCACCAGCCTGTTGCCTTCGCCCTGCCGGATATAGTCAATCAGGTCCTCCAGCAGATTGCCGCTGCCGAACATGGAGTTGTCCGACATCACGGTTATAAGCGAGGCCTCGTCCACGAAGTAGCATGTCCTCCTGTCCTTATTCAGGTCCAGGACAAACTTGCCGCCACCGGCATCCATCGATTTCTGCCTGTATATCTGCTTGTGTATCGTGGTGGCTTTCTCGCCGGTATAGCCTGACAGCACCTTGGCCGCCCTGCCTGTCGGAGCCATGAGACGGTAACGCATCCCGCATGACTTCATGGCCCGCACAACCGCACCGACAGCCTCGGTCTTGCCTGTACCGGCATAACCGTTTACTATCATTATCACCCCGTCACCGCAGACAAAGTCGGAGAACATCCCGAAAAGACGTCTCTGACAGTCAGTGGGTTCAAATGGAAAGTCATCCAGTATCCTCTGCAACAGAAACTCCCGCACGGCCATAGCATCACACCTTCTTGAATATGAAGAACAGCATTAAAAGAGTGTATATCTCCAGACGGCCGAGCAGCATCTCCACCGTCATGACAAACTTTGCGAACGGGGTAAAATGAGAGAAATTGCCCAGAGAGCCGCATGAGCCGAACCCGGGGCCGACATTGCCCAGAGAAGTCATGGAGGCCGACAATGCCTCTTCAAATGTAGGGCCTGTCATACCTATCAGCATCGCTCCCAGTATAAAGAGAAACGTAAACGCCACGATGTACATGACAGCCGAGCGGATTATCGACGGATCTATGACATTGTCCCCGACCTTGACCGGAATCACGGCATTGGGATGCAGCTGCTTGTATACATTGGACTTCAGCACCTTGTAGAATATCCATATCCTGTCCGCCTTGATACCGCCGCAGGTGGAGCCGCTGCAGCCGCCGTGATACATGGCGAACAGCAGCAGGAAGATGGACAGCAGCGGCCACACGGACGTATCCGCCGTTGCGAATCCGGTCGAGCTCACGATGGACGAGAACTGGAAGAACGACAGACGCATGGCCTCCCCGTATGTCGCCGCATCCCCGCTTATCTTCAGGTCCAGGCCGATCAGAATGGACATAACCAGGCAGAAAGCCATGAAATACCTGAATACCGGGGACTTGAGCAGTGCCTTGGAACGCTTCACAAACAGCGCGTAGACCATTCCGAAATGCAGGGTGGAGACATACATCGTAACTATGCACACAATCTCTATAGCCAGAGAATCATAGTGCATGATAGACAGATTCTTGGTACTGAAACCGCCTGTGGAGACTATGCTCATCGCATGATTCACCGCATCGAAAAACGACATCCCGGCCAGCATCAGGGCTACAGTCGTAATCACCGTAATACCAACATAAGTAATGGCTATCACCTTGACCGTCTCCTTAGAGCGCAGACGGTAATTGTCCTTGGACAGGGACGATATCTCTATCCTGGATATCCTCATGCGGAACATACTCATCGACGGAAGCACCAGCAGCATGAAGACCATGACTCCCATACCGCCGATGAAATGCGTGGAAGACCGCCAGAAAAGCAGTCCCTTCGGAAGAATCTCTACATCCGTCAGCACAGTTCCTCCCGTCGTAGTATATCCGGACACTGACTCAAACCAGGCATTTGACAGCGTGAACTCTCCGCCCCAGAGCACATACGGAAGCATACCGAAGATGCAGCTCAGGAACCAGGAGAAAATCGTAATCGCGAAACCCTCACGGAGATTGACATTGTCCTGCCCCCTGACAAATATAAGGGGAAAACAGCCCACCATGGCCGTAATCAGCGCACTCAGAAGCAAGGGGGAGAACGCTGAGTCAAATCCGTTCACAGCCGATACCGCGAGCGAGATGAACATAAAGATAGCGTTGAAGACCAAGGCTATACCGATATACCGCGCTACCAGTTTGATATTCATGACTTCCTGTTCTTGAAGGATTTGTTCTCGTCCACTATCTCCTTAATCTCCTCATTCATGGACTGTATCTGGTCTCCGCCGTAATCGAAAGTGACATTGTAACTCTTGCCCGACTGCCTGTAGTCCCTCAGTCCTCTCGACATTTTGACCACCGGCTTTATCACATAGAGGCTGAGCAGGTAGACGAAGAGGATTATGAGGATGATGCTGGCCGCGTTGGCCACCACTCCTGGCATGATGGAGCGGTAATAACTGTCCTGGAGGCTGTTGTAGTTGTCCGTCAGGATAGTCTGCGAGCTGTCCGACAGTCTCTGAAGATAGTTGCGGAACTTCTCGTACACTACCTGCAGGCGGTTGAAATACCAGTCAGTGCGCTCTTCCTGGGGACGCAGCCAGACCGACTCTATCTCGCGGGACACCTGCATATAGGCCGAATAGGCATAGCGGACCGAATCAGTCATCTGCCTCTCTTCCTTCGAGGTCATCACGGAATAGAGCCTGTCGATACTGGACTCGAACTCTTCCGTAGGGATAGTCTCCGGCTGGGCCAGAAGTCCGTCGTCACCTATCTGTCGGAACAGGTCCGAATGATATCTGTCACAGGTATTGATCAGGTTCCTGGTCAGGTCCACCGTCATGATGCTGCTTGATATGAGGTTGGAGATATAACGGCTCATACGGCCGAATTCAAAAAAGGCCATGACCCCCGAAAGCAGAAGCATCATCACGATGACCAGAGACGCCACATATATCTTGCTCCTGATACCCAGCTTGACTTTTCCGAACATTGACATACAGCAAATAACACTTTATCGGACAAAGATAGTCAATCTATTCAAATACGGATTGAGAAACTAAAAAAAGGAAAGAACAGAAGACTCCGTTCCTTCCTTTCAAACAGGTAAATCGCCGTATAGAACCCTAGATAATACAGCGTGGACAAACTGCACCTTTTCAATCTATCCGCGGCATATGGCCCCCAACTCTTATGAAACAACTTTTTTGCCGCACCTGTTCCTTACGAGGGACATATTCATTAATTCACATAGCAAAAATACGTCTTGATTGCTTTTCCTCGAAGAAAATCATATATACATTATTTGTACAAACACAGCCATGACACATATCAATTGTTGTACAAAAGCCTTTTACAGGGCCTCTAGTTGAACTTTGACAGAAATTCCTGCATCGAGACATTGTCTCCGTTTATACCCAGTTTCCTGCGCAGTCTCCCTCGTGCGGTATTGATACTCTGCACCGACTGGCGGGTGATATCGGATATCTCTTTCGTCGTAAGGCTCATATTGAGAAAGACGCAGAGCCTCCTCTCGTTAAGAGTGAGCGAAGGATACGCCTGTATCAGATTTCGGTAGAAATCCGAGTCAAACTTGGGAACGAACGACTTTATCTCCATCCACTCATCCCGCTTTTTCGTATCTTTCAGATCGCTGCATATACGGGCAAGCTGCTCCTTCTGTCCCGCATCCTCAATACCTGCTCCGAGTTTATTGAGATTCTCTATGGTGTCGTTCACCAGACAGTCCGTCTTATACTGCTGCATCTGCTTGAGGTCCTCTATCTCTTTCTTAGCCGCCAGTTCCTGTTCCCGGCGTTTTATATCATATTCGCGCCTCTTGTACATCATCACCGCAAAGACCGAGATCAGGGCAAGAAGCAGAATACTTATGGAGAGCCATAGCGTAAGAGTCCTCCTCCGCGAGATTTCCTCAGCCCTCTGCTCGCTGAGCAACCTGTCATTCTGGACTTTGAAGAGTTCGATGACCGCACCTTCCCGGTCATATTGCCTGGAGGCCTGATAATACTCATACAGCGAATTGTAGGCATTCTCATAGTCTCCCTCTTCCGCATATATCTCCTGAAGCAGTTCCAGGCAGGCCTGCCGTCTCTCTCCGAACTCTCCCAGGCTGTACAGATCGACGGCCTTGCGCAGTGAGACAACCGCAGCGTCCATATTGCCCTGATTGTAGCTCAGGAGTCCCGAATAGTAATAATACTGCCCGTTCTCTCCCACATCAGTCAATATCGGCCTGGCCTTCTCCAGATATTCACGTGCCGTGTCATATGACTTGGCGCGGATGGACATAAGGCTCATGTTTATATACACCCTGGCCAGCATCGAGGTATTGCCGGACTCACGGCACAGTTCGGCACATTCCGTCAGAAGCCTGCGGGTCTGGAGTGAGTCCGACTGACTGTATATGTACACGGCGATATTGTTGAGAGCCAGCACCAGCATGGATGTATCCCTCATGGATTCGGCTCCTTTGACACACCTGCTGAAATATTCCTTGGACCTGTCATAATCCCGGCAGGCGTAGTATAACGCACCGAGAAGATTCACACATTCCAGATGTTCCTTACTCTCCCTGCCTTCCGAATACACATCCATCGCATTGTTGACATGTACGAAAGACTTGTGAAACGTACCTGTCCTGTAATACAGCTTGGCAAGCTCCAGTTCATTCCTGGCATAGTCCCGCCTGTGCTCCGGACTCTTGCCATATCCGGCAGAAGCCAGGCTACGCCATCTGAGTGCCTCGGAATAACGGAAGGACTTGTCCAGATACTCCGCCAGGTCCTCCGCCATTGCGGCTGTCTGCACGTCCACCGAGGCAGAATCTATTCTGGACAGAATTACGGCCGCAGCATCCATCGCGTCGGGAATATCCCCTTTCTCCAAGGAGTTCTCGTACAGACCTAGCAATACCGAGTCCCGGCTCTCGGCTGAGACTTTCACCGTTCCGGACAGAAATGACAGGACCACAAGCAGACACAAACGCAGATATCTCATAAGACAAGTTCCTTTGTGCGGACAAATGTACAAAAAAACCACCAGAAAATCTGATGGCTTGCGAATAAATACTTTATCTGCCGTTTATCTTGCGTTGCCGATATAGCGTGCCATCTCCAGCACCTTGTTGGAGTAACCCCACTCGTTGTCGTACCAGGATACAACCTTGACAAATGTCGGGTCAAGCTGGATACCGGCCTTCGCGTCGAAGATGGAAGTACGGGGGTCGTTGCGGAAGTCCGTGGACACGACTGCCTCGTCGGTATATCCGAGGATGCCCTTGAGCTCTCCCTCAGAGGCCTCCTTCATGGCCTTGCATATATCCTCGTAAGTAGTGGCTTTCTCCAGTTCCACCGTCAGGTCCACTACGGATACGTCGGAGGTGGGAACCCTCATGGACATACCGGTCAGCTTGCCGTTGAGCTCAGGCAGCACCTTTCCCACTGCCTTTGCAGCACCGGTGGATGAAGGGATGATGTTCTCGAGGATACCGCGGCCGCCTCTCCAGTCCTTCTTGGAAGGGCCGTCCACTGTCTTCTGAGTAGCTGTAGCCGCATGGACTGTGGTCATAAGGCCTCTCTTGATTCCGAACCTGTCGTTGAGCACCTTTGATATAGGGGCCAGACAGTTGGTGGTGCAGGATGCATTGGAGATAATATCCTGTCCCTTATATGATTTCTCATTGACACCGTAGACGAACATGGGAGTGTCGTCCTTTGACGGAGCGGACATGATCACTTTCTTGGCACCGGCCTCGATGTGCTTGCGCGCTTTCTCATCCGTAAGGAAAAGTCCGGTGGACTCCACTACGATCTCAGCACCGACCTCATTCCATCTGAGGTTGGCGGGATCCATCTCCGCAGTAAGGCGGATAGTCTGACCGCCCACGATAAGATTACCGTCCTTCACAGACACTTCGTGGCAGAAGGGCCCGTGTACGGAATCGTACTTCAACATGTAAGCCAGATACTCAGGATCGAGGAGGTCATTGATCCCCACTACCTGAATGTCATCAGAGAATTTCTCCACAGCTGCACGGAAAACCATACGTCCTATGCGGCCGAACCCATTGATACCGATTTTAATTTTTGCCATAGTATTAAATTTTAATTCTACTAGCAAAGATAGTCATTTCCGGCAGAAATAACCTATATTTGCGGACAATATTTTACAATATGAGATCTACCAGAGAAATCCTTATCACAAACGACGACGGAATAGACGCTGAGGGCATCCACGTACTGGCCGGAATCATGGCCGGATACGGCAATGTCACGGTCGTGGCGCCCCTGCATCCGCAGTCCGGAAAGTCCGCTGCCCTGTCCATGGACACCCCCCTGTACCTGAAGCAGGTCAAGGACGAGCCGGGCCTTCGTGAATACACATTCAACGGCACACCGGTGGACTGCGTCAAGATAGGCATCAACGAGTGCTTCCCAAAAGGCGAGCTTCCCGACATAGTCGTCTCGGGCATCAACCACGGAGCCAACTGCTCAGTAGCCTCCCTGTATTCCGGTACCCTCGGAGCCTGCATCGAAGGGACCGTCTATGAGATACCTTCGATAGGATTTTCCCTGTGTACACACAAGCCACATCCGGACTTCAGCCCGGTACTCCGGTACGCCGGCACCATCATCGAGAAGTTCCTGGAGTTTCCTCCGGACAAGGACACCTATCTCAATGTCAATTTCCCGGCCATCCCGGCGGACGAGATTCTCGGCATACGCATGGCCCGCAGAGGCCGTGGACGCTGGGTAGAGGAGTTCGACACCCATTACGATGAGAACGGAGGCAAGTATTTCATGATGGCCGGACACTTCGAGAATCATGAGAAAGAGGGCTCGGACGGAGACCACTGGCTGGTATACCATAAATACATCACTGTCGTTCCGCACCGCGTGGATACCACGGACTATGCGGAGATGGAGCGGCTGGGCCGGGCCTGGAATCTGTAAGCCATGAGATACTACATCATAGCCGGCGAGGCATCAGGCGACCTGCATGGGGCCAACCTGATGAAAGGCCTGCTGCGGCACGACCCGTCCTGCGGGATAAGGTTCTGGGGCGGAGGGAAAATGGCGGCCGTCGGCGGCACTCTGGTCAAGGACTACCGGGACAATGCCGTCATGGGCTTCGTGGAGGTGCTCAGCCACCTTGGCAGCATCCTGCGCAATCTCCGCTTCTGCAAGGAGGACATCCTGCAGTACAGGCCGGACGCAGTGATCCTGATTGACTATCCGGGATTCAATCTCAAGATAGCCCGCTTCGCCCATGAAAGAGGATTCAAGGTCTTCTACTACATCCCTCCGAAGGTATGGGCCCGGGGAGAGTCCAGGATCCAGCTGCTGAAAAGGTACGTGGACAAAGTCTTCATCATCTTCCCGTTCGAAGTGGGATATTTCAAAGCAAAAGGCGTGGATGCCGTCTACAACGGCAATCCGCTGGTGGACAATATCGGCAGCACACCGTCAGTACACATGTCGCGGGAAGACTTCCTCCGCTCCCACTCCATGACGGACGACGGACGGCCGCTGCTGGCATTTCTGGCCGGCAGCCGCAGGATGGAAGTGGACTACCTGATGCCCAGAATAGTCCGCACCGCCGCCATACTGAAGGAAAGGATGGGCGGCAGGTTCCGCTTCCTGCTGGCGGCAGCCCCGTCCATAGACCCGGAATACTACGGCAAATACATAGGAGACAGCGGCATCGAAATCATACAGAACGACACCTACGGAGTCCTGAGCCATTCCGAGGCGGCTGTGATCTCCTCCGGGACGGCAAGCCTGGAGGCCGCGATTATCGGCACGCCCCAGGTAGTCTGCTACGGGATGAATCCCATAACTTACTTTCTGGCCAGGCTGGTGGTCAGGCTGGACACCATCTCGCTGGCCAACATGATTCTAGGCAGGCATATTTTCAAGGAACTGCTGCAGGGCGACTGCACTCCGGAGCATATCGCGGACGAGGTGCTCCGCATGACGGATGACAGGGCATACCGCAGCCGCATGATAAAGGACTACGACGACATGCGGGCCATGCTCGGGGAAAGAGGCTCCGCCGAGCGCACTGCAGCCGATATCGAACAGTTTATAAAAGGACTCTGATCATGGACTTCTACAAATATCAGGCAGCCGGCAACGACTTCGTGCTGGTAACTTCCCTGGAAAGCAGGGCGGATATTTCCACAGATGAGGTAATCAGACTGTGCGACAGGCGTTACGGCATCGGAGCCGACGGGCTCATCATCCTGGAAGGCAGCAGGGACTATGACTTCGCCATGCGGTTCTTCAACAATGACGGCTCTGGTGGCATGATGTGCGGCAACGGAGGCCGCTGCATAGTGGATATGGCCGGGCGTACCGGCATACCGGCTTCGGGAAAGGACGGCAGCTGGGTCTTCGAAGCCCCGGACGGCATTCACTGCGGCAGGATTGTCACCTCCGAGGGCAATAAGAGCATCGTCTGTCTGAGCATGAACGACATCACTTCCGTTGAGCCCGTAGAGCTGCCGGAGACGGACGGTCAGGACAGCAAAGCATGGCGGATGAACACCGGTACAGACCATCTGGTAATGTTCAGGAATGACCTGAACAGTCTGGATGTCCTGAAAGAGGGCCGCAGATGGAGGTACGACAGCCGGTTCGCACCCAAAGGCGTAAATGTCAATTTCGTACAATATTCCGGCCAGGAGGAGGCTCTGAGAGTACGTACATACGAAAAGGGAGTGGAATACGAGACGCTGTCCTGCGGCACCGGCATCATAGCCTCGGCCGTCGCGGCATGGATGAAAGGCGACCGCCGGGAAAAATACACGCTCCGGTCAACCTCGGACACCTTCACGGTGTCGTTCAGCCACCGCTGCGGAATCTTTCAGGATGTAACCATCGAAGGACCCGCCGAACAGACATTCCGCTGTACCCCGTCCACACCCAACTGACCTTCCGCAGCTTCTCCCGTCCACATCAAACAGACTTGCCTCAGCATACCGTCCGACATCCCACCCCCGCCCGCCCGCGAGAGTGTACCATTTTCCCGCAGATTCGGTACACCCTCCTTGGACATCCACAGACCATCCACGCCATAATAGCTTCCAGAGCCACATTCCCGAAAAACCGCCCACGAGAGTGTACCCTTTTTCCACAGATTCGGTACACTCTCCGACCGGCGTTGAGAGAACAAGGCAACTGAGACGGACGGCGAGAGAGTTTACTGAACTTAAATGGCTGAATCAAGAATCGCGAATCGCCAGCCGAATACGGCACGGTATTTCGCCTGCTATGATAAACGGACTCCCCGGGGACCGAAAATCTTAGTGCCGACGCGAACCATATTGCTACCCATCTCCACCGCGATATGATAGTCGTGCGTCATCCCGAACGACTTCAGGTCAAACTGTCCCAGAAAAGGATAATCCGTGGCCTTGATCTGGTCAAAAATTGAATTCAGATGAGCGAACTCCCTGCGGATGAGCGCCTCGTCCTCCGTGAGGGAGGCCATGCCCATGACCCCGCGGATGCGGACCTGAGAGGGATATCCCTCATTGTCCCAGGACTGACGGGCTTTCTCTATCCCTGCAAGGAAGTCCATGACCTCCTCATCGGAGAAGCCCTGCTTGCTCTCCTCGGAAGCGATGTGCATCTCGAGAAGGACGTCGATGCTGAAGCCGTTCTGCCGGCACCAGCGCTCTATCTCGAAGAAGAGCTTGGGGGTGTCCACCGAATGGATCAGCTTCACGTAAGGCACGGTCATCTTGATCTTGTTGCTCTGCAGATGACCGATGAAATGCCACTCTATGTCCTTGGGCAGGGAGAGGGCCTTTTCCTTGAGTTCCTGGGGACGGCTCTCGCCGAAGACCCTCTGGCCCGCTTCATAGGCCTCGAGAATCTCCTCCCCCGACTTGAATTTGGACACTGCCACGAGCTCGACCCCGGAGGGCAGTTCCTGCCTCAGCGACAGGATATTCTCACTTATGTGTCCCATTATATTTCCTCCTTATATATTATCTTCGTCTTTGCTGCTGCCTCTGCTGCTCGCGGATGGCCTCCTGCTGGGCCTTCTGGATGGCCTCGAGACGCTGCTGGAACTTGGACTTGGGCTTGGCCGCGCCTTTTACGGATGCGGCGCGCACCCTGGCCATGATCTTCTCCTCGTCCACGAAGAAACGGCGGATGATCCAGGTCTGGAGCATCATTATGAGGTTGGAGAGCAGATAGTAGTATGTCAGACCGCTGGAGAGGTTGTTGCAGATGAACAGCATGAAGATGGGCATGAAGTAGAGGGTCATGTTGCGCATACTCTTCATCTGGGGATTGTTGTCCGCGCTGCTGCCCTGGGTCATCCTGGCCGAGAAGTACATACTCAGGGCGCAGAGGATGGCGAAGAGACTGACGTGGTCACCGTACAGCGGTATGTTGAATCCGAAATCGAGGATAGAGTCGTAGGTACTCAGGTCGTCCGCCCACAGGAAGCCTTTCTGACGGAGCTCGAAAGAAGCCGGGAAGAAGCGGAACATCGCGAAGAGCACCGGGAACTGGAGCAGCATGGGGAGACAGCCTCCGAACATGCTCACACCGGCCTTGCGGTACAGGTCCATGGTCTCCTGCTGTTTCTTCAGGGCATCCTCCTGACGGGGATACTTGGCGTTGATCTTGTCCAGCTCGGGCCTGAGGACATTCATCTTGGCCGAGGACATATAGGACTTGAGAGTCAGCGGCGAGATGACCAGCTTGATAAGCAGGGTCAGCAGCAGGATGATGATACCGTAGTTGCTGATGAAGCGGCCGAAGAGGTCAAATACGGGGATGATGACACCCCTGTTGATCCATCTTACGAGCCAGCCTCCGAGGGGTACTATCTTCTCAAAATCGTAATCGTAGCTCTTGAGGGTACGGAAATGGTTGGGACCGTAGTAGAACTCAAAGGGCACGGTGACATCGGCACCTGGGTCGTACTGCACGAGAGCCAGCGCCGAGCAGTTCATCAGGCGGCGGTCCGGATCGGTCTCAGGATAGAAATTCAGCGAGAGGTTGCCCGACTCGAAGTTATCCTTTGCCCTGAGTATGGCCGAGAAGTACTGCTGCTGGAAGGCCAGCCACTCGATACGGGTGGTCACTTCCTTATGCTGACCGCCGGAACGGGCTCCGCGCATCATGCCCAGATTCTCCACCTTCTTCACCTTTCCGGGATACTTGTAATCAACGGTGGAGTACATCTGCTCGTTCTTGTACCCCCTCTCCAGACGGGGCACATCCATGTTCCAGGCTATCTCGAACTGGGATGCGTTGCGGGGAATATGGGCGTCCATATTGACCATGTGTACGTCAAAGTCCACCATATAACTGTCCGCAGGCAGATAATAACTGTGCTCTATGTACGAGTCCTCGGCGAAATACAGCCTCATGACGAGGGTGGAGTCCGTGCTGACCACCTTCTCGTAGGTAAGGTCGCCGGTGTTGATATACTGGCTGGTGTACAGCTGCAGACCGAAGTCGCTGTATCCGTCCTTCATCAGATACAGGTCGGTGCTGTCACTGGTGTAGTAATCCTTGATCAGCACGTTCTCGGCCTGACCGCCCTTAGTCGTATACCTGATCTTCAGTTTATTGTTTTCCAGATAGTAGAACTCCTCACCGCCGTTGTAAGCCGCCTCGATGAAAGGATTGGCATACGTGCTCCGGTATGTCTGCTGACCATCCTGGTCCGCAACGGGAGCCCCCGTGCTGTCGGTCTGCGCCTGAGCCATCTGCTCCGCGTACTCAAATGCCTTTGCGGCAGCTATCGAGTCCTGTACTCTCTTAACCTCGGCCTGCTCCCTGGCCATCCTTGCATTGAAAACCGAAAAGCCTATAAGCAGGAGTCCTATCAGCGTGATGCCGATAACAGTATTCTTGTTCATGCCTTATTCCTGAGCGTCCAGATTGTGTATTTTCTCTTCAAGTTCAGCAAGTTCACTCTTTGCAGCGTCAATCTTCTTCTGGAATTCCCTTACCAGCGACTCGGCCTTCTTGGAACTTGCGAAGAATCCGATATTGTTCTCGTATGTGGCTATCTCGCTTTCCAGCTTGCGGAACTTCTGCAGCAGACGCTCCCTTTCCTGACGGGCCGGACTCACCTCCATCCTGCCGCGGGACCTCTGCGCACGGCCTCTGCCTCCTGCAACTCTGAAATCAGGGAACTTGTCGGACATGGCCGCACGGTACTGCTCCGCAATCCTCTCCTTCTCCTTGAAAGGCACGAAGCCTACCGCATTCCATCTCTCGGAAAATTCCCTGGCCGCCTTATTGTCAGCATTGATATCGCCTGTGGACACATAAGCGCCTATTTCCTCTATGATCGCCTGCTTTGCCCTCAGATTGTCCACATACTGAGGATCCACACCGCCGTAATTCTTCTCCTTGTTGTCGAAGAAATGATCGCAGGCTGCACGGAACCTTGCCCAGATCTGGTCGGACTTCTTGCGGGATACAGGGCCTACCTCCTTCCACTGTTTCTGAAGCGAGATCAGATAGTCGGTAGTCTTCTTCCAGTCAGTACTGTCCTGCACTGCCTCAGCCTGCTCGCAGAGAGCGATCTTCTTCTCCATATTGCCGCTCATCTGCTCCTTGAACTCCGCATAGAATTCTCTCTTGCGGTTATAGAACTTATCGCAGGCAGCCCTGAAACGGTCGTATATCTTCTGATTGTCCTTCTTGGAGGCGAAACCGATCTTCCTCCACTCCTTCTGTATCTCCTCGAACTCCTTGGTCACTGAATTCCAGCCGTTGGAATCCTTGATATCCTTGTCAGCCAGAGCCTCTGCCTTCTCGCAGAGAACGGTCTTGGCCGCCAGGTTCTCCTTCTGCTGCACCTTCAGACCCTCGAAGTAAGCCTGGTGCATCTTGTTGATACGGGAAGTGGCGGCGCGGAATCTCTCCCATATCTCCTCGCGGAACTCCTTGGCCACGGGACCGCACTCCTTCCACTCCTCATGCAGTTTCTGAAGCAGGTTGAACGCCTCGACTACATTCGGATTGTTCTCCATAGCCTCTGCACGCTCGCAAAGCTCTGTCTTCAACTCCAGATTCTTCTTGAAATCCAGATCGCGGAGCTCATTGTTTATCTTGACCAGGTCATAGAAATTCTCGACATTGTGCTGATAGGTGTCGTACACGTCCTTGATTCTGGCCTGGGGCACCGGGCCGATCTCACGCCACCTTGTCTGGAGGGCCCTGAATTCGGGGAAGATCTTATTGATGTCCTCCGTGCTCTCCAGCAGTTTCTTCAGTTCCTCTATGACTTCCAGCTTCTTCTCCAGATTGAGCTGTTTCTCGCGCTCCAGATTCTGGAAATACACGGCGCGACGGGCTTTATAATTGGCGTACAGGTCTTTGAACGCACGCTCTATCTCTACGAACGGATTGACTGACACCTCCTCGTCTTCTTTTGCTGGAGCGGCTTCCGGCTCTCCGGCAGCCTCTTCGGGCTCGGAAGCAGCCTCCGGTGCGGGCTCCGCATCAGTCTCGCTCTCCGGCATCTCCACATAGTCGGCCGAACCGGGAAGTGCATGATATCCCGAAGCGATCTTCTCCTCTTTCAGAACTTTATAGAAAGTGGCCTTGATATACTCAGCCTGCCTGTTCAACTCCATGATGTCCCCGTTCTCCACGAGATTGCGGAATGTCTCCACTATCTCTTTCAGGCTCTTTGAGGACAGTTTCTTAAGTTCCTCATCACTGATGACCGCTCCGCGCATCTCCTCAACGGCAGTCTCCGCCTCTGTCTCAGCAGCCACTGGAGTCTCAGCCGCCACGGAAGCAGCGGCATCCGCAATCTCTCCGGCAGCCTCGACAGATGCACCGGCAGCCGTGGTCTCCTCCGCGGCAGGAGCATTCTCGGTAGGGTTAACATTCAGTGTTTCAGAATTCTCTACGGAATTTTCAGCAGTACTCTTCTCTACAGAAGGATTCAAGGTCTCGTCAATCATATTCAATATATTAAAATCAACTCGCAAATATACATTATTTTTTAAAAGAACCGCTGTTTTAAGTAAATTTGCAGCCGTTATGAGGATAGACATTATCAGCGCAGTGCCGGACCTGCTCGAAAGTCCGCTCAACCACTCCATCATCAGACGGGCCAGGGAAAAGGGTCTGGTGGAGATACATATCGTCAACCTGCACGACTATGGCAAAGGCAATTACAAGCAGATCGACGACTACGGATTCGGCGGTGACGCGGGGATGGTCATCAAGCCGGAGCCTCTGTACAGGGCCATCACCGACCTGACCTCCCAGCGCGACTACGACCAGGTCATCTACACCTCTCCCGACGGCGAGACACTCGACCAGAGCATGTGCAACAGCCTGTCCACCTGCGACAACATCATCATCCTCTGCGGCCACTACAAGGGAATCGACCACCGCATAAGGGAGCATCTCATCACCAAGGAAATCTCCATAGGCAGCTATGTGCTCAGCGGAGGGGAGCTGGCCGCCTGCGTCATCTGCGACTCGATCATCCGCCTCATCCCCGGAGCCCTGACAGACGAGACCTCGGCCCTGTCCGACTCCTTCCAGGACGGGCTGCTGGCCCCGCCCATCTACACCCGCCCGGCCGACTTCATGGGCTGGAAAGTGCCCGAAGTGCTCCTGTCCGGCAACCCCAGGCTCATCCGCCAGTGGCAGGAAGAGCAGGCCCTGGAGCGCACCCGCCTCCTCCGTCCCGACCTCCTCGCCGGTGCCGACCAGACCGACTGATGCACTGATTCATCTTCATTGATTCTTCCACACTACCGGGGGCATCACTACTTTAGCCGGAGTCTGCCCTCCTCCTTTCTATCCGTAAGGAACCGGAATGTGGCGATTGTGCGGTCAAATACCCGAAGAGAGGCCGTAAGCTCCCGGTAACTCGTCACCGGAATGTCCTCGACCGACAGCGGACAGAAGGCGACTATACAGTTTTTGTTCCCTGCCTCCAGCAACTGACAGTAGAACCGGCGGAGCACCTTATCCCCGGAACCGATCTCCATGCTGAATATCGGAAGGTCCTTTATATCGCATCTCACCTCCATCTCAAAGCACACAAGAGCCGGATTGACCTCCACCTCATCGCATAATTTATCGTAATGTATATCCGAATGGAATCCGGTGTAATGACGATAATCGACCGACTTGTCGAAATACAGATACCGGCCGACCGGCTTCCTGACCTTCAGATAGGCCGAATAAGGGACGAACATCTCCTCTACAGGCACCGCAGGACGGATGAACTCAAACCTGGCCCACTCACGACAGTACATGGGAAGTCCGCCGCATTCAAATGTGCCGATACAGTAGACGGTATTCGCCTCCAGCATATCGCAGCTGACAGGAAGGGTCAGTGTCAGAGTGTCCTCAATCTGTCCCGCAGGCATGGAATATTCCACCTCGGTCATGCTGACGATCTTACCGAGGATTTCCTCCTCTGCCTTCCGGCAATCCTCGCCGTAGTAGTCCAGTATCTTCCGATACGACTGACCGTCCACCTTTATGGACGACGAGACCTGGCCCTTGGCGAACTCCCATTGATTATACCTGTTCATCACCTCCATAAAGGCCCGGCAGTCCTCGTCCTTGATGATTGCCAGCCTTATCCTGACGGTCCTGGCCTCATCCGGATTTCCGATGCTGTGTACCTCCTGCTGCAGGGTTATGCCTTTGACATCCTCATCCCACAAAAAACTCTTGTACTTCATATCCAGCACAGGCTCATGCCCGTCCTTACAGACATCAATCAAAGATGAAAAATAGTTGAAAAAATACTTGCGTTCGTTCTCCATCGTCAGTTTCTGTTTATATCCGACATTCTGCAAATATACAGATTTAATGATTATCATTATCCGCAAGCCTGCCCCTTTACCTTAAATCCGGACACATTGCCAACACCCCTGGAGTACTTTTACTCTGGACAGCATCAACCCGCCGCGCCCCTGCCACAACGGCAGCAAATCCCGCGATTCGGTGACGTTGCGGTACAGATATTTTCAAGTGCAGCAATTAAATTCTGTGATTTTGCTAACATTTTAATTTTTAGCCACATCAGTCGCAACTAAAAAGCAACGTGAAGATTGGCCTGCATTGCCTGCTATCGAGCTAATACGGTATCCCGTTCAGATACATTTCCTCCAAGTTCAGTATCACCGTCCTGAATTGCTCCAGAAGGTCCAGCCCCAAAGTACCGTCCTCT
>CASFSL010000024.1 GCA_949297365.1 uncultured Bacteroidales bacterium | reverse complement strand
TCGTTCCCCAATCCCATATTCTGGTCTATGACTGCAGCGTGGATCCGCCGCAGCTTGTCAGAAAAATCAGCGGTCTCACTCATTATGTCACGGGCATCTATCCGATGTGAGGCATGCCGGAAGCATCCCTGGATCTTCTTGCAGGGGAGATGGACGAGGTTTCATATCCGAGGGGAACGCGGATTCTCAAAGCCGGAAGCTCAGGATACCATCTTCAGTCCGATGATGGAGAGGATGAGGGTAGTGATGAAGAACAGACGCAGAAATGTCGCAGGCTCATGTAAGAATATGATGCCGAGAATCACTGTACACACTGCGCCTATGCCGGTCCATATCGGATATGCCGTACCGATGGGAATGGTCTGCACCGCCTTGGCCAGGAGGGTCATGCTGGCAATAAGACACAGCAGGAAACCGGCTCCCCACAGCCACCACGCGGTGCCCGAAACCTCTTTCATCTTTCCCAAGCAGAAAGCGAATCCGGACTCGAAAAGTCCTGCAACGAAAAGAATAATCCAGTTCATATATCCGTGAATTTTATTTTGCGGTGCAAAAGTACACTTTATGTCGGAAACTTCTCTTACCATTTGATAAAATCCTTAACGGTAAGTACGCGAGCGGTGTGTTTTTACAGTTATGTGATAATCAGACAGTTGCATAAAGAAGGTGTACTTTTCGCTCTACAGTAACCAGCCGAAAAGTACGCACTGTAGTCATAATATCATGTGAATCAGCGTGTTGCAATTTCGAGGTGCTACATTACTTACCGTTGACAACAGTACTGATGAATTGCCCGCATCAGATACAGAATACAAACAAGATAGATTTTTGTTGGATGATTTTGTGTATATGATTGATCATTAGTGTTTTTAAATCACGTTGAGATAGGTTTTTCTATTGTCTTGATAGTGAATACTGGGAGATATTCCGTAATTTTGCAAAAACGCATAATTATTAATTATGAAGATTAAGATTTTTAATGCTCCGGGGGATTTAAAACTGTTTAGAGGCCGGCTTTTTAATTTCAGGTTATAGGGAACATACGTTTTGGCATGTACAAAGAAATCTCGTACAATGACATTAAGTCGTTCATTCAGGATTTCAGGGCTTTCCGAAAACACAGCACGGAAAGACCGCCGCTGCCTGAAGGTTCGGACTTCGCTATTCTGGAAAGGCTTTGCGAGCAGTACTATGTCTATGAGAGTACGGACAGGCTTAGGGACGGAATTGTACGGGAGGTGGAGGGGATAATCGACAGGCTGCGGCATGACGGGAAGGCTCTGCAGGCTTTGGAAGACTGGCTGAATGCCTCACAGGACGGGATAGTAGCAAAAGTTAGGGAGAAGCATCCGGAACTTACTGAACAGGACATCCGGCTGTTTTGCTACCTCTCGGCCGGCTTTACCCCGACAATGATATCTGTCCTGTTGGGCAAAGACAAAAGCGTGGTCTACAACCGGACCTCACGCCTTAAAGCCAAGCTGAAGGAATGATTTACTGGAAATCGGAGAAATCCGCCGTGGAGTAGGCGGCCTGTGTACCGGCGGCGAGTTTATCGGAGAGAGCGGTCAGGGAGTGTCTGCGCCGGTCGTTTTCAGGCAGAGAGGCCGCCATGCTGTCAATTACGCCACGCAGCCTTATAAGCAGGTCATAATCAAAACCCTTGGTCTGCAAGTCTTTAATCATGATTTCAGTGTCAGCGGAGGCCAGTGAATCTATGTCTATGTCCAGTTCGTCCTTAAGTTCTCCGCATATCTGCTGGATGGCAGAGCCGGTGTCTCCGCCGGACCGCAATCCGAGCAGGGTGCTAAGCATCCGTCCGAGCAAAATGCCGATCTGCTCAATCTGCCGTTTAATATAGTCCCGTTGCTCCATGTTTACAGCAGTTTTCGTAGGCCATGCGCTCGCCCGCATCGTAGCGGATGCGGCCGCAGAGGAATTCCCAGAGCTGCCGCTTACTTTTTCAGCCGCTTGACTTCCTTTTCAAAACTCTCTATGAAATGGATTTCCACAGGAGAGAGCTCATACTGTATCCGTTTGCTGTATTTGTCGTATTCGGAGTCTGCCTTCTGTTTCGCGATTTCAGCAGAGACTGTCCCGGCATGGGTCAGAAGTTCTTTGCAGGAAAGTGACAGGAATTCGTCAAGTTTCTGAATCCAATCCTTCATATACATCGGTTTGTGAGACTTGGCCTGGAGTTCAGCAAAATCAAGGTAAAGGCTGACGATACGGTTCAGGGTATCGAGTTCGTCGGGTGAAAGGTAGTTTTTGGCGATTCCAGCATCAGTTCGTTTCGGCAATGCTCCAGTCCATGATGTCAGCCCCATAAAGTCCTTGTCGGCATTGGCTCTGCTGTAAATGACTTCCGCCGCAGTATGTCCGTGAGCGGAGAAGTGCATCTTGTTCTGGACTGTCTTGAAGAACTTCTGCGTGGCTTCTGTTCGTGGGTCATAGTCTATGCTGAGAGCGTAGATTTCCAGAATCTTGCGGTAGAAAATCTTTTCCGAGGACCGGATATCCCTGATACGTGCCAGGAGTTCGTCAAAGTAATTGCCTCCGCCGGCGCGCTTCAGAAGATCGTCGTTCATGGCAAAGCCTTTGACAAGGTACTCGCGCAGTACTTGCGTGGCCCAGATGCGGAACTGCACGCCACGGTGGGAATTGACCCTGTAGCCGACACTGATGATTACATTGAGGTTGTAGTATGCTATGTTTCGTTCTACTTTCCTGTTTCCCTCGTTTTGAACTGTTGCAAAAAATGCAACAGTTGAATCCGGATTCAGTTCCCCAGATTCAAAGACATTGCGGATATGCCTTGAAATGGTGGACTTGTTGCGCTGGAACAGTTCGGCCATCTGATCTGCGGTAAGCCACACTGTATCGCCTGAGAGAGTGACATCTATCCGGCTTTGCCCATCTTCGGTCTGATAAAGTATAATATTTCCCTGTGGTGTTCCGTCGGCCATGGCTTGCATATTTCCGTTCAATAAAATAACAAATGTAGGAAAAATTTGCCATTTATGTTTACAGCAGTTTTTCGTAGGCCATGCGCTCGCCCGCATCGTAGCGGATGCGGCCGCAGTAGGTGAAGCCGAGGCTGGAGAAGACGCGCTGCATGTAGAAGTTGTCGTAGTTGGTGTCGACCTTGAAACTGCGGATACCGCGGGAGATGGCGAGGTCGCAGACTGCCTGCATGTAGCGGACGGCCATGCCCTGACGTTTCCAGCGGTCGGCCACTGCCAGGCGGTGCAGTACCACATAGGGCTGTTCGCTCAACCACTGACCGTCCCACAGACCCTTGTAGGCAGGTTCTCCGTCGAATACCACTGCTCCGTAGGCGATGATGTCAGAATCATCATCAGACGGTACCAGCACGTAACCCCAGCCCCGGCGCACATCGTTCTCTAAAATCGGCACGGTAGGGTAGTTCTCGTCCCACTGGTGCTTGCCCTCGCGGTACATCTGTGCCTTGGCCTGCAGGATGATCTCCCAGATGACCGGAATCTCCTCCATCGTCGCCGGCCGCAGCCTGTAGTATCCGTTGTTTATGTGGATATCGTTCATGCCTCAGGATTGCTGTCTGTATTTTGGCCTTGTCGTATTTTGCTTCTCCGCCTGCGTACAGCAACTACGGCTGCGACACACAGGCACAGGGATCCCGTAGAGTAACCTGAATCATATCCTAGGAATCCGCATATCAGGAAGACAATACCGGCCAGAAGGAAGACAGATAAGAGTATTTTGAATAATAAGTTTTGGTTCATATTTTCACGTTACATTTTAGTTGTAATATAAGATGCTGGCATTTAGGCAATTGCTGCGTAACGAAAATGCATAGTGATACATAGGCGGAAATGCAGGCCGCTCACAGGCATCTCTGGGGCAGGTTCCGGGAAGCAGGCTTACCACGTTACATTTTAGTGAAATCATAATTGATTATAAATCAAATTAATGCAATATAACGAAAATGCATAGTGACATTCTTGGGAATGCGGGGCTCGGTTTATTTCATGAACACGAAGTAGACGGCCAGAATCAGGCAGACGAAGGCGGCGATGTGGTTCCAATGGAAGGTCTGGCCTCTGAATACCAGTATGGTAAAAGCGGTGAATACGGTCAGTGAGACGACTTCCTGAATGACCTTGAGCTGGACCAGGTTGAATGGGCCGCCGTTGTCCACAAAGCCTATGCGGTTGGCGGGCACCTGAAACGAATACTCGAAGAGGGCGATGCCCCATGAGAAAAGGACGACCGCAAAGAGCGGCCAGTTGTCGATGAGCTTCATTTCCTGCAGCTTGAGGTGTCCATACCATGCAATAGTCATGAAGATATTGGACACCACCAGCAGCAGGACAGTATAAAGACCTGTCATATAATGTATATGGTAAAACTAGTCGATGAACCTTACTTTGGAGGCATCGCGGTCCTTTGCGGCAGGACTCTCGGCTGGATAGCCGAAACCTATGCAGTAAAGGAGCTCGTAGCCCTCTGAAAAGCCCAGGCGTTTCAGATAGTCGGCGGCTTCAGGCGACTTCATGAATCTTACCGGTCCTCCCAGGCAGCACGAGCCTATACCCATGGACCAGGCAGAGAGGATCATGTTCTCTCCGAGCAGGCCGCAGTCAATCTGTGACATGTCATAGGTGGGGTCGTGGGCGATGAATACCACGGTGGGCGCATTACGGAACATATTCTTGAACGAAGGGTCCTCGGCTGCGCGGGGATTGGCCTTGACAAAGAACTCAGTGACTCCGTCAATGAACTCGGGGGAGTCCACTACGCGAATCTCCCAGGACTGAAGGTTCTGTCCGTTGGGTGCGTTGATACCGCACTCGAGTATCGTCTTCATGGTGTCGCGTCCCACAGCCACGGGCTGATACTGACGCACACTGCGGCGGCTCATAATAGTCTCGATTACAATGTCGGATGTGCTTTTATCGGAAGTGGCGGCACCGGTATTGCCGCTGTTGCAGGATGTCAATGCCACGGCGCACAGGACTGTGGCGAGAGATACGGTAAGCAGTTTCATAATGATTGATATTTTAAACAAACAGGTTTTCAATGCTTCTGATTATCTTCTCCCGGTCTTCTGACGGAGAAATGACTAGGGACGGCTGCAGGTAATGCACCTTGCAGTCCTTCTTGAAGTGCTGCTCGCCACCTCCTGTGATATTGAGCATTATCACGTCGTCGCGGCCTACGGCACCTGCCTTCACGGCCTGCTCCAGACCGGCCAGCGCGGCACCAGAGGCGGAGTATATGTCCACTCCCTCCAGCTCTTTGAACATGGCGGCGCAATGGCGGATCTCGGCGTTGGTGACCGCATAGACATCACCGTGTGAGTCGCACAGACAGTCGTACACTCCTCCGGCGATGGAATAGGGCGGACGTCTGTTGGAGAGCACCTTGGCGTCGATCATTGCGGCTTTCTGACGGGCCTCGTCGTCATCGAAGGGCAGCAGATCCCTCTGACCGGCCTTCCATGCGTCGTACATCGGCAGGAAAGGCACATTCTGTACCGTATGCAGCTTCATCTGAGCCGAACCGAAGCGACCGTCCTCCAGCAGACGAAGATTGGCCTCACGGGCCGCAATGGCGCCTGTGCCGCTGCCTATGGCCTGGAAGTATGCGTCGGGTATCCGGCCGATCTCCACAGTGGCAGAGAGCACGGTCGTACCCATGCCGTCGCGACGGGCCACATTCTTGGCACCGCCCTCGTCAACGAACATCCCTGAGGATGCTGCTATCTGAGAGAGGGCTATGGCATCAAAATAATCACTGCCCTTGGGGGCGCAGACAAGCTTGACACAGTCCTTTATGGGCTTTTCGAACCAGAGAGCGTCGATATTGTCCTCCGGTACGCAGAGCAGCAGGGGTATGTCATTCTCCGAGCAGACTCTGGCGAAAGCCCTGGCCGTATTGCCGGCGGAAGCCACAGTAAGTATCTGCTTGCAGTCCAAAGGCAGACGGCCGCAGACCGAATAGGCCTCGGTCTCCTTGAACGAGCAGGTCTTCATCAGCGCGCCTCTTTCGGGCCAGTAGCCTGAGAAAGCTATGTAGAGATTGCCCAGACCCAGGTGACGGGCCAGTCCCTCACTTCTGTATGTGACCGTTGTCGCCGAATCGCGCAGCAGGCGGTGTACAGGCAGCCAGTCTGCGAAGCGGTAGAATCCCCAGTCGCTGCCCTTGACGTCTATCTGCTTCTTCTGATAGACCGCACGCACCAGCGACGGCTTGGGAGACTCCGGGTCGGCAAGCATCCATCCGGCATCAGGGAATACTCTTCCCGTGGCCACATTCATCAGCGAGTACACTGTTGGAGTAAAACTTTTCATGGCTTGTATATCGTTAATAAGTTATTAATTCATATTCTGTGCGACAACTTCCGCAAAGTCGCTTACTTTCTTGGGCGAATATGGTGAGAATGTCTTCAGGCAGAGCGGACAGGCCGTGACAATCCGTTCGGGAGAAGCGTACATGAGGTTGTCCAGCGAGTGCAGGGTGATGTCCTTGCGGTCCTCATAGGACAATGTCAGCGAGCCCAGCGAGCCTCCGCAGCAGATGCTCTCGTCGTGGTGCTTCTCAGCCTCAACCAGCTCTCCTGCGGCACCGAGCACCCTTCTGGGCTCCTTGTAGACTTTACAGCCACGTCCCAGCTCGCATGGATCGTGATAGACTATCTTTTCACCTGAGTTCTTGATGTTTATCCGTCCCAGTCTCATAAGCTCGTCAAAATACTCAGTATAATGGACTATGCGGATGCCCTTGAGGTCGTAGTTCTCGCGGAAGACCTTGTAGCAGATGGGACAGGATAGCAGCAGGGTGGTGGCTCCGCTCTGCCGTATCAGTTCGGTGTTTTTCCGTATCATCTCCTGAGCCTGCTCATTGCGTCCGGCCAGGATGAGCGGGCGGCCGCAGCATATACCGCCGTCGCGGTCCATGAAGGTATATTCAATACCGGCTTTGTCCAGTACGGCTCCCACGGACTTGTAGATGACAGGCGTCAGCTGGGTCATGCAGCCGGCATAGTAGAGAACTTTCTCAGGTGACGGCTCCGGGGCTGAATATGTATTGAAGTATGAATAGTCGCTTGCAGCGGGTACGGCACGCATAGCCCTGAGACTCTGCTTTATATTGCATGAGTCCACATTGACAGGGCAGACGGCCACGCATTTGCCGCACATCAGGCATTTGTCGGCACTGATCTCGCACTTGGCCCAGTTGCGGCGGCGCAGCAGTCGGTTGAAATATACGGTGGCATAGCGCAGGTTCTTCTTCTGGCTCATCATGGGGCAGGCGTCTATGCACATGCCACAGTTGGAGCATGAGTATATCTGTGCCGTCGTATAGCCGTTCCGTGGATGGGATACCTTGATGCCGGCGTTGCGCAGCACTATCAGGAAGGCCTCGGTGGGGATGTGCATGTACCGGGTGAAGGGAAGCAGCACGAAGAATGTGCCGAGGAGTGTGGAGTAAGCCCACCAGGTAGGCAGGATGTGATATGTGTCGCTCAGGAAATTGCTGAACAGCCAGTACATCGGGCGGGTAAGGAAGGAGCCTCCGGCTATACCGGCGGTGAAGCTCTCTGCCAGCAGTCTTACAGGGAAAATGGCCCAGAGACAGTACATGGCCAGGCGGTCGGGCAGCTGGTTCCTGGTAGTCCTGCGCATACCGAATACCATGGAACGGATGCGCTTGAACATGGCCAGGAACACTCCGCTGAGCACTATCAGCAGGAAGAAATCCATCAGGAAGAAGAAGAACGAGCCTCCTATCGTATGGTCGGTCTCCATGACGAAGAAGCGGAAGAACACCGGATAGTAGAAAGTCGAGAGACGGTCCGGCACAAACATCCACGTCTCGATGTGTCCGAGGACGATGAGCATGAACCACCCGAAGGCGATGCTGGAGTGCATATAGCCCAGCAGTGGCTTGCGCTTCCATATCTTGGTATGCAGCAGGACATCGCAGATGATGTCCCGTAAGTTGATAATCCAGAGTCTGGGGTTGATCAGGGAGAGGAAGAACTTCTTTCTGTCCTTTGCCGGGAGCTGTATGATGACCCGGATTATACCGATAGCCAGATAGGAGAGGATGAAGATCATTCCTATCATGAACGGAAGGACGAAATCGTGATATCCTGATATGAACCTGTCTTGCACTTTACTTGTATATTTTGTTTATACTGAGAATAAGATGTCTGGTATTGATGCCTCTGGGACATACCAGAAGGCATTTTCCGCACAACATGCAGCTGCGGGTCATGGCCAGTGCGTCGGAGTCGCATCCGCGGCCCAGAAGCAGTATGACCTTCCGGAGGTTCATGTTTCCGTGACCGGCAGTGGGGCAGCTTGCCGCACATGAGCCGCAGGCCATGCACTTGAGCACGTCCGGCTCCTCGGCGCAGAGTCTGTCGAATCTGGCTCTGTCAAAACGCTCCAGATTGATGGCCGAGCTGGGTGATATGCCGTATCCGAAATCAATCATTGTCCCTGAGGTATTCGTTAATGCTCATGGCGGCGGCCTTTGCTTCCGCTACAGTATCCGGAATGGTCTTCGGCCCGGTGCAGGCTCCGGCATAGAAGATACCGGCGGCGTAGGAACTCTGGGCCTGAGTCATGGAGTCCTTGGGCTTGAGGAAGCCGTCCTCCATGGTTGAGAGCTCCAGGGCCCTGACTATAGGAGCCACGGCGGTGTTCCGGGTCATCCCTGCCATCAGCACCAGCAGGTCCAGTGTCACCCTGAGCGGCTTTCCGGCCAGAGTGTCCTCAGCCTTGACGAAGAGATGTCCGTCCTTGTCCTCCGAGACTTCCGAGACACGTCCGCGCACGAAGATTATTCCATATTTTTTCTGGGCTTCCAGATACATGTCCTCATATCCACGGCCGAACATCCTCAGGTCCATATAAAAGCAGTAGACCACCGCATCAGGAAACTTCTCTTTGATCTCACAGGCCTGCTTTACCGCAGTGGCGCAGCATACCTTGGAGCAGTAGCGGTTGCCCACCTTCTCGTCGCGGGAGCCTACGCAGTGTACGAATCCTATTCGGCGCGGACTGTCAATGGCCGGTACGGGTATGCCTGAAAACCAGTCTTCCAGGTCCGCATTGGTGATCACTCTGTCATAGATGCCGTAGCCGTATTCTTCTTTCCTGGAGGCATCGAACAGGGAGAAACCGGTAGTCAGCAGCAGGGCGTCAGCCAGAACCGACATACCGTTGGACAGGATGATGTTGTAGCCCCTTTCCAGACGGTTGAGCTGGGTCACCTCAGTGCCGGTGAACCATTTCACCCGGCCCATTGAGGCCGTCATCTGACCGAGTACGTCTCCGGCCGGAGTACCGTAGGGAAAAAGTCTGTCCCATCTGGCCAGATGTCCTCCCAGACGGTCTTCTTTCTCAATCAGGAAGACTGTATATCCCAGTGAGTCAAGGGTACGTGAGGCTTCTATTCCGGCAGGGCCTCCGCCGATTACCACTATATTTTTCTGTTGATTCTTAGGTTCCATATTCAATCGGTATGAGGATTAGAATATTCTGATATTCGCAGGGCTGACGGGGACTCCGAGGTCCTTGCCGCCCAGGCCCTTATATTTTGCAGACTTGTCGTACTGCACGCCCATCTTGTCCAGCAGGGGCTCGACCGCCACCTGATGCATCTGCAAGCCGAGATCCCAGGGGTCGTAGCCCATGACCAGCGCGGCCACCTCCTCGGAGGACAGCACGGGGATGCCGTAACCGGGGGTGTCGCCGTAGGTCTTGCCGGTGGTCTCGGCGATGACATACTGCCAGCGGTCCAGGAAGTAGTTGCAGCCCGGACAGTTGGTGATGATCAGGTCGGGATGGAAGGGTTCCATCGACTCGAACTTCTTATAGGTATTGGTCAGCGAGTAGCCTCTGTTGGCCTTGACCAGGTACTGACGGAAACCGAAGCCGCAGCAGTGCCTCCGCTCGGGATAGTCCACCACGCTGCCGCCCAGGGCCTCCACCAGTCCGGCCAGAACGCGGGGATACTCGGCTCCGCCCACGGACTTGGAGGGGAAAATCTTGGAATAATGGCAGCCGATGTGCTCCACCACTTTCAGGGGCTCTCCGGTGCGGACATTTATCAGGGGATATTTGGCCTGCTCGGAGATCAGGAAGCGGTAATGGTACATCATGTCGCTGGAGTGCATCAGGAAGTCCGGCTTGGTGAATTCCCGCTTGCAGGCCTTCCACAGCAGCTCGTGTATCTTCTCCTCGATCTCGGGATGCTCCTCCCAGGTCTGGAGTATCTCGCTGTGCAGACCGAAGGAGGTCACGCACGATACCACGAAATTCCTGTAACCGGCCTGGTTCATCAGGGAGAACTGGCGGGCGATGATG
>CASFSL010000023.1 GCA_949297365.1 uncultured Bacteroidales bacterium | reverse complement strand
TATCCGTGCGGTTCACCGGCAGCATCGTCGATGTAGAACGGCAGCTTGCCCAAGTAGGGCATGAGCATCGTTCCGGCCTCGATGTGGGCCGAGGAGTTGATGACGTCCCGGGCGAAAGCGTTGGGCAGGATACTGCGGAAAGTCTCGTCGTTCCCGGGGCAGTCCACCCTGAAAATCCTCCCGGAGGTAGGGTAGGAACGGTCGAAGGTGGTCTCGTACTCCACATGGGACATGATGATGATGAATGCGGTGAGGGCCACGACCAGACCGGCGAGGTTGATGGCCGCCGGGAGAGGGTGTCTTCTGAGGGTATGACCTAGATTTCTGAGAATAAGTCTTAGCATAGTAGTGTGTTTGCCATACCGTTAATCAATAATCGTGCCTGTGAGATTATCTGAATGATTATTAATAACTTATATCGTTGAGCGAGATTCGGTTCTGTGTGATTTTCATACAATGGCTGTATGAAAAATGGACATTGGTTTGAAGCATGTAAAAAGGGGCTGTGTCAAAATGAAAGTTTTGAAACAACCCCTTTAGGATGTGAATTTTGACTTCGCCCTCTATGGGCGCGGTGTGTGTTAGTATCCGAACATTTCCTCAGAGGATACGTACTCTACATCTCCAAGGGTCTTCAGGTACTTGATGTCCAGATCCTTGGTTCTGCCCAGGATGGCAAAGTCGTAGGTGCGGTCCTTGACCCACTGCTGCTGGGTGGCGATTACGTCGTCCAGCGTCATAGTCTGAATCTTCTCGAACATCAGCTTCTCGGTCGGTTCGGTCAGGCCAAGCTCGCGGGTGCTGCGGTAGTCCCAGAGCACACCGTCACCGGTGACCCTGTAGGTCCTCAGGCGTGAGAGGATGGCTTTCTTGGCGATGTCAAATGCCGGCTGAGAGACGGGCATGTCGTTGATGATATCCTCAAATGCCTCTATGGCCTGCTGCATCTTGTCGTTCTGGGTGGCGATGAATGCGATGTACATATATGGCATCTCAAGGTCGTATGGAGTGGACAGGAATGCCTGGGCGGTGTAGGCCAGACCTCTTGCCTCGCGCATCTCCTGGAAGACTATCGAGTTCATGCCGCCTCCGAAGTACTCGTTGTACAGTGAGACGGACGGTACGGACGCAAGGTCGAACTTCTCGCCGCGGTTGGAGTACTGGATGTAGTACAGCTGGTTGGCGTCGTATTCGGCCAGATATACCTTGCCGGTCTTACCGGGCATACGGTACTTCAGGCTTTCTTTCTTCAGTGGCTCCGGATTGTCGGCTATGCGGTGATGCTCTGACAGGGTCGCCAGTATGTCCGCGCTGCTCTGAGGGCCGTAGTACAATATCTCATGATGCTTGTCCATCAGGTTGCGGACCTTGGCCAGCAGCTCGTCGGAAGTAAGGTCGGTGAGTTCCTTGTTGCTGAGAGTTATCCTGTCGATGGTCTCTTTGCCCACCATCATGTAGGTCTGGAGGGCTCCGAAGCAGCCGCCCTGGCTGAGCTTGCTGTTGCGGCGTCTCTGCATCATGTCGTTCTTGATATTGGCCAGGATGGCCTCGTCGGGAACGGCATTGTAGATAAGGTTCTCTACGATGTCCATGGCCTCGGGGATATTCTCGCTCAGTCCGGAGATGTTGACTACGGTCTGGTCGGTGGATGCGGAGATATAGAAATTACATGCCAGCTTGTACATCTCCTTGGCGATGTCAGCCGCACTCATGTCGGCAGTGCCGAGGTAACTCAGATAATTGAACGCCAGTGACAGGGCAGGGTCGTTGTTCACGCCTTTGTCGAAGACGTACATGACGTAGGCCAGGTCGTTGACGTCGTTCTGCTTGTAGAGCACGTCGATGCCCTTGCCGGCATCAAGTATGGACATCTCTTTCTGATAGTCCACGAACACAGGCTCGATCTCCTTTACTGGAGTATTCTGGACCCTGGTCAGGAACTCGCTCTGCTTGTCCCTGTTGGTTACGATGGGCGTAATCTCGGGTGCGGATATCTTCTGGATGTTCTTGTCTTCCCCTGTCCGTTTGTATATGGCAACATAGCCTTCAGGAGTCAGGTACTTATTCGCCCAGTCTACGATGTCCTGCTTGGTGACTTTAGCCATACGGTCAAGCATGGTGACTACGGTCTTCCAGTCCTCTCCGTCAATGAAGGAATTGACAGCCATCATGGCTCTGGCACCGTTGCTGGTAAGCTGGTTCATGTATGACAGCTTGAGGTTGTTGACAGTCGCCTCGATGAGGTCGTCGTCGAACTCACCCTTGCGCAACTTCTCCACTTCGGCCATCAGCAGGTCCTTGACCTCGTCCAGAGTCTGCCCTTCCTTGGGCTTGCCGTACAGTTCGAAGCTGCCGTAATCCGGGAGCAGGCTGGCGTAACCGTAGCCGGAGAGTATCTTCTGCTCCTGTATCAGATCCAGGTCAATAAGTCCGGCCGAGCCGTTGTTGAGGATGAAGCTGGCCATGTTGGCAATATCACTGGACGGATCTTTGGAGGCGGGAAGTCTCCAGCCGATGGAAATGCTCTCGGACTCCAGTCCGTAGACATCCTTGACGATGGGTTCGGTGATGGGCTTCTCGGGCTCGAACTCCAGCTTGGGCAGGTCCGGATTGGGCTGCATGTCGCCGAAATACTTGTCAATGATACGGATTACCTCGTCCGGGTCGAAGTCACCGGCCATACAGATGGCCATGTTGTTGGGCACGTAGTAGGTCTTGTGGTAGTTCTTGACATTGGTGATGGAGGGGTTCTTCAGGTGCTCCTGGGTGCCGAGAACGGTCTGCTTGCCATAGGGATGGTTGGGAAACAGGGCGGCGTTCATGGCCTCGTAGACTTTCCTGGAGTCCTGGGTAAGCGACATGTTCTTCTCCTCGTAGATGGTCTCCAGTTCAGTGTGGAAGAGCCTGAGGACCGGGTTCTTGAAGCGGTCGGCCTCGATCATGGCCCAGTTCTCTATCTGGTTGGAGGGAATATCCTCGACATAGACGGTCATGTCCGTGGAGGTGAAGGCGTTGGTGCCGGACGCTCCGATGATGGACATGAGCTTGTCGTACTCGTTGGGGATGGCCAGCTTGGAGGCCTCGTAGCTGATGGAGTCTATCGTCCGGTAGATGGCGGCGCGCTCGTCCTCGTCCGTAGTGACTCTGTAGACCTCAAAGAGGCGCTCGATCTCGTCCAGCATGGGCTTCTCGGCCGCGTAGTCGGATGTACCGAACTGCTCGGTGCCCTTGAACATCAGGTGCTCGAAATAGTGGGCCAGTCCGGTGGTCTGGGCGGGGTCGTTCTTACCGCCGACTCTTACGGCGATGTAGGTCTGGATTCTGGGTTCTTCGTCATTGACGCTCAGGTACACTTTCAGACCGTTGTCAAGAGTGTAGATTCTCGTCTTTGTCGGGTCTCCGTCCACCTGCTCGTACTTGTATTGCGAGCAGGATGAGAACGTAAACAGTGCGATCAGAATCGCGATGAATGCGGCTTTTCTCATATCAGTCAGTGTTTTTGTGGATAAATCAGTATGAAAACAAAGTTAGCAAAATATCCTTAAGGTACTTGCCTCCGGTCTTGAAATTTATCTGTTTTTACTGATGTCGTTGAGGCGGGCTAAGCGGATGCCGCTGCGGGCATATTCCGCCAGGGTGCGGGTCTCCAGGACCACCTTCCCTTCCTTCATGGATGCGTGGATGAAATGCAGGCTGCCGTCCTCTTCACGGCAGGCGATGCCCGTATGGGTGATGTCCAGTCCGGAGACAGTGCTTACAAAGCAGATGATGTCTCCGTTCAGGATATTGCCTTCTATCTCAGGGATTCTCTCAGAAGGAATGTAGAAATAGGCGGCAGCGGTGTCCAGACGTTCCTCGGCCCTGCGTATGAGTCCCAGAGCCCCGTCATCCTCCCGCAGCCTTGGGTAATTGTCCCGATGGGAGGACATGAAGGAGAATACCTGGTTCAGGGGTATGCCGCCGAGTTCCGCTGTTACCTCCTTCAGAAATCCGTTGTCCTGGGCCTGCAGGAGCCATTCGGAGGTGTAGTGCATGCGGGAGGGGTAGCCGTCCGTGATGCCGTCGCGGTAGCGCAGGGTGCGGAGCATGGCGCAGAAGTCCTCGAAGGAGGGGGTGCCTCCGTCAGTGCAATTTTTCAGGAGAAGGGTCATGGCGGTGCAGGTCTCTACGAGGAGGATGCAGTCGGTCTCGTGCAGGTTGACGGTCAGTGCTTCAGGGACTGTTTCCAACGTACCGCCTTTGTACGGTGTGCCGTAGAACATTCCGGCCGCCCTGACCATCAGTTCTCCGGCGGGCAGGCCGGCATAAGGCAGCAGCTCCTGTATTGTCCGGGTGTAGATGAGGGAATCCTGCGGAGATGTCCGCACGGAGGCCTCCGCGCAGTTCAGAGCCATGGCAGTCAGTATTGCCGTAATCAGAAGACGTATTTTCATTAATAAAGACAATTACGCCCCTAATGTACGCAAAAATCCGCTATCCCGGAATGTAAGGTGCGGATTAGTCCCAGCCGAAGTTGAATGAGAGGCCGAGGACGTGGACGTACTGCCGCTCCTTGTTGAGGTAGATGCGGTATAAGTCTTCTTGATCGTTATGTGTGTAGCTGACATCGCGGGCATTCTTGATGTCGAAGTAGTAGTAAAGCTCCATGTTGCAGAAGTCGGAGAAATCCCACTTCATGCCCAGACAGAAACGCAGGCGGTCTACGAAGGGGCCTCCGCCGTAGTCCACCGTGTTGAGGGTATTGGACAGCTCGAAGAAAGCGTAGGGAGTGAGGTCAGTCTTCGGGATGTCGTAGTCGGCCTTGATCTTGGAACGGATGAGCCATTCGGCTTTCGGGTCATGGATGCCGTCTGCCCAGGGACGGAGATTGACCAGCGGACGTTCGGTCAGGGATAGCTTCCAGTCGTCCAGCTCTAACTCGGCCTTCAGGTCCAGGAACACCCTGTGACGGTACTGCCATTCCCTTTTGTACTCAAGGTCTCCGATATTCAGTATGGACTGGAAGATGTATCCGGCATCAAGGCTGAAGTAGTCGCAGGTCTCCCATGAGAAAGATCCCTGAAGGTAGTTGCGGTCTATCCGCTTGGAGTTGTCGCGGAAACGCAGCTCGTTGTTGATGGTGAATGAAAAGTCCTCGGCCAGCGGAATCTCGAAGCCCACGTCCACCCTGGGCTGGAAATCGGAGTCCTTCATCTCTTCCGATACTTCGTAGATGTGTTCCTGGGCCGCAGCGCAGAATGCGGTGACAGTGGCCAAGATGGCAGCGATGGCGGTGCGGAGTCTGTTCATATCCGTATCAACTCATTGACGGCGCAAATATGATACATTTTCACAAAAGAATTGTTACAATAGTATTAAAATAAGTATGATTGTCCGCAAACTCACCCCATGAAATTACAGGCAACAATGTAATCCGGTCCTGGTAGATGGGGCAAGCAGTCAACCATAAAGCACCCGTCGGTTCATTGAGATGCTGATTCCTAGGCTTGTACGTCTGATAGGAGTTTCTCTGCTAATGTAGAGAAACTCCTATCAGACGCATGAATTCGCTGCGGGTACGCTCGTCCTTGAGGAAGCCGCCGGTGAACGCCGATGTGGTGGTGATGGAGTTCTGTTTCTGTACTCCCCTGATCTGCATACACATGTGCGAGGCCTCGATTACTACTCCCACTCCTAGAGGATGCAGTGTGTCCTGTATGCAGTCCCTTATCTGCACTGTCAGTCTCTCCTGGACCTGCAGGCGGCGGGCATAGCACTCCACCACCCTGGCTATTTTGCTCAGACCTGTGATATATCCGTTGGGAATGTAGGCCACATGCGCCTTTCCGTAGAACGGCAGAAGATGATGCTCGCACATGGAATACAGCTCAATGTCCTTGACCACCACCATCTGCCGGTAGTCCTCCTTGAACATGGCTGAGCGCAGTATCTCGGCCCCGTCCATATAGTAGCCCTGGGTCAGGAACTGCATACTCTTGGCCACGCGCTCGGGAGTCTTGAGAAGTCCCTCTCTGTCAGCATCTTCTCCTAGCAGGCGGAGTATCTCCTTATAGTGTGCGGCCAGTTCCTGTGTGGTCTGCGGATCGTATTCTTCTATTTTCTTGAATGCCATAATCGTAAAAAATTGAGGCGCAATATTAAGGAAAATGTTGGAAACAGACAATTAATTATTACTTTAGATGCCGGTTTCAAAATATATACATCATGGAGAAAGCACAGGAGATTATCAGACTCGAGGACATCTTCAAGATATACCGGGTCGGAAATCAGGAGGTGAGGGCATTGGACGGGGTGTCGCTCTCCGTTTTCAGGAACGAATACGTGGCCATCATGGGACCGTCCGGTTCGGGCAAGTCCACGTTGATGAATATTCTGGGTTGTCTGGATTCGCCGGACAGCGGCCGGTATATTCTGAACGGGACGGATGTGAGCGAGATGGACGATGGTGAGCTGGCGGATGTCAGAAACAGGGAGATAGGCTTTGTCTTCCAGTCCTTCAACCTGCTTCCGAGATACAATGCTCTGGAGAATGTCGCTTTGCCGATGGTCTATGCCGGAGTCCCGGCCGGAGAAAGGCGGGAAAAGGCAGCAGAGGCGTTGAGGAGTGTGGGGCTGGATGACAGGATGGACCACAGGCCCAACGAGCTCTCGGGCGGTCAGAGGCAGAGAGTTGCGCTTGCAAGGGCCCTGATCAACAGTCCCTCCATCATACTGGCTGATGAGCCGACTGGCAACCTGGACACTCATACATCCATAGAGATCATGAGGCTTTTCGACCAGATATACCGCAATGGCAATACCGTGATAGTAGTGACCCACGAGGAGGATATCGCCGCCTATGCCCATCGGGTCATACGTCTCAGGGACGGCCGCATAGAGTCTGATACAGAACATATAAAATAAGACAGATATGAAGATTTACACTAAGACAGGAGACGCCGGTGAGACATCCCTCGTCGGGGGTAGACGGGTCTCCAAGGCATCTGAGAGAGTCTGCGCATACGGGGATCTGGACGAGCTGATATCGTATATCGCCCTGCTGCGCTGCCATATAGAGACGGAGGACGCGGTACTGAGACAGATACAGGCTGCGCTTATGACGGCATCTGCCCATGTCGCCTCCGATGTGGAGAATCCCAGGCTGACTCCGTTCCCGGAAGACGGAATCCAGAATCTGGAGAAGGAGATAGACAGGATGAGCGGGGAGATGCCTCCCATGAAGAGTTTTGTGCTGCCGTCGCGTCCGGTCAGTGCCGCCCACTGTCATGTGGCGCGGTGCATCTGCCGCAGGAGCGAGCGTTCATGCGTCGCACTGGGAGACGACCGGCCCGATATGGTGGCGGTGCTGCGCTACCTCAACCGCTTGTCGGACTATCTGTTCACGCTGGGACGCATGGAGTGTCACCGGCATAACATTTCGGAAGATTTTTGGATTGACTAGAGGATTTTTGTATATCTTTGCCGACCAAAATAAAAATGCATTGAGACTATGTATTGGACACTTGAATTGGCCTCGAAGCTCGAAGACGCTCCCTGGCCCGCAACCAAAGACGAACTGATAGACTACGCTACCCGCTCAGGCGCCCCTCTGGAGGTCATTGAGAATCTGGAAGACCTTGAGGATGACGGTGAGGTCTACGAAAGCATAGAGGAGATCTGGCCCGACTATCCCAGCAAGGAGGACTTCTTCTTCAACGAGGAAGAATATTAATCCCTAAAACGGCATTACAGGTGGCTGTAGGGCCTAAATAAGTTGACTAAGGCACTTTCGGGTGCCTTTTTTCATGCCCGTCAGAAGGCACTGTAGGGCATGTGCCGGAGAATAAGTTGACTAATAACTGACTATATTTGCCCATAATTCCCGTTAAAAATCATAGTAAGTTTTATAGTATATGGGCAGAGTAAAACGATTAAAACCAAAAGGTAGGTTGGTCATCAGAAATAGGAAACCGAACATAAAAGGTGAGGTTGCTATTAGTATCATGTTTTCAGTAAACAGAGATGTGGTATGCCGTGCTACAGGAGTTTATGTTAAGCCTGAACAGTGGGATTCCGATAAGCAAGAAATCGTAGGTCATAAAGAGGCGAATCGGCTGAATAACAAATTGGCAGTAATCAAAAGAAGTTATGAATCGGTAATTGAAGCCTACGAAGGCCCATTAACAAAGGAACGGTTGTCAAGATTATTGGACGGGAACCTCAATGATGAACAGAAAGACCCGAAAAAAGTTGACTTTATTCAGTATGCCGTAGACTATAACCGAGTGAGGTTTGATACGGGAAAGGTCGGTTACTCCACGTACTACAATCATGGACTTTATATAGAAAAGTTTAAGAACTACATAGCAGATGTTAAGAAGGAGGCTTTCCTGCCTATGCCGGAAGTAACAGTGGAGTTGATGGATGCTTATAAAGTCAGCCGAATGAAGAGTATTGGCAATGAGACGATGAATAAGGAGTTAACTCCACTGTTTAAGGCTATAGAATATGCTGTGCAGAATGGCCTTATGAACACTAATATGCTGAATGTCTCCCGGAATGGCTATGTTGAGAAAAAGCAACGGTCGTATACCGGGGAGGTTGAGGATAACGAAAGCTCCGTGCATTATTTGACCAGGGAGCAGATGGCAAGATTTGTGGCGTTGTACTCTGAGGTCAAGTATGACCGTACCCGGGAGATAATGGACATGTTTCTCTTCGCTTTCCATGCTTGTGGTCTGCGTGTCAGTGATATTGCGACATTGGAATGGGCGCACATTGACTTCGCGAATTCAACAATGAGGAAAATGCTGGTCAAGGCCAAGAACTTTCATGAGATACACCTTAACAGTGCTGCCATTCAGATATTGCATAGGTGGCAGGATAAAGGCTATAATCCTCGCTTTGTATTCAACTTACTTCCAGTGGACTTTAAGTTTTCGGACAAATCCAATCAGGAACAGTGTGACCGGGAATTGAAAATGAAAATAGCCTCTAAGAACAGGACTATTGGGCAGTCGCTTAGAGCTATAGGCTTGAAAATCGGAGTTGAGGGTTTTAATCTGACCATGCATGTCGCACGGCATACTTTCGCAGTGTATGCCCTCAACCCTCCGATTAACATGTCCTTGCATCTTGTATCCCGTCTTCTCGGCCATAGCTCTGTTACAGCGACCGAGAAGAATTATGCCATGTTTCTCCCGGAAACGCTTAGTGAGGAGGTTGAGAGAAAGTTACAGTTTGAGGACTACAATCCGTTGAAGTAAAAGGCTTCGTGGTGTGTCCTGTTCAGGAATTCGTCAATGTCCTGTCGTGAGAAGAACACCTTACCTCCGTCTATCGGCTGCGAATATCCTATAAGTCCCTCGTCCTGGTAGCGTTTCAGTGTCTTGCTGTCAAGTCCCAGTAGTTGTAGAGTCTCGTTTCGCGTATAAACAGGCTTGTTGAGGTTCATGGCATTTATGATGTTGGCGGTGATGCTCTCAACAATGTTTTTTACAGTATCTTCCGTCATGTTAACGGTTGATTGTCGTCCCTTTTTTTAGGGTTATTCTTGCGGTAATGACCGCGCCCACCTTCGTAGCGTGAGCATACTTATGGCAAATATATCAAGTTGGATTTAAAAAAACAAGAAGAAATTGAGCGCAAAATCTATGTCAGTGCCATTAAGTATTATTTGATAATAAAATGAATCCCAATATGAGAGGTTTGCTATGTAATTAACTGATAATTAAGAATGTGTAGGTCTGTTGTCGTGCTGTAATATGGTTGTTTTACCTTGTTCAGTCATTATTTTATGGCCATAAACAGCTGTTTGGTGTGGGAATCCCGACCTCCGGGCTGTTATTGTAAATTCGTAATCTGTTATCCTCCTTAGAAATGCTCGGCTCTACCTGATAGGCTTATTAGGCGGACTGTCTGTCATTAGGATTTTACCGATACATGGGACTATCAAAAATTGGTAAATGCATTACCAAAATCGGATAGCCTTTCTAACCTGTTAAGCTATTTATGAAAAAACTAAAATCATGGAAAAAGAATACAAGCGAAAGACACGCGAAGTGCCGCAGGCGGTGCGCGACAAGATTTCAGCATCTCTCCTGGGACGGAAGAAAACCCCGGAGCACTGCAAGCATATCAGCGATGCCCTCCGGGCCGAGACTGGCGGATACTGGAGCAAAATCCCCAAAGCTACAAATGGCGATGGACAGTACCGCGACGATAGTGCCTTGACTGAACAGTAAATAAAAACCAGTCAGGGGCTCTGGCTGGTTTTCAGGATGCTTTCCATAGTCTTGTTTCTATATGCCGGATTTGGGTATTAAGTAGAGGATGAGCAGATAGATGAGTACAATAGCGGCAGAGACTATTATTATCGCGGCCTCTCCTGCCGACACAAAGGACATTACGAGGCTTGCGACGAATGAGATGACGGTGAATACTGCGGACAGGACTTTTATGTTGGTGTTGGATTTCGGATTGCCGTATTTCAATCCGATTCCGCTGAACAATATCAGGAAGGCCGATGCCGCGCTCAGGATGGTCAGAAGCTGCGTGTCCGCATAACTGTCACCGCATATGGAATACACAATGTATCCGAAAAGCGCGGAGATGGCAATGGAGAAAACTGTCAATATAGGCTGAATCTTCATAACTCTGGAGGTAAAAGCATTAATAGTCTCAGAATCTCAGGAATGTCCTCAACGCGCTGCCACTGCGGCATTCCCGCAGACCACGCAAGGGTGTCCTTGTTGATTCTCCTGTCAAGCAGAAAGGCCAGCAGCTCCTTCTCGTCAAAAGGGCCGTTGGGCCTGCCGTCTGTTGCCACATACCATAATCTGTTCACTCTGTTATGGCCGGGCGATTGATTCCGGGCCATTGAGCCGGGAACCTGCATGTCGGACAGCATCCTGTTCATGCCGGATACCATGCCGTCTGCCGATGCCGCCTCTATGCCGAAAGCTACAAGTTTGTCAATAATAGAAAAATCACTGTTCATGGCTTCATGTGTCATTTGGTTGGCGGTATGGGTGGAAACGGAGGAGGCACGGGCGGAACGGACGCAAACAGCTTATTGAGTTCAGTGTCTCTGGCCTGCATCCACTGCGCCATTCCCTGCTTCCATACATAGGTGTCTTCTGAGAGTTGTCCTGAGGATGCCATCTGTCTGAGTACATTCTCGTCAAAGGGGCCGGACTGCTGATTGTCTATCAGTACATAATAAGAGACTGGCTTAGGTGTCGGAGGCGGAGCCTGCATATTCTGTTGGGCAAAGGCATTCAGGTTCTGCCCCATCTGGTTCATGTATCCGGCCATCTGACTGCCGATTGCGCCTCCCATCATCATCCCCGTCATCATACCTGCCGGGTTGAATCCGTCATTGCCGGAGCCGTCTCCCATCGTCCCTCCTATCTTGCCCAGGGATTCAGCTGCCGCCTGCATCACATCCGCCTGTCTGTTCAGAGCATGGGCCCCGATGTACGATGTCTCTGTTTTGAGACGCTGCGCACGCTGGGCCTCCTCCCGCTGGATGCGCAGGGACTCCTCCATGTTCTCGGACATGATGCGCTGTGAGTCCCGGAGGTTCTGAATGTTCACATCGGACTGAGCGATTACGGTCTCTGACGCGATATCCTTGGTCACTCTCTTCAGTTCTTTGTAGGTCTCGCTGTCCTTGTTGATTTCAACGGCCTCAATGTCAAGTGCCTTCATGCATACTCCGAAGTCCTTCTCAAACCTGGGCCTGAGATACGATTCAAGTGCATCGTTAACCTGAAGTATCTGACTTTCAAGCTGGACTACCGGGATGTTGCGTGAGGCAGGCAGGCTCATGACGATGCTCTTCGTGTATTTCATCACGGCACTCCTAATCTGCTGCTTGAAGTCCTTTATCTCAAAATTAATCAGCCTGTTGTTCTTGATGAATGCACTGTAGTCGGAGATGTTGAATGTTATGGTGCCCCTTACCGCCACAGGAACGGGAAAATCAGGGAAACGGGGGTCAAACACATCAAAGTACGGGACACCGAACAGAATCTGAACATTCTCCGACAGGTTGATGAAATAGACCTCGGCCTGAAACGGCGTGTCTCCTCCGTAGCCGAGCCCTACGATGTCGGCCAGTACGGGGAAATTCGCGGTGTTTATAATCTTGTCCTGCGGGCCGACTATGACCTCCTGACAGTCCTCGTTCTCCTTGGTGGTGTAGACGAGGATGGCGACTTCTCCGTCCTTTACCCTCAGGCTGCTTCCGTATCGGATGCCGTTCTCTCTCTTGCTGGCACCGAGCTCCTGACCCTCGGGCCTCCATTTCCAGACGAGGTATTCCTTCTCGTCGCAGCGGATGACATTCATCATGCCGCCTGTCTTGCCTTTTGAAAAGAGTCCCATATCTATGCGGATAATAATACTATAATTAATATGAGAATAATTGCAGCTATTAGCCCTATCATAATACGGCTAACAATTATTTTATGGGCCAAATAAATATATTTTGCACCCCGTGTATCAATTATATTGTTTCCTGACACATGGATGTCACCTTCTGTTAATTCCGGTACATCCTTGCCGTTTCTGATGAAAAACTGTTTTCTGAAATACTCAATATTGTTGAATATGCTGTTCCGTTCTTTAGCCAGACTCGCTATGAAGATTATATGCTCTTTTTTCGTCTCACCATCATCTGTGCATATAACATGGTAATATGTCTTTGGAGCCACAAATGAAAAGTAGTAAGTATTGTAGCGGTATCCGCATATCTCGTCAAACCGTATGTATGTATCATCAATAGATTTGAGGAGCCCGTTTTCCAAGAAGTCAAGCTTGTCTGGTTTGAATATAACCTCCTCATCAGAAATACATAAGTATCCCGTAATACCAGTAACATCTGTTTCAGGTGATTGTACATACCTTCCCCAATATTCATATTTGGGGATAATCTCTTTTAGTTGGAAATTGCCAAGCAACCCGGATAATGAAGGGCCGTCTGAGCCTTTTACTTCTTTGATGGCAATCATTGATGAGCAATACCTGCATATCGTGGCTTTGGACTTTGGCTCAAAGACTATTTGGGCTCCGCAATGCGGACATTTGGATGTGACAGTTGTGGCCATAGCTATTCGTTTTCTACTTTTAATGAATTTGTGTTCCCCGTAGAGCCGTCTGAGATACTAATGAAATTTTCTTCAAGTCTAGCATTATACTTTTCATTTTCCAGCAAAGACGTGCAGGCTTTCTTGAAATCATCAAAAAGGGTGCGGATGTTCAAGCGAATAGGGTTGCTGTTCAAATCTTGTTCTTCAGTTGATGATACAATCAGTTCATCTTTAGGTAATAATGCATGGCAAATGCCACATCTTAATCCATGGTATAGTACATCATCGATGTCTTGTTGTTTATATGGGTCAGGAAATAGGGATATCCCCTGTTTAAAATATTGCTCACTTGCTCTACGATGCCAATCCGTACCAACGGGAGCCATGCATTTCCCTAAAAATTCAATTCCGCAGGAAATGAGCAGGAAGGAAATGTAATTGTGCTCCTTTTCCCCGTTCACGATGTCTGCAAATTCTTTCATTAGAGTTTCCTGAATAAACTCGCGTGCTGTCAATGTTCTACACATATTATTGAAGTTTAAGCCTTCCGGGCCCCGGGGAAGAGTTTGCATAAAAAGAAAGTGTGAGGCCGATTCCGTTTACCTTATAGAAGGTTGTGGTAGAACCCTGTGAGAATAAACGAGACCCAATACCCCACACTCGTATAGATATGAGGTATTGCAGGGTAATAGACACCCTGACCGCATAGCCTACACAAGAATGAGTGCTGTCCGCTGTCCTCTCACATTGAAAACTACCACATTTTCTATAAAGGACATAACGAAAACACTTCCGTATGTAATGCCGGACAATCCGGCACTGCAAAGATAGTTATTTCCCGTTAACGGAGAGCACTCATTTTGAGGTATTGACCTACAAAATTAGAATTAAATCAGCCGAAAGCTACTATCTTGTCCTGTCGTTGTGTATCCAATGAAGTTCCGTGGCCCCGGTATAGTCTTTTTGCCATATATACCACGCATAAATTTCCCGGTTGGCTCCCGGGTCGTTGTATTTTTCAAAGTCAGCGTTTCGTGCGATGCAGATACGCTCCATATATACATAGACCCTTGCCGGAGGATGAATTTGATATATGCTTTTGAATCTTTCAAGTCCTGACAGATACCGCAGCGGCATAAGCAGGGCCACTTTGCTATGGCACAGCGATATACACCGATTTATAATATCTGTGAGATTTTCTGTATATGGCGGATTGGTAAGGATGTCGTACCTGTTCTCCTCAAAATCCACTTCAAAGAAGTCCCCAATCTTGCCGTAACCACGGTCAATGATGTCATAGCTCTCAACCTCGTACCCATATTCTTTCAGTACTTCTGAGATGCTTCCGATGCCGCAGAACGGTTCCAGTACAAAATGATTGAATGTCTCAACCCTCAGAATGTCGCAGATACAGCTCGGGTGAGTGGCGTAGAAGTTGTGATATTCTCGCAGTCTTTTTTTGGCGATTTTTTCACCAATTTTTGATTGTTCTAAATTGGCGTTACCGACAACAATAGTCCAGTACTTTTTAACAGTGTTGATACTGTACCCTGTGCAGCGTGCTATCTCTGTTTTTGCGGCATCCGGGTGGACTTTTATAAATTTGCGAATATCCTCAGCTATGTTAATCTTAGCTTCAAGCCGCCTGTTAATATTACGTGTCTTAATATAATAGCGGATGTTTTCTTTACTGACACCATTGTTTTTGGCATTTTTAGCAACAGATAGTGACGGATTATATTTATAGCTGTCAACCTTCTTACTCATGGTTACAATGCGTAGAGGATATTTTCAAGGTCCTTTTTGCTGCGTACTCTAAATATTTTCCCATCCACATCTATAAAGCCATCTATTGTGTGTCCATCTATGGATTGGTTGCCATATATCAGGGTGGAGAGGGGTACTTTGAGGATGTCGGCTGCCTTAATGAGTGTCAGCACATTCTTTGTCTCAAACAGTTTCAAAACATTCTGTCTTGCAATCCCCATGGCCTCCGAGAATTTCGCCTTGTTGAGTCCTGCGTTACCCAGAAGTTCCTCTGCATGTTGCTCAAAATAAGTCTTTTCAGGTACATCCATATACAGTTAAATTATAAGTAATGCAAATATATTCTAAAATTATTAAAAACAGATAAAATAGTATTACAAAAATTTGCATAAGTAATCTATAAATATTATCTTTGCAATACAAATAAAGAAAGAGGATATGGCACAGGACAAGATACAGAAAGCATTGAAAATGATAGACAGTTTTGATTGGTTTTGGAGCATGGCCGATGAGTGGAGATACGACAGTGCGAAGGCAGGCATGAGAAGTTTCGTCAGCCTCGTAAACACCATTGATGATGAGGATGTCAGAAGGGCACTGCGCGGTCTGTGGACGCTGCGATATGAGGAGACAAGCAGCATCATCAGCGGACACAATATCAATGTGTCTGAACAGCGCAAAGAGTATATGGCCGTCCTTGCTGCGTAATAAGACGGATGAACAATTTAAACATAGGAATATGAGCACAATGATTATCACAACCGACAATCAAACCATCACAAGGATGGCAGTCATCGCGAAGAGAACCGACAGCGAGTTTATGGCTGGGGCAAAGGCCATGATGGTGGAGTCGTTGAAGCGACAGATGAGGGGCGGAGTGGCCCACTTCGTGTATCAGAAGAAAAACGGAGAGTTGAGGGAGGCGTGGGGCACCACCAACAAATCACTTGCACGGAAGCACATCAACGGCAACGGTGACAGCCGCGAATTTTACTGTACCACAGCCTATTTTGATGTGGAGAAGGGAAACTGGCGTAGTTTCCGCTGGGAGAACATTGTGGCGGTATATTAGAACAATGGGTATGGAGACAGTTAAGGTTTGTCTGCTGTGCCGGGTGAGTACATTGAAGCAGGACTACGATTATCAGGTTGCTACGCTGACAGACATCGCCAAGAGTAGGAATTGGGATGTTGTCCGAATCTTCGCCAACAAGGTCAGCGGAGCGAAGAAGAACGAGGACAGGGAAGAGATAGTGGAGATGCTTGAATTTGTGGAGGCCAACAGGGTGGACAAAATTCTGTGTACGGAGATATCCCGGCTGGGGCGTTCAACATTGGAGGCCTTGAAGGTCATAGAGCTGCTGAACGAAAAGAAAGTATGTCTTTATCTGGCCAACTACGGCATTGAGACACTTAACGCCAAAGGAGAGGTTAATCCCACCTGCCATCTCATCTGCACCCTCCTGCTGGAAATAGCTCAGATGGAACGCGGCATGATTAGGAGCCGCATGGCGATGGGGTACGCGGAATACCTCAACAAGAGGAAAGCGGACAAGGACAATCATCCGTTGGGCCGTCCCTCAACATACAGGAAATCCGAGAACGCATACCGCGAGCAGTACGCGAAGGAAATCACCTTGCTCCGCAAAGGAATCTCGTTGAGGAATGTGAGTAAAATAACGGGCACCAGTATCGGCACGCTTCAACGACTAAAGATATACTTATAGTATATAGGGTATGACTTTGTTTGCAATCCATCGGGAATGTCCCGGCGGATTTTTCTTTATGTGTTTGGTTTTGCGAAAAAACGACTATATATTTGAAAGGGAAGTTAGGTTAGCTAATTTCTATGGAAATAACGGGCAAAAACTTCAAATCAAATGCCCCATGAGACAGGTTCTGTTATAATAGATGCACTGAAGTTGTGTTACGAGGCTGGTGCGGAGGTGCTGGGGGATTTAATGGCGATAAATCCCGGAATGAGAAGGAAATATGGTGATTATATATTCTGTCGGGAAACCAGTCATCATTTCAGATATGCTTACGGTGTCTTGATGGAAAATGGTGATAGTCTCGGGAAAGTAATGACCGTGGGAGTCGGTATCTATGGAGATAATCAGGAGAGGAACTTCGCGTTTTTTAGAGTGGAGAATTATGTATTGTATAATCCACCATTATTGAGAAGGGTACTGGCTGTTCCTGAGCAGATGGGTATGGTTTTTCATAACTTTACAGCCATAGATTTGGCAATGGATATCAAAACAGATATTGTGCGGCTGGTAAGGAGACTGTGGCATCGTGAGGATATAACTACAATCATCAATGGTAAGGCTATAAAGGACAGGACTGTTGAGATAGATAATCTGAAGTTGATTTACTCTGCTAGTTTGCAGCGTTTGAAAGGGGCCTCATTGCTGATAAAGCAAGCGAGAGCCAGGCAAGATAAGTCCAAGGGGCTGACGGTGCAGGTATATAATAAAGGTAAGGAGATAGAGGCTGTATCGCATAAGTACTATATTCAAGAATTCTACGGAAATCCCAAAAGGTTGTATAGGTTGGAGGTGCATCAGAACAATGCGGAGATACAGGATTATTGCCGTAAGGTGAATAGGGTGCAGGATATAGATATGGTATATGACCAAGAATTTCTGACAGCCATGTTCTACTATCACCTTTCCGCTGTGCTGCGTTTTACAAAGGGGCGGAAAAAGTTGGCGTGGCCGGACATTATCGCTTGCAATGGCAGGTTGTGATAACAACACCCCTTCCCACTGCATCATTAAGGAGTCTAATGAAAAGATATCCAAGGGGAAATCCTCGTGAAAATGTGCAATCGGAAATCAGCGTGGCAATGAAAGTGTATCAAATCTCCAAGTGTGTTAACTTAATCTTGTATCGGTGGGTGCAGCCGACATAAAAGTGTTACATTTTAATTTAAAGGATTATATTAAGACTTTGATGTATAGGAATATAAGGGAATGGATAAGAAAATTAACTGACTAAAATTGTAAAAGTAAGCAAATTTTAAAATATAAATTAATGATTTATAATAAATTATGTTAATTATTAGAAAGTTTCAACGAGGAAGAATATTAGACTCTAAAACGACATTACAGATAGTTGTAGGGCCGGAATAAGTTGATTAAGGCACTTTCGGGTGCCTTTTTTCATGTCCTCCATGTAGGGCATGTGTCCAGTCAAAATCATATTTGAGAATGGTTGACTGAATATCGGACCGGCATTAGAAAAGGGAGGTGATGTTGGCGGTGAAGAGCTTGACGGCGATGGCCAGGAGGATGATGCCGAAGAACTTGCGGAGGATGTAGACCCCGCCCTTGCCGAGGATTCGTTCGGCTATGTTGAGGTATCTGAGTACGAAATAGACTATGACCATGTTGAGCAGTATCGCCACTATTATGTTCTCGACGTGGTACTCGGCTCTCAGGGAGAGGACGGTGGTAAGGGCTCCTGCTCCGGCTATGAGCGGGAATATGATGGGCACGACGGTGGCGGAGCCGCCGGGTCCCTGGTACTTGAATATCTCGATGTCCAGAACCATCTCGCAGGCCAGTATGAGGATGATGATCGAGCCTGCCACGGCGAATGACTGGATGTCCACGCCGAAAAGGGACAGTATGGCGTCTCCGAGGAAGAGGAACAGCAGGAATATGACAGATGAGAGCAGCGCGGCTTTTCCGGCTTCTACCTTAAGGCCTTTGTCCTTGAGGCCTATGATGACAGGGGTGGAGCCTGTTATGTCTATCACTGCGAACAGGACCATGAAGGCGCTGAATATCTCTTTGAAATTAAAATTCAAGTCCATTTTTTAAAAATATCGCTATAAAACAGCACAAAAATATAAAAATTGGCTAAGGATTTGAAAATTATTGCTATATTTGAACCAAATCAAATAAATAAACAAAAATATGAAAGAACTTATTGAAAAAATCAATGCGGAAATCGAGACTTTCCAGAAGAATGCAGAAGCTCAGTGCGAAAAAGGTAACAAGACAGCCGGAACACGTGCCCGTAAGGCATCTCTTGAGCTGACAAAGCTTCTGAAGGATTTCAGAAAAGCCTCTATTGAGTTCTCAAAATAATTCCCTCAGCATTGAACGGAAAACGGGACGGTTCCGATTGCGGGCCGTCCTTTTTGTTTATAGTCCTGATTTATTGAGTATAAGTCCTGTCAGGCTTCCGGAATTCCAAAGCCAGATCTTGTCCGTGCTTACCCTTGAGCATTCCAGATGGCTCATGCTGGATATGAGATCCCCGGGGCTCCTGAAGTCTATCGATGTGGTGATATGCGCGCCGGCGGTCTCCGGTATGGCGTCCATTATGACATTGAGACATGTGTCCTGTTCGTCAGTCTGGATGCGGTATTGGATACGTTTCGGGTTTACTGCTTTCTGGTGCAGTTTCTGATTGAAAAGGAACAGGGCTTTCCCGTCCTTATATATGCCTTCTGCTTCTTCCCTGAGGAACAGTTCTTTCTCCAGAGAGTCTATCTCAATGGCTCTCTCCCTGCATGACGCAGCGCAGAGGATGAGCAGGAGTGATATGGGTATAAGTTTAATAGTCTTCATCATTTCCAGGTAAAACAGCTTCTTTTACATTAAGTGTGCGGGTAATCGACTCGCTGCTGCCGTCTGAGGCGTATACGAGTACGGCCTGTATCTTGTAAGTGCCGGCAATTTTGAAAATATAGCGGTCCATGGCAGTCCTGCTGCCGTTGACGTACCATGTACAGGAACTAAGGTCTTCGGTGAGATTGTTCAGTGCCAGTTCCAGAGTGTCGCCTGCTCTGTATGACCTTCTGTCCAGAACGATATACGGGTAAGGAGAGGTGAGTGCGGATGTACTGAACCGCAGTGCGACGGTGTCTCCGTTCCGGAGCTCTCCTATATGATATATCATGCATCTGTATTCTGCCTTTGGCTCCAGAGGACTGAATGTATACCGGCGGACGTAGGATGTGTCTCTGACTATAGTAGACGGTATATCGGTTCTTTCCCATATAATGCTCCACGGATAGGTCCCGGGCCGTCCGCATTCCCACTCGGCTATGGCCTTGTTCTGGAAGGCCTTGATATGACAGTTCATAGGTGAAAGCAGTATCTCCGTATTGTCCTCCAGAATATCAAATGTGACAATGCCGCTGTTCAGGGCTATGTTGGTGAACTTTATACCGACAGGAGTGCCGTTCCACGCTATGAATGCCGGATCTCCGGCTGCGGAGAACTCCTTTATATCCGCCTGGCCCGGGAAGAACACCTGCTGTATGTAGCCCGCATCGGGCATGGCTTCCACCAGGTCGGCGCATTCATGCGGAGCATAGTTGTTTATCAAGCCTGTTTTCCATCTTACGGCTGCCGTTATGCCGTCCACAATGTTGCTCGATTTGTCGATGTGATAAACCACCATGCCTGCGCCTCCTATGTAGGAGTCCCAGCCGGATTCCTGGCGGTTCTCGATAAGGTAGTATTCTCCAGGGGTGACAGTGGGGATTCTGATGACCGTTCCGTTGAGATTCACGGCTTCTAGCGATACGGTCATTCCGGTTTTTATTTCCATATATTTCGCCGAGCCGGCCAGTTCCCGGTCTATCGCGCAGAAGTAGGGCGGAGTTCTGCCGGAGTTGTTGTAGTTGCCTGCATCCATGATAGAGAGTGTGCCCCACATGCACTTGCTGATACCTCCGCTTCCGTGGTCTGTGTCATAGAGGTCCACCAGTCCCAGAAAATGGGAAAACTCGTGGCAGAATGTCCCTATGCCGGAGGGAATCGCCTCCATGCCCAGGTCGCTGCCGGATAATTCTGATGAGCAGGCAAACAGGCCCAGCCGTACTCCGTCAAGCCTGATTCCGGAAGAACTTATGTTGTAGGTCTGGGGCCAGATGGCGTTCTCGTCCCCGCTTTCAGCCTCGTTGTAGCCGGCGAAGTACAGGAAGATATAATCTACGTTTCCGTCCTTGTCGTTGTCGTACTGGGAAAAATCTACAGAACCGTTGACGAGTGAGCAGGCTTCTTCCACCATTTCGGATATCTTGGCGTCATATGTGATGACAGAAGGGGTACTTATGTCATTCTCGCCGTAGTAGGCGTATGAGCGGCTCAGTGTGACAGGCGCTGTGACATCGAACACAAAGTCCTTTTCAGGCAGGTTGGCCTTGAAATAGTCTACGGCCGAGCCGGTAGCTCCGTTGTCGGAGTATCCGGGGGTATTCAGCATATTGTGGAAATGAGCCTGCGGGTCAGGTACCGAGAACTTGACATCCGGAAACTCGACGGGAATCACAAGTGCCTTGATCTGTCCGGTCACAACGGTACTCAGCACCGGTATACCTCCGGAAGCCTTGAGCCTGCTGATATTTCTCTCTCTGTGTATGCTTATGGCCATAGTCTCAGGGATATCGGTCCCCGTGGCCCGGAAAAAGCCGTCGGCTCCTTTTCGCACGTGTCTTCCGTCGGCGGTCGTGGCATAATGGAAGAACTCGTCTCCGTGAAGCAATATGGTCATAGTGCTCCCGTCAGGCTGCCGTACCTGTATCGGATAGGGGTATGCCCTTACCGCAAGGGCGGTCTGCAAGGACAGTAAAAGTAAAAATATGATGCAGAATGAGCGCATTTTTCTAAATTTGCCAGTCAAAGTTTGTACAAAAATATGAAAAGATTTAGAATATTGGGACTTCTTCTGCCTCTATTTGTCTCGGTCCCGGTACAGGCATCTTCATATACGGATTCTCTTTTTAATGAAAAGGGGAAGTTTGATCACTGGCGGGTGATGCAGATCAAGGAGTCCGGCATCATAGGCGGCAACATAAAGACCATATACAAGCTTTCGGAGGGAGATACTATAACGGGACAGACACCCTTTGTCCAAAGAGAGGAGGATGTGTTCGCTCCGTGCAATATCATGGCCAACGTAATGGGTATCGTCAAGGGCAGCAATTCTGTCTTCCCGGAGCGCAGAGGTGACGGATACTGCGCCAGGCTGTCAGTTGTGATGGAGAAGGTCAGGGTGCTGGGCATCATAGATATGGAGGTGCTGGTGCAGGGAACGATACTTTCGGGGTATTTCCATGAACCTATCCGGGACACCAAGGGGGCTTATTCCAAGATGGACTGCGGTATCCCGTTTACGGGACGGCCTTCCGCTGTCCGGTATGACTACAAGGCGGAAGTCGGCAAACCTGTCGTCAGGAGCACTGGCTTCTCGCCTAAGAAGAGACTGGGAGGCGCCGACTATGCTTTCATAGCGGTGTATCTGCAGCGTAGGACGGAAGACGCGGACGGCAACGTGATTGCCAAGAGGGTAGGGACGGCTTTCAAGCTCTTTACCGAGGACCAGCCGGAGTGGATTAACGGGGAGACACTTCCGATAAGGTACGGAGATATCTCCTCGGAGCCTGATTTTTTGCCGGATATGGATCTCAAGAACAAGGATATAGTCTATTACTGCCGGAACAGTAAAGGTGACATAGTGCCCATACAGGAGAATGGCTGGGCTGAGGCTGACGAGGAGCCTACACATATTATAATATGGGTGTCCTCCAGTTGCGGGGAGGCTTTTTACGGCGGCCTGGGCAATACGTTCTGGGTGGATAATTTTGAACTTATTTATTAATGGTGTAATAAAAAAAGTCCCGTCGCGGCGGGACTTCTCTGTATATATTAGAATCAGTCGTTATTCTTTGGGCTGAATCTCCTCGATCATGCTCGGATGAATCATGTTCTTGGGATTGAGTATCACGTCAAGCTGCTTTTTGGACAGCAGGTTGCGTTCCAGAACGAGGTCGTAGACGCTCTTTCCGCTCTCCAGTGCTTCCTTTGCGATCTCGGTGCAGTTGGAGTATCCGATGTAGGGCTTGAGAGCTGTCACGATGCCGATGCTGTGCTTAACCTGCTCTTCGCAGTGCTTCCTGTTGGCCTCGATGCCCTCGATACATTCGATGCGGAGGGTGCTGAAGGCACGGCTCATCCATGTGGCGGACTCTACGAGAGACTCGACCATCACGGGCTCCATCACGTTGAGCTCGAGCTGTGCGGCCTCGGAAGCCATGGTCACTGCAAAGTCATTGCCGATAACCTTGAAGCAGATCTGGTTGACTACCTCGGGGATGACGGGATTGACCTTACCGGGCATAATGGACGAACCGGGCTGCTTGGGAGGCAGTTTGATCTCCTCGATACCGGTGCGGGGGCCGGAGGACATAAGTCTGAGGTCGTTGCATATCTTCGACAGTCTGATGGCGATGGATTTCAGGGCTGAAGAGTAAGCTACCATGCAGGATGTGTCGTGTGTGGCCTCTATCAGGTTGCGTGAGAGCTTGATGTCCAGGCCGGATATCTCGCGGAGATACTCGGTGCAGTATTTTGCGTAGCCGGGCTCGGCTGTGATTCCGGTTCCGATGGCGGTGGCGCCCATGTTGGTGTAGAGGAACTCGTCAGCGGCCCTCTGAAGTCTTGCGGCCTCGTGCTTCATGGCGTCGGCGAAGGCACCGAATGACTGTCCGAGAGTCATGGGCACAGCGTCCTGCAGCTGGGTACGTCCCATCTTGATGATGTTGGCAAAGGCTTTCTTCTTGTCGTCAAAGGCCTTGATGAGCTCTTTCAGGCTTGCCTGCACGCTTTCGTTGATGAAGTACAGTCCGAGATGCATGGCGCTGGGATAAGCGTCGTTGGTGGACTGGGCCATGTTGACATGGTCGTTGGGGTGGCAGTACTGATACTCGCCTCTCTTATGTCCCATGATCTCCAGGGCGCGGTTGGCGATCACCTCATTGGCATTCATGTTCATGCTGGTGCCGGCACCTCCCTGCATCATGTCGATGGGGAAGAACTCCAGATGCTTGCCGTCGATGAGCTCCTGGCAGGCCTTTACTACGGCGTCGCATACCTCATCGGATACGAGGCCCAGTTTGTGGTTGGCCTTGATGGCGGCCATCTTCACGATACCGAAAGCCTTGATGAACTCAGGGTAGTCGCAGAGGTGATAATTACTGATATTGAAGTTCTCAATGCACCTCAGTGTCTGGATGCCGAAGAGAGCCTCCTCGGGCACTTCTTTGTATCCGAGCAGGTCGTGTTCTGTTCTGGTCTTGCCGGATACGGGAAATTTAAACTGTATCATTTTAAAATATTTAAAATTTATAAAAAGAATTTGTCAACTTTATCCACAGCCTCAGGATTGGCGAATACCACTACCTGGTCGTAGGGCCGGATAGTGCTCTCGCTGTCAGCGATAAAGCTCTCATTACCCCTGACGAAACCGCCTATTATGGCTTCCTCGGGGAAATGGAGGTCTTTCAGTTTTCCTGTGGTTATCTTGCTGTTTGTATTTACTATGAATTCCAGGACAACGGCGTCGGTACCGTTGAGGACCTTGATGGAGCGCACCTTGTTGGAGAGGGTGAAGCGGAATATCTTGCCCGCTGTGATCAGCTTCTTGTTGATGACTGAGTCCACGCCCATCTCCTCTGCCAGCTTTATGTACTCGAAGTTCTCCACTTCGGCGATGACCTTGGATATGCCCATTCTCTTTGCTACTACACACGATAGGATGTTGGTCTCGGAACTGCTTGTGACGGCGATGAACGCTTCCATATCCTTTATCCCCTCTTCCAGCAGAAGATCGGAGTTGCGTCCGTCCCCGTTGATGACCAGGGTCTTGTCCAGCACTTCTGACAGGTGTACGCATCTCTCGGGGTCAATGTCTATCAGTTTTATGTTCTCCACCTGCTTTTCCATGGCCCTGGCCACCATCTCCCCGATGCGGCCGCCGCCCAGTATCATCAGATTCCGTACGGAAACCTTGGACTTGCCCGAGAGCGACAGGGCCTGTTCCATCCCCTCCTTCTTGGAGACCAGATATACGATGTCTCCGACCTTGAAGCGTGTGGCGCTTTTGGGTATGATGGTCCTGTTGTCCCTGGATATGGCGACGGACCGGAACAGGTTCTGGGTCCTCTCACGCAGTTCGGCCACAGTCCGGTCCACCATGGGAGAGCATTCTTCAAGCTTGTAGACGATCAGCTGCAGCTTGCCGTGGGAGTAGTTCATGAACTCGGAAGCCGTGTTCTGCTTCAGAAGGTTCACGATCTCGGTAGCGGCAATCTTCTCTGGGTAGAACAGAGAGTCGATGCCCAGGTCCGTGAACAGTATGCGGTTCTCGTTTTTCTGGTATTCCTCGCTGTTGATACGGGCTGTCACTTTCTTTGCCCCAAGCTTCTTGGCCAGAATGGACGACACGATGTTGATGTCCTGCTCAGAGTCGGGATTGACCGCTATGAACAGATCCGCGTTTTCTATCCCTGCTTTCTGGAGGGTCTCAATGGAGGAGGATATGCCCTCGACGGTTATGATGTCAGATTCTCCGCTGATTTTCTCAAGGCTCTCCTCGTCAGGGCTGATCACGGTTATCTCATGATACTCCATGCTCAGCATCTTGGCCAGATGACTGCCTATCTCTCCTGCTCCTGCGACGATTATTCTCATGTACGGGATATTATCAGTCCGAAACCCTGCGTCTCTTTATGAATCCTCTCAGAAACTCCACCGACCGGTATAAAAAACTGAATGACGGGCTGTATGAGGCAATGGCCCTGCAGCCCATGTTGAAGAGGTTGGAAGGCGAGATGAACTCCCATACACAGCGTAGTTTATACATGACCATTATCTCCTGGTGGTCAATACGGGAAGACAGGAGCCGCCTGTGGTACTGCAGCTCCTGCAGCGTCCTTATGTTACGATAGTCAATCCTGTCCTTTTCCATTTTTCCTGTCTTCGAAAAACATTCGTAAAAACATCCTGAGTGTGCTGTTTATCAGGAATCTGTCCTTGAAAATAAAAAGACACAGGATGACGATGATAAACAGGCCTGCCGTTATCAGCAGTCCTGCGGTCTTGTTGCCGACCAGTACTGCGAACCAGGAACTGAGTGCTGCCGCCGTGATCCCGAGGACGATGCCGATGAGGATGAACAGCAGCAGGAAAAAAATCACCCGGCTGAGAATCTTTGCCATATTCTCAGCCAGTGTCAGTTTGATCTCGTCAATCCTCAGGTCTACATAGTGCTTGATCGAGGAGAAGAGATCTCCCAGCGGGTTGGAGTTCTGCTCTTCCATTCCGTTCGGGATTACTCGTTCTCGGATGCCTGTTCAGGCATGTCCTCAGGCGTTTTCAGGCGGTTGATCTTCTCCTTGAGGTTCTGGTACTCCTTGTCAAAGGAATCCTTGATCTTTCTGCGGGTCTCGTCTCCGGATTCGGGGGCGAACAGAATGGCCACGGCCGCTCCTACGAGTGCGCCGCCGAGAAATGTGAATAAACTGTCTGCTTTCATAAAGATGATTTTAATAAGGTACAAAAATAACAAATAAATTCTATATTTGTCTTATAAAAGGAAAAAGAATGAGAAGTGTATTAAAATATATTGTGCTGTTGGCTGTTCTGCTGCCGGCTGTTTCATGCAGCAATATGGAGTATGACGGCATGAGCATGGATGTGGACCGGACTGTGCTGGTATATATGGCGGCTGACAATAATCTGGCCTCCTTTGCAAGAAAGAATATAGAGGATATGAAGCAGGGCGAGGTGCCGTCCTATTTTGACGGCGGGTCGGGAAATGTATTGCTGGTATATGCGGATATAGCCGGAGAAGAACCGAGGCTGATGCGTCTGAGCAAGGACCGTTTCGGAACAGTTACGGAAGAGACGCTCAGAGTCTATGAGGAATGGAACTCGTGCTCTGACTCAGTGATGAGGACGGTTCTTTCAGATGTCGCTACGCTGTTCCCGTCTGATGAGACCGGGCTGGTGCTGTGGTCTCATGGTACCGGATGGCTTCCGGAAGGGTATTACAGCGACCCGGTATACTCTTCCCAGGACGGAGCCGCGGCGGCCCCGTATCATGTAGAGGATCCCTATGCGCACTTGGTCAAGTCTTTCGGCACTGATGACGGTGCCGAGATGGATATAAGGGATCTGGTCAGAGCCTTGCCGGGGCATTATTCATTCATCCTTATGGATGCCTGTCTCATGGGCGGTGTGGAAGTGGCGTACGAACTCAGAAACAAATGCGACTATTTCATAGGCTCCGCTGCTGAGATTCTGGCCAACGGTTTTCCGTACAGGGAAGTGGTCGGAGAGCTCTTCCGTGGAGAGGCAGGGTTGAGGAATGCCTGCCGGCTCTACAAGGAGCATTATGAGGATGACGGAGCTACTATTGCCTTGGTGAACACCCGTTCTCTGGTAACTCTTGCCGATGCGTGCCGCGATGTTTTTGCCTATGAGCGGGACTTCATACGGAAGCTGGATATGGATTCTGTGCAGGGGTATTTCAGGATGGACCGTCACTGGTTCTATGACCTGGGGGACTTTGTCGGACAGCTGACGGAGACGGACAGCGCTGTGGCCGGCAGAGACAGTGTGCCGGTGGACGGCGCGGTCGCAGAGAGGCGGGAGCGTATGTATAAGGTGTTCAGAGATGCTCTTGATGCTGCGGTGGTATATAAGGACAATACCGACGAGTTTGTGCTGGGCGGGTATTCCCAGTTCTCTATAAAAAAGTTTTCGGGACTCAGTACATACATACCGAATCCCGAAAATCCCGTTCTCGATGAGTATTACAGGACCCTCGCCTGGAATAAGGCGGTAATGATGGTCGAGTAATTACTTCTTTTCCCCGAAGAATCTCCTGTAGAGTCCCTCGAATGCCTGTCCGTGACGGGCCTCGTCCTTGCACATCTCGTGAACTGTGTCATGGATGGCGTCGTAGTTGAGTTCCTTGGCGCGGGTGGCGATGCGTTTCTTGTCGGCGCAGGCATCGGCTTCTGCGTGCATTCTCTTTTCGAGGTTGGTCTTGGTGTCCCAAACCACTTCTCCGAGGAGTTCTGCGAATCTTGCGGCGTGGTCGGCCTCCTCGTATGCGATGCGGCGGTAAGCCTCGGCAATCTCGGGATAACCTTCTCTGTCGGCCTGACGGCTCATGGCGATGTACATGCCTACTTCGGAACATTCTCCGGCGAAGTGAGTCTGGAGTCCTTCCCAGATCTCCTTGTCACAGCCTTTGGCTACTCCAAGTGTATGTCCGTCGGCCCACGAAATCTCGCCGGCCTCTTCCTTTATCTCTACGAATTTGCTTGCGGGAGCCTTGCAAAGAGGGCATCTCTCAGGAGGATTGTCTCCTGTGTGCACATAACCGCATACGGTGCATCTCCATTTCTTTTCCATAATAAGGGTTTTTAGTTGTTAATTCAGTCCCCTAAGATACAAAATATTTGCCAAATATTGCTGAGTTAAATAAAAAAGACTACTTTTGCGCACTCAAAAAGCTGAGCCTTTTTGGTGCAATGGGGTCCGGAAAGCCCGGACTGAGTAACACATTTTTAACAAACATCATGAAACACATTACATTACACGGTACGGCAAGAGAGAAAGGCCGTAAATCATCGATCAAGAGCATCAGAAGAGAGGGTCATGTGCCCTGCGTACTTTACGGAAACGGCATCGAGAATGTTCTCTTCTCGGTTGACGCAAGGGATCTCAAGGCTCTGACACACACACCTAACAGCTACATCGTTGACCTTGACATCGACGGTAAGAGCTATCTGGCAGTTATGCACGAACTTCAGTTCCACCCTGTCACAGACAACACCATCCACGTGGATTTTCTGGCCATCTCCGCTGACAAGCCTGTGTCCATCGACGTGCCTCTCAATATATTCGGTAACTGCGCAGGCGTGAAGGCCGGCGGTAAGCTCCTCATCGAGGCCCGTAAGCTCAGAGTAAGCGGTCTGCCTGATCAGATACCCGATGTGCTGGATATCGACATCACCAACCTCAGGCTCGGCAAGCAGATTGTAGCCGGTGATCTTTCATTTGAAGGTGTTCAGATAGTGAGCCCCAAGACGACTGGTGTCTGCACAGTTAAGCACACCCGTGCCGCCATGGCTGCCGCCGAGGATACAGAGGCTGCCGCCGAGGCTACACCCGCTCAGTAATATTCCCTCTCATGACATTTCTCATAGTCGGATTGGGAAACATAGGGTACGAATACGAAGGTACCCGCCACAATATGGGATTTTCGGTATTGGACACCTGGGCTCAGGCGTCCAATACTCTTTTTACGACAGTACGTTACGGGGATATGGCGGAGATCCGGCTCAAGGGACGCGCATTTGTCCTGCTCAAGCCCTCCACCTATATGAACCTGAGCGGCAAGGCCGTTGCGTACTGGCTGGATAAGAAGAACATCCCGGTGGAGAATCTGCTTGTGATAGCCGATGACATGAACCTGCCGTTCGGGACGATGCGTATGCGTAAGGGCGGAAGTGCCGGCGGTCATAACGGCCTGGCCAACATAGCGGAGATGCTTGGAACGCAGGACTATCCCCGGCTGCGTGTGGGCATCGGCTCGCACGTGGGACGCGGCCCGCAGGTGGATTTCGTCCTGGGCAAATGGGACGAGGAGGAGGAGAAGCAGCTTCCCGAGATACGGGAGAGGGCCGTGGAGGCCGTCAAGTCATTCGGTCTGGCCGGCATAGAGCGGACCATGACCCAGTTCAATCGACAATAAACACGTCTTCTCCCTTTTTGTGGAAATAGTACTGCTCCCTGGCGAATTTCTCCAGGGAGTCTTTGTCTGATGTCAGCTCGTCGAGCTTGTCGTCAAGCATCTGTATGTCCCGGTTGTACTGTCTTATGACCTTTTCCTGACGGAGTGCGGTCAGATAATCGCCGGCCCAGCGGATGAGATTGTTGCGGTCCACAAAGAGAACGATCACCGCGAATATGACGGTTACGATAGTGTATTTGTTCGTGATGACTTTGACGAACTTTTTCCAGGGGCTGACAGATGTTTCTTCCATGATGGTACAAAGTTAGGACTAATATCGCTATATTTGAAAAAATTTTGAGAGGCGATGATGAAAAATCTTTTGAATGCCGGCCCAAGTCTGTGGGAATCCTGCCTGATTCTGCTTCTGCTGGTCATAGGGCAGCTGGCCGTCTCTTTTCTGGGAATGCTCCCCATGCCGTTGATGTACTCACTGGCATACGTCTTTCCCTTGATATATATCTTCAGACTCGGAGCGGTCAGGGACGGCGGCGTACCGACTGTCGTAATGGAAGCATCCGGCAGGGCCGGTGCCTGGCAGATGCTTCCCGTGGCAGTGCTGGTGGAGCTGTCGCTTGTAGTCCTGCTGGGAGTGGCGACATCGTGGATGCAGACTCCGCAATGGTACGATGACATGCTCCGCAATATGTACGGTGCTGAGTTGATCGGCAGTGCTGTTACGGTGTGCGTGGCGGCGCCTCTGCTGGAGGAACTGCTGTTCCGCCGGGTCATCCTCTCCGGTCTGCTCAGAAGGATGCGGGTGTGGAAGGCGGTGGCATGGTCATCCCTGCTGTTTGCGGTGGCTCACCTCAATCCGTGGCAGGCTGTGCCGGCTTTCGCGATGGGCTGTCTGTTCGGATGGATATACGCCCGTACAGAAAGCTACTGGACACCGGTGGTCCTGCACTTTGTCAACAACGCCCTGACTATAGCGGTCGTGGCGTTTATGGGACCTGATGCCGCCATGGGCTCTCTGGAACAGTTGGTCGGAGCCCGGGCGTATTGGCCGGTAGTGGCTCTCTCTGCTGTCGTGACGGTGGCCGGTATATGGGCCCTAAATAAGTATTTACCTAGGAAACAATACAATCAAGTATGAAGAAAGCAATATATCCCTTTAAATTCATACCCCAGCCGAAAGAGAGGGTCTGGGGTGGTCACCGTCTGGCGGCTCAGTTCCACAAACCGTTCGACGCGGAGAAAGTGATAGGAGAGAGCTGGGAGATTTCCGGCTTTGAGGACGACAGCTCGGTGATAGCCGGAGGCTGGCTGGACGGCAACCCTCTCTTCGATGTCATCGAGACATATATGGACGAGATAGTCGGGGATGACAACTACAAGCGTTTCGGGGACGAGTTTCCGATACTGGTCAAGTTGCTGGACATCAACGACCGCCTTTCGGTCCAGGTGCATCCGGACGACGATACCGCCTTTGACAGGCACAACTCTTATGGCAAGAACGAGGCCTGGTACGTCCTTGAGGCCGACCCTGATGCCAGGATATATATGGGATTCAACAAGGATATGGATGTGCCTGAGTTCCTGGACCGCTGCGCCAAGGGCACTCTTGAGGAGGTGCTCAATGTCGTGACTCCGCACAAGGGTGACTTCTTCTTCATCGAAGCCGGGACGGTACACTCTGCCGGAGGTGGTCTGGTGATAGCCGAGATACAGCAGCTCTCGGATGTGACCTACCGTATCTATGACTGGGGCCGCGAGCACAACCCCGCCACTGCCCGGCAGATGCATGTGGACCAGGCCCTGAGCTGCATCAATTACCGCAAGTATGACAGCGGCTCATTGTTTGTCCCGGCGGGCATGAGCGGAACATCAAAGCAGCTTGTCTCCAATAAATATTTCACGGCCAACGAGCTTGCTCTTACGGCTCCGCTGCGGGTATGGCCGGACCGTTACGAGAGTTTTATCCTCTATACCTGTCTGGAGGGCGAGGCGCTGCTGACACCATCCGAAGGCTCTGAGAGGTATCCGCTGCTGCGGGGAGAGTGGGTGCTGATACCGGCCGCCATGCCGGACTTCATGCTCGCGCCTGTTGTGCCGGGAACCCATGTCATGGAAGTCTATATAGGCAGGCAGGAGGAAAAGGATGATTATATAAAGGAGTAGGTATGGAGGAGCAGGTAAGAATAGATAAGTTCTTATGGTCGATAAGGGTGTACAAGACCCGTACCGAGGCTGCGGATGCCTGCCGCAGCGGCAAGGTCAGTGTCAACGGTGCGGAGGCCAAGGCTTCCCGGGATGTCAAGGCCGGCGATACAGTGACCGTGCGCAAGGGCAGCGTACACTTTCAGTACCGTATAATAGTACCGATAGGCAATCGGGTGGGGGCGAAGCTGGTACCTGAGTTTGCGGAAGATATCACTCCTCAGGAGGAACTGGACAAACTCAATGCCCCGTTTGAGACAGTCTATATCAGGCGTGACCGCGGGACGGGCCGTCCTACCAAGAAGGAGCGCCGTGATCTCGACCGCCTCATGGACGAACTGCTATAGGAAAGGGGTGAGGTCGGGGGACTCGTAGGTGGCGTGGGAGATGGCCTTGTGGCCTTTGTGGTTGTAGTAGAACTGGTCGATACCGAATATCTGGGCTCCTTCAATATCGTTTACAGGGTCATCTCCGATCATGAGGGTGGCCCTTTTTGCTTCTCTCCATCTGTCTCCTTCCGTGCGTTTTATGCCGGACAGGGTCTCCACCGCGTAAGCGAATATGCCCGGCCTGGGCTTCAGGCAGCCGGCCTCCTCCGAGACCACCACTGTCGAGAAATATTCCGCAATGCCGGCTCCGCGCAGCTTGCGGTACTGCACCTCCCGGAATCCGTTGCTGAGGATAGCCATCTTGCCTCCTGCCAAGCGTATGGCCTCCAGCATTTCCCTGGCTCCTGGCATAAGCCTGTTCTCGCATACCATCTGTTCCAGATAATCCTCTCCGAACTGCCGTGCCAGGGCCTCGTCTTCCACTCCGTACCAGCGGAATGCCTCATAGAACCTCTTCCACCGCAGATCCTCCTTGGACATCTCACCACGCTCGTACATGGCCCATAAGCGGTGGTTGAGCTTGTCATAGCGCATAAAGAAACGGTGCAGGGAATCTTCCCCGCACCCTTCTTTTTCCTGTATCGCCCTGCAAAGCACCGGATTGCGGGAGATGAGCAGACCGATGGCGTGCTCGGAGTTGCTGTCGAAGTCCCAGAGAGTCCGGTCCAGGTCGATCAGGTAGTATCTGTACGGCCTTATGGTCATTATCTGCAGTAGTAGTCTATCATCCGACTGATGGCCCGCTGGCATACGGGGCAGAAGTCGGGAGCGGTGTTGGTGTTCATGCGGCAGTCTTCGCGGGGACGGTAGACGCCCTTGGCCATGTATCCGCCGCCCTCGTAGACACCTACCTGCTCCTCGCTCCACTTGCCGGAGTCGATCATGTCTTTCCACTTGCTTTCGAAGTTCACTAGAGTGGTGATGTTGGGCTCCCAGGGCTCGGTCCCGAGATTGTAGAAGCTCTCGTAGGCCACCTCCGAGGTGTAATACTCGTCTCCCAGGCCGGCGAAGCTGTGACCGAACTCGTGGATGAATACCTGATAGGACAGCTCGTTTCCGGCAGTACCCAGGGCGTAGGAGTTGTAAATGCCTCCGCCGCCGTATTTTTCTTCATTAACTACGATGAAAAGAGCATCGAACGGGGCGCCGGCCACGTTGTCGGCTATGGACTTGTGGTCGGTGACGGTCAGATAGCGGTCGATGTAGAAGGTGTAGAAATGCGAGTTGAGGGCGGTGTGCTTCCAGATATCCTGATTGGGGATGTCAGTGCCTTTCTCGGGGGATACTACGTCCACGGCGGTGACATTGAAGTCACTTTTGCGGGACTTGTATGGCTCCATAGAGAAGAGGTACTCCATGAACTTGCGGCAGTCGCGGTGGAACTGGTCCATCTGGTCTGCTGTGTAGCCCTCGGCTACGAAGAGCAGGTCCACTTTGTGTTCCATGTCTCCGGATGTGAGCAGGGGGGTGACTGTAAAGTCAGGGGCGGCCTCGCGGTTGATGAGGGCGTCTTCAGGGTCTACGCTGCAGGAGAAAATCTCGCGGAATTCCCCTGTGGCTTTTACCCTTTCTGAGAGGGTTATGCGTACATCGTCCTTGGGAAAGGGCATCCATACTGCCTGCGTATAAGCCTTTGAAACTTTGCTGGCTTCTGATGTGGTTCTCCACTCCTGGAAGAGGGTGGAGAATCCTTTGGAGTAGATTAGTGTCTCTCCGGCCCATGCCTCGAACATGTATTCACCATAGCAGAACGGGTCGATGAGAGATGTGTGGGAGCCGGCCCAGGCACATTCTTTCCTGAGACCAGCCAGGTAGACGTGCTGCGTCTGTGCGTTTCCGGCCAGGATAAAGTCCACGCGTAGGCGGTCAGTGGTAAAATATGTGTCGTAGTCCGGGCTCTGGCCAGCAGCACTGACGGCAGCCTGGAGAGTCAGGACTGCCGCTGCAGCTATTGTCAATAAGATGTGTCTCATAATACTGTTCTTGTGCATGAGAAATGTCCGGATACCTATCTGCCGGTGTAGTTGAACGGGGTGAGCCTGCGGAGCTCGTCCTTGACCGACTCGGCGATATTCAGGGAGTCGATGAAGTCCCTGATGGTGCGGTCGGAGACTGCCTGCCCGGTGCGGGTCAGAGCTTTGAGAGTCTCATAGGGATTGGGATATCCCTCCCGGCGGAGTATGGTCTGGATGCCCTCGGCTACGACCTCCCAGTTGTCGGAGAGATCCCGCTCGATGGCATCCCTGTTGAGTATCAGTTTGCCTAGGCCCTTATGGAGGGATTTCAAGGCTATGATAGTATGGGCGATGGGAACGCCTACATTGCGCAGCGTGGTGGAGTCCGTCAGATCCCGCTGCAGGCGCGATATGGGCAGTTTGGATGCTAGGAACTCGCAGACTGCGTTGGCCATGAGCAGATTGCCCTCGGCGTTCTCAAAGTCAATAGGATTGACCTTGTGGGGCATGGCGGAAGAGCCGACCTCGCCTTCCTTGATCTTCTGCTTGAAGTACTCCATCGAGATGTAGGTCCACATGTCGCGGCAGAGGTCCACAAGGATGTTGTTGATGCGCTTGATGGCGTCGAAAAGGGCGGCGGTGTTGTCGTAGTGCTCTATCTGAGTGGTGGGATATGAGCGTTTAAGTCCCAGTCTGTCTTCCACGAAATCCTCGGCGAATGCATTCCAGTCAATGTCCGGATAGGCAGCGAAATGGGCGTTGAAGTTGCCGGTGGCTCCGCCGAACTTGGCCGAGAACGGTACTGCCAGGAGCATCTTCTGCTGTTCGCGCAGTCTTGCCGTGAAGACGGCGATCTCCTTGCCCAGTCTGGTCGGGGAAGCAGGCTGGCCGTGGGTGTGGGCCAGCATAGGGATGTCCTTCCAGTCCTCAGCCATGCCGTCCAGCATGTTCAGCACCTCGTAAAGCTGAGGCAGGTACACGTCCTGTATGCCCTCCATAAGACTGAGGGGCACGGCAGTGTTGTTGATATCCTGAGATGTCAGGCCGAAATGCACGAACTCCTTGAATCTGGGATTGATACCCAGGCTGTCAAACTTTCTTTTTATATAGTATTCCACGGCCTTGACATCGTGGTTGGTGGTCTTTTCTATCTCTTTCACTTCGGCAGCCTCTTCCTCGGTCATGTCCTGGTAGACGGCCCTCAGGGAGTCATACAGTCTCTTGTCAAACCCTTCCAACTGCTGCAGGGGCAGCTCGCACAGGGCTATGAAATACTCTATCTCAACTCTTACCCTGTATCTGATCAGGGCAAATTCCGAATAATAGGAAGAGAGGTCACTTACCTGTCTGTAGTACCTCCCGTCAATGGGTGAAATCGATGTAAGCATATCTGTCAATATTAAAATTGTCTGTTATGTCGGATAAATACAGCAGTCGAAAAGACCGGGCCCTCCCACACCTCCGGTGCGGGCCCCTCCCTCTAGAGCCGAGGGCGGCTAGTCTTTTCTCGTTGCTGTATTTATCCAATGTTACCATTAAGAAATTATCCAATCTTTAATGGTATGTGTGGCGGAGTCGAAGTTGACTGCAACCCTGACTACGGGCAGGCCGCAGAGGGCGAACCGCTCCGGATACTGCTTTAGGTCAATCTGCTGCATGGCCGCCTCCGCGCTCCTGTCTAGCTTCAGTTCTATCAGATAGAGCTTGGAAGTGGTGCGCACGACCATGTCCACGCGGCCCCTGGGAGTATGCACCTCCACGTCCACGTAGTATCCGAGCAGGCTGAATATGACGTAGAGCAGCTGCTGCCAGTGGCCCTCATAGTCCGTATTGCCGGTATAAGGAATGGTGGAGAGATATTTCTGCAGCAGGCTCATTGCTCCGTCCATGTCGTTGCGGTCCATGGCATCGAACAGATATGCGACGGTGCTGGTGGCGGCGGATGGAGGAGTGCCGTGCAGATAATTCGGCAGCAGGCTCTCCATGAGCCCTATCCTGACCTCCTTGTTCGGGATATCCAGGCTGAAAAGGCCCAGTCTGTCGCTGTAACTCTTGATGGTGACGTATCCGCTCTGGTAGAGCAGGGGTGTAATCTCCGTCATCTTCTCTGTCGGAGCATCGAAGGCGGAAGCCTGGACGGAGGCACCTCCGATTTCTGACGGGGCCACGTGGTATTTGCGGAGCATTTCAAGGAGATAGGTGGGTGTGCCGCTTCCGAACCAGTAGGAACGTATTTTCTTGTCTGCGAAAGCGTTCATCAGACTGTAGGGATTGTAAATATCCGGCGAGGGCCATGTGAAATGATATCCGTCGTAATAGTCTTTCAACTTTTTCAGCAACTCTTCACGGCTCAGCCCCATCCTGTCCGCCATCAGGTCTATGTCCTCGCTCATCTGCGAGAGCATCTCCTCCTCTGTTATACCGCAGACGGCGGCATAGTCCGTGTCCATGCTGATATTCTTGATGTTGTTCAGCTCGCTGAAGATACTCAACTGCGAGAACTTGGTGATGCCTGTCAGGAAGACGAATCTCAGCCAGGGGTCGCAGGCCTTGAGCGGGCTGTAGAAATTGCGCATGACTTGGCGCAGCATCGGCAGGTCGCGCTCCTCGTGCATTACGTCCAGCAGCGGGGCGTCGTATTCGTCAATGAGCACCACTACCTGCCGGCCGGTCTGATGTGAGGCACGTTTGATGAGTCCTGCGAGTCTGTCATTAAGCCCTGCTCCATCGGCAGATTTTCCATAGATATTCTCATAATCAAGTAGCTGCAGGCCAATCATAGTCTCCAGCTGTTCTTTCTCCATGTGCTTGGCCATGCTCATGTCGAAGTGCAGCACCGGGAACACCGTCCAGTCCTTCTCCAGTCCTTCGATAGCCAGTCCCTTGAACAGTTCCCTCCGTCCCTCGAAATAACTGTGCAGGGTGGAGACCAGCAGCGACTTGCCGAACCGTCTGGGACGGCTCAGAAAGATGTACTTGGCATCGGAGTTCGTCATGCGGTAGACATACTCGGTCTTGTCGATGTACACGTAGTTCTTTCTCGTTCGGAGCTCCGAGAATGTCTGGAGTCCTATCGGGTAATATCTGCGGTCGTTGTCCATGGCATCAACAGTATCTGGGCGTTAACATACAAAGATACAAACTTTCCTCCAATCTAAAAGTTTGTCAATCGGTATAAATGACTATTTTTGCAAAGTATCATCAAAAAGGAAGTCATGCTTATAGTAATAGAGGGCCTTGACGGTTCGGGGAAGTCCACACAGGTGGCTCGGATGTCGGAATATCTGGCATCCAGGGACGGCCGCAGTCCGGAATACCTGCATTTTCCACGTTTTGACGCTCCTGTTGTGGGCGATATGATTGCCCGTTTCCTGCGCGGGGAGTTCGGACGGATAGACCAGGTGCATCCGATGATAGTTGCCCTGCTCTTCGCCGAGGACCGCAGGGATGCCTCCGCAACGATATGCGGTTGGCTGGAAGAGGGACGGACAGTGCTGCTGGACAGGTATGTGTATTCCAATATAGCTTTCCAATGCGCCAAGACAGATGATGCTGACCGCTCTCTGGAACTTCAGCGGTGGATACTGGATACAGAATATGGTGTCTACGGCATTCCGCGTCCTGACTTGAATGTCTTTTTGGATGTGCCGGTCTCGTTCGTGCGGGAAAGACTCTCCAATGTCAGGGAGGGCAGTGACAGGGAGTATCTGCACGGGGCCGAGGATATTCACGAGGCGGATATGGCTTTCCAGAAAAGGGTGAGGGATGTCTATCTGCGTCTGTGCGCGTCGGATCCGGACTTCCGCAGGATTGACTGTGCCGGTCCGGGCGGGGAGATGCTCTCCGCGGACGAGGTCTTTGAAAAGATAAGGGAGGTGTTATGAGGTTCCTGAGAGTCTTGATGTTCTTGCTCCGTCTTGTCTTTGGAGTCACATTTATCCTGTCCGGATTTTTCAAGCTGACGGATCCTGTAGGTACCGGACTTATAGTCGAGGAGTATCTTAGAACCATGCATATGGGTTTCCTGACCTTCGGCTCAGTGCCGTTCGGAATGGCCCTTTCGCTTCTGGAGTTTCTAATAGGCATAGCTGTGATTATGTGTGTCAGGATGAGAGCGGCTTCGACAGCCGGCCTTATAATGACGGCTTTTTTTACTGTGCTTACGTTTTTCATGGCGCTTTACGATGCGATAGAGGAGTGCGGATGTTTCGGGCAGGCCGTACATCTGAGTATGTGGCAGACTTTTGTGAAAAATGTCGCCCTGCTGGTGTGCATTATCCCCATATTCCTTTTCCGTAAGAAATTCAAGCCGGTCGCACCTGTGCCTGCCGAGTGGGCGTTTCTGGCCACATATGGTACACTTGCACTGTTCTGCACGGTGTATTCCTATATCAATATTCCGTTGCTGGAATTCGGCAACTTTAAAGTAGGGACCAATATTGCGATGAAGATGGATGAGTTGACGGATACCGATAACTTCGAGACGGTGTTTGTCTATGAAAAGGACGGTGTCAGGAAGCATTTTTCTTTGGACAGCCTTCCGGGAACAGACTGGACTTATGTAGACCGGGAAACTGTATATCTGGGTGATGAGGAGGATCTGCTTTTCGATATGACGCTTGAAGACTCAGACGGAGTCATGGTTACGGAGGATATAGTGGACTCGGACAGCCCTGTGTTTATATTTTCCGCATTCCGTCCGGAAGATCTGGACGGACGTTACTGGAAGAAAGTGGCGGAGTGTGTTGACTCAGCGGAGGTTTACGGTGCCGGTTGTTATGTGGCGGTGCCGGTAGTGTCCTCTGCGGTGGATTCGATTGCCATGCATTTCCCGGGACTGGCCCGGACATTTGTGACAGGAGACTACCGTACCCTGATATCGATGGTGCGCTCCAACGGAGGAGTAATGCTGATGGATGACGGCATCGTCGCCAGAAAATGGTCCAGATGGCGTTTCGGCCCAGAGGATGTGGCCAGAACCGTCGCTATGGATTCGGAAGAACTTACAGCCCGCGGTACTATCGCCCAGAGACTGTTCTATGAGTCGTCCATACTTTTAGTATTTCTGATTATAATACTTTTCCGCTATGTCTGCGGTATCGTCTACGGTAAGCGTTACAGCAATAAGAAGCACCATGTCCAGCCGTAGCCGCCGCATATATGCCATATTGTTGCCTCTGCTGGCCGTATTGGCTGCGGGCAATCTGTTTTACGGTGCCGTGCCGGTGCCGCCGTCGGCCGTATGGAAAATACTTACGGGCGGGGAAGCCGGCAATCCGGCCTGGGCGGTGATCCTTACCGGCTCCAGGCTTCCGCAGATGATTACGGCTCTGCTGGCCGGAGCCGCCCTGGCCGTGAGCGGACTGCTGCTCCAGACCCTTTTCCGCAATCCGCTGGCCGGTCCTTCCATCCTGGGCATAAGCGACGGTGCCAATCTGGGTGTCGCACTGGTGATGCTGGCCTTCGGGGGCACTGTCGGCTCTCTCGGAGGTTACTTGGCCACGGTGGCCGGAGCCATGCTCGGAGCCTGCATGATACTGGCGGTGATCGTATTTTTTTCCAGAAAAGTGTCCTCCAGCGTGATGCTGCTCATAATAGGTATCATGGTCGGCTATCTGGTGTCTTCCTGCATCTCCATTCTGAACTACTACGCATCTGCCGACAAGGTGAGGCAGTTTGTGATGTGGGGCATGGGGGACTTCTCGGCAGTGTCCCCGGCCAGGCTGCCCTTGTTCGCTGCAGTGTCGCTGGCCGGCCTTGTATTCTCGTTCATGCTGGTAAAGCCCCTCAATGCCCTGCTGCTCGGGGAAAAATATGCCGCCAATCTGGGCGTCAACATCACGGCGGCCAGGATGAGCGTGCTTATATGCACCGGCCTGATGACGGCCGTGGTGACGGCATTCTGCGGCCCGATATCCTTCATCGGCCTGGCGGTGCCGCATATCGCCCGTCTGCTGACCGGTACCTCCGACCACCGCGTGCTGGTGCCGGCGACCATGTTCTCGGGAGCCTGCATTGCCCTTGTCTGCAACATGCTTACAGTCATTCCCGGGACCGGAACATTGCTTCCGCTCAACGCCGTGACTCCCCTGTTCGGCGCGCCCGTCATCATATATGTCATAGTCAACCGTAAGAACATCCAATATTTCAACTGATATGGAGCAGTCAGCAGTATCCGCGCAGCATCTGGCCATAGGCTACTCTCTGGGCAAGGGACGTTGGAAGACCGTCCACCCGTGTGTGGATTTTACCCTTAATCTCGGAGAACTGACCTCTTTGATAGGACTCAATGGTGCCGGTAAGTCTACGCTGATCAGAACACTGTGCCGGTTCCAGCCTCCTGTGGGCGGTTCGGTGTCCGTGCTGGGAAAAGATGTGCGGGAGTATGCTCCGCACGAGTTTGCCCTGACAGTGGGAGTGGTGCTTACGGACCGTACCAATGCCGGGGGACTCACGGTACGCGAGCTGGTCTCTCTAGGCCGGCAGCCCCATACGGGATTCCTGGGACATCTGGGAGACAGGGACAGGACAGTGGTTTCGGCTGCGATGGACTCTGTCGGGATATCCCATAAGGCTGACAGCTATGTCTCGGAGCTTTCGGACGGCGAGCGGCAGAGGACGATGATAGCCAAAGCCCTCGCCCAGGAGTGTCCGGTCATCGTGCTGGATGAGCCGACGGCCTTCCTGGATGTGGCCAGCCGTATCGAGACCATGTCGCTGCTGCATGAGACGGCCCGTCGTCAGCACAAGGCCGTGCTGCTCTCGACTCATGATATAGACAATGCGCTGATATTCTCGGATCGGTTGCTGCTATTGCCGGCCGGCGGTGCGCCTGTCGTTTCCGGCTCTCCGGAGGACCTGGTGCTGGACGGCAGCCTGAAAGCGTTCTTCGGTCAGCGCGGCATGAACTTTGATGTACGGTCGGGGCAGCTGTCAACAGGTGTGTCCGGTCCCGAAGTAGGCGTGGACGGGGACGGCCTCACTGCCAGGTGGACTGCCAATGCCCTGGCCCGCAACGGATTCACCCCTGTTCTTCCGAAAGAAGGCATCCCCTGTGTACGCTGTCTGTCGCCGACCTGTCTGGAAGTCTCTCATCCTGGCTCGGCAACATCCGTCACCGTCTCCTGCATCTCGCAGGCGGTGTCGCTTCTTATCGATTACAAGGGCTTGAAGTAGCGAGGCTCACGGCCTGGGAAGAGGTCGGGATGGAAGACGGCGGCCAGGTCCTCCAGAATCCATGCCGGGTGGAGCACGATGTCGTCGTAGTAGGTGGAAGAGTAGGTGTTGCACCCGAATATGTGCTGCTGCCTGAAAGCCCGGAACTCTGAGTAGAGCCGGTATTCGGCTTCGAGAGATGCGTATGTCATAGGCTGCGGGCTCCAGTACTTGAGCACCCAGATGTCGGCGTCGAAACCCTTGCTGAGAACGCTTTCGAACGACATATTGACATTGGCGGCTGAGGTATTGCCGCTGAAGATGTAGTCGGCCCCGGCATCGCTGTACATGCGGGCCATGTAGCTGCCTCCTCCGGGAACGTCCCAGGAGGCTCCGTATTTGCGCTCGGCCAGCAGGGTGGGACGGTGTGAGTCTCCGCCGTTATCCTCGATGTGCCTTGAAACGGTATCCCTGATGCGGTTGTATTCGGTCTCGGCCTCCAGGAAGAGGGAATCGGCCCTGTCGGGACAGCCGAGCAGCAGACCGAACAGCCTGATCCATTCGGTCCGGCCAAGAGGCAGATTCTCCATGTAGTCGGCGGCCTCGATGATGGGAATCCCCAGCTTGCCGGCCGCTCCGTAGTTGCTGTTCTGAAAGGGTGAGGCGATGATGACCTGCCCGCCGGCATCGGCTATCCGCTCCACGCTGGGGGAGACTGAGCTGCCGCAGTCGGTGATGCGTCCTCCGGCCACCCCGTCGAGTACTGCCTTGCAGGTCATGTACTCCGGCTCGCATACTCCGGTGATGCGCTCTGTCTCTCCGAGCGCGTCGATTATCGAGGCATGTACCGAAGAGTAGACGATGATGTGGTCGATAGGGGTGCGTATCAGTGTGCCTTGAGGCAGATCTGCCGGCAGGGGACTGCTTTCAGGTACGAGGATGTATCGGTGCAGTATCCTGGCGGTGTCCCAGGGATTGGTGATTTCGGCCACTGAGTAGCCGTCGCAGCCGGTGATGCTCAGGTACTGCGCATACCGCATCACTGCTTTCTCTCCGTCCGTCGCTCCGTTCCCGCCTCTTCCGCAAGACAGAAGCACCATGGCCAGCACAACCGCCGCCGATATCCTTATTGCCGTTCTTTTCATATCCATTTTAATATGTCTGCAAATATATCCACGCATGGCATTTGCGCAAAATATAATTTCATAATCCGCGGAAATGGGATTTTTGAGCGCACTTGCGCAGATTACAACCGGGACTTGGATTTGTTCTGCAGGTAGAGTATATTTGCAGGCTTGGAAACAGAATATGGGAAAGGACAGCCATAAAACGGTGGAGAGGCAGATACTGACGGCATCGTATGTCAGCATCATAGGCAACGGTCTGTTGTCGGTGGCCAAGATCGTGACAGGTGTGATAAGCGGCAGTTCCGCTGTGGTGGGAGACGGTATCGACTCAGCGTCAGACGTGGCGGTGTCGATAGTGATGATAGTGGCGGCCAAGGTCATGGGCCGCCGTCCCAACCGCAAGTATGTCTACGGATATGCCAAGGCGGAGTCGATAGCCACCAAGATACTGTCGATGCTGATATTCTTCGCCGGAGCGGAGATGCTGATTTCCGCCGTGGAGCATCTGTTCTCACATGATGAGAAAGTGATGCCGGGAGCCCTGGCCATATATGTGACCGTTTTATCGATAGTCTGCAAGCTGCTGCTCTCGCTGTATCAGACCAGGGTAGGAAAGCGTACCGGCTCATCCATGCTGACGGCCAACGGGGTCAATATGCGCAACGACGTGATTATCTCGCTGAGCGTGCTTGTAGGCCTGTTCTTCTCGTTCATCCTCGACATGCCTGTGCTGGATTCGGTTACGGCCCTGCTGGTGAGCCTTTTCATCATCCGCTCGGCCATCAGGATATTCATGGACTCCAACGTGGAACTTATGGATGGCGTGAAGGACGAGTCTGTCTATCAGAGGATATTCGATGCCATAAGCAAGGTGGACGGAGTCAGCAATCCGCACAGGGTCCGCTCCCGCAGTATCGGCGGCAAATATATGATTACCCTCGACGTGGAGGCGGACGGCGGGATGACTCTCAACCAGGCCCACGCCCTCTCCAACCAGATCGAGCAGAATATCCGGGACAATATCCCCGAAGTCTACGATATAGTGGTCCACATCGAGCCTACCGGTACATGCCCCGAGGACACCTTCGGCATCAAATAACCGCCGCCGCACTTCCCACTTCCTGCCAAGGCCTGCTCCCCCTATATCCCTTTTCCGCAACGGCAGAGAATTGCGGAAAACGCTGCCGTTGTGGAAGGTCCCGGAAACGCACACCGCCGCTACAAGCGTTCTGAGCCGCATTCACCGCTTCTCCCTGTTCCGCAACGGCAGAGAATTGCGGAAAACGCTGCCGTTGTGGATAGGCCCGGAAGCGCATACCGCCTCCACAGGCGTTCTGAGCTGCATTCGCCGCTTCCCCCTGTTCCGCAACGGCACCGAATTGCGGAAAACGCTGCCGTTGTGGGCACAGCCGTGTGATGAAGGTGTGGAGGCGGCAGGGCAGGATTTCCAACGTCTCCCGTGGGCTGAGTCCGGGATGGAGGCTATCTGATGAATGAGTGTGGGATTTATCCGCTTTATCCGGTTTTTATCCGCTCTGGATTGGGTGCTGGTGTGCTCAGGCGGACGGGAATGGGTGAGTTTGTGGAATTTATCGGGGCGTGGCGGAGTTTGTCCGGATATTTTTTGTAGCTTTGTGGCCAAAGTAGAATTTCTTTGATGAGCGGTGTCGGTCATATAGTTAGTGCGTGTAGTGCGAAGGGAGCCGGATTTCTTAATAAATATTTGGAAATCCGGGAAAATCGTGTAAACACACACATACACATAGGGCTCGCGCGTCAAGATACTGCAAATCATTTAATCCACAAACACTTAGCGGAAAATTTACATCTCCCGCAGACCTCACCGCCACGCAGCAACGCGCAGGCGGGCATACTTCATATCCCCCGGCTGCATACAGTGCAAGGCAAAGCCGTGCCTGTATGTCACCGGGGCTTTTTGTATCCAACAGCAAACCGATAAACCAAATATGAATATATGAGCAAGACTTTGAGAACCATAGCGACCGCCATCTGCGCTTTATTCCTGCTGCCTCTGTCGGCACAGGAGAAGGGCGATACGGTCTACACCTTCCGCTTCGTCTCCGACAGGGATATGTTTTATGTCCCGTACAGCGGCAATGACACAGAGCTGGTCCGACTGGAGGAGTGTATCGGGAATCACAGAACGGATATCCTCGACGGCAAGCTGCCGCTCTATGTGGACGGTTACAGCACGGCAGGACAGGACGAGGCGGAAAATCTCGCCATGTCGAGAGTCCGTTCCAACCGCGTGAAGTCCGAACTGATTGTACGACAGAAACTGACCGAGGAGTGCTTCATTACGAAGAACCATTCCGGCAGCGGCGACTATGTGACCGTGCGGATAGTCATCCCTGCGGGCAAGGACGAGGCAGAGGAAGCGAGGCTGGCCGCCGAGCGTGCCGAACAGGAAAGAGCGGCTGCGGAACAGGCCAAGCAGCAACAGTTGGAACAACAGAAACAGGAGCAGGAACGCATAGCGCGTGAGAAAGAACAGGCCCGTCTTGCCGCAGAGCAGGCTAAGGCCGACAGCCTTGCGGCGGAGCAAGCGAAAGCAGAGGCGGAACGCCTGTCTGCCGTGAAAGCCGGAGATGCTGACAGCTACACCCTCTCCCTGCGGGCCAACCTGCTGCGCTGGGCCACGCTCACACCCGACCTTGGCATCGAGTGGCGCATCAGTCCGTCCGTGGGCATTATGGTGAACGGCTCGTGGACCTCGTGGACATGGAATGACAACGCCCGCCGCTATGCCCTCTGGGAAGTAATGCCGGAGGTGCGCTGGTATCTGGGCGAGAAGAAAGCCTGGTATGTAGGCGCGATGTTCAAGGCCGGACAGTTCAACTACAAGTTCTCCGGCACCGGTCGTCAGGGCGACCTTCTGGGCGGCGGCATCACCGGCGGCTACCAGCTGCGGCTGAACAAGGCACTGGCACTTGACTTCACCCTCGGACTGGGCTACCTGAACGCCGATACGGAGAGATACGATGTGATAGACGGAGTGCGGGTGCGCAGCGGCAACGGGACGAAACACTGGATCGGCCCGATTAACGCCGGAGTGACATTGGTTTGGAAATTATTTTGATTGATTAATGGATGTCGTGCGGAGCGGTCGTGGCCGCAGGGCGGCGTTGGCTCCCGAAAAGGGAGGGGACCCACGGAGTGGGGAGGACCGCCGGCGGCCACGGACCGGAAGCACGATAAAACAATATATACGATGAAGACAAACAGCATATACAAGACATCACTTTTAGCGGCAGCCCTGCTGCTTGCCGCGACCTCCTGCGTGAAGGACGAGCTTCACGACACGCCGCACCCCGACTACGGCAAGATCACCGTCACTGCCGACTGGACTGACCGGGGCGACGGCGTGGACACCCCTGCGGAGTGGACAGTGACGATGGGCGACTACGCAGGCACAGAGACCGGAGAGACCCATGCGCCGGATTACCTCTTTGCCCCCGGCAACTACACACTTGCGGCGTATAATACCCCTGAAAACATCACCGTCAGCGGCACTATCGCCACCGTAGCCAAAGCCCACGGAGACGCCGCCGATTTGTTCATCAACAATGCCCCCGGCTGGCTCTTCACTTCCGTGCAGGAGGCAGAGATAGAAGCCGACACCGATTACGAACTGACCGCTGTGATGCATCAGCAGGTGCGGCAGCTGACCCTCGTCATCGAGCCGGCGGGCGACGCTGCAGACAGGATAGAGAGCATCGAGGGCACGCTGAGCGGAGCGGCAGGGACACTTGACTTCGCCACGGGTACCCACGGTACGCCCTCGGAGGTGGAACTGCATTTTACGAAGATAACTGAGGGCGACGATGCGGGCAAGTGGATGGCAACCGTCCGGTTGCTCGGCATTGCGGGCGACGCGCAGCGGCTCACCGCC